>CAXXGM010000001.1:0-80233 GCA_963677325.2 Prolixibacteraceae bacterium
TAGCCACCATTATCGATCAAATCAGCAAAATAAGAACAAGATAACGAAAGTAGAGATAGGATTAGTAATTGTTCCTTCGCTAGCGCTGATCTGTGATCAGTGCTTTTGTTCAATACTGAATGGCAAGTCGTGTCTTATTAAATCCGCGGAAGGATTGGATTTGTTATGATCTGTCTACCATGTAATTCAGTTCAGTTACCCCGACAGTAAATTGTCTGGTATCCAATAGTTTTAGTTTTATTTGGTCTTTGATATCTGCAAACAAAGGAATGCCTCGTCCAAGAATAATCGGATTAACAAACAGCCAGTAGCCGTCGATTAAGTTCAGTTGAATAAGTGAGTGTGTTGCTGTCGGACTGCCAAAAAGCAGGATCTCTCCATCTGCCTGTTGTTTTATTTTATTTATTCTATCTGAAAGGTTGTTGCTGATAATTTCTGCGTTAGTCAAACCCGCCTCTTTCATTGTCTTTGACAAAACAACTTTATGAACGTTGGCATACCACTTTGAATGTTCAATGTCGTGCCTAGTCGCTGTCGGCTTGTCTCCCGCGGTAGGCCAGTAATTTTCCATCATCTGGTAAGTTACCCGTCCATACAATGCAGTGTCACCTTCGCTGATCCGCTTACCGACATAATCAAAGATCTCCTCATCTACCTTAATCCAGTCCATTTCTCCGTTCAATCCTGCCACAAAACCGTCAAGCGATACATGCATAAATGAAATTATTTTTCTCATACAGTTCTTTTTATTATTGTTCACGATGCTACAGCACAATTATCAGACTTTTAATCTCTTTTCATACGAAAAACACGAGGGGATTGTTCTAATCCGGAATGGGTTGCTATTCGATTATTCCAACTAAACACGAATACAACTTCAGTCTGTAGAACTTTGTTTTACCTGATCTTTTTTGATTTTTATCTGTTGAATACTATAACAAAAAATCAGGAATAATGAATAGTACAGATAAAACAAAGGTTATCAAGGATTTAAAAGAAAAATCAATTCTTGTATCGAGGAAATTTGATGCTCCTCTTGAAAATGTTTGGAAAGCATTCACCAATAGCCAAATTTTAGACCAGTGGTGGGGACCTGCTCCGTGGAGATGTGAAACCAAAAACATGAAATTCACGGTTAGGGGGCAGTGGCTTTATGCGATGGTAGGCCCTGAAAACGAGAAGCACTGGGCATGTATGAACTATAATGCTATCGACGATCGAAAAATTATTGAAATGGAAGACGCCTTTTGTGACGAAAAAGGAAATGTTAACCGTGATCTTCCTGTTGCCAGGGGACAAATGTCGTTCACACAAACAGGCGATGGTATACTGGTTGAGTTTAAAATGAACTATCCAACCGAAGAGGATGTGCAGAAATTAATTGACATGGGTTTCGAAGAGGGGATCACGATCTGTTATGATCAGTTGGACGAACTGTTAGTCACCAACAAAAGCCTGGTATAATCTACCGGGAGCAGCTTAACAAAAAAATTCCTTTAATTTACCTAAATCCTTCCCTCGATGTAGCCACCGAGAAAAAGGCCGAGCTGATTATCATCGATAATATCTCGAAACTGCTGCCCGATCTTCTGAAGGCAGAGGAGGTAACCCGTTTCATTGAATTCCTCAATCGCATGAGGATCCAAACCGGCGCAGCGATCGTGATCATCGCCCACACCGTGAAATTCAATTCCAGTGTAGCCGTTCAGCAGAATTCATTTTACGGCAGTTCGATGATCGGCAACTTCTTTAAAGAGATGTTTTATCTTGATCAAACACGGGATGGCAAGTATTTTCTCTGCCATGCAAAAACCAAACACAGGGAAGTTTACAATGTTACAGTCCCTGTTTTTACCCTTGGCGATCATCCGGTGGTGGGTACAGGCTTCACCTACGAATCGCTGATGTCGCTGACGGATGTGCAGTTGCCGCTAAATACGATGCAGCCAAAAACAGGAAGAAAGTACAGTCTTTCGAACTACCGTGATGAACTCTTAATCATAGAAGGGGCAGGCATAAAAAGACACACGATTGCAGAGATGTGCAACGTTCAGCGTTCCACTGTCTCTAAGATTATGGATAGGGCCTGATACTTTTTCAGAAACAAAAAATTCAACAAATATTTATATATAATATAATAATAATCAATTAATTATATACAGTATGAGGAAACAAAAATTCAACAAACAGGAAACAAATTGATAATTTATCATAAAGAGGATTTGTTTCCTAAACGTTTTCTTTGATTTATGTAACAGATTGGTTTATATGATATTATACTCATTTTGTTGTTTCCTGTGAAACAGTATCGGATATTGACTAAATCAATTTTTTAGGAAACAAATCCAGGAATTAAATGAGCATTAAAACTTACCATTGTCCCCGTTGTGAAAGTGAAAATTTCTTTCGCTTTGAGAACAAAAAAAGATTCGAAACGTGGGCACTCTGCCGTGATTGTTATCACAAAGCCCCTCTCGCCGATTTCGATCCTGATTACATTGATTATGAAGGTCAGGCGGCCGATGACTGGGTGCATGAATGGATAATGGATAATGGATAATGGATAATTGATAATGGTTAATGGGTGCACAATAAGCCCCGTCGATGGCAGCATTCGTGACAATTCGTAACCAATTCGTGAAAATTCGCCCCAGCTGCCGCACGATTGTATCGTGTGGCTCTGTAAACCCCACGCGATACAATCGCGCGGTAGCCAATGAAAATTCGCACCAATGAAAAATTCATACCATGAAAAACAATTTCGTTCGTCTTCAATTACTGATCCAAATCTTCGGCAGCGACTCTTTTTACAACTGCGAAGTCACTAAAAATGCAGTCACCTGCATGGGCAGGTTTAGTCCCGAAGTGCTCTTAAAAGCGCTCAAATACAAGTTTAAAATGAATGTTTCACCCAGCGGCTATATTTGGCTGAACAGGGGAAGCTATGCAATAACGCTGACCGATTAAAGACGTGCAATGTCGGGGCCGGGCTTGCCCCCGCCCTGAATAATATCAGGGCGGGGGCAAGGGTCGCCCCTACGGTCGCAAACGTTCATTCTCATTTGTGTTCGCTTCATAGATACTGTAAATCGAAAAAAATGGAAGAAATATTTGAAATCGTCAAAGCTGTTAACCGTCTGGGGGACAAAGTCACAGACGTGTCGGGTAAAGTTGATATCCTGCTGGATGCGTTTGCCCAATCACCTTCCCACGAGCTATCAGGCAATTATGTCAACGAAGACACCGCCTGTGCCATTATGCACCGCTGCCCGAGCGTGCTCTTGAGGCTTCGAAAGGCAGGAGAGTTGCCATTTTTAAGAGTTGGTAAGAGAGTGTTGTACAAAACGGGGGATCTTAAGGCATACCTCGAAAAAAATTACAGCACGAAATAGCCTTTTCTTAAACTAAAACTTTCTCCCTCTCCCGCGGATCAGTATCCAGGAGAGGGAGTTTTATTTTGAAAATTTGAAAATTCACCCAATTTCGGCATGCCCGCCTGTTTTCAGACTTTCTCATTTTCAAATTGCCACATTTTCAAATTGGCCCCTCATCTATTCCGTATTTCCCCGTATTTAAGCGTATACAAATCTGTTTATTAGCTCATTAGCACCCTTCTTGATACCTTTATACTAATCGGGGAACGGGTCGTGTTTGCGTCGTACCAAGTTCGTATCAAGGCTTAGTCGATGCTCACGCCAGGGACCGAAAGAATTACGAATTAGGAATTAGGAATGAAGGAATTAGGGATTACGAATTACGAATGGCTTTTGACTTTAGACGGCAGGCTGTGAAAAAAACCTTCGTGTTAATTCGTCTTCAATTCGTGAAATTTTAAAGTAACAAGAACAAACTAAATTTAAAGCAAATGGGAACAATTAAACAGGGGATCCTCGGAGGATTCTCAGGAAAAGTAGGAAGTGTAATCGGTAGTTCCTGGAAAGGAATTTCCACCATGCGAGGGATTGCCCAGAGTGTGTCCAATCCGCAAACTGAAGGGCAGCTGACTCAACGTCAGAAATTTAGTCTGACGATGGGATTTTTGCAGCCATTGGCTGAATTCCTCAAAACGGGGTTCAAGAATTATGCGGTCAAAAAGACCGGGATCAATGCCGCCATGGGGTATAATATCCGTAACGCGATTGCAGGGTTGTATCCGGCGCAAACCATTGACTATACCAATGTACTGGTCAGCCGCGGATCACTGCCCGCAGCCCTCAATGCAGCAGCCGCACCCGGAGCAGCCGGAACGGTGGTTTTCACCTGGGACGATAATTCGGACGAGGTAGGGGCCGCAGCAACGGATAAAACCTTGCTGGTGATCTACAACCCTGTCAAGCACCAGGCGGTAACCGTCAACCAGCTTGCCGAAAGGTCGGTAGGAACCCAAACTGTAACAGTGCCCGACAGCTGGGCGGGAGATACCGTGCAGACCTATCTTGCCTTTATCGATGAAAAGGGCGATGATGTAGCGAGCAGTCAAGGTTCTCTGGTGCAGTGACTGTGGTATAAGTTTGGCTGCGCTTTGGTTGGCTGTGGTGAGCGAATTTCACGAATTGAGGACGAATTTTCACGAACGCATTGATGAAAATTTGTCCCCGATTTCGTGTTACTCGAAGAACAAAATTGTAAAAACCGTTCGTGAAAATTCGTAACAAATTCGTGAAATTTATAAAAATGAAAACATTCAAATTATATCTCATTGCCATTCTGACTTTCCTGCTCTTTTTTGCAGGGTGCATGGTCAATATCAACAGCGATACCACCACCGTTCTGCCTTCGGAGCCGGGGATATTTAAGGTTGCCGCAGGGGCGCTGATTGCCATTTACGAAGTAGTGGTCAGGCTTATCCCAACCATAGGAGATTATTCAGGGATTTCGTGGATAATTAAATTGCTGAAGAAAATCTCTGATACGATGAACGTGAGAAAAGATGTGAGTGATGAGCTATGAGAGTGATGCGCAATGCATTCAGCACATCAGCAAGGCGTCATCTTAATCTATCAGAATTTTACCCGGTCACTAATGAGACAAAATAGAAAAATGAAATCTCTGAATTTCATTTTTTTATTTATCTTTATTTTAATTTTATTACAATCTCGTCTAAAATACTTGTAATGGAAAACGGCCGTGTACATAATACAGCAATGACTTTTTTGGTCATAGCAGGAATACTTTTATTAATGATTTATGCCCAGAATCTTGTTGTTCCGCTAATGATAGCGGGATTCCTGGCGATGCTGCAGGTTCCCCTGGTACACAGATTAGAGGGATTAAAAATTCCCCGTGTGTTGGCCATTACTTTTTCACTTCTGATTTTTATCCTGTTCCTGGGAACTATTGGTTTTTTCTTTGGGATCCAGATCAGCAATTTCACGGAAGATTTAACAGGTATTCAGCAAAGATTTAACGAGATATCCACTCAGCTTCAAACAACGATAAATCAGATTTTTGGCGTTCAAAATGCCTTGAATATTGAAAATTTAAACGATCAGTTGCTTACCTACGTCAAATCAAACGCAGGCAAAATATTTGGAGTTGCCTTCAGCACCCTTGGAAGGTTGAGCCTTTTTATACTGATTCCGGTTTATATATTCATGTTCCTGCTTTACCGCGATCATTTTACCAGGTTTATTATCCTGTTATTCAAAAATGAACCCTCTGAAAAAGTGGTGAACGTGGTGACAGATCTCAGAAAGGTTATTCAGCATTATATATTGGGCATGTTAAAGGTAATGGCCATCCTGGCCGCACTCAATGCAATCGGACTGATGATATTGGGTATCAAGCACGCCATATTCTTTGCCATCTTCGCGGCCATACTTAACGTGGTTCCTTACATTGGCCCCCTGATAGGTTCTATTCTCCCCATTACTTTCGCACTTTTGACGAAAGATAGTTTATGGTACCCGGTTGGCGTACTCATCTGTTTCACTATAAATCAATCCATAGAAGGTCATTTTTTAACTCCCAAAATCGTGGGATCCAATGTGAGCATTAATCCTCTTACTTCTTTACTTGCTCTTATTATTGGCGGTACAATATGGGGGATCATCGGTATGATTCTCTTTATTCCAATGTCTGCTATGCTGAAGAAAATTTTAGAGCTGTCTCCCAAAACGGAGGTATACGGATTTCTGATGGGGGAAGAAAATTCAGGTAAGAAAAAAAAGCATGGACACTTTCTCTCAGCTTTTCGTAAGGCTAAAGAATAATTTTCTCAAATAGCTTTGATGATCTTATCTATAATCTCACGAAATTTATCCACCTCTTCATTAGGCAGCACATTGAGCACCTGTTTTTCACATTGCAGGCGTTCCGAATCAATTCTTTTCTTTATTTCCTTTCCTTTGGAAGTCAGGCACAGGGTAATCGCCCGCGGTCAAGAGAATCAATGTTACGGTCAAGATAACCATTGATCACAAGCTTGTCCACTACCCTGCTTACTCTGGAAGGCGACAAACTCATGGTGCGGGAAAGTTCGTTGCTGCTGATCCCATTGCAATCATCTACGGATGAAAAGAAAAGCAGCTCCGATTGAGTGATGTTCAATTCATCCATTAATTTCTGATCGATATGGGCACATTTCTTTTTCATCTGATAAATAATACCCATTATTCCTGACGTTACATCCATGATGAAAGGTTTTGTCAAAATTACAAAAAATAAATGTTTTTATCCGCATTTGTTGATATTGACAATTATTTCGCCTAAACATTTGTTTTTTATATTTATTCCTATTACTTTTGTGTCACAAATATTGTTAGTGGCAATTAATAAAAAGGAAACTATTTTAAACTTTGATCATATGGCATTAGAACATTTAACAAAAGACACCTTCAAAGAGAAGGTATTTGATTACGAAAAGAATAATGAATGGAAATTTGAAGGTAAAGTACCGGCAATCGTCGATTTTTATGCTGACTGGTGCGGACCGTGCAAAATGGTAGCTCCTATTTTGGAAGAACTGCAGAATGAATACGGTGACAAACTTACCATCTTCAAGGTAAATACAGACGAACAACAGGAGCTTTCAGCAGTTTTCGGAATACAGAGCATCCCGTCCATACTGTTTATTCCCTTAGACGGAAAACCACAGATGGCAGCAGGAGCGCTTCCGAAAAATTCATTTAAATCAGCAATTAACGATGTTTTGAATGTTTCAATCAACTAAAAGGGTTGAATGATGAACAATGAAATTTCGATTACCTGGAAAGACGGGATGGCTTTCGAAGCCGATTCGGAGGGACATAAACTGATGCTGGATTCTTCGGAAAACACCGGCGGCAGAAATCTGGGAATTCGTCCAAAGCCATTAATGCTGATCGCATTGGCCGGATGCACAGGGATGGATGTGGTTTCAATTTTGGAGAAGATGAGAGTTAAGGTGGATCATTTCAACGTGAAAGTCGATGGTACCGAGTCGGAAGAAATGCCCAAAAGGTATATTAAAATGCACATCAACTATGAATTTTGGGGAGAGGATCTTCCGTACGAAAAGCTTGAAAAAGCGATCAACCTTTCACAGGAAAAATATTGCAGTGTATTGGCTGTTTATAAAGAGGTGATGCCGGTTACTTATTCAATTCTGACTCATTCCAAAGAAACAGAGGTTGAATAATATTATTTAACGGAAATCCAGGTTAAGATAAAATCGTGAGAAATGAAGGTAGAGGGTGTTCGAAAGATACCCTCTACTCGTTTTCTCAAATTCAGCAAGCAAACCTGACGAAGCGAGGGCAGCGGTTTTACTTGTAACCTCACTGCCAGTCGAGTAACTGAAATAACGAGCAACAACATCAGAAGGGTTTAATAATTTTTTATTCAGGTTGTTTGGAAATTCTTAGATATTGTTATTTTTGCCAGACAAATTAATGAAATGAATAGAGAATTTAATTACGGAGGTTGTTATTGGCGGTGGCGCAGCTTGCATAAAGAGGCGTAAACACCATACCTGTAATTAAATCATAAGATATCAAAAGGATATGACTGTTTACACAGCATATCCTTTTTTAATTTAATAATGTATCGTTTTAATCAACAACAGACACAAAATCATGGAGCAGAAAAAAATTTATCTCGAAGAATCGGAAATGCCAAAACAATGGTATAATCTTGCCGCTGATGTAAAGATGCTGCCGCCTCTTGGCCCCAATGGGAAGCCAGTAACCGCAGAAATGCTTGCACCGGTATTTCCCATGAACCTGATCGAACAGGAAGTCAGCACGGACCGATGGATAAATATTCCCGAGGAAATTCAGGGAATGCTTAAGATTTGGCGTCCAAGTCCGTTGATCAGAGCATACGCATTGGAAAAAGCTCTTGGAACCCCGGCCAAGATATTCTACAAGAATGAAAGTGTTTCTCCGGCTGGAAGTCACAAACCGAATACCGCCATACCTCAGGCTTGGTACAACAAACAGTTCGGGATTAAAAGACTTACTACCGAAACCGGCGCCGGGCAGTGGGGAAGCGCCCTATCGTTTGCTTGCGCCCTGATCGGTGGAATCGAATGCAAAGTTTTTATGGTTCGCGTCAGCTTTGAACAAAAACCTTTCCGACAGATGCTGATGAACACCTGGGGAGGAAGCTGTATTTCAAGCCCGAGTACACAGACAGCCGCCGGACGTGCCATTCTTGCATCAGACCCCGACACGCCCGGAAGCCTTGGCATCGCAATTTCAGAAGCTGTTGAAGCTGCCGTCAGTGATCCCACCGGGCAGACAAGATATGCACTTGGATCGGTATTAAACCATGTTATGCTTCATCAGACCATTATCGGGCTTGAAACCAAGAAACAGCTGGCCAAAGTGGGGATTAAGAACCCGGATGTAGTGATAGGCTGTGCCGGAGGGGGAAGCAACTTCGCAGGTTTAGCCTTCCCGTTCATATTGGATAAAATTCATGGAGCTGAAATTGAAGTTATTGCAGCTGAACCATACTCCTGTCCCAGTCTTACAAAGGGTTCCTTTGTATATGACAACGGTGACATTGCACAAATGACCCCTCTTATGCCAATGTACAGCCTTGGACATAAATTTGTTCCTGCTCCCATTCACGCAGGAGGACTTCGTTATCACGGAATGTCACCTTTGGTAAGCGCAGCGGTTAAAGAAGGTTACATCAATCCTGTGGCAATTCACCAGTCAGAATGTTTTGAATCAGGAATTCTCTTTTCCAAGACCGAAGGCATTATTCCCGCTCCGGAATCGACTCATGCCATTGCGGCCGCCATACGCGAAGCAAAGAAAGCGAAAGAAGAAGGAAAAGAAAAAACGATCGTGTTTAATCTCTCCGGTCATGGTTTGATGGATTTAGTTGGATATGACAAATATCTTAGTGGACAATTATCAGATTATGAGCTTCCTGATGAAGAAATTGCCAGAAATCTTGAAGTACTGAAGGGTTATCCGAAAGCGGAATAGAAGACAGATTTTATATATAATGCGAATTAAGAGTTGAAAAATAATGAAACCTGGAAAGTTGACTTTATATTGTAGCCAATTATATATAAAGCTTTTTTCATTAAACGTTCAATTTAAGAAATGGATAACCTAATCTGTCGAAAACACCTCAGAAATGACCGGTAAAGAAAAATTCACCTAATTACCTAATTTAATCAGGTAATTAGGTCGGTGGAGGGGTAGAATCAATTCCTCTCTGAGGTGTTTTTCGATAGATTAGGTTTTCAAAAACAGCATGATCAAAACAATGGACAAGTTAGTACCTGGAAGAGCACACTAATAATGATCGAGAGAGGAAAATCGACCTAATTACTCAAAATAAATCAGGTAATCAGGTTGGAGGAATGGTAAAATCAATCCCCTCTACTAAGGTGTTTTTTAAAAGATTAGGTTATCGAAGATGATATTTTCAACTCTTAATTCGCATATATAAAATAAGAATAGCTGCCTTTGGGCAGCTATTCTTATTCAGTGAAACTTTTATCGGATTTGGAAAGACTAAGCCTAGTAATTTGCTTCCTGCATCTCAAAGTAAGCCTGCGGATGTCTGCAAACCGGACAGTTTAAAGGAGCTTTGGCACCTTCATGGAGATAACCACAAACGCGGCATTTCCAGGTAACTTTTCCATCCTTTTCAAATACCTTACCTTCCTCGAGATTCTTGTATAATTTAGAGTACCTTGCCGCATGGGCATTCTCAATTTTAGCAATGAGTTTGAAAGCAACCGCTACCTCCTTGTAACCCTCTTCCTCTGCAATGGCAGCAAATGCGGGATATAATTCACTGCATTCTTCCATTTCACCTTCAGCTGCTGCTTTCAGGTTTTCGAGAGTTGTACCGATCATACCTGCGGGGTAAGTGGCTGTGATTTCAACAGGGCCTCCTTCAAGAAATCCGAAAAATTGTTTGGCATGGGAACGTTCGTTCATGGAGGTCTCTTCAAAGAGAGCCGCAATCTGTTCCAGGCCTTCTTTTCTGGCTTGTTTTGCAAAATAATCATAACGCATCCGGGCCTGTGATTCTCCTGCAAATGCTTTCAGGAGATTCTGTTCTGTTTTCGATCCTTTAAGACTTTTCATAGTGATTTGTTATGCCGGGTTAATGATCCGGCGGGTTAAAAAAGAAATTTGATAATACTTTTATTTTTATAATGATTCCATTTTTCAATTATACAAAATAAGTAAAAGTTTAATTTGATTCCAAGAAAAAGTTAACGCGAAATAATATTTAAATTGCCGGAATCACATTTCGTCAATTAATAATCAGAAGGCGGAAAAACTGCAATGATAAAGGAGTCTTAATAGAATTGAAAATACCATCTAAATCAAGATTCAAGGGCTACTGCCTGATCTCCTCTTTTCAGATCCATAAACTTTAATGAAGGAGAGGGGATGAATTCTCCGATACCCAGCTCAGGCCATATCCGGTTAATTTTTTCAATGGTAGGACGGGATGACAAGACAGGATTAGGCCAATCCCTGGAGAATCCGTCAAATTCAGCAGTTTTACGGGTACCATTGATAAAGAGATGGGAGACTTCATCCGGATGGCTGGGAGCAACGATCAGACAATCCCTTTTGGGATCGATATTTCCCGAAGAATACCAGCATACGGCCCCCGTATCCTCAATTCCAAGTTCATAATCTGTTAAGAGGATAAATTTTATCCTGAAAATCTCTTCAATGAGGAGAAGGTTTTGAACGAGTTCTTTGAAATACTGTTTTTCATGTTTTTCAATCCCTATTACCAGAATAGATATTCCTTTTTTGAGCAATGCAGTATTAATCTTAACTACCCCATGAATACAAGCTGTTCTCTTCTCTAAAGAGTCAATATTATAAGAAAAATCTGAATGCTGAGAATTAGATTCTTCTTTTGCAGTGGCATCGATCCCTATTTTGGATCCATAGGCAAAAACTGAGGAGGAATGATCGAGCACGTCCATAGGCCCCCTAGAAAAGAATATATCATTTATTGGATCAACAGTTTGTGATATCTGCAATGCCAGACTTTCGTAATCATGAATGTGGCTGTCCCTGTTAGTTACGATCATGATTTTATTGAACATCATCTGACCGGCCCCCCACATAGCATTCATTACTTTCTCTGCCTGGCCTGGATAAGAATTTTCGATAGCGGCTATTGTAAGATTATGTGCTACCCCAGCTGGAGGAAGATCCATATCCCATAGCTCTGGAATCATGGATATTTTCATTGGTGCCAGAAAAATTCTTTCAGTTGCTTTTCCGATCCAGGCGTCCTCCTGAGGTGGAATTCCAACAATCGTAGCAGGATAGACCGCCTTCTTACGGTGTGTGATGCAGATGACATGGAATTTAGGATACCAATCAGCAAGAGAATAAAATCCGGTATGATCCCCGAATGGACCTTCCCAAACAAGTTCTTCCTGCGGATCAACATATCCTTCAATGACGAAATCAGCTTCTGACGGGACTTCAAGATCATTAGTAATACATTTTACCAATTCCACTTTTTTATTCCTTAAAAAGCCCGCCAGCATGTACTCATCAACATTATCAGGCAGAGGAGCAGTGGCAGCATAGGTGTAAGCGGGATCACCTCCAAGAACGACAGAGACTGGCATGATTTCCCCGGCTTTCTTATAACCGTTATAATGGCGAGCACCCGTTTTATGTTGGTGCCAATGCATCCCTGTAGTCTCTTTATCAAAAATCTGCATCCGGTACATTCCAACATTACGTATTCCTGTTTCGGGATCCCGGGTAACGACGCAAGGCAATGTAATAAAAGGTCCTCCATCAGCAGGCCAGCATTTCAAAATAGGTAATTTAGATAAATCAGGATTTTTCATTATTATTTCCTGACATTCCCCTCTCCCCCCCTTCTGCTTAGGCATCCAGGAGGAAATACGCGATAACAAGGGCAAGGTCTTCAATTTATCGTAGAAGGTATATTTGGGTTCAGAAAGATCTTTAAACAAAAGTTCAATTTTACTGCCAATCTGATCAATGTCTTCACATCCCAAAGACAAGGCCATCCTGTTTTTAGAACCGAAAGCATTGATGAGCAAAGGGAATTGGGTGCCATTATTTTCAAAAAGAAGGGCTTTCCCCCCCTGGTGGTTTTTTGAAATCCGGTCCACTATTTCAGTAATCTCAAGTTCAGTGCTTACCGGATGGGTAACCCTTACCAATTCCCCCCTTTTCTCAAGAATGCTGATGAAGTCTGCTAAACCCTTGTATGACATAAAAGAATTTTGGGAATAAAAATAGGGGATTTTTTATCCCCCACGTCTATATTAATATGAAAAGTTTTGGATTAAGTAATACGAAAAGTTAAATGTCATTCATTATAAAGAGTTACCATCTACAATTCAATGGTGCACTTATAGTGTACTATTAGTGTACAGACAACATAGACCTGGTAAGACAGAAACAAACCGACATCTATACATTCATATTACTTATATACCTGCTTTCTGTTGAAACCATTCAAGAGTTTCAGAGGATGGCCGTTCAATTGGCAAATTATACATGCGATCCCAAACCAGCTGTGCCAGCACTCCTAATGCCCGACTTACTCCAAACATGACAGTATAAAAGAAATATTCACTGATACCATAATGATGCAGAAGTGCTCCTGAAAAAGCGTCAACATTAGGCCATGGGTTTTTAACTTTCCCGAGAGATTTCAGGATAGGGGGAACAATTTCGTAAAGCATGTTGACAATGTTAATCAGATGATCGTCATTGATGTATTTTGTGGCAAAAACCTGTTGGGCGGTAAACCTTGGATCAGTCACCCTGAGAACGGCATGACCATAGCCTGGTATTACTTTCCCTTCAGAGATAGTGCGATGCACATAAGCTGTGATTTTCTCACGGATAACTTTTTCATCACTGCCATCTCCTATTTCCTTCAGCATTTCAGAAATCCAGTACATCACTTCCTGGTTGGCATAACCATGTAAAGGGCCAGCCAATCCAAGCATACCGGCAGCATAGGAATAATACGGGTTACTTAAAGCTGAACCTACGAGGTGCGTAGCATGAGCAGAAACGTTTCCCCCCTCATGATCGGCATGGATACATAAGTACATTCTGAACAGACGATATATTTCCTCGCTGTCGTACCCCATCATATGGGCAAAATTAGCCGCCCAATCAAGATTCCTGTCAGGTTCAATAAAACTACCATCTTTGAAGCTTCGACGGTAAATATAAGCAGCAATTACCGGCAGCCTGGCAATAAGATTCATAACATCTTCATAGGTTGTATCCCAATAATCGTTTTTATTTAAACCTTTTCTGTGCGCTTTCTGAAAAATGGAATCTGTAGCCATAGAAATGATGCCGGTACTGAATTGTGTCATAGGTTTACTGGTAATCGGCATTGCCTCTATGACTTTGATCACATGATATGGAACGTGGCTTCTGTTTAGCCATTCCCGGCTTAAATACATTGCATCATCAAGAGTGGGAATCTCACCTAATAACATCAGATAGAATAATCCTTCAGGAAGAGACTCCCCTGTCGGGTCAATCTTAGGTAGTAAATCATTAAGCTCCGGGATGGAATATCCACGGTACCTGATTCCACTTGATGGATCCAATTTGGAAGTAACTGTGAGCAGGCTAGTCATTCCTTTCATTCCTGTTAAAATCTGATCAATATTGACAGATTCTACATCTACATTGCCGAATTCCGTGATAAGGCGTTTTACAATAGCTCTTTCTTTCTCGCCTTTTTCGAGCAGTTTTTTCTTGATGTAATCCATATCAGTTTAATTAATTGGCCAAATATAACATTTATATAGATAGTTTCATATATTTCATTAAATATAACTAATACAATTAAACAATGAATTTACAAAAAATTTAGGAAATTAAACAGAAAAAAAGGGTAGCTAAAAGCTACCCTTAAATATAATTGAAACCTAATTGTTATTCCTGAACTTCAACATTTGTTTCAACAGAATCTTCAGCTTTCTCTGAAGATTTAGCTTCAACATCAGTTTTCTTTGCTTTGCTACGTGAACGACGCTTTTTACCAGCTTCTTTCTTTCCAGTACCAAGCATGTTTTCATTGTAATCAACCAACTCAATGATACACATTTCCGCGTTATCACCAAGACGATTGCCAGTTTTCAGGATTCGGGTATAACCTCCCGGCCTGGCTGCTATCTTTTGTGAAATATCTCTAAATAACTCTGCAACTACTTCCTTGCTTTGCAATATGCTGAAAACCTCACGCCTGTTTTGTGTTGTATCACTTTTTGCACGGGTAATTATTGGTTCAACCACTTGACGCAATTCTTTGGCTTTGGCAAGCGTTGTAGTAATTCTTTTATGCAAAAGAAGGGAATTAGCCATATTTGAAAGCATGGCTTTCCGATGCGAGCTTGTCCTTCCTAAATGGTTAAAACTTTTTTTATGTCTCATTTGTATTAGTCCTTGTCTAATTTATATTTACTGATATCCATTCCGAAACTAACCCCGAGGTTCTCCAGTAATTCATCAAGCTCTGTTAATGACTTCTTACCGAAATTGCGGAATTTCAATAAATCGTTTCGGTTATATGCTACAAGCTCACCAAGAGTTTCCACATCGGCTGCTTTAAGGCAATTAAGTGCTCTAACGGAAAGATCAAGATCGACCAACTTGTTCTTCAGAAGCTGACGCATATGAAGAATCTCTTCATCGAATTCTTCATTAGCGAATTTCTCATCTGAATCGAGCGTAATCTTTTCATCAGAGAAAAGCATAAAATGATAAATCAATATTTTTGCAGCTTCTTTTAATGCATCTTTTGGATGAATAGAACCATCGGTTGATATCTCAAGTATGAGTTTCTCATAGTCTGTTTTTTGCTCAACACGATAGTTTTCGATTGAATACTTTACGTTCTTGATGGGTGTAAAGATAGAATCAATCGGAATAAGACCAAATTCCTCTTCAGCCGGTTTATTTTCGACACCAGGGACATATCCACGCCCTTTTTCGATAGCAAGCTCAATCTGAAGTTTTACCTCTGGTTCCATGTTACAAATAACCAGCTCAGGGTTTAGTACGCGGAAACCAGTGATGAAATTGTTAATGTCACCTGCTCTGAACTGGTCTTGTCCAAACAGAGTTACCGAAACTTTTTCGCTATCGAAATCGTCCACCACTTTTTTAAAGCGAATCTGTTTCAGATTAAGAATCATGTCGGTCACATCCTCAATGACACCAGGAATTGTTGAGAATTCATGCTCAACTCCTTCAATTTTTATTGTTGTAATCGCATATCCTTCCAAAGATGATAATAAGATTCTTCGCAGAGCATTACCTATCGTAATGCCATAACCAGGCTCTAAAGGACGGAATTCAAATTTACCGACCTTATCGTCTGATTCAATCATTATCACCTTATCCGGCTTTTGGAAAGCTAAAATTGCCATAAAGCTAAATTTATTATGATTTCGAATACAATTCGACTATTAGTTGTTCCTTAATGTTTTCAGGAATATCTTCCCTTGGAGGAACGTTTAAAAATTTTCCGGCTTTTGCCTCACTGTCCCATTCAAGCCATGCGAATTTATTATGACGATTGGAACTAAGTGCGTCGGTTATTGCAACCAGTGATTTTGATTTTTCACGTACCCCAACAACATCACCCGGGCGAACAGTAAAAGAAGGTATATTTACCACTTCTCCGTTAACCAAAATATGTTTATGTGAAACCAGCTGACGAGCGGCAGCACGGCTAGGAGCTACTCCCAGTCGATAAACTATATTATCCAGACGACTTTCAAGAAGTTGCAATAAAACTGTACCGGTGATACCTTTTGCCGAATGAGCTTTATCAAATATATTACGGAATTGCCTTTCAAGGATACCGTACATATATTTTGCTTTTTGCTTTTCTTTAAGCTGAGTTCCGTATTCTGAAACTTTCTTTCTCCGTTTGCTGTTTCCATGCATTCCCGGAGGATAATTTTTATGCTCAAATGCTTTGTCCGGTCCAAAAATGGGCTCACCAAATTTCCTTGCTATCTTTGATTTAGAACCTATATATTTTGCCATTCTGTTTTATTCTTTAAAGTTACCAATTAAATTATACACGACGACGTTTGGGTGGACGACAACCATTGTGAGGAAGCGGTGTAACGTCGACAATTTCAGTAACCTGAATTCCCACATTTGCAATCGCACGGATAGCGGATTCACGCCCGTTTCCCGGACCTTTTACATAAACTTTAACTTTTCTTAATCCAAGATCAAAGGCTGTTTTTGCACATTCTTCGGATGCTGTCTGAGCAGCATAAGGAGTGTTTTTCTTTGATCCCCTGAATCCCTTTTTTCCCGCAGATGACCAAGAGATAACCTCTCCATTGTTGTTAGTCATCGAAATGATGATATTATTAAAAGAAGATGATACATGAGCCTGTCCGACAGGTTCAATATTTACAACTCTCTTTTTCGAAACTCCAGTCTTTTTTGCCATTGCTGATTATAAATTATTTAGTGGCTTTCTTCTTATTTGCTACTGTTTTCTTTCTTCCTTTTCGTGTCCTGGCATTATTCTTGGTACTCTGACCACGAACAGGCAAACCAAGACGATGACGGATTCCACGGTAACAGCCAATATCCATCAATCTCTTTATGCTCATTTGAAATTCTGAGCGCAATTCACCTTCCACTTTATAATTATCGGTGATTACTTTACGGACAGCACCGAACTGATCATCATTCCAATCACTTACTTTGATGTCCTTATCAACGCCAGCCATCTCCAGGATCTTCTGCGAACGGCTTCGCCCGATCCCATAGATATAAGTTAAGGCAATTTCGCCTCTTTTATTATTTGGTATGTCAACACCAACTATACGAGCCATATTCTAGTTTAAATTAATAAATCGTTACAAAATTAACATATTATCCCTGACGCTGCTTAAATTTCGGGTTTTTTTTGTTGATAACATAGAGCCGGCCCTTACGACTGACTATTTTACACTCCGCGCTGCGCTTTTTTATCGATGCCCTTACTTTCATTTTATATCGTTTTAATTTTTGTATCTAAAAGATATTCTTCCCTTGGTCAAATCATAGGGAGACATTTCAACTTTGACTTTATCGCCCGGCAGGATTTTAATATAATGCATACGCATCTTCCCTGATATATGGGCGGTAATCACATGACCATTTTGCAATTCTACCCTGAACATCGCATTTGACAATGCTTCAATAATTGTTCCGTCTTGTTCTATAAAGGCTTGCTTTGCCATGTATTTTGTACAACTCTTAGTATATTGTTAATATATCTTCTTGTTATCTGTAACAGTCAAATTTCGGTTAATTTACAAATTATCAATTATAAGTGCAACCAAAATAACTGTACATCAGGAATTGTCCTTTACACCCCTGAACGTCCTTTAATTCTGCCGGACTTTAAAAGGCCGTCGTAATGACGCATCAAAAGATGACTTTCAATCTGTTGAAGGGTATCAAGAATAACACCCACCAGGATTAACAAAGAGGTTCCTCCGAAAAAATGAGCAAACTGTGAGTTTACTCCAAGTACCATAGCAAAAGCAGGTAATATTGTAATTAAACCTAGAAAAATAGATCCAGGAAGAGTAATCCGCGACATGATTGTATCGAGATACTCTGATGTCCTTTTGCCAGGCTTAATCCCAGGAATAAAACCACCGTTTTTCTTCATATCATCTGACATCTGGTTTGGATTAATCGTGATTGCGGTATAAAAATAAGTGAATATAATTACCATCATAAACATGATAAAATTATACCAAAATCCAGTGTAATCAGAAAATGAGGAGAAGATCTTCGAAAGAGTTGCTGAAGAAAATAATCCGGCAAGACTTATTGGCACAAACATAATTGCCTGAGCAAAAATGATAGGCATAACCCCTGCTGCATTTACCTTTAGAGGTATATATTGTCTTACTCCACCATATTGACGATTACCTACAATCCTCTTAGCATATTGAACGGGGACTTTTCTAGTTCCCTGAACCAAAAGAATGGTGGCTGCGATAACAATCAGGAAAATGATCAATTCAATTATCATCATAATAAAACCTTTCCCCTGTTCAGCTAACCTACTGGCAAATTCCTGTACGATAGCATGAGGTAGTCGGGCTATGATACCGATCATGATGATCATTGAAATTCCGTTACCAATACCTTTATCGGTAATCCTTTCTCCAAGCCACATGATAAACATGGAACCTGCAGCCATAACGATTGTCGCACTAAGATTGAATGCAAATGCACCCATCACGAAGGCATCAGGCGGAAGCTGACTTCTCAGGTTAGCCAGATAAGCCCAACCCTGAAAGAATAGAATTACTACGGTCAGATACCTGGTCATTTGATTGATTTTCCGACGACCTGATTCACCTTCCTTTTGTAATTTTTGAATATAAGGAACAGCAAATCCCAGAAGCTGAATAACAATCGAAGCACTGATATAAGGCATTATACCGAGAGCAAATATCGATGCATTTGAAAAAGCACCTCCGGAAAACATATTCAATAAACCAAGAATACCTTCAGAAGTCTGGCCCCTTAATGCTTCAAAATTCGCCGGATTAGGATCAATACCGGGAAGAATTACAAATGATCCAAAACGATAGACTATTAATAATAATAGAGTAAGCCCCAGACGTAATCTGAGGTCCTCTATTTTATAAATGTTCTTGAGAGTCTCGATAAGTTTTTTCATCAGGTCTAAATTATTTCAGTAGTTCCTGCCAGTGATTCAATTTTACTTTTTGCACTTTCAGAAAAAGCATGGGCTTTGATATCGAGCTTTAAACTCAATTCACCATTACCAAGAATCTTAACTTTATCATTTTTCCCAATAAAACCGGCATCCATTAAAGATTGAATATCAATATTGGTAATATTTTCCTTTTCAGCAAGAGTCTGCAAAGTACTCAGATTAATTGCTTTGTATTCTACACGGTTTACATTCTTAAATCCGAATTTTGGTACTAAACGCTGCAAAGGCATCTGTCCTCCCTGAAATCCTCGTTTAGATTTATATCCTGCACGGGATTTTGCTCCTTTATGCCCGCGTGTGGATGTTCCCCCATGACCCGAACCTTGTCCGCGACCAATTCTTTTTTCTTTTTTGGTAGATCCTTCTGCAGGTTTTAAATTATTTAATTCCATAAATAAGAATATTATTCGTTTACTTCTTCAATTCTAACAAGGTGAGGCAACTTATTGACCATACCCATGATTTCCGGTCTTGCTTCATGCTCAACGGGACGATTTAATTTACCAATTCCAAGTGCCTTGATAATTCTTTTCTGAGCTTTGATGCTCTGATAGAACTTTTAAACTGTATTACACGAATCTTTGCCATTTGCTTTTTAAATTACCCGTTAAAAACTTTGTCCAGCGTAATACCTCTATGTTCAGCTACAGTATAAGCATCTCTCAGTTCGAGTAATGCAGAAAAGGTAGCTTTTACAAGGTTATGTGGATTTGACGAACCTTTTGATTTTGCCAGTATATCATGCACACCAACACTTTCGAGAACAGCACGCATAGCACCCCCGGCCTTCACTCCTGTACCTGAAGAGGCAGGTTTGAGCAGGATATTAGCGCCACCGAATTTAGCTTCCTGAGTATGTGGTATAGTACCATTTATGATAGGAACTTTAACAAGATTCTTTTTGGCTGCATCAACACCTTTTGCAATAGCGGAGGTAACTTCACTGGCTTTACCAAGACCCCAGCCAACAATCCCGTCTTCGTTACCAACTACAACAATAGCAGAGAAACTAAAGGTTCTACCTCCTTTGGTAACTTTAGTGACACGATTAATTGCAACTAACCTGTCTTTCAGTTCAAGATCGCTGGTTTTAACTTTTTTAATATTTTTCGCCATAATGCTTAGAATTTTAAACCTCCTTCACGTGCTGCCTCAGCAACTGCTTTAACGCGTCCATGATACAAAT
Organism: Prolixibacteraceae bacterium; assembly: GCA_963677325.2. Lineage (GTDB taxonomy): Bacteria > Bacteroidota > Bacteroidia > Bacteroidales > Prolixibacteraceae. The sequence goes on from CAXXGM010000001.1 coordinate 20,420, forward strand.
AACCACCACGGTCAAATTTTACTTCATTAATTCCTGCAGCCAGGGCCTTTTCAGCCGCCAGTTTACCAACCAGTGCAGCTTTTTCAGTTTTATTACCCTTTGCTGAAGTAATATCTTTATTTTTTGAAGAAACCGACAATATGGTTTTTCCCGCAACATCATCAACAAACTGGACATAAATCTGAGTATTGCTGCGATAAACACTCAAGCGGGGAACCTGTTGAGAACCTGTAACGACTTTCTTGATTCGTTTACGGATTCTTTCTCTTCTTTCTAATTTTGTAAGAGCCATAATTTAATTAAAATAAATTACTTTTTAGATGCCGATTTACCAGCCTTACGACGAAGCACTTCGCCAACAAATTTAATTCCTTTACCTTTATAAGGTTCCGGCATACGGAACGATCTGATTTTAGCCGCAACATGTCCTATCAGCTGCTTATCGGAACTTTTAAGCGTAATGATGGGGTTAGACCGTTTATCCGTGACCGCTTCCACTTTAACTTCCGGTGGAATCTGAAGATAAGTATGGTGGGAATACCCTAAAACCAAGTCTAAAATTTGGTTTTGAGCTTCCGCGCGATATCCAACACCAACCAACTCAAGTTTGGCTTCATAACCTTTGGATACTCCAATTACCATATTGTTAAGCAGAGAACGGTATAAACCATGCATTGCCTTATGACGCTTCTGTTCTGTAGGCCTTATAACTGTAAGAACATTTTGTTCCACCTTCACTTCGATATCAGAATCAACTTTCTGAATTAAAGTGCCAAGCGGACCTTTTACTGTCACAAGGTTTTCATTGCTTACGTTTATTGCTACTCCAGCGGGAACTTCGATAGGTAATTTTCCTATTCTTGACATTGCTTTTCCTCCTTATTAATAAACATAACATAAAACCTCTCCACCTACATTCATTTCCTTGGCTTCTTTATCGGTAATAACACCTTTTGAAGTGGAGATGATAGCCATACCTAAACCATTTAATACACGAGGTAAATTTTCTGTATCACAGTATTTACGAAGACCAGGTTTGGAGGCACGTCTCAACGACTTAATCGCTGGAGTACCATCAGATGGATGATATTTCAGGGCAATTTTTATACTTCCCTGGTAATTTACCTCATCGTCGAATTTATAATTGAGAATATACCCTTTCCCCTTGAGAATTTTGGTAATCTCTTTTTTTAAGTTCGACGCAGGTATTTCCACGACTTTATGCTTAGCCTTAATGGCGTTGCGAAGTCTGGTTAAATAATCTGCAATGGGATCAGTCATTTTTGCAATAATTTTTATACGATTACCAACTAGCTTTTTTAATTCCCGGAATCAGACCATTTGAAGCCATTTCACGAAATTGAATACGTGATACTCCAAACTGCCTCATATACCCTTTAGGACGACCTGTCATTTTGCATCTGTTATGCATTCTGTTAGCAGCCGAATTGCGAGGTAACTGGCTTAATCCGATATAATCACCCTCTGCTTTAAGCCGGCTCTTTTTTCAGCATACCTTTCAACAAGTTTAGCGCGTTTTACTTCGCGGGCTTTTAATGATTCTTTAGCATAATATTTAATTCTTTTTAACGTTCTTGAAAGGTAAACCAAAATTCTTCAAAAGAGCATAACCTTCTTCATCGGTTTGTGCCGTTGTAACGAAAGTAATGTTGTAACCATTCATTTTAGTTACTTTATCCAGAACAATTTCAGGAAAAATAATCTGCTCTGTCACACCTAATGTATAGTTTCCACGACCATCGAGCTTATCACCGATTCTTTAAAATCGCGAATTCTGGGTAAAGCAACGTTAATGAGTCTTTCGAGAAATTCATACATCTTATCGCTTCTTAAGGTGACTCTCACTCCGATCGCCATTTTCTTACGAAGTTTAAAGTTGGCAATATCCTTTTTTGATAAGGTGGTTACTGCCTTCTGACCGTAATGGTAGTGAGTTCTTCAACTGCAACTTCCATGATTTTTTTATCGGCAATAGCTGAGCCAACCCCTTGATTGATGACAATCTTTTCAAGCTGAGGGACCTGCATGATGGATTTATAGCCAAATTCCTTTCTCATTTCCGGAATAATTTCTTCCGAAAATTTCTTTTTTAATGTGGGTATATATGCCATTACTTAATCTCCTCCCCTGATTTTTTTGAATATCTTACTAACTTTCCGTTTTTATCCAAACGACGGCCAATCCGGGTGGGCTTTCCTGTTTTAGGATCTTTCAACATCAAATTGGAAATATGAATAGGTGCTTCCTGTTTGATGATCCCACCCTGAGGACTTTTGGAATTAGGTTTGGTATGTTTTGATACCATATTAACCCTTTCCACAATAGCACGTTGCTTCTCACGGACAACCTCCAGGACTTTTCCTTCCTGTCCTTTATTATCGCCGGAAATAACAACTACTGTATCACCCTTCTTAATATGTAATTTTTTCTGCATCGCTTTTATCTTTTAAAGTACTTCAGGAGCTAATGAAACTATTTTCATAAAGTTATCGCGAAGTTCACCGGGCAACAGGGCCAAAAATACGTGTTCCACGCATCTCACCGGTTGCATTAAGCAAAACGATGGCGTTATCATCAAACCGAATATAAGAACCATCCTGTCTGACGTACTTCCTTTGAGGTGCGTACAACTACAGCTTTCGAAACTGTTCCTTTTTTCATGTCACTTCCGGGAATTGCATTTTTAACAGTTACGACGATCCGGTCACCTACTGTGGCATATCTTTTACGCGTACCACCTAAGACCCGGATTACCAGGGCTTCTTTTGCACCGCTATTATCGGCTACTGTACATCGAGATTCTTGCTGTATCATGGCTACTTAGCTCTTTCTATAATTTTTACTAATCTCCATCCCTTATTTTTAGAGAGAGGACGTGTTTCCATTATCTGAACGGTATCGCCGATGTTGCAATCATTTTTTTCGTCATGCACATAGAATTTGGTGGTCCGGTTAACAAACTTCCCATAAATAGGATGTTTTTCCTTACTCTTCTCGGCAACGACAATGGTTTTATCCATTTTGTTACTCACACACCACCCCGATACGCTCTTTCCGAAGATTTCTGTTTTCCATTGTCATATTCATTTTTCTAATTGGCGTTTTACGCAATTCGGTATTCAGGCGAGCGATGTCTTTCCTGGCAAATTTTAATTTCATCGGATTGTCAAGAGGGTTGACGCTGTGATTAAGCTTCATGCGAACCAATTCCCCGGTAGAAGTGTTAATTCTTTCGATGATTTCAGATGTTGTTAATTCTGTAATTTCAGACGTTTTCATTACTCAATAATTGAAGATTCAACAAAATCGCGTCTTACAACAAATCTGGTAGTAACCGGTAATTTCTCTGAGCTGCTAACCGTAATGCTTCTTTGGCAAGATCAAACGTAACACCTTACCACTTCGATGATAATACGTCCCGGAGTAATTGTAGCAACAAATCCTTCAGGAGCACCCTTTCCTTTACCCATACGAACCTCTGCAGGTTTTTTGGTAATTGGCTTATCCGGGAAAATACGAATCCAAATTTGGCCCTGACGCTGCATGTGACGCGTTACTGCAACCCTGGCTGCCTCTATCTGGCGCCCGGTGATCCATGCTGTTTCCAGGCACTTTATTCCAAAAGAACCAAACGCCTAATTGGTTTCCGCGCATTGAGCGTTCCCCTTTAGTTTGCCCTTTTGTACTCTTCTAAATTTTAACTTTCTTTGGCTGTAGCATCTTTTTTTGCTTTATAGATGGTTAACAGACTAATTTACTTCTTACGCTTTTTGAACCCACCCTTACCACGCAGCAGGTGCAGGACGGTTTGTACCGCGTTGTTGTTGAACTGATTGTCCGACATTTGGTGAAAGATCCCGTTTACCGTAAATCTCTCCCCTGCAAATCCAGACTTTCACTCCAATCAAACCGGTTTTAGTAAGCGCTTCAGCAAGTGCATAGTCAATATCGGCTCTCAAGGTATGTAAAGGAGTACGGGCATCTTTGTACATTTCAGAACGTGCCATTTCTGCACCGTTTAACCGGCCGGAAACCTGAACCTTTAATTCCTTCAGCTCCCATTCTCATTGTAGAGGCTATCGCCATTTTTGTTGCGCGGCGATAGGCAATTTTACCTCTCGATCTGCCGGGCAATATTATTAGCCTACAATCTGTGCATCCAGTTCAGGTCTTTTGATTTCGAATATATTGATCTGAACCTCTTTCTTCGTAATCTTCTTAAGCTCTTCTTTCAATTTATCGACTTCCTGACCGCCTTTACCAATAATAATACCTGGCCTTGATGTATGAACGGTAATCGGTGATAAGTTTCAGGGTACGTTCAATGATAATTTTTGAAATGCTTGCCTTCGAAAGCCTTGCATTTAAATATTCCCTGATTTTCTGAGTCTTCCACCAATAGATCACCAAAATCATCACCCTCCGAACCAATTGGAATCCCATCCTCTGATGATTCCAAGCCTGTTAGAAATCGGATTAACTTTCTGTCCCATATTATTACTTGGTATTTTCTTCTATAACATTTTTACTTGCCAGACGAACCGTTACATGATTCGAACGTTTTCTGATACGATGACCGCGTCGCCTGCGGAGCCGGGCGAAGACGTTTCAGCATACGGCCTGAATCTACGAAAACCTCTTTTACATATAGATTGCTTTCTTCCAGCCTGACTCCTTCATTTTTCGCCTGCCAGTTGGCTATAGCTGAAAAAAGGAGTTTCTCAACTTTACGTGAAGCTTCTTTAGAAGAAAACTTCAGAACATCAAGTGCACGATTCACTGCCATTCCACGAATCATATCAGTAACAAGGCGCATCTTACGCGGGGAAGTCGGGCATTCACGTAATACAGCCTGAAATCTTTCTTTCTTTAGCTTCGGTAAGCACTTCAGCGCTTTTCTTTTTTCTCGAACCCATCTTGGTACTTTTTACGTTCTATTAAACTTTTCCGCGATCATTTACTTCTTCTTATTACCACCATGACCCCTGAAGGTACGGGTAGGAGAAAATTCTCCCAATTTGTGTCCTACCATATTTTCTGTTACATATACGGGAATAAATTTCTGACCGTTATGTACCGCAATGGTATGACCAACAAAATCAGGTGAAATCATGGAATGTCTTGCCCAGGTTTTTACAACCGATTTCTTGCTGGTTTCATTCAGAACCAATACCTTCTTCTCAAGATTGAAATCGATGAAAGGGCCCTTTTTTTAACGAACGACTCATAATCTTCCTTAATTAATGATTACTTTTTCCTACGTTCAATAATATACCTTGTGGAAGCTTTTTTCTTCGAACGGGTTTTATAACCCTTCGCAAGCAACCCTTTACGTGAACGCGGGTGACCTCCTGAAGCACGACCTTCACCACCACCCATCGGGTGATCGACTGGGTTCCATTACTACACACCGCGCACACGCGGACGTCGTCCAAGCCAGCGGCTTCTTCCTGCTTTTCCTGATGCCTCCAGACCGTGATCTGAGTTACCAACTGTACCAACAGTTGCGCGGCATTTCACAAGAATCATTCTCGATTCTCCTGAAGGAAGTTTGATGATTGCATAGCGCCCTTCTCTTGAAGTAAGCTGTGCATAGGTTTCCGGCCGACCGGGCCATGATTCCACCTTGCCCAGGATGAAGCTCAATATTATGAACGATAGTACCAAGAGGTATTTTGGATAAAGGGAGGGAATTGCCGATTTCAGGAGCTACATCCTCGCCCGAAAGAACCGTCTGTCCAACTTGGAGACCGTTTGGTGCAAGAATATATCTTTTTTCCCCATCAGCATAAATTCAATAATGCAATTCTTGCAGTACGATTTGGGTCATACTGTATTGAATCCACTTTTGCAGGAATACCGTCTTTCTCTCTGATAAAGTCAATCACACGGTACTTCCTTTTATGCCCCCCACCTATATACCTCATTGTCATCTTCCCGGAGCTGTTACGGCCGCCGGTACTCTTTCATGGGCTTCAACAATGATTTTTCAGGTGCATTGCCAGTCGTAATAGTGTCAAAGGCACCAATAATTTTGTGCCTTTGCCCCGGAGTTACTGGTTTTAATTTTCTAACTGCCATTTCTTAGTTTAGATATTGCTATAAAAATCAATACTTTCTCCCTTGCTCAGAGTAACAATCGCTTTCTTGAAAGCGTCTGTTCTTTCCAGAAATTACACCACTTTTAGTGAACCGGGATTTCATTTTACCGGCATACACCATTGTATTGACAGATGTAACTTTAACGCCATAAATTTCTTCTATGGCCTTTTTGATCTCCAGCTTATTAGCCCTTTTATCAACCTTAAATCCATACCTGCCAAATTTCTCAGATAACAGATTCATTTTCCTCGGTCACGATGGGCTTTATCTCAAATATCAACCATATGTTTTAGGCATTTAACTTAAACAATTCATCCATTTTTGCTACAGAACTCTCCACCAAAACAAGTTTTTTAGCTCTCATTATCTTATAAGTGCTTAAATCTGAAGCACTTATAATCTCAACGTTCTGTAAATTTCTGGAGGACAAATATAGATTTTTATTTGCTTCCGATAATACAATTAATGATTTTTTATCATTAATTTTTAGATTATTCTGAATTTCCACAAATTTCTTTGTTTTAGGACCTTCAAAAACAAAATCTTCAAGAACCATTATATCATTCGCCTGTGCTTTATAAGACAGAGCTGATTTTCTTGCAAGCTCCTTCAATTTCTTATTCAACTTGAAACTATAATCCCTTGGCTGAGGCCCGAAAATACGTCCGCCACCACGGATAGTTCCAGATTTGATGCTTCCAGCACGTGCACCACCAGTACCTTTCTGACGTTTCAGTTTTCTTGTAGATCCTGAAACTTCACCACGGTCTTTGGCTTTATGCGTACCCTGACGCTGATTAGCAAGGTATTGTTTCACGTCGAGATAAATCGCGTGATCATTTGCTCCACCGCGTAGATTGCTGCATTGAGCTCTACGTTTCTTCCGGTTTCCTGCCCTGAGGTATTTAGGATTGCAATTTCCATCACTTCGTCAATGATTAAGTATGAACCATTGGCTCCGGGTACGGAACCTTTAACAATTAAAAGATTATTCTCTGAAATAACCTTTCAACACTTCAAGGTTTTGCACAGTAACCTTCGCTTCCTCCATGTACGTCCTGCCATACGCATACCTTTGAAAACCCGGGAAGGATAAGATGATGCACCGACTGAACCGGGAGCTCGCAACCTGTTGTGCTGACCATGAGTCGATTGACCAACTCCCCCAAAGCCATGGCGTTTTACAACACCCTGAAAACCCTTACCTTTAGAGATTCCGGAGATATCGACAAATGTAGCAGGCTCAATAAAATCTACCAACACCACATCTCCGAGCTTCACATTGTCACCAAATCCGTCAAATTCAACGAATTTTTTCTTAGGACTAGTACCAGCCTTTTTGCAATGGCCGATTTCAGGTTTGGGTCGCATGTTTTTCCTTTTTCTCCAGGAAGCCCAACTGTACCAGCACTGTATCCGTCTTTTTCAACGGTGCGGATCTGGGTGACGGGGCATGGACCAGCCTCGATTACAGTGCATGGGATGTTTTTCCCCTCAACACTGAATACGGAAGTCATTCCGATTTTTTTTCCAATTAATCCAGACATTTTTTACTTGTTGTTTATCAAACTTTAATTTCTACTTCAACACCACTTGGTAATTCAAGCTTCATTAAGGCGTCGATTGTTTTGGCCGTGGAACTGTAAATGTCAATCAACCTCTTGTATGAGGATAATTCGAATTGTTCCCTTGATTTTTTGTTTACAAAGGTTGATCTCAGAACTGTAAAAATTCTTCGGTGGGTAGGAAGCGGAATAGGTCCGCTGACGACAGCACCGGTCGTTTTTACCGTCTTCACAATCTTTTCAGCCGATTTATCAACCAGATTGTGATCATACGATTTCAGTTTGATCCTGATTCTTTGACTCATGATAAGAACGTATTTTAATTATAATAAATCTGTTCTGCCTTTAACATTCTCAAGAACACTCAAGGCTATATTCTTTGGTACTTCTGCGTAATGTGAGAATTCCATGGTTGATGTGCACGACCCGAAGACAACGTTCTCAGTACCGTAACATAGCCAAATTGTTCAGATAACGGTACAACGGCCTTAATAACCCTTGCACCAAATTTGGCATCCATGCTTTCGACATGTCCCCGGCGGCGGTTCAGGTCTGATACAATGTCTCCCATGTATTCATCCGGAGTAACTACTTCAACTCTCATGATCGGTTCCAAAAGGACAGGTTTTGCCTTTGGAGCTGCATTTCTGAACGCCTGTTTCGCAGCAAGCTCGAACGAAAGAGCATCAGAGTCCACAGGATGAAATGAACCATCAAAGAGAACGATTTTAAGGTTTTCAACTTTAAATCCTGCAAGCGGACCATTGTTCATAGCTTCCTTAAATCCTTTTTCAACCGGTGAAATAAAATCACGCGGAATAGTTCCACCTTTAATCTGCGTCAACAAACTGTAATCCGGTTACACCATCGTCTACAGGACCCAATTTGATATAGATGTCTGCAAATTTTCCACGTCCACCGGTTTGTTTCTTAAATACTTCACGTAATTCAACTGTATTTGTAACAGCTTCCTTGTAAGCAACCTGGGGTGCACCCTGATTACATTCTACCTTGAACTCTCTTTTTAATCTGTCAACGATAATTTCAAGGTGAAGTTCACCCATTCCGCGAATTACGGTTTGCCCGCTATCCTGGTCAGTTCTGACCTGGAATGTAGGATCTTCCTCCGCAAGCTTGGCCAAACCATTAGAAAGCTTATCAAGGTCATTCTGTGTTTTTGGTTCGATGGCAATACCGATGACAGGTTCAGGAAACGTCATGGATTCAAGGACAATAGGATGATCTACATCACATAAAGTATCTCCTGTACGAATATCTTTAAATCCGACTGCTGCACAAATGTCCCCTGCTTCGATCACTTCACGCGGCTGTTGTTTATTGGCATGCATCTGGAATAATCGTGAAATACGTTCCTTTTTCCCGGTACGCATGTTCATTACATACGATCCGGCATCAATTTTTCCTGAATAAACACGTATAAAACAAAGTCTACCGACATAGGGATCGGTGGCAATCTTAAATGCCAATGCAGCAAGAGGCTGATCAACGGAAGGCTTTCTCTCAATGGTCTTATCTGTATCAGGATCCTTTCCCTGGATAGAACCAATATCGATTGGACTTGGAAGAAATGCGCAGACTGCATCCAATAACGTCTGAACACCTTTATTTTTAAACGAAGAACCGCACAACATCGGGATAATAACTCCCTGAAGGGTTGCTTTCCTGATGACAGCCAGCATCTCATCTTCTGTAATGCTTTTAGGGTCTTCGAAGAATTTTTCAATCAAAGCTTCATCCTGTTCGGCAACAGATTCGACGAGTTTTTCGCGCCATTCGTTGGCCAGCTCAATCATATCGGCCGGTATTTCGCTAACACTGTAATCAGAACCCAATGTTTCGTCATGCCAAAGGATGGCTTTCATTTTGATCAGGTCGATTACGCCGACAAATTTTTCTTCTGCCCCGATGGGAAGCTGAACCGGAACTGGATTAGCTCCGAGTTTTTCCTTAATTTCATTGTATACGTTAAAGAAATCGGCACCTGACCTATCCATCTTATTGATGAAAGCGATTTTCGGCACACCATATTTTTCGGCCTGACGCCAAACAGTCTCCGACTGTGCTTCAACACCCCCAACCGCGCAAAATGTTGCAACTGCACCGTCAAGTACTCTCAGCGACCGTTCTACTTCAACGGTGAAGTCAACGTGCCCGGGAGTATCAATTATATTGATCTGGTGAATAATATCATTGTATTTCCACTCTGTAAAAGTGGCTGCTGAAGTAATTGTAATACCACGTTCTTGTTCCTGCGCCATCCAGTCCATGGTAGCGGCACCTTCGTGTACCTCGCCCATACGGTGCGTTTTACCGGTGTAAAACAAGATCCTTTCGGTGGTAGTTGTTTTACCCGCGTCGATGTGTGCCATGATACCAATGTTCCTGGTATGTGTAAGATCCCTTTTTGCCATTTATTAATTCCTAATCTAAGCTAAAGCCGTATTTATAATTTATTAAAAACGAAAATGAGCAAAAGCACGGTTTGCTTCCGCCATTCTGTGTGTATCTTCCTTCTTTTTGAATGCTCCGCCTTCCTCATTAAATGCAGCCATTGTTTCGGCAGCAAGTTTCTCTGCCATGGAATGGCCTGAACGTTTGGAGGAGAATAATATTAAATTCTGTATGGAGATAGCAATCTTGCGTTCCGGACGAATTTCCATTGGAACCTGAAAGTTTGCTCCTCCAACCCTGCGACTCTTTACCTCCACAGCTGGTGTAATATTCTGTAAGGCCTTTTTCCAGATATCAAGCACAGGAAGTTCATTATCTTTCATCTTTTTCCCTACGATGTCCATGGCATCATAGAAAATTTTGAAGGCTGTGGTTTTCTTCCCGTCCTTCATCAAACCGTTAACAAATCTGGTTACCAGAACATCTTTATAAACAGGGTCCGGTAAGATAATTCTCTTTTTTGGTTTTGTCTTCCTCATCTTAGTCTTCTTTGTTTGTGTTATTCGAATCGGCTGTTGTCATGTCTTCAGTTTAGATAGCTTGCTCAAGGCAAGCCCTTACTCAACCCAACCACCCACAAATAACTAATTCTATTACTTATTTATTTTTTCTTCTTTGTAGTTGCTGCTGCCTGTCCTGGTTTTGGACGTTTAGCACCATATTTTGAACGACGTTGTTTACGACCTTCAACCCCTGCTGTGTCTAACGCACCGCGAATAAGGTGATAACGTACCCCCGGAAGATCCTTCACACGTCCTCCACGTACAAGAACAATTGAGTGTTCCTGCAGATTGTGACCTTCTCCCGGAATATAAGCATTTACTTCTTTTTGGTTGGTCAATCTCACCCTTGCTACTTTACGCATGGCTGAGTTTGGCTTTTTAGGTGTAGTCGTATAAACACGAACACATACGCCTCTTCGCTGAGGGCAGGAGTTAAGTGCCGGAGACTTACTCTTATCTTCGATGCTGGTTCTCCCTTTACGTACTAACTGTTGAATCGTCGGCATAAACGTCTTTAATTATTTTAGTTACAATAAATTACACAAAAAACATGTATTGTAAAAAGATTTTCATCCTTTCATGAAATGCATTGATTTCAAATATCAATCCCTTCTGAAATGGACTGCAAAAGTACACAATTTCAGATTAAAACAAATACAACCTTAAAAAAAAATGTATTAATTTAAAAGTTTAACATTCGATTAATTTATTTACTACCTTTTGATCTTGATTTTTCCAATTCCGAACATCAATCTCTTAATATATCCGGCACTCTCAATCCCAAATGCTCATAAAATACCTGGAGCTGATTTTATCAAGACCAATGACGCAAAAAAGAAATTAAGCATAAACCTAATTTCTTCCCTTACTTGTCACTTTCCGACTCTCTCCTTAAACAGCGATTTTATCGGATTAAATATCCGCTGAATCAGCCTGAGATCTTCTGTTATGATTTCTGCAGTTCCCTGGATTTCGTTATTGAACTCGAAAGTTTTGCCATAGGTAGAAACCAAACCATTGGGAAGATCGACTTCAAGTGCGTAATAATCGTTGGTTGGAACTTTGGATATGCGGTTAACCTTTCCCTCAACCATTCCGTATTCCATGTATGGATAGTTATCGAATTTAATATTGACTTTCTGTCCGGGTTTTACTTTCCCTGATCCTATCCTTTTCAACTGCACTTTCCCCAGCAATTTAGACTCGCGGCCCGGAATGACTGTAAATACCATCTCCCCCTTGGATACATTCTGGTTTTTGCTCCAGAACTTTGACAAGGTGACTTCTCCGGAAATGGGTGTTGTTACAAGATAATTCAGCTCCCACACATCAATGGAAGCCATCAGATTATTATAACTTTCGTTTAATTGCAGTTGATAGGTTTTTTGCTCCTCCTGGGACTGATTTTCCTTATCAAGTACGGCCTGATCGGCTTCATTGATCTTAAGCTGAGTTTCTGCCAGGGTAGTCCTCATTCCCTGCAGCTCGGATTGACTGGAGAGGAATTCCGCTTTAGAACGTTCATATTCCTGAAGTGATAAAACGCCTTTCTTATACAAGGAAGAATCCCTTTTGAATTTACTTCTTGAAACGGTGGTCTCCTCTTCCATTATTTTCTTTCGTTCCTGTTGACGTTCGAAGAAAGTTCTTGACATTTGGACCTGGTCTTTAAGGGAACGTATCTTCCTTGAGAAGTAATCCCTTTCAGTAAAACTGAGGTAATCGGTATACTTTTTCAGAAAATCTGTATACAATGTCTGCATCTCTCCAAGTGAATAATTTTCCTGAAAAGATATTTTTCGCGAAAGATCAAAACCTTCTTTAAAAGGAACCAGCTTTTTGAGCTGCACTTTTAAATCGCATAAATCATCATAGTTGACAGGACTTTCAAGCCTTGCCATCAATTGACCGGTCTCCACCTTCTGTTTATCAACAACAAAAATTTCAGAGATCTTGCCATCGACCCGGGCCAGTAATTTGGCCGGTGGATTTTCTGAAGTCACCACAACGGGAGCAACCACATAGTCAGGATATTTAAATAACCAGCTCCCAATGATTAGAATGATCACAACAGAATAGATCACCGCAATCCCATTGCGTGTAATCCAGGAAGGCACCCGGCCCAGGACATCCTGCACCTCTTCACTTCTTATTTCAGCTTCCTCTAAATTTTTTGGCATATCTAATTTTTCCTATGCTAAGATTAAAGAATAACCTATTTCTCCCGAAGGCATTAACCATTAACCATTAACCATAACCATTAACTTCCCAGCTCCAGTTGATTCTTCACCAGTTTATAATAATGGCCTTTCAGATTAATCAGGTCATCATGGGAACCATTTTCGACAATTTCTCCTTTATCCAGAACAATGATCCTGTCAGCATTCTTTACTGTACTCAAACGATGGGCAACCACCACCACTGTTCGCCCACGATAAAAAGATTCCATGTTTTCCATGATCGCTCTTTCATTGTTTGCATCCAATGCATTGGTTGCTTCATCAAAAAAGAGGAAATCAGGCTGCTTGTAAACCGCACGTGCAATAAGTATTCTTTGCTTTTGTCCCTGACTTAACCCTACCCCTTCCTGACCAATCTTCGTATTATACCCCATTGGAAGCGACTCAATGAAATCCTGGATATTGGCAATGCGGACTGCTTCAAGAAGTCTCTCCCTGTCTGCTTTATCATATCCGACTGTGATGTTATTAATAATAGTGTCGGAGAAAATAAATCCGTCCTGCATTACTACTCCGCATTTCTCACGCCACATTCTGACTGAAAAATTCCTCAATTGAATATCTCCAACCGAAATTTCACCCGTAACAGGAGGATAGAAACCCAGCATCAGCTTGATTAACGTTGTTTTACCGCTTCCGCTCATTCCTACAATAGCTGTGGTTTTTCCGGAGGCAATTTTCAGATTGATATTTTTCAAAACCATCGGAGATCTTGGCCCTTCATACTGAAAATGTAGTTGATGAATGTTTATATCCTTTCTCTCAGGAAATAAAGTAATTTTCTGCTCTTCCATGGTTTCCTCATCCTCCTTGAGGTGGATTTCATTCAATCTCTCCAGCGAAATTTTAGCATCCTGAGCCGTCTCTATAAATCCCATCAGTCCTTCAATCGGACCATTCATCATGCCAATGATATAGGATACCGCCACCATCCCTCCAAGGGTCATCTGTCCATCGATCACGAGCTTGGCCGATAAAAAGCTGATAAGAATATTCTTGAGTTGATTGATAAATCCGGAGCCGACAACTTGAGTTTGTGCAAGTGAGAGCCGGTTGATGTTAACAGTAAACAGTCTGGCCTGAATTCTCTCCCATTCCCATCTTTTTTGTTTTTCGCAGTTATTAAGCTTTACCTCCTGCATGCCCGTAATCAGTTCAATTAATTTTCCCTGGTTCTCCGACAGCTGTTTAAATCTTTTAAAATCCAACTCTCTTCTTTTATTCAGAAACAGAATGATCCAAAGCACATACAAAATACTGCCTAACAGAAATATCGCAAGGATCTGCCAGCTGTAAACAGCCAGTACAACTGAGAAAATAACCAGGTTGACCATAGAAAAAAGTACGTTCAACGATTGGTTTGTCAAAAAATTCTCTACTCTTGTATGATCACCGATCCGCTGAAGCATATCCCCAATCATTTTGGTATCGAAGAAGCCAATCGGGAGCTTCATCAGCTTCACGAGGAAATCTGAAATAAGCGATATATTAAGCCGGGTAGTCAGATGCAGAAGGATCCAGTTCCTGATAAATTCGACTGAAGTCTGCGAAACAAATAAAACAAGCTGAGCGATAAGGATAAGTGTCACAAAACTCATATCCCTGTTATTGATCCCCACATCGACCATGGATTGTGTCAGGAAGGGAAAAATAAGCTGAAGCAAACTTCCAAGCAATAAACCCCAAATTAATTGCCTGAGAAATTTCCTGTGCTGTCTTAAATAAGAGAAAAGATATTTGAATGACGATTTATCCGTTTTCTCTTCACTAATATTGTAAAAATCGGGTGTAGGATCCAATAAAAGAGACAATCCTTTTGCTGTAGATGGATCTGTATTGTTGGCCCATCCCTTGAGGAACTCCGGAATGGTGTACTTTATAATTCCAAAAGCAGGATCCGCCACATGAACTTTATCCTTTTTGATAGCGAAAACCACGACAAAATGATTCTCTTTCCAATGTACAATGCAGGGCAATGGCACCTGCTCCGTTAATTGCACAAAACCAATCCGTGCCCCGATAGACCTGAGACCGATGGATTCTGCAGCATCTGAGATTCCCAGTAACGAAACCCCGTTACGGGTAAGATAGCTGCTATCGCGGAGCCTCTGAAGGGAGAAATTCTTACCATGATATTTGGCAATCATCCTCAGGCAGGAAGGTCCGCAATCGGTCGCATCCAATTGTTTGAAAAAAGGGAAATTGCGCATCAGCTTAGTTTAGTTACATAATACAAACGACAAATTTAATAGGATCCTGATAGAATTAAAATTTAAAACTGCAGAAACTAAATTTTTATTTCAGGTTTTACCTGACTTTGATTCAAGAGTACCATCCGGGATGAAAACTATTGATCACATTTTTACTCCTGTGATTAAATAAATATTAAATCCCGTATCCGGATGGATTGATCCTGGTGATGATTTTAAAGTTTCCATCTCTTCAAAAAATTTAATCTATCAATAATTATGATTTTTTATAAAAATAAAATTCTTCTCCGGAAATATTATAAATATCTCAAATATTGCTATTTAATAATATCCGTATTTAAAAAAACTGTTTCTTCTCAAGACTGTAAGTTGGAACTCATCAAATATTATCTATTTTTGGTGAAATTGATAATAAATTAATGTTTCATGGTTTTATTTTACAATCTTGTAACATTGGATTTTTGAAAAGCTGAAAATTGGAAACCTATTTATTTTATTATAACTAAATTTTGACCAATGAAAGTATATCAAACAAACGAAATCCGGAACATTGCTCTAATAGGTAATTCCGGAGCCGGAAAAACCACCCTGGTAGAGGCCATGCTCTTCGAGGGTGGTGTAATCACTCGCCGTGGCGATGTAAAAAGCAAAACTACAGCATCGGACTATATCCTCGTAGAGCAGGAATATGGCAATTCTGTTCAGGCTACGGTGCTTTACACTGAATTCAACGGACTCAAGCTTAACATCATCGATACTCCCGGGATGGATGACTTCGTGGGAGGAGTAATCTCGGCCCTTAGTGTGGCTGATACCGCATTGATGGTGGTTAATGCAGTCAACGGAGTGGAAGTCGGAACAGAAATCTCCAACCGCAATGCCGAAAAATTCAATAAACCTCTGATGATTCTTGTGAATCATCTGGATCATGAAAATTCCAATTGGGAGAATACCATTGAAGCAGCCAAAGTAACCTTTGGCAATAAGCTTGCCATTCTCCAATACCCGGTTAATACTGGGATAGGATATAATAGCGCCATTGACGTTATTAAAATGAAATTGCTCCAATGGGCTCCAACAGGTGGGGCACCTCAGGAACTTGATATACCTGCATCCGAAAAAGATAAAGCAGAAGAACTTCACAACCAGCTCGTCGAAATGGCTGCTGAAAATGAAGAATCTTTAATGGAACTCTTCTTTGAACAAGGTTCCCTTAGCGAAGAAGATATGCGTAAAGGGCTGAAAATAGGCCTTGTTAAAAGGGGAATTTTCCCTGTCTTCTGCACCTGCGCTGCTCATGATATGGGCGTTAGAAGGGTTATGGATTTTATTTGCAATGTAGCTCCAAATCCTGGCGAAATGGCTCCTGCAGAAACGGTAGATGGCAAAAAAATCAGCATTGATGCCAATGGCCCAACTTCCGCTTTTGTTTTCAAAACAGCTATGGAACAGCATGTTGGCGAGGTAACTTATTTTAAGGTCATGTCCGGAAAAATAAAAGAAGGAATGGACCTGGTGAATACTACAAAAAATTCAAAGGAAAGAATTTCTCAGATATTTGCCGTTGCTGGCAAGAACCGCACAAAAGTTCCCGAAATGGTAGCCGGGGACATCGGTGCTACGGTAAAACTCAAAGAAGTAAAGCACGATCACACCCTTAGCGACAAAGATGCGGACATAAAATTCCCTCCGCTGAAATACCCTGCTCCGCGTTTCACAACTGCTATCAAAGCAGTCAATGAAGCAGACGAAGAAAAAATGGGAGAATACCTGCACCGGCTTGCAGAAGAAGACCCAACTTATTTGATTGAATATTCAAAAGAATTAAAACAGATTCTTCTTCATGGTCAGGGGGAATATCATATCAATACTTTGAAGTGGTATTTTGACAATGTATTCAAAATAGATATTCAGTTCCTTAATCCAAAGATACCTTATCGTGAAACCATCACCAGGGTTGCTCAGGCTGATTACCGTCACCGGAAACAATCAGGAGGTTCAGGGCAGTTTGGTGAAGTTCACCTGCTGATAGAACCTTATGAAGAAGGCATGCCGAATCCGGATATGTACAAAATCGAAGGCAAGGAAATGAAGGTCAGCTTACGTGGACAGGATGTCACCCAATTGCCTTGGGGTGGAAAGCTCGTTTTCTGCAACTGTATCGTCGGCGGATCCATCGATGCACGTTTCCATCCCGCTATTTTGAAGGGCGTTATGGAAAAAATGGAAGAAGGCCCGCTTACAGGCTCTTATGCCCGCGACATCCGTGTAATCATCTACGATGGCAAAATGCACCCTGTCGATTCCAACGAAATCTCTTTCCGTCTTGCAGGACGTAATGCATTCAGCATGGCGTTCAAAAAAGCAGGAGCCAAAATCCTGGAACCAATTTATGATGTGGAAATACTCGTTCCATCTGACCGTATGGGCGATGTCATGAGTGATCTCCAGGGTCGCCGCGCACTAATCATGGGAATGAGTTCAGAAAAAGGTTTTGAAAAAATCCTTGCAAAAGTTCCGCTGAAGGAAATGAACAAATATTCTACCTCTTTGAGTTCCATCACCCAGGGACGGGCAACATTCTCCCTTAAATTTGCCAGCTACGAAAAAGTACCGGCCGAAATTCAGGATGAATTGCTCAAAGCTTACGAAGCAGAACAAAAAGAAGAATAATTTTCCCTTCAATCAATATTTAATCAACTGCCCGGCCTTTTCAGTCCGGGCAGTTTTTTTCATCATTTCTCACTTCAGAAAGAATTTCCTTCTAACACCGCTTCTTTTATTCTACCGGTGATGTGATCCTTCTCTGGCAGATGTTTTCCACACTAATCCGAAGCCATTATGACCCTATTTCCTGATATCTGCTCCGCACTTTGCATATACCTTCTATATACCTTCTATATATCTTGTTTATATCTTGTTTATAGTTTCTAAGTTAAAACTTACAGGAAGCAGACAGATGTCGCGCTCAAATACCGGAACTGGTAAGTTTCATTACATAACTGAATCTAAAGAGAGCAAAAACAAGATCAAGTAAATTCTTTTATCAAAATTATATTGGCTACATTTGAAGCACCAGTTTAAAACTTTATGCTTATGAAGATAAAATTCATCGGGGCTGCCCGCGAAGTCACGGGGAGTAAACACCTTATTACGCTGGATAACGGCAAAAAAATCCTGCTGGATTGCGGAATGTTCCAGGGCAAAGGACATGAAACAGATCAGATGAACCGCAATCTCGGATTCGATCCGGCTGAAATCGACCACATCATCCTGACGCACGCGCACATTGACCATTCCGGATTAATTCCCTACGTCTGGAAGAACGGCTTCCGCGGATCAGTGATTTGCACCAATGCCACACGCGACCTCTGCGCTATCATGCTTGCCGATTGTGGGCATATCCAGGAGAATGATACAAAGATGTTCAACAAAAAACGGGCCAGGCAGGGACTAATGCCGGTTGAACCCATTTATACAACAGAAGATGCCAAACGTACAATGGGACTTTTTATCGGGGTGGCTTACAACATGAAGTTCCAGATCAATCGCGACCTGAAGGTCCGCTTTACCGATTCCGGTCATCTTCTGGGGTCAGGCGTGGCTTTGATTGAAATTACCGAAAATGGCAAAACCACCGGAATAGCCTACACGGGAGATATCGGCAGACCCACCAGCCGGATTTTAAAAGCACCGGACCGTTTTGCCCAGTGTGATTACCTGATTGCTGAATCCACTTATGGAAACCGTCTTCACAAACACATGCAGATTGCGGAGGAAGATCTTCTGAAGGTGATGCAAAAAGCTTGCGTGGAAAGAAAAGGCAAGCTGATCATCCCTTCATTTGCAATCGGACGTACCCAGGAGCTGGTTTATGCTTTTAACAAATTCTTTGAAGAGGGTCGCCTTCCGAAAGTAGATATTTATGTTGACAGCCCCCTTGCAGTGAACGCAACGGATATATTCCGGCTTCACCCGGAATGCTTTAACCACAATGTAATCGAGCTTATGGAAACGGATCCTGATCCGTTTGGTTTCAATTCCCTGCATTACGTCCGTAGCACGGAGGATTCAAAAAAGCTAAACACGATAAAAAAGCCCTGCGTTATCATATCAGCGTCGGGAATGATGGAAGCCGGCCGGATAAAACACCATCTGGCAAATAATATTTCGAATCCTTCAAATACAATACTGGTGGTAGGTTATTGTGCTCCAAGAACCCTTGGTGCAAGAATTATCAATGGAGATAAAATTGTCTCTATATTCGGCACAAAATACCCGGTAAACGCAGCCATTGAAAGAATAGAAGCTTTCAGTGGCCATGGAGATTACAATGAAATGCTTGATGTGCTGAGCTGTCAGGATCAATCCCAGGTTAAAAAAGTATTTCTCGTACATGGCGATTTTGAAGCTCAGACTTTCTACCGGGAGAGAATGCTGGAGAAAGGATTCAATAATATAGAAATACCTGCCTCCGGAGAAGAGTACAGATTAAATTGAGAGATGGAAGATCAGCTATCAGTTATGAGCAGGTAACAATTATTTCAGACATAAAAAAACGGCAGTACTTGTGTGTACTGCCGTTTTTATGAGAATGAAAGATATTTACTTTGTTTCTCTGGCCATCTTTAATGCGCTGGTTGTGGTGTAGTATTTAGTAATCATGTTCTGAATTTCCATTTCAGGAATTTTGCCTTCCTTCAGCCAGCTGAGATATTTTTCAGTAACCTGGGCGAAATGTGCCTCATGACCAACTTTGTAACTTTGAGGAACAACAATTTTCCATGTGTTCTTATCCACTTTCTGAAGCGTCATTCCGGTTTGAGGCAGGTCCTGAACAACAGCTTTTTCAAGATTACCACCAAATAATCCAAGGTCAGTTCCTTCATTGGCGACAATATACAAGGTAGGATCATATTTTTCTTCCGGGCCTTGTTTGATCAAAAGACTGCAATTGCTGCCTCTCATAATTGAGTAATGAGTATCACCGCCGCCCTCGGGGGCTTTGTATCTCCACTCAACGGATACCTTTGCTACCGCACCTTTGATTTTATAAACCATCTCGCCATTGGCAAAAACATTCAGTTTACCGTCTTTTACATCTTTCGTAAGGTAATCAGGGAACTGATCAAGCTGAGTTACGCTCTTGAATTCGTCTTTGGTAATAATGGTTGGCCAGTGTTTGGCAGAAAGCATTTCGATATCTGATTTCTGAATAGTCTGATTGGGAAAACATTCCCATTGGACAAGGTCAACAAGATGGGTGGTAACATCAACAATACCTTCACCTTCCTGATCAGTATCAAAATACCAGGCCGGGCGTACCAAAGGATTTCCGGCTACATTTTTATAGAAATGATGAACACTGATCTTTTCAACAGCTGGTTTTTCAGGAGTCCCGGGCTGAAGTGTACCAAAAATTTCTGGAAGCTGTGATAATTGCTTCTGAAGATTGGTCGTGATCTCATATCGTTCAGTCATAATATCAGAGAGCAGCAATCCTTTACTTTGTGCTGCCTTGAGCACTTCTTCAAGTTCAGCGAACTTTTCAGGCACGATAACCATAGGCTTGTCGGAGTAAACATTGAGTCCTGCATCGATCGATTTTTTAATGTAATCCGTTTTCAAACGATTGTTACCTGCAAGCATCACCACGTTGCCTGGTTTTTCAGCAAGCATCTTTTCAAGGTAGTCAGCACCGGTATAAACTTTTTCAACCCAATGAGTAGGATTTTCAGGTCTGGCATTAAACCCTTCAATTCTTTTCAGGTGTTCTTTAACATCAAATCCTTCCGGAGCATAAACATAAACTTCAGGGCTTACCTGATCGTACATGTTCTTCTGAACCAGCGCTGCATGGAAATGTCCAGGATCAAGTGTCATCAACTTAACTTCCCCCTTAGCGCCTGTGAAAGAAGATTTTGAAGCGGCTTGCTCACTTTTTTTGGTTTTTCCCCCACCACAGGAAATAAGTGCCGCTGAAGAGATCGCAACCATAACTAAAATAAATGATGTTTTCATTGACAGTTAATTTTGTTTTGTAATCAGTCCCGAAAAAACAGGTACTGGAGTTGAAATTAAAGTATTAGAATATTGTATAGCAGGTTAAAATATTTTTCCCAAAAATAGAAATATTTCAGGCAATTA
The DNA here is from genome assembly GCA_963677325.2 of Prolixibacteraceae bacterium. Lineage (GTDB taxonomy): Bacteria > Bacteroidota > Bacteroidia > Bacteroidales > Prolixibacteraceae. The sequence goes on from CAXXGM010000001.1 coordinate 41,680, forward strand.
GCTGATTAAATAAATAAATTTAAAGCTGAGTATTTATTTCTTGGTGTCAAGCTTATTATTTAATTTCTTAGGGTCTTATCTCCTGATTTGATGTATCTATTGGAAGAATATTTTTGATTACCTTTTTGCACTGCTTTGCTATAAACATTAGATCTCTGACGGGATTAATCATTAGGTAATGTCAGGAATATAATGTCGTATTTTTATACTGAAGGAGTTTAGACTTTAGACTGAAGGATCATAACATTTCCCTTTTACCTTTAGCCTAAACACCTACAGTCTATAAGCCTCATACGACATTATTTTATTCCTATTACTTAGTATCTCCAACTTGAAAAATATATTTGGTTCGGTCTTGTACAGGTTGGGGATATCTTGTTAATGGGATAACGGATCATTCAGAAAAGCACTTTCCCCGACCATTTTTGTTCATGAAGCAAGAGCCATTTTTTCCTTTCAAGCCCACCCGAATACCCCGTCAGTTTACCGTTTTCTCCAATAATGCGATGACAGGGAATAATTAGAGGTAAAGGATTTTTACCATTTGCCATTCCAACGGCCCGGCTTAATTTGGCTGAACCTAATTCAATGGCAAGATTTCCATAGCTTTTAGTCTTTCCAAATTCAACCGACTGAACAAGCTCCCATACTTGCTTCTGAAAACAAGTTCCTTCAGGATCCAGTTCCAAATTAAAACTGAAACGCTTTCCATCAAAATATTCACACAACTGAACCAAGGCCTTGTCCAGAATTCCGGGTACGGGTAAAGGACCTGAATCCTCAACTGCATCAACAAAACGGATCGATTTCAGGCTGAATTCATCCGAATTAAGCTTAAGCCATCCAAGCGGACTTGAGTAAAACAGAGAAAAATCTCTTCTTTCCATGTTTAATTTCTACTGAAATAAAAACTGTTTTATTATTGTATTAATTTTGGCCAAAATTCATCATTCCATCAATGTTTATAAAATTTTCAAGAACTATCTTCAGGAACAGGGTTTTAATCATCACCCTTATCGCATTGTTTACTGCTTTTATGGCTTTCAAAGCAGTAAATGTAAAATTATCTTACGAGAATACATCGTTACTGGCCGAAAAAGATAGTGTAATGCTTGATTACATGAAATTCAAGAAGCGGTTTGGTGAAGATGGCAATGTATTTGTGATTGGAATCAAAAATCCGGAAATCTTTTCTCTTAATCAGTTCAATGCTTGGTATGATTTGGGCAATGACATACAAAAAATAGAAGGTGTTCAGGGAATTATGAGCATCAGTAAAAGTTTCAACCTAACCAAAAATGAAGAGAAACACCTATTTGATCTGATCCCTATAGTTAAACAGAGACCCTCCTCACAAGCGCAGGTTGACAGTCTTAAGATGCAAATACTTAGCCTGAAGTTTTATGAAGGTTTGCTTTTTAATCCGAAAACAAATGCCACACTCCTGGCCATAACTCTTGATAAAACCAAGATGAATGACAAGAGGCGCATTGTTTTGGTGGAGAAGATTATAAACACGGCCGAAAAGTATTCATCAAAAAGTAATGTAAAAGTTCATTATTCGGGTATTCCCTATATCCGGACAGTAACCATGAAAAAGGTGCAGCATGAATTGTTCCTTTTTATCATGATGAGTCTTGGTATTGCGGCACTCATTATGCTTCTGTTCTTCCGGTCCAAAAAGGTCGTTGCCGTATCACTGCTTATTGTAGGGATCAGTATTGTGTGGGTATTGGGAATTACAGCGTTATTTAATTACAAAATTACCATTCTGACTGGCGTAATACCCTCGCTGATTGTAATCATTGCCATTGAGAACTGCATCTATATTCTAAATAAATATCACTGGGAATACCGCAGTCATGGTAATAAAATCAGAGCTCTGACACGGGTAGTGGAACGAATCGGTTTTGCTTCTCTGATGACCAATGCCGCTACAGCATTAGGTTTTGCTGCATTTATTCTTATTCCTAACCAGATGCTCAGGGAATTCGGTGTGGTCACCTCCCTCAACATCATGCTGGAGTACCTGCTCTGCATACTGTTGCTGCCCATTATCTTCAGTTTCATTGACCCGCCTGCAGAAAAGCATGTCAAACATCTCGACAGCAAAGTATTCACAGCCATCCTTGACAAGATTGTTTACATGATCAGTCACCGGCGAAAATTGATCTACTCCATTTCTCTTTTATTGCTGATCGTTGGAGGATTTGGCATCAGCAAAATGAAAACATCCGGAAAAATCGTAGATGATTTCCGCCATGATGATCCGATTTATATTGACCTGAAATTCTTTGAAAACAATTTTGGCGGGGTAATGCCTTTTGAAATATCCGTTGATACCAAGAAGAAAAATGGCGTATTAGTGGGTTCCACCATTGAAAAAATAAGCCAGCTGCAAGATACCATCAATACCCATCCGGAGTTTTCCAAACCTTTGTCCATTGCAGAACTATTTAAATTCGCAAGGCAATCCTTTAATGGCGGCGATTCTGCTTATTATACTCTTCCCAGCCAGATGGAGAAGGGATTTATCATGGGATATCTTCCAAAGAACCAGCCCGGTAAAGGCACCAATTTGCTGAATTCATTTCTGGATAGCACCAAGCGGTTTACCCGGATCAGTTTTCAAATGGCTGACGTTCCCACACATCACATGGATTCATTGATGGCAAAAATATTTCCTCAGGTACAAAGTGTCTTTGATCCTGCAAAATATAATGTTGTTGTAACCGGAAATGGTATTGTCTATGCACGGGGAACTAATTTCCTGATACGGAATCTTTTTGAAAGCGTACTGATTGCCATTGTCTTGATTTCAATATTAATGGCATTCTTGTTTTCCTCTTTCAGGATGATCCTCGTTTCAATGATCCCAAATATCATTCCCTTGTTGATTACAGCAGCTATCATGGGTTTCACCGGCATTCCCATTAAACCTTCGACGATCATAGTTTTCAGTATCGCTCTTGGAATATCGGTTGATAATGCCATCCAATACCTTTCGCGTTATCGTCATGAGCTAAAGCTGACGAATGGCAACATCAAAGAATCGGCTCTGAACGCCTTGCACGAAGCAGGATTTAGCATGATCTACACCAGCATTGTTCTTGTGCTCGGATTCAGTGTATTTATTGCATCGGGATTCGGCGGCACACAGGCCTTGGGTATTCTGATATCTACGACCCTGTTTATCGCCATGTTCTTTAACATCATGGTATTGCCTTCACTGCTTCTTACATTGGATAAGAGATTGGCAAGTAAAGCATTTGAAGAACCCATCATTGAAATCTTTGACGAAGATAACGAGGAAGAAGATTCAGGTGAAAAAACAGAGTAATCACTGCTAATTTGTTAGAGTGAGGTATTTAGGCTTAAGGGGAAAAGGGAATATGATGACCCTTGGGCCTAAAGTCTAAACTCCTTCAGTATAATAAATACGTCATTATATTCTTGACATTATTACCTATCTTATCTTTTCTGAAATATTATTCAGAAAATCCAAAGCCTGTTTAATAGAGGAAATATCAGAGAAAATGATGCTCAGTTTTCCTCTGGCCTCTTTAACCCGGCTGATCGAAGGATTCTGTACAATCCAGTTCATCAGCTTTTGAAACGAAACGGATTTATAGAATTTTGATTCCGGGTTCGAGGGAAGATAACAAATCATATTATTTTCCTTCAGAATGATTCTTTCCATGCTCAGGGAAATGGCGACCCAGCGAAGACGTACAACATTCAGTAATTCCCGTGAAGGGTTGGGAATGGGTCCAAACCGGTCGATAAGCCCCTTTTCGAAAAGCAGCAACGATTCTTCTGTATCCATATTATCGAGTTCACGATAAAGTAGCATTCGTTCTGAAATACTCGTGATGTACTCATCCGGGAACAGCAATTCCAGATCCGTATCGATGTTGCAGTCATTCACGAATTTTATTCCCATAATACCGCGAGATGCCTCCTCATGTTCTTCCTCGAAGAGATCCGAAAACTCTTCAGATTTAAGTTCCTGCATCGCTTCATTCAGAATTCTGTGATACGCCTCAAAACCGATGTCTGCAATAAATCCGCTCTGCTCGCCTCCCAAGAGGTTACCGGCGCCCCGGATATCAAGATCCTGCATCGCAAGATTGAATCCACTGCCGATTTCTGAAAACTCCTCAATCGCCTGGAGGCGTCTCCTGGCATCCGGATTCAATACGGTCAAAGGCGGAGACAAAAGATAACAGAAAGCCTTCTTATTGGAACGCCCTACCCTCCCGCGCAATTGGTGCAATTCACTTAATCCGAAATTTTGTGCATGATTGATAATAATCGTATTCGCATTAGGGATGTCCAGTCCGGATTCAATAATCGTGGTGGCAATTAAAACATCAAAATCACCGTTTACGAAGTCGAACATCACTTTTTCAAGCTTGTCTCCCTCCATCTGTCCATGTCCGACAACGGTACGTATCCCGGGGCAAAGCCGGTTGACCAAAAGCTCGATTTCAATCAGGTTCTGAACTCTGTTATTGATAAAGAAAACCTGACCGCCGCGTGAAACCTCGTAGTTAATGGCATCGCGGATAATGTCCTCACTGAAAACGTGTACCTCCGTATGAATAGGATATCTGTTTGGCGGAGGGGTGTTGATAATGGAAAGATCCCTTGCACCCATCAGGGAAAACTGCAATGTTCTCGGAATCGGTGTTGCAGTGAGTGTAAGCGTATCGACATTCACTTTCAATTGTTTCAGCTTTTCCTTTACCGAAACGCCAAACCGCTGCTCCTCATCAATGATCAGCAATCCAAGATCCTTAAACTTGACATCTTTCCCGATCAACCTGTGAGTACCGATTACAATATCAACCTGGCCTGCCGTAACTTCCTTAAGGACTTCTTTAATATCGCTGGAGTGCCGTAACCGGCTTATGTATTGTACATTGCAGGGAAAACCCTTCAGCCGGTCAGTAAAAGTTTTATAGTGTTGCAAGGCCAAAATGGTAGTAGGGACCAGAATCGCAACCTGTTTTGAATCCGTTACAGCCTTAAAGGCTGCTCTGATTGCAATTTCGGTTTTCCCGAATCCCACGTCACCGCAAACCAGCCGGTCCATCGGAATGGGCTTCTCCATATCTTCTTTGACGCAAAGGGTTGCCTTCAGCTGATCGGGAGTATCCTCGTAAATAAAACTTGCTTCCAGCTCTTCCTGAAGATAAGAATCCGGAGTATAGGCAAAGCCATTCTCCATTTTCCTTTTAGCATAAAGGGCTATCAATTCACGGGCAATATCCTTGACCTTACTCTTAGTCTTATTCTTTAAATTCTGCCAGGATGCAGTTCCCAGTTTATTGATCGCGGGCTCCTGCCCTTCCTTACCTTTGTATTTGGCTATCCGGTGAAGCGAATGAATGCTTACAAGAAGAGAATCGTTGTCCCTGTAAACCAAACGTATCGATTCCTGAATATTTCCATTCACTTCAGTTTTAACCAGACCGGCGAATTTTCCGACTCCATGATCAATATGAACCACAAAATCACCGGTATGAAGTTTGCTTAGTTCCTTGATCGTGATGGCCTGATGGGAGGATTTCCTTGTCCGAAGTTTAAATCGGTGATAACGTTCAAAAATCTGGTGATCAGTATAACAGCAGATTTTTAAATCATGGTCAACGAATCCTTCATTCAGTGCAAACGGAAGACTGTCCAGTTTTTGCGGATCACCCCGGTCATCGAATATGGCATGGAGGCGCTCAATCTGCTTTGGGCTCGAGCAAAGAATTATGTTGCGGAAACCCAGTTGCCTGTTTTCTTTCAGATTATCGCCTAAGAGATCAAAGTTCTTATTAAATACCGGCTGTTGAGAAGTATTGAATTTTATTTCCCCGGCATTCTTTAAATGTTTTGAGCTCCCGAATTCAAGGCAGGCAAAAGAAGAAATCCCGTGCTTGAAATCCTTCTCCGAAATGATCAGATCATCTAATTCCTCTTCCGGCTTTCTTTCAATCGCAGCGGAATACAGTTCCTTTATTTGTCCGGAAACATAATTGAAATTACTCGCAGAGATTATTGTATCTTTATCAATAAACTCTAAAAATGAAACCCTTTTCTCCTCCTTTAAACCTTCCTGAATGTTGGGAATAATGGAGATCTTATTCAGCATTTCCTTGGAAATCTGATCCTCAATATCGAAAGTTCTTATGGAATCCACTTCATCGCCAAAGAAATCGATACGATACGGATCTTCGTTTGAAAAAGAGAAAATATCGATAATCGAACCGCGAAGTGAATACTGACCGGGCTCATAAACAAACTCCACTTTTTCAAACCCATAACTGTACAGCACTTCGTTAATAAACGGGACAGAAAGTTTCTCGCCTTTTTTAATAAGCAGGGTATTCCTTGAAAGAGCGCTTTCCGAAATAACTTTTTCCATCACGGCCTCAGGATAAGAGACTATGAAAAATTGCTTTCCGTTTTGTTTAAGCCGGTTTAGAACTTCCGTGCGGAAGATGATGTTTTCGCTGTCAATCCTTTCATCCACTACATTCCGGCGATAGGATGAAGGAAAAAACAGAATCTCATCGTTCATCCCCAGCACACCCAGATCATCGTAAAAGTAGGAAGCTTCCTCCCGGTCGTTCAAAATGATAAGGCTGCTGAAAGGATTTAATTGATGTGCAGCGGCCATGACCACCGGAGCCGATGATCCCGTTAATCCTTTTAGAGAAATCTGTCTGCTGCTGTTATTCGATAGTATTTCCACCAGTCCTTTGACGGAGGGGTGACTATAGTAATATTTTAAAAGTTCTTTAAGTTCCAATTATTTGTTTCCAAAAGAAATGCAAAACTATATTAAAATGATTTTAGAAACAAAATTTTAAACTTTCTCCTCGAAATTCATGAAGAAAATTCTGAAATCTGATCAAAGTGTTGATCAAATCATAAAAATCGATTCAATATCCCCCATTTCCTTATCTCATCCCAGGTCTTTCTTCGTAGTTTATTCGTACATTATTCGTATATCATTCGTATAGATACGAAGAAACTACGAATAATGTACGAATAAACTATGGAGAAGGTATAAGGAAGTACCCCGACAGAAGCAGCCAAAAAAGGATTCGAGCTTCTACTCGAAGTAAAAGATTAAGGAAAGGATATTTGAATTTACCGATTTCAAAATATATCCGTAATACGGGATAGGTCTGCTGAGATCGGTGTCATGGCGGATGATATTATTCAGTCCGTAACTGAATCGCAGTTCACCGGTAAAGCGGAAATACTCAAGATAGGAATCCAGGCCAAGCGCTACTTCGGCATAGTAACCATTTTTGGTCAAATGGACGATGCTCTCCGTGATCCTCTTGTTTTCAAGGTCTCTTCTCAAAGCCCCGCCCAGATAAACATAAGGACGCATATTATAGTGCCTGAAACCCTTGTAACGAATTCCAACCGGGATGTCAATGTAAGCGGACGGAGTAGTCGCATAGGTGTTTTCATCCGGTGCATCGGACTGTTCGATTACTGCCTTATTGATAGGGATGGTATAAACAAGTTTACGGCTGCCAAGAGACATGCCCGGAGTAAATCGCAGGTCAAAATCGCGTCCTAATCGTATGTTTGCGACGCCGCCAACCGAAAAGCCGGGAGAGGGAGGATAGACTTCAGCTCTGAATTTTGTTCTTTCATAAAAATTCCCTTCTTCCGCATTTTGACGGATGTATGAATTTTCTGGATTCTGGAAAACAGGATTATTGTAAACATCATCATAATGCGACAGCCGGTAATCCATCGTGTTTAATCCAAGATAAAAACCAAAATGGAATGGCCGGTCATCAAAATACAAAAGATTATCGGCCCCCTTTCTTTGAGCAAATACAGAAGTATTCACTGCAATGAAAGTGATTAAAATCAGGAAGAGTATTGAATTTTTACCAGGCACTGTCGGGAAAATCTCTCGTTAAAAATAGATAAAGAATATTACTTTAGTTTAAATATAGGATTTTTGTTTGATTTTCCCATTTATTTTATTCCAAGATAGATTGTGGCCACGCCAAAGGTCTGCCGGTATTGCCTGGTTTTTACGAATCCGGCCTGTTTGAGGAAACCTTCAAATTCATTTCCATCAGGGAATCCTTTAACCGATTCGGGGAGATAACGGTAAGCGGAATTATCGCTCGAAACGATGCGTCCGATAAGCGGAAGAATAAAAAAAGAGTAGAAATGGTATAGTTGTTTAAAAGGAAATTTTTGGGGTTTGGAGAATTCCAGGATACAAGCCACACCGCCTTTTTTAAGAACTCTTTGGATTTCTGAAAGCCCTTTGGCCAGATCTTCAAAATTACGCACTCCAAATGCAACGGTCACTGCATTAAAAGTTTCGTCTGCAAAATTGAGATTTTCCGAGTCGCCTTCCACCAAAGTGATCCGATGATCAAGGCCCAGCCCTTTTATTTTTTTCCGTCCGACGGACAGCATTTCAACTGAAATATCAATTCCGGTTATTTCAGCTGCACCGCTTTTTAATCCCTCGATGGCCAGATCGCCGGTTCCGGTTGCCACATCAAGAATACGGACGGGTGCGAAAGGTTTAATTAAACGGATGGCTTTGCGTCTCCACATTTTATCTATCCCAAAAGACAGAAAATGGTTCAGAAAGTCATAACGCGGGGCAATGTTATCAAACATCCCGGCTACCTGTTCTTTTTTCCCTTTTTCTGAATGGCGGTAAGGTTTTATAACAGCCATTCCGGATTAAGCTTCAATTTCACTGGTGATACCTTTATCGACAAATCCAAATGATTTGTCATCAATCCGGATTTCACCCTTGGTCACATGACCGAGGGTGATTACAGGAATCTGACGTGAGATCAGAAAATCGACGAATTCATCTTCCTGTTCATCGGCCACGGTTACTACCACACGTCCCATTCCCTCTCCAAAGAGAAAAGCATCGGTTCTTATTTCGGCATCAGTGGTAATGTCAAATCCAAGTTCATTAGGCAATGCATCCCGGAGAAGGGTAAAAAACAATCCTCCGATCCCGACAGGGCTTGCTGAAACAACAAGATTCTTCTGTATCAGCTCTTTCATGGTATTCATCAGTCTGCTCTCGGCGGCCAGATTGAAGTGCATCAGAGGCCATTCTTTGATTTCATGATAATGATCGAGATATTCTGAAGCATTGATATCATTGTAGGTGCGACCGATAAGGAGAATGTTGTGTCCTTTTTTCTTCAGTTTAGACGTCAGTATCTGTTCACTGTATTTTAATTTTCCAACCAGGCTCACGATCAAAGTCGGGGGAATTGAACCGTTTTCATTGGCATAGTCATAGTTTATTTTACGGTGTGAAAACTGCAGCTTAAATGCTGAAGCGGCAGCATCAAGTCCTAAACGGGAAGCAATGACCAGCTCCTGGGCCAGAGGACTTGCAATGTCCACGTTGTTAAGAAAAGCGCTCATGGCCAACGGTTCGACTCCATAACAAACCAGCTTTCTTACTGCTTTTGCCACGATTATCTGCGAAGCGACAAAGGGATCCACGGCCAATCTCCGGTGATCTGCATAAATGACGAGAGAAAACAGCTTCCCCTCGGCATCGATCTGAAAAATACCGGCGTCATTTGAGTCCTCTAAACCATCGTCGGCCGGATCAGGCACCGGAGAGGCAAAATCATTAAATACATTTGCAGGGGATAAATGAGGTATTGCTACCATTGAATAAATGACATTCTGCAAATCTTCAGGTTCAGCTACCTGATCAATTGTGAAGGTTTCGGTTCCTGACATATTTAAATATTTTGATTCAAAACTATGCAAATTTAAAAAATCAGATGGAAAGTCAGCATTTTTTAATTTATTTAATCTGATGAATATTTTACCTTAGCAAAATATTGTGGTTGAATTCGATTAAAATCGAAGGTTAAATTTAATTAAAATAGTGACATTCTTTTAATTTAAATAAATTATTCTGAGATGAGAAAAATTGCTTTAGTTACCGGTGCCACTTCCGGAATAGGTAAAGCCACCGCTAAAATGCTTGCTTCCAATGACTACGATCTGGTCATTACCGGCCGCAGAGAGGACAGACTCAAAGAAACAGCCGAGGAAATAAAAAATGAAACAGGAGCTGGAGTAATGGAGTTGTGCTTTGATGTGCGTTCATTGGATCAGGTGGAAAAATCATTGGATTCTCTTCCTGAAAAATGGAAGAAGATTGAGCTTCTTGTCAATAATGCGGGCCTTGCCGTGGGGCTTGGACCGGTTCATGAAGGGTTAACCGATGACTGGGACCGGATGATTGACACCAACGTAAAGGGTCTTTTGTATGTCACCCGCAAAATATCAGCAGGTATGGTTGAAAGGAAAAGAGGCCACATCATTAATATATCCTCCATCGCGGGAAAGGAGTCTTATTCCAATGGAGCAGCTTATTGCGCTTCAAAACATGCAGTACAGGCCATTACGCGTGCTCAGCGGATAGAACTTCTCCCCTATGGGATAAAAGTAAGTTCGATCTGTCCCGGAATGGTGGAAACTGAATTTTCACTTGTACGCTTCAAGGGCGACCAGCAGAAAGCAGATAATGTATACAAAGGAGTGACTCCTCTTTATGCTGAAGACATAGCCGAGACCATCCTGTTTATGGCCACCCGGCCTCCGCATGTCAACATCGATGATCTACTGATCATGCCCACAGATCAGGGCAGCGCGAGAGATTTTAACAGGAAGTGAACGGCGAACCGTTCACTGTTTACTTTTTTTATCTTTGCACAAAATTTCATTATGAAAATTGAAGTATCCAACGGAGAGATTGCAGATAAGCTTACGATTATTGAGATCAAAAAGGAAAGAATAAATGACCCGGTTAAACTGGCAAATCTTGAAAAAGAATACCAGGTGCTGAATGAAGCTGTTAGCAGGATCATTGATAAACAACATACGCTTTACCGCGAACTTTATGACATTAATTGCCAGCTATGGGAAATTGAAGATCACATCAGGGATCTCGAGAGAAAGAAAGAATTCAACCAAGACTTTATAGAAACTGCAAGGTCTGTTTATTTTACCAATGATAAGAGATCGGAAGTAAAGCGCAGGATAAATGATTTTACAGGATCCAATTTTACAGAAGAAAAAAGCTACGAGGCTTATTGATTAAAAGTTAATTTATGGTGAGAAAAATATTAGCATTGCGGTTGTCAGCCATGGGGGATGTATCCCTGACTGTTCCCGCTATCCGCGCCGTTATAGAAGCGAATCCTGATATAAGGATCACCCTTGTAACAAGAAAATTTTTTGCGCCCTTTTTTTACGGAATTCCCCGATTGGACCTTTTTTTTCCCGACCTGCAAAGCAGACATAAAGGCTTCTTCGGATTAATAAGACTATACAGGGATCTGAAAAATAAGGAAAACTTTTCTTCAGTCATTGATCTTCATGGCGTTATACGAACTAAAATATTAACGGTTCTCTTCAGATTATCAGGGAAGCTTGGATTCACCATCAACAAGGGGAGAAAAGAAAAGAAATTTCTTCTGAAATCAAAATATCTGAGATACCTTAAACACTCTTCTGTGCGGTATCTTGACACTTTTAATAAGGCTGGTTTAAAGGGAAATATTGGTAAATCTCCTTACCTTAATGTACCGGATGAAGCATTACAAAAAGCTGCATCCTTCCTTGCCCAACTATCAGTGAGTGAGAGTTCCATCAGAATAGGACTTGCTCCCTTTGCCACACATAAGCCTAAAATCTGGGGGACAGACAAATTCAAGGAACTGATTTCACTCATTAATCAGGAACACAAGGTGGAGTATTTTCTTTTTGGCGGAGGTGAAGAGGAAACGGCTAAACTAAAAGAACTTCAGAAATACAGTCCGAATATTCATCTTGTTGCCGGAAATCTAACCCTGCCTGAAGAAATCGCAGTGATAAAAAACCTGGATCTGATGATTTCAATGGATTCTTCGAATATGCATCTGTCTGCCCTTTCAGGAATTCCAACGGTCTCGATATGGGGAGGTACTCACCCGACTTTTGGCTTTTTTGCTCTTGGGCAACCGGCTGAATACCATATACAAACACCGGCCAGCAGTCTTAAATGCCGTCCTTGCTCTGTTTTCGGAGGTAAACCCTGCATCTATCAAGAACCCAAATGCCTGGAAATGGTTAAAGCTGAAGATGTCTATAATTCCCTGCAGAAATTTGGCCTTTTAAAGGCCAGATCCAGGAGAATTGCAAAGGAGATTACTTCACCCCTGCCATCCTGATTAATAATAAACCTCTGTGAAAAATCCCATTCTCATAACTCCGGTAAAGGACTCGTTAAAAACAGCCACTCAGATTATTCATTTACTGAGGTCGGAAAATAAGGAAATACCCTACTATATTTTTGACGATTACAGCTCCCGTGAAACAAGACGCTGGCTTGAAGCAAACTCCTCAAAATATAGTTATAAGATAATCAGTCTTGCAAAACTCATAAAAAAATCTTCTCCAAACTATAGAACAACGCTGATCCTGGCAAGAAAAATGGCCCTTGAGAACGAGACCAATCTGGCCATTGTTGAGTCAGATGTATATGCCTCAGCGGAAATCATCCTTGAACTGAATAAACTGGCTGAAGAGCTACCTGAAGCCGGCCTTGTGGGAGCTGTAACCGTTGATAAATCCGGGGAGATAAACTTTCCCTACAATTATGCCACAGCTATTGATAAACCTCTGATTTTTGCTTCGGCAAAAAGTGTAAGTTTCTGTTGCACCATCCTGACAAAAAATCTTCTCGAAAGATTTGATTTTAATGACCTGCCCAGGAACAATGATTGGTTTGATGTTTATATATCTAAAAAATCCAGGCAGATGGGTTTCAGCAATTATGTAGTAAAAAGTCTGCCGGTATTGCATCAGCCTCACAGCAGCAGGCCATGGAAGCATTTAAAATATAAGAATCCCTTTTTATATTATCTGAAGAAAATTATTTCCCGACGCGACCGGATCTGAAGAAACTTTTTAATGACTCTTTCATTTTCATACGACGGTGCCGCTCTGCAACATTGGCCAGATGAAATTTCTTCAGTTTCCGGATTGCCACCAACGGATTTTCCCCATTAAGAGCTGCATATTCTTTGGCAATTAACTCAATCGTTTGCAAATCAGTATCCAGCTGACGGAAGTTTTTCAAACCCGTCACAAAAGATATTTTCCTGAATTTCATCCGGTTCAGATCAATAATATTGAATTCATAACCATGATCAGTCTTATTAATCAGAGTGTTTCCCGGTGAATAATCAAGATGGAAGATACCATTCCGATGAAGTTTTCCATAAGTAAAATTGACCCACTGTTTTAAAATTTCATCACGTTCGGTCACCTGATAGTTCAATACCTCTCGAAGAGTAAAATCATATTGGCAGTGAAGAGATACATAGTAGCTTTTCCCAAGGAGGCCATTAGAATGGCATTCGATAAAAGCCACTGCCTCAGGAGTAGAAATACCAAGATTTAATAATTTCCGTGCATAATTGAATGACCGTTCTGCTTTTGATGCCCTGAGATACACGTAAACAAACCGATTAATCCAGTTAGGAACTTTGAAGGCTTTTACATTTAAAAGAAGTTCTTCGGACTGAAATACCCTGACCTCATTTCTGGATTTAAAAATAGTATCCCCATGATCAATAAAATAAACAGGGAGCTGTTTAATCCAGGATTTCAATGATTTATACACTGGAGCAATTTGGTATTTTGTCCTTCTAAACATTTCTGTTTTTTTATTGGTTCATAAAACCCTGATCATTTAAAACTTTAAGCAACATCTTTGAAAAGGTGACGTTATCTTTCTTTGTGTAACGGATGTCAGTGAAAACTTGAGCAAGCGTCTGTTTATGATTTTCAGCAATAAATCCCAGGTTATCTTCCCTCAATTCTTTTTCCTTATATAATTCCCTGATCTGATCCGTAGAATAATCCTGGTACTGTTCATTATGAATTATTCCTTCGAGCGGTAAACGGTCGGTCTGCTCCGGCTCTTCATCCGGCCAACCCAAAGTAAGGGTTGTTACCGGGATTACGAACTTTGGAAGATTCAGTACTTTTATAATATTTTCAGCCATATAGGTGGTCGTTCCCAGATAACAAATTCCGAGCCCCTCCCCTTCAGCAGCAATAGCAACATTTTGTGCAACAAGCAAAGCATCAATTGCAGCAGTGAAAAAAGAAAGGAAATTATCGTATCCCGGAGCGGCATCATTTATCTTACACCACTGATTAAAGCGGTTGAAATCAGCACAAAAAGTCAGAACAACAGGAGCCCCTGTTACTGATTTCTGGTTGAAATGACAAGGTAATAGTTCTTTTTTCTTTTCTTGATCCCTGGTTATTATCACGCTGTAGAGCTGCATATTACCGGTTGTGGAGGCACGGCATCCTGCTTCAATTATTTTTAAGAGCAGTGAATCATCTATAGATAAAGACTTATATTTTCTAATGGTCCGGTGTGCCAGCAATTTTTCGATCATGATTTCTACCTTTTATGTTTCACAAATATAGGAAAATGATTTTCCTCAACATTCTCCGTCGCAATTGTTAAACATTTATTAAATTTGCTTTCATGAAACCGAAAAGAATCATCCTGATCATCGTAATTCTGGCAAGTATAATTTTCAGCCAGTGCAAGTCGTGCGATTGTGGGTACCAGCCTAAAAAAGCCTCTGTTAAGCGTCCCTGGGTAAAAAAATAAAAGAAATATTTATTCTTTGTTAACAATTTGTAAAGACACATCAATTTACCCTTTCATTTCTTCAATATTAATTTTATCTTGTTAATTTTGGAAAGTTATTTGATAGACGTACAATTCTTTCTATAATTCTCAAAACGAATAAATTATGTCTGAAATTAAAATTGGTATTAATGGTTTTGGCCGTATCGGCCGCCTGGTATTCAGGGCAGCAGTAGAAAAAGGTGTGGATGTTGTTGGAATCAACGACATCATCGATGTTGACTACATGGCTTACATGTTAAAATATGATTCTACCCATGGACTTTTCAAGGGAACAGTATCAGTTGACAACGGAGCTTTAGTAGTAAACGGGAAGAAAATCCGCGTTACCGCTGAAAGAAATCCTGCTGATCTTAAATGGAGTGAAGTAGGTGCTGAATACGTTGTTGAATCTACAGGTTTATTCCTCGAAAAAGCAAAATGCCAGGCGCATCTTGATGCAGGAGCAAAGAAAGTGATCATGTCGGCTCCTTCAAAAGATGATACCCCTATGTTTGTAATGGGTGTTAACCAGAATAAGTATTCTTCTGATATGAATTTTGTTTCCAATGCTTCATGTACCACCAACTGTCTTGCTCCAATTGCAAAAGTTCTACATGACAACTTTGGAATTATCGAAGGTCTTATGACAACTGTTCATGCAACCACTGCCACACAGAAAACCGTTGACGGTCCTTCTATGAAAGACTGGAGAGGCGGCCGTGGAGCTGGTCAGAACATTATTCCTTCTTCTACAGGCGCTGCAAAAGCAGTTGGTAAAGTTATTCCTGAATTGAACGGAAAATTAACCGGTATGTCTTTCAGGGTTCCTACTCCTGATGTTTCAGTGGTTGACCTTACCTGCCGTCTGGAAAAAGCTGCTCCTTACAAAGAAATCTGCGCAGCAATGAAGAAAGCTTCTGAAGGCGATTTAAAAGGCATTCTTGGTTACACTGAAGATGCAGTTGTTTCCAACGATTTCCTTGGCGATGCTCGTACTTCTATCTTCGATGCAGGCGCTGGTATTGGACTGAACGATCATTTTGTAAAAGTAGTTTCATGGTATGATAACGAATGGGGCTATTCAAACAAAGTTGTTGAACTGGTTTCTCACATGTATTCTGTAGATCACAAATAAGATCTACAGATCCATTTGAATATATTAAACCCCGGCTGTTCTATGACTGCCGGGGTTTTAATTTTATATCAGGGCCGGAAACTGATTACTCTTTAAATAACTTTGATCGGTTACGGCTTATTCTTTCTTCCTTTCTCCTTTAAAGAATCAATTGCTTCATCAATATCATCAGCCATTTCCTGACCCGCTTTCTTTGCCTTATTAATGTATTTATCTGTTTCCTTTACGGCTTTGTCTTTTAATACATCCAATTTCTCTGCCAAATCACTTTTATTGAATTCCTCGGATTTCTCATCCATGAAATCACTTGCTTTCTTTAAAGCGCTGGATAATTTTTCATATGCTTCGCTTTCCTTGATTTTGGCAGAGGCTTTTGCAGCATATTCTTCAGCCTGATCAGCAAATTTCTTGGTTTTTTCAAACAAGTCATTTATTTGATCCTGCTCATCTTTACCAGTCATATTGTCCGGATCTTTTGTCTTTTCACTCATGTCGATTTTTTATCTTAAAGTTAATAATATTTTGAATTCTTAAGATATACTCTCCGGATTTCACTAAATGAGGGAAAAGATCCCCCAAAAGTTGAGTCCATTAATGTGTATCTTTGCTTTTTATAGTGAAATGAATATGTCCAATAGAATTTGTGAACTTTTCCAGATCAAATACCCTGTTATTCAGGCCGGAATGGTTTGGTGCTCAGGATGGAGATTAGCCGCTGCAGTCAGCAACAGCGGAGGCCTCGGATTAATAGGCTCGGGATCGATGGATCCTGATATTCTGAAAGAACACATCCGAAAAGCAAAAGCAGCTACAGAAAAGCCCTTTGGAGTAAATGTCCCGCTGATGAAACACGGAGTGGAACAAATAATGCAAACCATTGTTGACGAACAAATAAAAATTGTATTCACCTCCGCGGGTTCTCCTAAGAAATGGACTCAATTTTTAAAAGACCAGGGTATAATTGTCACCCATGTGGTTTCCTCTGCTTTATTTGCACAAAAGAGCGAAGCAGCGGGAGTCGATGCCATAGTAGCGGAAGGTTTTGAAGCAGGAGGTCATGACGGCCGTGAAGAAACAACTACATTGACCTTAATTCCTTCAGTCAGGAAGGCCACATCCTTGCCTCTCATCAGCGCAGGGGGAATTGCCACAGGACGCGCCATGCTTGGAGCCATGATCCTTGGAGCTGATGGGGTACAGATAGGAAGCCGGTTTGCAGTTTCAAAGGAATCCTCCGGACATGAAAATTTCAAAAACAAGGTGGTCCATATTGGCGAAGGTGACACTTATTTGACACTTAAGAAATTAACACCTGTGCGAATGATCAAAAACAGATTTTTTGATCAGGTAAACGAAGCTGAAAACCGATGCGCCTCCCGGGAAGAATTGTCCGGCTTATTGGGCAGAGGACGATCGAGGAAAGGGATGTTTGAAGGCGACCTTGATGAAGGGGAACTTGAAATTGGTCAGGTATCTTCCCTCATTGACGATATTCTTCCAGCTTCGGTTATAATGCAGAATATTATTTCTGAATACAAAAATGCATTAACAGATCTGAATTCCAATTCAGCCTTTCAATTTGATGAAAATACTTAAAAAAGATGAAAACAATCAACCCGCGTATTCAAAATCTGCTTAATCTGCTTAATCCCGGTCAAAAATGATATTATTTGAAAGAAAAATTCTTAACAATGGTCTTAAGGTAATTGTTCATTGTGACAAAACAACTCCATTCGTGGCGGTAAATGTATGTTACAATGTCGGAGCCAAACATGAAGATCCCCAAAGGACCGGATTTGCACACCTGTTTGAGCATCTTACTTTTGGCGGATCTGTAAATGTTACCGATTTTGATACTCACACCCAGCAAGCCGGAGGAAATAACAATGCTTTTACCAGCAATGACCTTACCAATTATTACATCACAGTTCCTGCCAATAATATAGAAACCGCACTCTGGCTGGAATCAGACCGGATGCTTGGTCCAAAATTTACCAGGAAAGGGTTGGATGTTCAAAGAAATGTAGTAATTGAAGAATTCCGGCAGCGAAATCTCAATAAACCTTATGGCGACACCTGGCACCTTCTAAGAAATCTCTCCTACAAAGTTCACCCCTACAGATGGCCAACAATTGGTCTTCAAATTGATCATATTGCCGATGCTACCATGGAAGAGGTCAAGGATTTCTTTTTTCATCACTATGCTCCGAACAATGCAGTGCTGGTAATCAGCGGTAATGTCTCTACTGAAAAGGCTTTTCAATTGGCAGAGAAATGGTTTGGCAGTATTCCCGAAAGAAAAATTCTTAATCCGGCCATTTTATCTGAACCTGCGCAGTTGGAGGACCGCACCGAATCTGTTTACCGGGATGTACCGGTAGATACCTTTTATATCGCATGGCACATGGGAGCTCGGAAAGAAAAGGACTTTTATGTTGCAGATCTGCTCTCTGATATTCTTGCCGGTGGAAATTCATCAAGAATTGAAGAAAAGTTAATCAGGGAACAGAAATTGTTTGTAGAGGCCGATGCGTTTTTGAGTGGAGAAAATGATCCCGGCCTTTTTATCGCAACCGGAAAGGTAAGCGAAGGGGTGGATTTTAATTATGCTCAGAAAACTCTTGTTGACGAGATTTTTTTAACCACTATTGAAAAGATCTCTGAATACGAACTTGAAAAAGTTAAAAATAAAATAGAAGCAGATCTGCTCTTCAATGAAATTGGATATCTGGAGAAAGCAATTCAACTGGCCTCATTTGAGATTCTTGATAATGCAGGGTTGATTAATGATCAGGCAATTAAATACGAAGAGATAACCTCGGATGATATCTTACGCGTAGCCAGAGATATATTCAGGCCGGGAAACCAGAATACATTGAATTATTTTTCAAACAAGAAGAAAGAAATAAGCAATGACATTAAATAGAAAAATACCTCCTGAATTACATGGTGTTGAAAGAATTGAATACCAGGAACCTTCGCATTTAAAACTAAATGGAGGTGCCGATTTTTTCATAATGAAAGGCGGAGAACAGGAAGTTGTAAAAATTGATTTTGCATTCCGGGCTGGTAGCTGGTATTCTGAATCCAAGCTTGAAAGTCTTATGGCTGCCTCCATGCTTCAGGAAGGAACTTCACGTTTTACTGCTTCGGAAATCGCTAATACATTTGATTTTTACGGTTCCCAATTTAATTCTCAGTCTCATTACGACTACAATTATATCTCATTGCTTTCACTTAAAAAACATTTGGCAAACTTATTGCCAATGGTGTATGAAATAATAAGCGATTCGGCTTTCCCTAAAGATGAATTTGAAATTGTAAGACAAAAAAGAAAGAAACGGGCCCAGATTGATGCTGAAAAAGTTGGTATAATCTCCCACCGTGCTTTTCTCAGGGCAATGTTCAGTGAAAAACATCCATATGCACCCGTTCCATCACCGGAAAGTTATGAATCTGTCACTCTTGGCAAAGCGAAAGAACATTACAGAAGATATTACTCTTCAGACCGTACCACGATTATCGCCTCCGGCCATATTGATGCAGGGGTTGAAAATATGATCTCCTCAATCTTCGGGAAGTCATGGGGAATACCTTTCGCCGAAAGAAAGGAAATCAATATTGAAAGAACAAACCACCAAGGTGATAAAATATTTATAGAAAAAGAAGGTGCTAACCAGAATGCCATAAGCATCGGCAGGCATTTCCCGGTAAAGGATCATCCTGATTTCCCGGCCCTTCAGCTCCTTTGCACAATTCTTGGAGGTTATTTTGGTTCGAGATTAATGTCCAATCTGCGTGAAGATAAAGGATATACCTATTCAATACATTCCTCACCCATATCTTTCATTCATGAAGGAGTTATGCTGGTATTCTCTGAAGTTAAATCGGAAAAGACATCAGAAGCTGTAAATGAGATTTTTTATGAAATGAAAAGACTGTGCGAAGAGCTGATACCCGAAAATGAATTGAGATTAGTACAAAATTATATGCTTGGAAGAATTCTTGAAGATTTTGATGGTCCCTTTTCGAGAGCCCAGATCTTTGCCGGTCTTCATGAATTTAATTTAGGGTACGAATATTTTGATCGCCTGATCAGGACCATTAAAACCGCCACACCAATCGAGTTGAGGGATCTTGCCCGAAAATACATTTCTCCTGAATCCATGACTTGTGTAATAGCTGGAAAGAAGTAAAAAATAAGGGCGATGATTACTTCTCATCGCCCTTATAAATCTCTTTCCGGAAATTATTTTATGCTTCCGTAGTTGCTTCTGAAGTTTCAGCTGATTCAGCGGCTTCCTCTGATTTATTCTCAGCAGCAATCTTTGCTGTTGCCTCAGCATTCCTTTTAGCTATTTCAGCCTTTCGTGCTTCATTAACTTTAGCTTCTGCCTTTAAGCGCTTCTTCTTCTCTTCAGTGAAATTTTCAGTAAGCTTGTCTTTTTTAGCCTGAATAGCTACTTCTTTTTGTTCCAGCCATTGCTGAAACTTTTGTTCTGCAGCAGCTTCATCAAATGCACCTTTCTTTACACCTTCGAGCAAGTGCTTTTTCATCAGCACACCTTTGTAGGATAAAATTGCACGACATGTGTCTGTAGGTTGGGCCCCATTATTTAGCCATGTTAAGGCCTTGTCAAAGTCAAGATCGATGGTGGCAGGATTAGTGTTGGGATTGTATGAACCAATCCTTTCTATAAGCCTACCATCTCGTGGTGACCTGCTGTTTGCTACCACAATGTGGTAATAGGCATGTTGTTTGCGGCCATGCCTCGCCAAACGAATCTTTACTGGCATAACGATTTACGTTAAATTTGATATTTTTTATTTGCGCGACAAAGATACAATAATAAATTTGATTAAAAACAGTAGGTTTATTATTCAAAAATTATTTACTTCAAACCCCGAAAGGAGTTTATTTATACAAATTCATTTTTAATATTTTTAACAGAGAAAAATACAGGTGTTAAAATTTAAAAACCCACCTTTGAAAATTATAATTTCATCTTATTACTAACAGAATCAAAAATAAAGCTTAAAAGAATGAAAAAATACATTTTATTAGCGATTGTAGGTAGCCTTTTCGCCATTTCCTGTAATAAAAAAATGGATCCATACACCGATACAATAGCTGATGTTTTTATCCGTTCATTTAAAAATAATAATACAGATAGTTATAATGCAGTTTTTTCTGTTATCTCGGTCTCTCAAATGTCGGGAGTAACCGTAGATATTCCAAATGGATCTTCGATTCAACTATCCAAAGAGACAAGTGATGGATTATCATTTTCCAAAGACACCTCTCTGATTGCCGGAGGTGGCTATAGTCATGTTCCCCCACCCTCAGGGATATATACTTTTCATGTTACTTATACCGATGGATCACAAAAAGTTTTTGCCAATACTCTTGGCAGTGATTATCTTCTTCCTCCGGTTATTGACTCCCTTTACAGAAAACCAGACGGCGTGAGTCTTAGACTTAAATGGAAACCGGTTGACGGAGCTAACGCCTATCAGATGAGAATTTCTTCGGGACATAACGAAATAATGCCCTGGATGGAATATGGAAATTCCAACCAGTTATTTTATGAAAACCGTCTTGTGAATTTTTCCGCATGGTTACCCGGAACGCTTACTTTTGAAATTCGTGGGGTAAAACATGAATCAGACAGAAATTACATGCAGGCAATAAGTTACACCTCAATTGATTTTGATTTATGATTTTGATAAAGTTTTTTATTACTTTTGAAGTAACATCGATCTTTAAACCTTTGCACTGAGCACAAGTAAGAAATAATAATTAAATAAATATTGCAATGAAAATCAAGATGAAAATACCGGCATTAATATCATTAATGCTTTTAAGTTTATTGGCGTGTAAAAAGGAAAGTCGTTTAGACGATGCGGTTGCTGACGTTTATGTAAAATCTATTTTAATTGATGGACAACCTGCATATGGACTCGCACATTATCTGCTGGGCTATTCAGCAATGTCTTCTGTTACATTAACTAATCCTGATGCAACCACAGAACAGTTGAGTTCGTATGACAACAGCAACACTCTCTTTTATTCAGAACCTTCCCTTACCGGTGGCTCCTATAGTTTAACGGTGCCCTCTGCAGGAACTTACACCTATAAAGTCAGGTTTAATGATGGGACAGAGAAAACTTACACTGATCAGGTTTCGGGGACTTTTTTACTTCCACCCACCATTACTTCTATTGCAAAAACCGAGGATAACGCCAGAGTAAAATTGACCTGGGCTCCTTTAACAGGTGCAGAATATTATCGTCTCTTTATCAGTAAAAATGGGGTAACCATCTATAGTTCAGAACTTTTCCAGCCAATCAATGAAAACTCTATTGATCCTCCCATTTCTCTTATTCCATCTTTTGCATCCGGTACTTATACATTCGAGCTTGCAGCTTTCAAATATCAATCACTATCAGAGGGCAAAATCCAGTCAAGCAGTAGCGCATCAGCTGACATCAATTTGTAAACAGCTTTTATCAATTTGATTCATTCGTTCTATAAAAGCACTATAGATGCTCATTGTTCACTCTTTCTTCGCTTCTTTAGCGAACCAAGAGCAAACAAACAGCGAACAAACCCCCTCGTTCCAGGAAAAAAGGAGATACTTTATTGTAGCTCCTTTTTTCCTATAAAGTGGGTGATGTTTTTATTAACTTTGTAAGAAGTGAAATTAAGCATTCCTGAAATGAGGGCAGATAGATCAAATAGTTTATTATCATTGATATTAGTAATTCTGGGTTTCATTTCCTGTGATAAAGTTACAGTGACAAACCACGCCACAGCGGATGTTTTCATAAAGAGCATCTCCTATCAGGGAAATATTTTATTTGGAGTTGCCCATTCGGTATTCTCATACAACGGTATTAGTCAGGTATCATTAAAAACGCCCCAGGGAGACACCTTGTTACTTTCCTCTAAAGTAGACGAAGGATTATCCTTCTTTAAAGATCCTTCTTTCGATTCTGGAGATTTTAATATCAACCCACCAGCCTCCGGATTATACAGCTATCGCGTTACTTTTAAAGATAAAACTCAAACGGTGTTGACAAATACCCTTGGAGCAAATTACCTTTTACCGGCTAAAATTGATTCTTTTGGTATATCATCCGATGGACGATTTATTGTACTGAAATGGAATCCTGTGAGCGAAGCACAGGGATATCAGATAAGAGTCGTCAAAGGGAACACCGAAGTTGTACCCGCCAGAAGTTACTACGAGCTAAATCCATTAAGAATTGAATTTCCGTTTTCTTCATTCATGCCCTATTTACCAGGGACATTTACGGTAGAGGTGGATGCTATCCTTTTTGAATCGGCAGCTCATCAGCAATTACAGGCCTTAAGCGTTTCTAAGGATTCAATTCAATTGCAATAGATTTCTTAAACCTTATTAAGTAATGAGAATAAATTGATGTCGTATTTTACAATCTTTTTCTTATTTAACAATAATACAGCTAAATTTCCCATGGACTCTCCTCGTATTAAGTCCGTATTCGGTTCGTACCAGGTTCGTCCCGGCTTTTTTAAAGAGAACTTACATAATATAACAAAATGGAATTCATTTCTAAAATAAAATTCGTCAATCTAAAATAGAACGTTATTCCATTTCATATACTTATATTCATCAAATTAATTTATTTTAATCCCTCTTTTTCAATCCAGTAATGACACCTTTTATTCACTTACATGTTCATAGTCAGTTTTCCATTCTTGATGGGGCTGCAGCAGTCGGGGATCTTGTTAAAAAAGCTCATAAAGATGGCATGAATTCCCTTGCACTGACTGATCATGGGACAATGTTTGGAATAAAGGAATTTCATGAGCAGTGCAAAAAAACAGGAATCAAACCCATCCTTGGCATTGAAACCTATGTAGCAGCCAGAGGAATCCAATTTAAAGATAAAAACGAAAAGGAAGACAGGTCCGGAGATCATCTTATCCTATTGGCAAAAAATGAAAAAGGCTACAGAAATCTTCTGAAACTGGCCACCATTGCCAGTAATGAAGGAATGTATTACAAACCCAGGGTTGACAAAAACCTTCTTGAAAAAATACAATGAGGGACTAATTGCTTCTTCTGCTTGCCTGGGTGGAGAAATTCCCCAGTTAATACTGAATGGGAATATAACAGGAGCTGAAAATGCAATACTATGGTTCAAGAGCATCTTTAAGGATGATTTTTATCTTGAAGTACAGCGTCATAAAACAACGGATCCCCAACTTCCGACTGATGTTTACGAGGGTCAGATAAAAGTAAATCAGGAAATCCTGCTCTTGGCTAAAAAACTTCAGGTAAAAGTGATTGCTACGAATGACGTCCACTTTACGAATGAGGAAGACGCTGATGCACATGATTTGCTCATCTGTTTGAATACCGGCAGAGATTTGGATGATCCTGCCCGAATGCGCTACACCAAACAAGAATGGTTTAAAACCACTGCAGAGATGAATGCGATCTTCTCAGACCTCCCCGAAGCCATTGAGAATACACAGGAGATCGCCAATAAAATTGAATTTTTTGAACTTGATTCAAATCCAATCATGCCCGAATTTCCAATACCTTCAGAATTCGGGTCTATAGAAAAGTATAGGGAGGATAATCCCGAGACAGTCTTAATGGATGAATTTACGGAAGGTTACGAAAGACTGGGAGGATACGAGAAAGCGCTCCGGGTAAAATTTGAATCAGATTACCTCAGGCATATAGTTTACAAAGGAGCGGTTGACCGGTACAACGAAAGATTTTCAGATGAAATAAAGGAAAGGATTGACTTTGAACTTTCAACCATCAAATTAATGGGATTTCCCGGATATTTCCTTATTGTACAGGATTTTATTGCCGCCGCCCGAAAAATGGGAGTGATCGTGGGGCCGGGACGGGGATCTGCTGCCGGTTCTGCAGTAGCGTATGCCATAGGAATAACGAATGTTGATCCCCTTAAATATGATTTGCTCTTTGAGAGGTTTCTGAATCCGGAGAGAATCTCAATGCCCGATATTGACATTGATTTTGACGATGATGGTCGTCAGATGGTGCTTGATTGGGTAAAGGAAAAATATGGAAGAGAAAGAGTCGCACACATCTGTACCTTTGGAACTATGGCCGCCAAGATGGCCATCAGAGATGTGGCAAGGGTATTGAAATTACCTTTGTTTGAGGCTGACCGTCTGGCAAAAATGGTGCCTGAAACTCCTAAGATTACATTAAAGAGTGCATATGCTGAAAATCCTTCCCTGGAAGCAGAGAAACATTCAGAAAATCCATTAATCGTCAAAACACTCAAATTTGCGGAAACTCTTGAAGGATGCATCCGCCAGTTTGGCGTACATGCCTGTGGTGTCCTTATAGGCAGGGATAATCTTGATCAGCACATCCCCCTGATGCCTACCAAAGACGAAGATTTGCTCACCACACAATATGACGGCCATTTTGTTGAAGCCATTGGATTGCTGAAAATGGACTTCCTGGGGCTGAAGACACTCTCGATCATGAGGGAATGTCTTGACAACATAAAGCTCTCAAGGAAAGTGAATCTGGATATTGATGCGATTCCATTTGATGATCCTGCAACTTTTAATCTGTTCAGTCAGGGAGATACAACGGCTATTTTCCAGTTTGAATCTCCGGGAATGAAAAAATGGCTAAGATTGTTGCAGCCCAACAGGTTTGAGGATCTTGTTGCTATGAATGCTCTTTATCGTCCCGGTCCCATGGTCTACATTCCCAATTACGTAAACCGGAAATTAGGTAAGGAAGGGATTGTTTATGATCATCCGATGATGGAACAATATTTAAAAGAAACATACGGAATTACTGTTTACCAGGAACAGGTAATGTTATTGTCGAGATCATTGGGGCAATTTACCAGGGGAGAATCGGATTCATTACGGAAAGCAATGGGTAAGAAGAATCTTCCACTTATGGAAAAGCTGAAGGCCAAATTTATCGCTGGTTGCCTGGCGAATCCTTCATTCGTTGAAGGATGTAAAGGATCTTCAAAAAAACCCGAAGAACTGATTGAAAAGATATGGAAAGACTGGGAAGCTTTTGCTTCTTATGCTTTCAATAAATCACATTCAGTTTGCTATGCATACATTGCTTATCAGACGGGCTATCTGAAAGCCAATTATCCTTCAGAATTTATGGCTGCAGTCTTAAGCTGCAATTTATCCAATTCAGATAAGATCTCGACATTTATGGATGAGAGTAAGAACATGGGCCTTCCGGTTTTAGGGCCTGATGTCAATGAATCTCGTTCAAAATTCTTTGTCAACAAGAGCGGTGGACTACGATTTGGCTTATCTGCCATTAAAGGGGTCGGTGAAGGAGCAGTAGAGGATATCATAAAGGAAAGAGAAGCAAATGGCGATTTTAAGAGCATCTTTGACTTTGTGGAAAGAGTAAATCTTCAGTCGGTCAATAAGAAAAATCTTGAAGCGATGGCCATGGCGGGGGCATTTGATAGCTTTTCAGATATTTCCAGATCACAATATTTTGGTGAGAACCCAGATGGAACTACTTTTATAGAAGCACTGATAAAATACGGGAATCGAATCCAAACAGAAAAAGTCTCTTCCATGGCTTCTCTCTTTGGAAATCTTCAGGTAATAGAAGTCAAACTACCTCCTGTTCCCAACGTTCCGGAATGGCCCAAAATAATGGCTCTTGAAAAGGAAAAGAATCTTATCGGAATTTACCTTTCTTCCCATCCCCTGGATGAATATAGAATGGAAATAAACAGCTTTTGTACAAAAGATGTGACTTTGGCTGATCTCAGCGGAGACGTGACAAGTTTGACCGGAAGAGATATTATTTTCGCAGGGATTGTCACCGATACACAGGAAGGTATTACAAAAAACGGGAAACCTTTTTCCTCTTTAACTCTGACTGATTACAACGGAACTTATAAATTCATGTTTTTTGGCAATGATTTTATTAACTTTGGAAACTATTGTAAAAAAGGGTTGTTTCTGTTAATGAGAGGTAAGATTGGACCTAAGTGGCAGGGCAGCGATCAATTGGAATTTAAAACAAACAAAATAGATTTACTTCAGGAATTGGCGGGGAAAGCAGAAAGTCTGAAGATTACATTGTCCCCTGATATTCTTTCAGAGAAAATGGTAGAGGAACTTGATCAGTATCTTTCTAAAGCGCCTGGAAAGTCCTTATTGAAATTTGTCGTCCAGGATCCATCAACGAATATCAGACTTGATCTTTTTTCCAGGACAAAAAGAGTGGGATTGACTTCAGAACTTAAAGCCTATCTGCAAAATAATGCAGAAATCGCTTTTACAATTAATTAATTTGTAATTTTGCCAATCCATGAATCCTGACTTTATAAACATTTTAAAATAATTTATCATGGCGATAGAGGTAACTGATGATAATTTCGAAGAATTAGTGCTTCAATCAGATAAGCCTGTTTTGGTGGATTTCTGGGCTGAATGGTGCGGACCATGCAGAATGATCAGTCCACTAGTTACTGAACTTTCTGATGATTACGACGGCAGGGCTGTAATCACAAAAATGGATGTGGATAACAATCCGGGCACGGCAGCAAAATTCGGAATCAGGAATATTCCAACAATTCTGTTTTTTAAGAATGGTGAAATTGCTGACAAACAAGTTGGAGCTGTTCCCAAATCTATTCTTGCATCCAAAATTGATGCTCTTCTTTAGAAATTAAAATTAAAATGGATTAAAGGCATAAAAGATTATTTTATGCTTTAATTTTTTTTAAACATCCGTTCTCAATCAGGATTACGATTTAGATTTAAAAAGGAAAGCTTATCCTTATTTTTCTTTGGATTACTTTCCCTTTACAGGCTCCAGAATGCAGGAAATAGGGAAATGATCCGAATATGGCACCCTGTCACGTTTATAATTATAGGATCTGTAAGAGCTGCTGTGAAGCAGATAATCAATCCGGAAGGATGGAAGTTTCCCGTTATAAGAGTTGGAGATCCCAAAACCGGATTCTATAAATGAATCTTTCAGATTGTCTTTTATTGTATGATAAGTATAGGACCAGGGAGTATCATTAAAATCACCACAAATTACGACCGGGTAAGGACTGCTCTTAATATGTTTTGCTACCGTCCTGGCCTGGAGGGCCCTAGTGGAAAAAGCAGTTATCAATTTATGGCTGAGTTCAAATATTTCCCTCATTTTTAATCTGTTTGAACCCGAAGTTGGAGTCTCTATGATCGTGTAATCATCCGGCCGGATCTGGAATGATTGAAAATGACAATTATAAATGCGTATCGTTTGAGATTCATTTATTTTGATATCGGAAAACAGAACCATATTTGAGGTATTGGCAAAGCGTATTTCCCCAAAATTTATTACAGGGTATCTTGAAAATGTAACGGGGCCTCCGAACCAAACCGAATGAGCCAATTGATAATACTTAATATTTGGCAGTACCTCCCGCAAACCATTTGCACTGAGTTTTCCTGATTTGGAAAGAGAGACTTCCTGAAGACAAATAATGTCAGCTGATGAGTTTTTTAAATATTTGACCAGATTGTCACTATTGAAAACTTTATTTTTTCTATTGTAAGAAAAGTAATTTACATTATAGCTCAGAATTTTAATCCCATTCCCCTTATCCTTCCGATATCCTTTGAATTGCACAAAACTATTTAATTGTCCAATACCCAATAAGATAATCAAACACGACAAAAGGAAATTCCTGGATCTCTGAATCAACCAGAAAATCAGGAAGAAAATATTGAGGAGTAAGAGAAAAGGATAAGATAATCCAAAAAACGAAAGAGGCCAGAATACATCAGGTGGAACAAAAGGGGCGAGATAAACGAGAAAAAGAAAACCAGCAACGAAAACATTGATAATGAATCCGAATTTCTTAAAAAAAAGTATTAGCTTCTTCACTTTTTCTTCTTACTCAATTTGAAAAGTGTATCCTTTTCCTCCACGGTCAGGCTGTCATATCCTGATTGCCCGATTTTATCAAGGATTCTGTTGATTTCATCCTGTTGAACCATTTTTTTTTGGTTATATTCGTATTCAGGATTAGGAAAATTGTATTTGACCCGCAATTTCCTCCTGGGCTTAAAAACAGTAAATAATTTATCCATGATGCGGTTAAATCCTGATGCAATGTCCCGGCCGGCTAACAACTGTGACATATAAATCCATCCCATAAAGCACCGCCAAGATGAGCAAAATTCCCACCTGCATTGCTTCCGGACAAACCAATGATGTATAGAACAATTGAAATCAATGCAATCCATTTGATTTTTATAGGCCCCAAAAAGAGTAAATTGATCACATGATTGGGGACGTAGACTGCTATCGCAATCACGATAGCAATTACAGAAGCCGAGGCTCCCATTAACTGAGTAAACAAAACAGATTTTTGGAATACAGGAACAAGGTTATAGGCCAGCATGAATGAAATACCTCCTGCTAACCCCCCAAGTATATACAAACTCAATAGCCTGCGTTGATTATGATATTCAAGAAATATCCTGCCAAACCAATATAACCAGAGAACATTAAAAAGAATATGCAGGAATTCAAAATGCAGAAACATATAGGTCAGTAAGGTCCATGGTCGCTTGATGAAAAGATCAAAGGATGCAGGAAGTGCCAAATATCCAAGAAAAGGCGTACCCTCTGAACCACTTAATCTGAATCCGACAAAAATCAATCTTACCACTAACCAGATAGCTATATTGATGTAAATAAGCTTGGTCAGATAAGATCCGTTTTTAAAGGATAATTTTATTTCATCAATGATTCCCATTTTAATAGAAGTTTCTTGAATCTTTTCCCCAATATCTTAATAAAAGAAAACCGAAGAGCATGCCTCCAAGGTGCGCAAAATGAGCTATCCCACTATTTGACTGCGTGAATGCAGAATATAGTTCAAGGACTCCATACCCGATGACAAAAAACTTGGCCTTGATTGGAATCGGAGGAAATAAAAGGAACAATTCAGTATTCGGAAATAAATATCCGAATGCCAGCAGAATCCCGAAAACGGCCCCCGAGGCTCCAACAGTAGGTATATTCATCCTCATCTGACTTATCTGCTGCACAATTTCCGTCCCTTTCTGAGCTAAAGCAGCATTGGTGGGAGAATCATACCATGAATTGATAAGATCGTTTATTTGTGGCAACTGGTGTCCGTAATAGGATTTAACGAATTTGGCCAGAAGTTCCGGGGACGGAGTATTATAGAATGCAACAGCAGCCTTCTCCATTGAAGAAATTTCAATGTACGTGACCATCGAATGAAGGATCGCAGCCCCTATCCCGGTAACGAAGAAATAAACAAGAAAGCGCCTGGGTCCCCACACCATTTCAAGGATCTTTCCAAACATATACAGGGCAAACATATTCATGAACAAATGAAGAAAGTTGCCCCCCCCCCCCCCCCCCCCCCGTGCATGAATATGTGGGTAATAAACTGGTAAGGCTTGAAATAAGGTGAGCCTACATAAAAAAGCCCTAATTTTTCAGTAAGATCAATGCCAATTCCCAATAATGCATATTTTGCAACAAACATTTAAAATATTGATCATGATAAGATTCTTCACAACCGGTGGCATAGAAAGGGGCGACGCTGGTCTAAACTGATTCATAATTTTAATATCATTATTTATGTTGCAAAAATAAGCAATCGAATCCGTTTCAAAATCAATTTAAGAGTTTTTCGAAATCATCGAAAGAAATAATACTGATGATTTTCTTTCCTGAGGGTGAAAATGCAGGTGATTCACAGGAAAAAAGACTGTTAAAAAGCTCGGAAATCTCTTCTGGTTTCAGGGCTATCCCATAGTTTGATAGCTGACGACTGCGACAATAACCTGATTAAATTCTCTTTTATTTCTTCTTGCACATCCATAGGCCTGACCTTAAAATCCTCAATCATTTTTAATATCAGGGATTTTCCGTCCAGGTGACTTAACAGTGAAGGAATGCCTTCAATCTTAAAAATACCTTTTTCTTCTTCTTTCACTTCGAATCCAAGGGATTTTATTTCTTCGTCAATAGCTATAAGAATCTCCCTATCGGCTGCATTTAATTCAAGTTTTGCAGGGGAAAAGCTGTCTTTGGCTGAGGGAATAACTATGACCTATGATCTGTTTAAATTTTTCATACAATACCCTTTCGTGGGCCCGTCTCTGATCAATAACCATTAATCCTGACTTCACCGGAGTAAGGATGTATTTATTTTTAAACTGCAAAAAGTTATTGTTTTCCTTTATAATCTTTTCATATTCCGAAATCGTCTGCTGCACGGGTTCTTTTTCAACAATACCCTCTCTGTCATCCGGGCCTTCTTTCGGATCGTTCCAGCGTTCAAATCCCTTGTAAAGATCCTGCCAATTACCTGGAACCTGATCCCTTTCATGATGGGGAGTCCTTACTCCCGCTGCTGATCTTTCGCCGTTATTTTCAAACGGGTTGTAGGATGGATTGATCTTAATTCCTGGCACATTGATCATGCTTTCCCCTGATGGAGCAAGAGGGATATCGATTGCACCGGCCTGGTCAAAATCAATCGATGGAGTAAGATTAAATTTCCCGATGGCCTCCCTCAGGCTGGCATGAATGATATGCCATGAGGTTCGTTCATCCTCAAACTTTATTTCAGTTTTTGTCGGATGAATATTGATGTCAATACCTGCCGGATCTACTTCAAAATAAAGAAAATAAGAAGGATAAGACTCCGGAGGGAGTATCCGGTCGTAGGCCTGTAAAACAGCTTTATGAAAAAAAGGATGTTTCATGAACCTTCCATTGACAAAGAAGAACTGTTCTCCCATCGTCTTTTTTGCAAACTTGGGCTGACCGATAAATCCTGAAATATTTATGGCAGTGGTGGAAGTTTCAACAGGGATGAGACTATTAAGATGGGTTTTCCCGAATAAGCCGGCGATGCGTTTTCTTGTATTCTCGCCAGCAAGATTATATATCAGTGAATTATTGTGATAAAGGGAAAAAGTCAGTGAAGGATTAGCCAAAGCTATGCGCTGAAATTCAGTTATAATGTACCTTAATTCGGCACTGTTTGATTTCAAAAACTTGCGTCTGGCCGGAATGTTAAAGAACAGGTTCTTGACCGAAAAATTGGTTCCTTCTCCACAATTGATAGTTTCCTGCTTCTGAAAGACAGAACCAAGTATATGAATAAAAGTACCCAATTCTGTTTCGGGAATACGCGTGCGCAATTCAACATCGGCCACTGCGGCAATGGAGGCAAGGGCCTCTCCCCTGAATCCCATGGTCCTGATGGCAAAAAGATCATTCGCCTCCCTGATTTTTGAGGTCGCATGCCTTTCAAAGGACATTCTTGCATCGGTAGGAGACATCCCTTTACCGTTATCAATCACCTGGATCAGGGTACGACCGGAATCTTTAATATTGATGGTAATGGATGTTGCGCCTGCATCAATGGAATTTTCAACCAGCTCCTTTACGACAGAAGCCGGCCGCTGTATAACTTCCCCTGCTGCAATCTGGTTCGCTACTGAATCCGGTAAAAGTTGAATGATATCTGACACTGATCTGTTTTTTCTGTGATGATATGACAAATATAACGCATTTTGGGTTTAGAGAAAGCCAAAGTTGGATTATGGGATATTCTTTAAAATATTTGGGATTATTTGGAATAATAAACTTCAAACTGAAAGTGTAAAAGAAATGGCGCTGCAGCAAAGTGTAGTCTTATAAATTGCATATTTATACATTTCCGCCAGCCCTATACTTCCTTCGTATTTCCGTTGTATTTGGTTCGTATTTGCCTCGCCCTTAAAAATAGATGAAAACTGTATGAATATGCAACAAAATGTATTTTTATTCAATTCCACACAGCAAATCTGAAATTAAAGAGCTTAGTTATTATTGACCGCATAGACCGAAGAAATACCATTAATGCTACGCACATATAACCGTTATGACCTAAACCGACAATTAAATACATCCATACAGCCAATCAAGCTACGACGATAAAACTGGTTATTAATGTATAGAAAAAGGTTTATCAGTGTTTCAAAATTGTGATTTTACCCTGGCCTTATAAATCGGCAGTAACTTTAACGGTGTTACTTCAGGCAGGTAAATGAAACTGTCAAATGCTTTCTCAATATTGTCCGGGAAAAACTGAATATTTCGTGGAATACCCCCGGTGAACCGATACGACATAATCTTATCCTTAAAAAAAGGCTGATTTGTCTTAGCATAAAATGGTTTATCAGAAAGTTTTGAGCAATAAAACTCAATACTTCCACATTCAGGGGATTTTAATGGCTGGATATTAAGCTTAGTGGTATCTATTTGGTAAGCCTGAAACTTTCCGCTTCCGGCTAAAAATGCCAATACAAAATAATCATTCCCAAGCGTATTATTCAGATAATGACCAGTTGATGGAATAATCGAATTATATACTCGGTCTTTATTCAAATGAGTCAAATGACAAAATAGAATTGCTTTATTGCCAGGCGATTCCTTTACTTTTTCCAGAATATTAAGGGCCATAACAGAATCCCTGACCTGATCGTCAAAATATCTTGAAGCAACAGAAACAAACCTCTGGAGTCTTGTAACACTGTATATCAGGGAGTCATACCCGCTTTGCCCAATCGTTTTAATAAAATAGGATTTATCCTTCTTTATCAACGAAAGGGCACTGTCGCTTCTACTCATTTTTGTAAACTCGTTCAACTTGCGCCTTTTATCATAGTTCGCTAATTTCCTCGTATGGATTTGTTTATTAACCTCCTCATACCAACTGGAAACGTCCATCCCTGATAGTTCAACTTTTTCTTGATGCGTGTCATTATATTCTTTTAGCCAAACCAATAACTCTTTCATTTCTTCAGTCAGGCTAGTGTATTGAGTTCTGTATAATGCATTTACAGTTAGAATATTATCGAAAGAAGATATTCCATGAATACACTTGTTCAGGTCATCGACAAACATATCAGGGGACTCTAATATGATCAATCTGTATTTTGCTTTTAATATCAAATCTTTAGCAATTTCATTTCTGATCTTTGAAAATTCAAGATTGCCATGAGTTGACTCACCCAGGGCAAAAACTTTAACTCTCTTTGCTTGGGTCAGTACTTTGCTCTGGAAATATTCCAGTGGGACATTTTTAAATTTCGTTGTCTGCAGGTTCTTTTCACCGCAACTTATTTCCCTGTCAGCTACGAACTCATTGTAATCAACATCTTTTAACCTGATTTTCATGTCATCAATCCAAACGGTTGACAAACTTCCAAACTCAAATTCGATATAAAATAGTTTTTCGTTCGATTTGTTAATAGCGGTTTTGACTTCCATCCAATCCTTGTTCGGCAATATTTTGACTTCCTCCTGTCCTGTAATTTTCCCGTCTTTATCCAATAACATGACCCTAAAGAAACCGGCAGAAATTTCAGAACATTTTATCCGGAACGAAATATTGATTACGGAACTGTATTCCGGGGCGTTCAATAATTGTGATATCTTGAGAGATTTCTTTCCAAAGTCATTGCAACGGTAGGTTACAATTTTTGTTGAAGCCTTTCCCTCAATATGAGTAACAGTATCTCTGCTAAAATAATTTGCAGAGCAACCCCTTACACTCCATGAATTGTAATAACTCAAAGCTCCAATGCTTTCGTCGAAGCTAAAATTATAAGGGTCAGCCGTGCGAGTGTTCTGACCTCTACAACTGCACGAAAAAAGTAGGAGAATGAGGGCAAATTTTGGTTTTAAGTAGACGACATTCATAATGTATTTATTAAAGCTTTTTATATGAAAGTTTTTTTGAAAGTTCAATACCACTCTGAATGACCCTAATAAAGTGTCTTTTAAAAAAAAACAGTGTAACAAATGTAAGTAAATTCATTTATAAGTTAGTTCATGCAAACGTCTGATATTAAAAAACTATCTTTTATGTATTTGGTAAAAATTTTGGGATTACAAGATCTTATCCTTTTCTGAAAATTAATCCCTGATTGCTTCTTCCTTGTTCTTTTCTTTTAAAATTCTACTGATAAAGTTGTAAATGGCTAGTGTCAAATATAAAACTTGTTCCCCTTTAAATCAGACCAATCGTTCACTGATGGTTTAATTAAATCAAAATCTGAGAATCTGTCTCCACGAGAAAAGTAACTTTCCTTTCTGTCATGAAAAGGTAAGGGTATTTCGTTTTTTGAAATTTAATTAATTTGATTCAATTCAAAAATAAACAGATAACACCTAAAATTATTGATGCCAAAACAAACATCCAAAAAAATCTTGATTTCTTACTCATAATAATAGTTTATTTAGTTTAATACGTAAATAGCTTATTACTTCAATAATTTCTTTATGTTATGTAGATTTAATCTAATTTAATTCAAAAATAAACATTTAATTAAAACCAGCCTAAAAACTGGTTGAAAAGGTGAAGCTGTTAAGCCTCACCTTTTTCTATCTCTGTCTATTAGGACAATCTGCTTTACTGCAATTCCTAAATAGAATGTTATGCAGTCAAAAAACTACCTGATAAAGAATAAAAGGGAACCGGAGATCAGCGAAGCTTATTTGACGTGCATCTTAAGTAACATTATTGGGAAAACTGAATGAAAAAATATTATATTTAGAATTCAATAGCTTTCCTATGCTTTGAAAAAACCTTCGGCAGCGCGGTACACGGCATTGATGCAACAACCATTACCATTGAGACAGATGTCTCAAGGGGCATCCGCTTTAACATGGTGGGGCTTCCGGATAATGCAGTTAAAGAAAGCCAGCAGCGGATTGACTCAGCGTTGCGCTTTAACGGTTACAAGCTTCCGGGAAAAAAGATTCTGATCAACATGGCTCCCGCTGATATCCGAAAAGAGGGCTCGGCTTACGATCTTCCCATTGCGATAGGCATTCTTTCAGCCTCTGAGCTGGCCAGCATGCCCGATATCGGTCAATACATGATGATGGGCGAACTTTCCCTCGACGGGGGTCTGCAGCCGGTCAAAGGCGCCTTATCCATTGCCATAAAAGCAAGAGAGGAAGGATTCAAGGGATTCATTGTACCCAAACAAAATGCAAGGGAAGCTGCTGTTGTGGACCGCCTGAAAATATATGGAGCCGAGAATATAAAAGAGGTGATCGATTTCCTCAGCGGCAAAAAACCAATCGAACAAACAATCATTGATACCCGTGAAGAATTTAGAACCAAGATCAACAATTACGACATTGACTTTTCTGACGTAAAAGGTCAGGAGAACGTCAAACGTGCGCTGGAAATTGCTGCTGCTGGGGGTCATAATTTAATTATGATCGGCCCGCCAGGAGCAGGAAAAACAATGCTCGCGAAAAGAATTCCAACGATATTGCCTCCGTTTACGCTGAAAGAAGCTCTTGAAACAACAAAAATCCATTCTGTTGCAGGCAGAATCGACAAGGATACCTCTCTGATGACAACCCGTCCCTTCCGCAGACCCCCACCATACAATTTCTGACGTCGCCCTGGTTGGTGGAGGAAACTTTTCCCCAGCCCGGCGAGATTTCACTGGCGCACATACGGGGTCCTGTTCCTCGATGAACTTGCCCGAATTCAAACGTCAGGTTCTTGAGGTAATGCGGCAACCTCTCGAGGATAGGATGATTACCATCTCACGGGCAAAGTTTTCCATCGAATACCCGGCCAGTTTTATGCTGGTGGCCTCCATGAACCCGTGCCCTTGCGGATTTTACAATCATCCCTCGAAACCTTGCGTCTGCCCTCCGGGGATGGTCAAAAAATACCTCAGCCGCATATCAGGTCCCTTGCTCGATCGCATCGATATTCATCTTGAAGTCGTTCCGGTTCCTTTCAATGAGCTTTCAAAGATGTCAGCCGGAGAAAAAAGCGAAGTGGTCAGGCAGCGGGTCATCAATGCAAGCGAAATTCAAAAAGAGCGCTTTAAAGAAACAGGTATTTACTGCAATGCCCAAATGAATTCGAAGCTCTTGCATAAATACTGTCAGACGGATGCAGCGGGAACTCAATTATTAAAGATAGCCATGGAAAAACAGGGCCTCTCGGCCCGCGCTTACGACCGCATTTTAAAAGTATCCCGCACCATAGCAGATCTTGAGGGCGCTCCCTCGATAAAGGCTGATCATCTGGGTGAAGCCATTCACTACCGAAGCCTTGACCGGGAAGGCTGGGGAGCATAAAGCTTTTTGCTTTTTAGCTTGTTATTCGATGTAATAACCAAATCTTTTTGGCTAAATAATCCAGTAACCGTATCAGCCTGCCCGGAGCGGGCCGCCTATCCAAATCATATTAACATATTATTTCCCTACTTTCCTACCTCCTACTTTTCAATTTTTCTTAAAATGGAGAAAAGTTTTCCTTATTAAATGAGAATTCATAACACCTTGATTTCAAGGTGATCACCCGACAACCATGACGGCTGGCTTTGTAACAGGAAATGAATAGGAAATTTGTGGTGGGGACGTACTGGATTCGAACCAGTGACTTCTTACGTGTGAGGCAAGCGCTCTGAACCAACTGAGCTAACGTCCCAAACGATGCAAAGATAAATAAAAAACCTGGCTCATTCCACCGGATCCTTAAGGAATTCATCCATGATCGAAACCTGGATCAGAAAGAATGATCATCCTAAATTTAAGGTGCAGTTTTCTCACTGAGGAAATATCATCGGCATGAAAAATTCCGAATTAAAGAATTGTACTTATGAATTAGCTTCATTACTCCTCTTCCCCAATTATTTCTGACAGATTGCCCTGCTCCGGAATGTATCTTACTTTAGCTAAATCCTTTTGTTTAATTAATAAGGCCTCCACCATCCAATACTCCGGATGAAATGAACCTTCATGAAATTGGAGTGATCGGTCCCAATAGCCGGTGCAATGACTTACAACTTTAGTTGGAAAACCATAGCTCACCTCTACGACCATAGGCTTACCTTCTGCGCTGTATACAAAATCAAATGCCGCACATTGTGACTGAATTTTTTCCGAAAGTTCAAATGCAAGAATGACTGTGTCAATTGGAATATGTTCTTTTTCATAATAGAGATGTCCGCTGCCTGAAGCCCTGAAATCGTTCTTCCGAACCATGCGCTTAGCTCCAAAAGCTTTTCCGTCAATTATGACAATACGAACATCAAAATGGTTATTGGGCAGAAAATCCTGAAAGTAAACATAACCCTTTTCTCTGCCACGCATACGGGCCCATTCCGTTGGAATAAACAACCTTCCTAAACCTTTAAAGACTCCCAGTATTGAACTTTTCCCTTCACGATATAAACGGATTTGTTCTTTCAAATGCTCTATTCGGTTAAATTGCGAAAACCCACTCCCAAAAGCTTTTTTAGTTAATCTCATTGCCTGGGCAGAAGATTTTACCAATTTAACGTTCAGTGAACCGGCGCCGCTTCTTAACTTAAAGACTTTTGGGAAGAAAGTATTTTCAATCCATAGGTCAGCTTCTTTCCTGGTATAAAAAGTATAGCTCGGGACCAAAGGCAAGCCTAACGATTCAAAGAGGTATTTCTGTCCAACCTTGTCATCAAAATGCCAGCATGTTTTAGAATCGGGGAATGTTTTCTTCCCGCATTGTTCTACAGCGTAAAGCAATTGCCTGGCAAAAAGTACATCCTTATAATTACCATGGTGAAA
>CAXXGM010000002.1:0-253156 GCA_963677325.2 Prolixibacteraceae bacterium
TGCTTATTGCTTACATTGATGTTCCGAAGGATTTGTTGGAAACTCAGACCAGGAAGGAGATTGCCAATCAGCAGCAGGCCCAGTATGACCAGGAGGCACTCGCCCAGGAAAAAAGAATTGCGGTCATGGAGAAAGCTTCCCGTGCCGATAAACAGAAAGATGTCATCGATGCCAAACTATCTATAGATATCAATAATGACAGGGCTGAAGCCAAGGTTAAGGAAGCTGACGGCAACAGGCGCTCTATGATTCTTCAGGCTCAGGGGACCAAAGAATCCACAATACTGGTAGCCGATGGCAATTCATACAAAAGCAAGATCGAGGGCGACGGTATTGCCGCGGCCTACATTGCCCAGAAAGAGGCCATCGGTCAGCAGAATGTGGCAATCATCAAACTTATGCAGGAGATTGCTGCAGGTAATATTCAGATCGTTCCCCAGATCCTGGTTGAGGGTGGTGAAGGTGGAGCAACCGGCAACCTGTTCAATGCCTGGTTATCTCAGATGATTTCCCAAAACACACCGAAAATTGAAGGGAGAGCTGATAAAACGGTGGAATCATCTGAACCCGGAAGTCAGAAGTAAGCACCTCTCACCATAGCAGATATTGAAGGCGCCTCCCCGATTAAGGCTGTGGAGCTTAAATAAGCCCCAAAACCCTTGATTGCGGGTAGGTGCCGTTAGTTGTCTGGTTTTACTTAATCCCTAGAATTCCTATTTCGGACAGTTCCAATAAATTGTTATCTAAACTGTGATGAAGTACAAACTTTCTGCGATTGAAATTACAACTAAGAAAATCAGGGAGGTTATCCAAAGTCTCTTGTTTTTCTTAACAATTCCAATAAACATGGTAATCAAAAAAACGATTGGAAGACAAAGCCACAGAGCTACAAACAAAATCATAGTTTCAAATTTAAAAGTAGGTTATTAAACATCTCTTTTTTGAATTGACTAATATACATTTGTTATCTCAACCACTAAAAAGGCAACCTCATACACGGCTTCTCTCAGTAAAAGATTTTAACTGCCAGGTCTTCCATGAGTGATGCATAAAATTGATTAAATCAACATAAAACTTCATCAAATCTACCTAATAATTATCTTTTATCCGACAACAGGGAGATTTCTCATCATATTTTTTGAATAAAAACGAAACAGGAAAAATCGAATCATTCGTTGTCCTCGCCTATTCATTCATAAAAGAATCTCAGAATAGCAGGAATATACCTTCTCAGGAGTTTATTCGTACTTTACTCGTACTTTATTCGTATAGGATCGAGTAAAGTACGAACAAAGTACGGGGAGGATATGGTCAGAAGTAGAGGTTTAGACTTCTTGTGATAAACAAAAACCAAATGCTGGAAAATTCTTTTTGAAAAGATTCACCCGAAGAATGACAAGCTGTTCTTTCCAAATTTTTTGATGAAGAACAACAAAATCAAGGTACCGATTGTTTGAAGCAGAAAAGATTAAAATGTCTGATAAATTTTCTGATCCCATAGGGAGATTGATGGGGCTGCGTTATAAATCGCATCCCTGGCATGGGGTTTTTATTGGGAATAATGCCCCGGAGAAAGTAACGGCTTTTATCGAGGTAGTGCCCACCGACACCGTTAAATACGAGGTTGATAAAGATACCGGCTATCTTAAAATAGATCGTCCCCAGCAATTTTCCAGCGTATGCCCGGCATTATATGGTTTCATACCCCAGACCTACTGCGGCAAAAGAGTGGGTGATTTTTGCTCTGAAAAATCAGGACAGGCTGGAATAAAAGGAGACGGCGACCCATTGGACATTGTTGTTTTAACCGAGAAATCTATTCATCACGGTGATATCCTTGTGACAGTAAAACCAATAGGAGGTTTCAGGATGATCGATGGGAACCAGGCTGATGATAAAATTATTGCCGTATTGGTCAATGATTTTGTCTATTCTCATTATGTATCCTACAAAGATGTACCCGAACCAATTATCAATCGTTTGAAGCACTACTTTCTGACTTACAAGGATCTTCCCGGGGATGAAAAAAAGTCAGTGATCACCCATGTCTATGACCGCGAAGAAGCATTTGAGGTGATTCGATTGTCGATAGAAGATTACAATACAAGATTTGAAAATCTTGGAAAGTTTGTGATTGGGGAGGATTAGGCTTTACTTCCTGACAAGATCAATATTGGAGTATTCAAAACCATTTTTTTCATCGCGAAGGTCTTCTCGATTTACTTCTTTCCATTCGTCAAAATTGATATTTGGGAAGAAGGTGTCAGCCTCAAAATCCTGGTGGACCATTGTGAGAAACAGCTTACCGGCAATCGGATAGAATTGCCTGTATATCATCCCTCCGCCAATGATAAAAGCGACCGGTTCATCCTTGACCAGTTCGATGACTTCATCAATTGAGTTTACGGTTTCGCAGCCTTTAAAGGTTTCTCCCGGAATGTCGGTTACGACAATGTTTCGTCGGTTGGGCAAAGGGCCATTGGGCAGAGAGAATAACGTCTTTTTGCCCATGATAACCGGATGCCCCTGTGTTATTCGCTTGAATCGTTTCAGATCATTCGGAAGGTGAAACAACAGTTCATTATTTTTCCCTATTGCAAAATTCTGTGCGATGGCGACTATAATGGCGAGATTAGAATGGATCATAATAATTAACCAGAATGGAAAAAAGTTTATTTTAAACGGATACTTCCCCCTTTATATGAGGGTGGCTCTGATAATTGATAAGTTCAAAATCACTGTATTTGAAATTGAAGATATCCTTTACCTCAGGATTAATCACCATCCGCGGCAACGTGTACGGCTCTCTGGTAAGTTGAAGCTTCACCTGGTCAAGATGATTATTGTACACATGAGCATCTCCAAGGGTATGGATAAATTCACCGGGTTTCAATCCGGTAACCTGGGCCATCATCATCGTCAGCAAGGCATAAGAGGCAATGTTGAATGGAATTCCCAGAAAAACATCAGCGCTTCGCTGATATAGCTGGCACGAGAGTTTCCCCTGATTCACATAAAACTGAAAAAGGATATGGCATGGGGGCAAATTCATTTTATCCAGCTCCCCGACATTCCATGCGCTGACAATCAATCGCCTGGATTCCGGATGACTTTTGATATCCTGAACCACTTTGGTAATCTGATCTACATGGCCCCCTTCGGGTACAGGCCAGCTGCGCCATTGATATCCGTAGATATGGCCAAGATTTCCATCCTTATCGGCCCATTCATTCCAAATTCTGACTCCGTTTTCCTGAAGATAACCGATGTTGGTATCCCCGTTTAAAAACCAGAGCAATTCATGTATGATCGATTTCAGGTGAATTTTCTTTGTGGTAATAACAGGAAACCCTTCAGCAAGATCAAAACGCATCTGATATCCAAAAATACTCAGAGTTCCTGTCCCGGTCCGGTCCTGGCGGGGTGCTCCCTTCTCCAGAACCTGTTTAAGAAGATCAAGGTATTGTTTCATAAGTGGTATTTTTTGCTGATAATGACCTCAACGGCACAGGTCATGCCTTTCTCTTTTTGATCTCATCACGGATCTTTGAGGCTTTTTCGTAATTTTCTTCAGCGATCGCGGCATCAAGCAAATCATTTAATTCCTCAATTGAATATTCTACATAATTTATATG
Organism: Prolixibacteraceae bacterium; assembly: GCA_963677325.2. Lineage (GTDB taxonomy): Bacteria > Bacteroidota > Bacteroidia > Bacteroidales > Prolixibacteraceae. Next base: position 3,636 of record CAXXGM010000002.1, read on the forward strand.
CCCCGGCCGTTCGGGCTTTGTTTCGCTGCGTTCCATATTTTCACTTTCAGGGCTTCCTTCCTCAAAATCCATGATGATCCCTGCTTTTTCAATGATTTCTTCCGTTGTGTAAATAGGACATTCAAATCTTAAGGCCAGAGCGATCGCATCGGAGGTGCGCGAATCCACCCGGATGCGATTCTTATTTTGTTCGCATACTATTTCGGCATAAAAAATACCCTCCTCAAGTTTATGAATCAGCACCTCAACAACAACGATATTAAAAGCAAGCGCCACATTGAGGAAGAGGTCGTGCGTTAAAGGCCGGGGAGGCTTAAGCCCTTCAAGCTGAATGGCAATGGCCTGTGCTTCCACAGCCCCTATAATAATGGGTATTCTTCTTGTTCCCTCGACCTCAGAAAGTACAAGAGCATACGCGCCTGTTTGTGTCTGACTGTACGATAATCCAAGGATATTTAATTTTACTTTTTTCATTACCAAACAATAGATATAAGAGCAAATATAAGATAGTTTCTCTTTAAATAAGAATTTATGCTAGTCAAATGTGTCCATCTAAGTTAATAATCTTAACCGGATTTAGGAAATCAACCTTTCATTTTTTGATTGGACTTTCCATTCTTATTTTCATTTCCCTCACGGCTAATAAACCATTAGTGTTTTATTTTGTTCGAACATAAACCAAAGTAGTATTTTTCTTTCCGGATTCTCGTTCATCAATCTCAAACTGGCCAAAACTTTTAATCAGGGGGACCAGCTTTTTAAAACCAAAATTCCTGGGATCAAAATCCGGCTGTTTTTTAAGTATAAGATTCCCAAGATCCCCAAGGAAGGCCCATCCGTTTTCATCGGCCAGATCGTTGATGCTGTTTGAAATCACCCTTGCAAGTTCTCTATTGACCTGACTTATCAATTCTTCTCTTGACGAAGCGGTTTCTTTCGATTGGGCTTTTGATTTCTTTTTCTGAACAACAGCAGGTTTCGGAATGACTTCTGAAGGCTTTAGAATTTCAAGATAAATAAATTTGTCACAAGCTGCGATAAATGAAACCGGAGTTTTTTTCTCCCCGATACCGAAAACCTTCATACCTGCTTCCCGAAGCCGGGTTGCCAGACGGGTAAAATCGCTGTCACTGGATACCAGGCAAAATCCTTCGACCCTCCCGGTATAAAGAATATCCATCGCATCGATGATCATGGCCGAATCCGTAGCATTTTTACCGCTGGTATAAGCATATTGCTGAATGGGGGTAATGCCGTTCTCCAGCAAGACGGTTTTCCAGCCCGAAGCGGTAGGTTTGGTCCAGTCAGCATAGATCCTTTTAAACGTGGGAGTACCGTATTTGGCTATTTCGGCCAGCATCTCCTTTACATTTGAATACGGTACATTATCAGCATCAATCAATACAGCAAGTTTGGGATCTTGAATTGTTTCCATAAAATAAAGCAATTTTAATAATCACAGCTAATTAATACGAATAATGAACCTCTTAAAATTTTAGTATCCAAATTCTTTAGTAAAGATAAGATAAATTCGGATATTATGTTTCTAAATATTTCAGGATACACAGGGGAGATTGAAAAAAGAAGTTATTCAATTGAATCGCTATTATTCTTCAATTTTAATTCCCTTGGTATATTCAACCTGGTAATTACCGTTTTCGTCATTAAAGATCAGATAAGCCTCCAATTCCGGATGTTTTTTCAGAAGTTCTCTTGTTTTTTCAAGACCTGTTACCATACAAGGTGTGTCATAAGCATCGGCGGTAAGGGCATCCGGGGCAACAATCGTCACACTTAGCAGCTTGTTCTTGATTGGCTTACCGGTATGGGGATCAATTATATGAGAATATTTTATTCCATTTTCCTCAAAATAATTTCTGTAATTTCCTGCAGTGGTCATGGCTTTGTTATCCAGGGCCAGAATAGTCTGAAGTTCTTCACCCGGCCGGTCGGTGTAAGAGGGTTTATCCACCCCGATCCGCCATAATTTCCCTTTATCATTTTTGCCTTTGGCCCTTACCTCTCCACCGATTTCAACCATATAATTCCGGATCCCTTTCTTTTCAAAATAATCACAGACGATATCTACCGAATACCCCTGTGCTATTCCATTCATATCCAAAGTGATCCCCGGATTGTCCTTGATCAGCCTCTTGCCAGAGATCCTTATTTTACTCATGCCGACATATTGCTTCAGGCTGTCGATGTTGGGTGACTTCTCTCTCTTACCTCCAGGGCCAAATCCCCAGGCATTTACAAGAGGGGCGATGGTCAGATCAAATGCTCCGTCAGATGCTTGATAAACCTCAAGAGATTTCTTAAAAACAACTTCGAACATGTCATTGATTTCAACTGTTGGGTCATTCCTGTTGATCCGGCTGATAATTGAATTGGGAATATATTCCGAGAAGGTCAGATCAAATGCTTTAAGAATTGAATCAATTTGAGTACTGAAATCATTTTCTTCAGCTGTTTCATAAGTGATATGGTAGGTTGTGCCTTGGGCATTTCCTGCCACATGCTTGTAAATTAAAGGCGGGTTAGAGGCACAGCTGCTGATCAAAGCAACAGTCATAGACAAAAAGCCAAGGGTGTAGAAGAGTTTACGCATTTTTAAAATTATATTTTAATTCCATGACGCCATGGTCGTAAAGTTTGTTTCCGGTTAACTCCAATTTTTTAATTATATCTGATGTTTCAAAAAGAGGAATACCTTCACCAAGCACGACAGGCATAGCAAACAGAATCAGTTCGTCAATCAAATTATGTCTTAAAAAGAAAGAGTTGACCTGGCTGCCCCCAATCAGCCAAATATCCCGACCCGTTTCATTTTTAAGATTCTGAATGAATGAAAGGTGGTCGTGGGAAACAAAGGTTACATGATCATCTTTTTTTAATTCAGTATTCCTGGTAAAAACATAATTCATTTTCTTCCGGTAAGGGAATTCAGAGCCAAAATTCAATATCTGCCGATAAGTGGAGTTTCCCATGATCGTAATATCGACAGAATCAAGAAACTCAGCATAACCATAATCCTGATCAGGAGAATTGAAATCATTGAGCCAATCGATGTTGCCATCCGGTCCGGCAATTTTTCCGTCGAGACTGCTTGCAATATAAAGTTTTATTTTTCTCATTTTCTGTATGACAAAGATATTGTTATTGATAAAACCATTAATCGGGTTGTAGGTTGAGTTTATTAATTTAAAGAAAAAATGATAATTATTGCTAGAAATACGATTTTATTAATGAGGTCGGGGTGGTGAAAAAAGTATGGAAGAGAAGATGTTGAAATGCCCATTCCATGGGATGAATAGTCTTCATTAACATTTTAAAATCACCGCATTGGAAAAGAAAAATATAAGAATGAGAGAAAGTGCAAAATGGAAATAATGTATTATCTTTGTTGTCCCAATAGGGGCTGACCGGTTTTGACAGCGGGCAGAAGAGGTGCGTAAGCATGCCGGGCTTTGAGTTTTGGCCCGTAAATCCTAATTCTCAAAAAATTAGTTGGCGAAAATAATTTTGCTCTTGCCGCTTAATCGAAGTAACAGTAGATAAGCTAATCCGGCATAAGATGCTGGAGTGAGACATCTCCCGGGTGCTGTTGTCCCGAAGCGGCCCGATCAGGAGGTGCAGTAATATCGGGGATAATCGGCTGGAAGCTCCGGTCAGCTGATGAAAACAAAGGAGATAAGGTGTGAATGGGTAGCCCTGAGCCAGCTCACATCCGACAATCAAAGAAGGGATAAGCATGAAGAAAGCGTATTGCTTCCTCGTTTGGACCGGGGTTCGACTCCCCGCAGCTCCACTAAGAATAAATTTAATCATCGAAAACGAATGCTTTGACTGTATTCGTTTTTATTTTTGTCAACATTTTAAGATTTTGGATTATGCGAAGAAAAATTCAAATGAGCTGTTGCCTTGTTCTTTTTTTAATTATCACTTCAATGGCTGGAAATGTCAATCGGGTAAATCTCCTGCCTAAGCCAAAGTCAATCCAGGTTAGCGATGAAGTTTTTAACATGAAACGGGTTTTCCGGCTTGAAAACTCATCATTTAAATACAGCTATGCACAGTTCTTAAATACTGCATATTATCAGGGACTGAATTACAAGTGTATAAATTCATCGGATAATAACAGTGAGATCAAAATTAAGAAGTCACAAGACAAAAAAAACAACGAAAGTTACATCTTAACAATCGGCCCGAAAGGCATTGAGATTGATGCTTCGGACCATGCCGGGGTGTTGTATGCCATTCAAACTCTTAAACAAATCTTAGTACAGGCATGGAATGGTAAAGAGTTTATTATTCCTTGTCTGAAAATAGAAGATGAGCCAGCGCTACCAATGAGAGGTTTTATGCTTGATGCAAGCCGCCATATTCAACCTGTAGCCACAGTGAAATATATTCTCGACTATATGTTGAGTATGAAACTGAATGTTTTTCATTGGCATCTATCCGACGATGAAGGCTGGCGTATTCAAAGTTTGAAATATCCTGAATTAAACCAGATTGGCTCATTTATAAATTCGGGCAATGACAAGGAAAGTAATGGTTTTTATACTGTGGAAGAAATTCAGGGAATAATTACTTATGCAAGAGATCGCAATATTGAGATTATTCCCGAATTTGATATCCCCGGACACTCGAATGCTGCTCTTGAAGCATTTCCTCAACTACGATGTCCGCATGATCCCAAATCGACTGCCTTTTGCGCCGGAAACCCACAGAGCTACAGCCTGATAAAAGGTATCTACAGTGAAATGATAGATATTTTTAAGCCTCGGTATATCCATATTGGCGGCGACGAACGGCAAAAGGACTTGTGGAATAAATGTGATCTGTGCAACTCCAAAATGAAAGAATTGGGTGTGAACAATGAAAATGATCTTCAAAACAAGATGCTGCAGGAAATATCGAACTTCATACATTCCAAAAGAGTAAAAACCATTTCCTGGGCCGAAAACCTTGATGGCGGTATTGCAGATGGACAAATTATTCAATCCTGGCGGTTAAAGGAGGAAGCTTATAAGTCAATCAAAAAAGGACATTATGTCTATAGTTCTGATAATCAAGAGTGTTATCTTGATTATCCTGAGAACAAGGCTGATTCAGAAAGCAAGCCCAAATGGATGCCTGTTTTATCGATCGAAAAAGTGTACAATTTCAATCCTATTCCTCAAGGACTTACTAAAGAGGAAGAGAAAATGGTACTTGGCAGTGAATGTGCATTATGGACTGAATTGATCACAGTGGATAAAATTTATCCGCAAATAAAAGGCCGGATGGAAGCTCATGCAGAGAAATGCTGGATACAAAAAGAGCAGAAAGATTTCCCTGACTTTTCTAAACGATTGAATGCGCTAAGTGAATATTTCAAACTTCAATTTTACCACGAGGAGGTTAATTAATCCTGATTATATAATACGCAATATTCATAAGATAAAATAACTGGTCGGGGCATCAATCTGCGGAATTGCGAATTCCCGGTTAGTGCCCCGGTTCTTTAAATCCTTTTATTGCTTCTTCAATGGTTTAGAAATTTATAAATTCTCGATCGGATTCCGGACTTTCACAGTTTGCTTTTTAAAAAAAGAGGGGGTTAGGCCGGTGACCTTCTTGAATTGATTGGAGAGGTGGGCTACACTGCTGTAGTTTAAACGGTAGGATATTTCCTTTATGCTCAATTCATCATACATCAGAAGTTCCTTGACCTTCTCAATTTTATGGGCTATGATAAAATGATCAATGGTCGTGCCTTTTACTTCAGAAAACAGGTTTGAAAGATAATTGTAATCATGATTCAGTTTCTCGCTGATGTAGACCGAATATTTTTCTTTTGGAAGATGATCGGCATAATGGATCATTTCAACAATTACCCTGGTTATTTTTTCAATCAGAATGGTTTTTTTATCTTCAAGCAGCACAAGGTCAGATTTCTGTAGATTACTTTTCAGTTGATTTCGCAGATCAGGGGTGAGGCTTTCTTCTGCTATTTCCACTTCTCCCAGCTCCAAGGATTTAATCTGCAGACCCAATTTTTCAATCACATCTTTTACAGCCGTTTTACAACGGCCCGAAACCATATTCTGAACGTAAAGTTTCATAGATTCTATTTACTCCATTCTGTAGAAAAGAGATTATCCTTGATTTACATGAAGGATCAATCCAATTTACAATATAAAGAATAATCTTCTTATGTGCAACCAGTCCCAAATTTTATTGGTTAATTTTTAAAAACATAAAAGGACATATTCGGGCGAATACATCCTCTTACTAAAACAACCTAACTAAACCTATGAAAAAAAACTGAAGCAAAGGTACGCCATTGAAATATTTAAAATTTATAATAATTGTTAAATTTAATTAAAAGGACAGATCATTAAGCAAGGTCGTTTTGTTAGGCAAAATGATAGAAATAAGAAACAGAAACCACAAAGTGGTTTAATTCGAACCGAAGATCAGCGAAGCAAATAGCCCTGGATGGAATCCGGTGGAGATTGAAGCAGAAACTCTGAAAGGATTCAATAATTCATGATTACCTTAACTAAACAACATGAGATCATTAATAGAAAAATAGCAAGAAGGATAGAAGGAAAAGATCAAATTTTATGGTAATTTAGTGTTCAACTAACAACATGAATGCGATGGAAATCAGAAGAGAGAGGGATACCATGGGTATCGTCGAAGTTCCGGCCGAAAAGTACTGGGGTGCTCAAACACAAAGATCACTGGATAATTTTAAGATAGGTGGCGAAAAAATGAAAATGCCCATGGAGGTGATCCGGGCTTTTGCGATTCTGAAAAAGGCTGCCTCCATAACAAATACTCAATTGGGTGTTTTAGATAAAGAAAAATCAAATGCAATCATACGTGTTTGCGATGAAATCCTCAATGGCGATTTGGATGATCAGTTCCCTTTAGTGGTCTGGCAGACAGGATCCGGAACCCAGACCAACATGAATGTGAATGAAGTCATCGCCAACCGGGCCCATGTTTTACTGGGAGGAAATCTTCAGGATGAACAGAAAAAAATTCACCCCAATGATGACGTTAATAAATCCCAGTCTTCCAATGATACCTTCCCTACTGCCATGCATATAGCCACTTTTATCCTTCTTTCCGGCCATACTGTCCCTAAAATTGAGGCTCTGAGGGATATTCTTGACCTGAAGGCAAAAGCTTTTGCTGAAGTGGTGAAGATAGGCAGGACCCATTTTATGGATGCCACTCCCCTCACCCTTGGAATGGAATTGTCGGGATATGTGGCTCAGCTGGATCATGGATTAAAAGCTTTGAAAAACACTTTCGGGCATCTCTCTGAAATAGCCTTGGGCGGCACGGCTGTCGGCACCGGATTGAATGCCCCGGAAGGTTACGGCGAAAAAGTCGCAAGCCGGATGGCCGCCCTAACAGATCTCCCTTTTAAAAGCGCAGCAAATAAATTCGAAGCACTGGCAGCCAATGATGCTATGGTCGAGACTTCAGGCGCTTTAAAACAGCTGGCCGTGAGTCTTTTTAAAATTGCCAATGATATCCGGATGCTTGCTTCGGGACCCAGATGCGGGATCGGGGAAATCGTCATTCCGGAGAATGAGCCCGGTTCATCCATCATGCCTGGAAAGGTTAATCCCACTCAATGCGAGGCGCTAACCATGGTTTGCGCCCAGGTAATAGGCTGCGATGCAGCCATAGCCATCGGAGGACTGAGTGGACATTTTGAATTGAACGTTTATAAGCCCATGATGATCTATAATCTGCTGACTTCGGCAAGATTACTTGGAGATGCATGTACCTCGTTCAATCAGCATTGTGTCTCAGGGTTAGAGCCAAACTATGAAAGGATTAACCGGCATCTCAATAATTCCCTGATGTTGGTCACTGCTTTAAATCCGCACATTGGCTATGAGAATTCAGCCAGGATAGCAAAAAAAGCCCACAAGGAAGGGTTAACCTTACGGGAGGCGGCTATTTCCTTAAATCTGCTCACCGGTGAACAGTTCGATCAGTGGGTGGTGCCATCCAATATGATTCGCAATCGGTAGCCAATCCTTTAACTGTTTTTAAAAATTGCTGATATTTTTTCCACAGGAAGTTTTTTTGTACAGAAAAACCAGTCATAACAGATCATACCATCTTCCTTTTTCTCCATCCGGTCTTTGGCCGCCCCGCAGGACCCTGCCGGTGGAACAATAACATCATCTCCCGGATGCCAATCTGCAGGCATGGCAACCCCGTATTTCTCAGAAGTCTGTAAAGCAACGATGACCCGGTATATCTCTTCAAAATTTCGCCCAAGGTTCCCGGGATAATAAATAATTGCTCTGATGATTCCTTTTGGATCAATAAAAAAAACTGCACGAACGGCCTTGGTATTGCTTTCCCCCGGTTGAATCATCCCGTATTTTCTGGCCACGTTCATCGAAACATCTTCGATTACGGGAAAATTCACTTCCACACCTTTCATTCCCTTGTACTCGATTTTTTCTTTGATGGTCCGCAGCCATGCAATATGGCTGAAGAGGCCATCCACCGATAAACCGATCAATTTACAATTGGATTGGGCAAACCTCTTTTCCATGGAGGCAAAGGTCATAAATTCAGTGGTACACACAGGAGTAAAATCAGCCGGATGACTGAAAAGAATGACCCAGCTCCCTTTATAATCTTCCGGAAAATTGAGATGACCCTGAGTCGTTTGTGCATAAAAATCGGGAGCTAAATCGCCTATTCTCGGCATCATCATCATTTCCTGACTTTCCATCTGTTCCATAATTTCCTTTTTTTAATTGATTAATCAGTAACAAACAACAAGATCTCTTTTTAAGGAAAAGTTATGAAAAAATGAAGAAATAAGATGGAAGAAATGAAAAATTATTTAAACTTTTATCTGCTATCACAAGGTGTAAATTAAGGATCAAGCCGAAAAGTTGGATGAATTTTCTAATCTGTTCATTAACCCAACGACCGGTTATAACGAAGTCAAGGAGAAGAAAAAGATGTTGTTTTTGTATAGGTACACGAAAAGAAATTAAACAAATCTTGCCACCAGGCCGCCAAGTCACCAAAATCCGCTAAAAGATTGCATTTCGCTCTTCTTGGTGAACTTTGGAGACTTGAAGTATTGGTGGCAGGAAAAACTTTCGGGAAAAACAACAATTTACCTTTCGTATGACTTAATTCAAGTCATATTGTACAATATGCCATTAGGCATTCAATCTTTATAGCATCAATAAATCGAACGAGGCCGTCGTGCCTTTAGATACAAAATATTTTAATTTATTGATTTTCAAACACATAACCACCGTACCAACCTTCTCATCCATTGCCTTCAGCTTCAGTGGCTGTTGCACAACTCCGGACAGACAAGTAACCCCTGTCTTTAGGCAGGGGAAACAGAGGTATAAGAAAACTTTTAATTAGCTAAAATCCTGTGATGGAATATCAGAGATTCTTTAATTCCTTGATTATCGATTGGGGATCTTTTGATCCAAAAACAAAACTTCCGGCAACCAGAACATCTGCACCTGCATTAAATAATTTTTTACCCGTTTCAAAATTAACTCCTCCATCAACTTCAATGAGCGCTTTGGCATTTTTGGATTCTATTAACCTGCGTAACTGAGTCACTTTTTCGTAGGTCGTTTCAATAAATTTCTGGCCGCCGAATCCGGGATTGACTGACATTAATAAAACAACATCGACGTATGATATTATTTCCTCCAGAAAATGAACCGGAGTATGAGGATTAAGACAGACGCTGGCTTTCATTCCATAATCCCGGATAGCTGAAATAGTCCGGTGCAGGTGGTAGCATACTTCAAAATGTACGGTCAGGATATCGGCTCCGGCATCCCTGAACATGGAAATGTATCGGTCCGGATCAATAATCATCAGGTGAACATCAAGAGGCTTTTCCGTAATTTTCTTTACATGCGATATGACCGGGATACCAAACGAGATATTCGGAACAAAAACTCCATCCATAACATCGAGGTGGATCCAGTCGGCTTCACTTCGATTAAGCATTTGAATTTCTTTCTCCAGGCAATTAAAATTTGCCGATAACAGAGAGGGTGCAATTAGTCTGTTCACAGATTGTAGATTCAGAAATAAAGGTTCAACATTTCTGGCCAAATATAACTATAAAATCATGATAAATGTTCCTCCTTTGGTCAGAGGAACAGCAGTTTTCAGGAAAGATAAGATTTAAGTAGTTTGTTGCGCTGAATATTCTGAAGCTTCTTCAGGGCCTTTTCTTTAACCTGCCTGACCCGCTCGCGGGTCAGATCCAATTCCTTGCCAATCTCCTCCAGGGTATGAGCATTCATTCCGTTCAAACCATAATAATACCTGAGGATTTCAGCTTCCCTTTCGTTTAGAGTGGACAATGTTCTTTCTATTTCAACTTTAAGAGAAGTATCCATCAGAGAAACATCCGGATCGGGAGTTTCATTTGTAATCATTACATCATAAAGATTGTTTTCCGCTTTTTCATCATCTTTCAGAGGTGCATCCATGGAAATATGAAAATTGTTCGAATTCAGAGATTCATCAACTATCGATGGATTCAGGTTCAAAATCTCTCCGATTTCTTCTGGCATGGGCTCACGCTGAAATTCCTGTTCGAGCTGAGTAAAAGCCTTATTTATTTTATTGATCGATCCGATTTTATTTAAGGGGAGCCTCACGATACGAGATTGTTCTGCCAGGGATTGCAAGATAGACTGCCTGATCCACCACACGGCGTAAGAAATAAATTTGAACCCTCTGGTTTCGTCAAATCGTTCCGCGGCTTTGATGAGGCCCAAATTCCCTTCGTTGATCAGGTCAGGAAGTGTTAATCCCTGATTCTGATACTGTTTGGCCACAGAAACAACAAATCTAAGATTGGCGCTGATAAGGGTTTCAAGAGCCTTTGGATCTCCTTCCCTGATCTTACGCACCAGAATTACTTCCTCATCAGGAGACAATAATTTTACTTTCCCGATTTCACGAAGATATTTATCAAGGGAAGGCGCTTCCCGGTTGGTTACTTGTTTTGTTATTTTTAGCTGCCTCATATTCATCAATATAGGATAAACTAACAAAAGAAAAAACCTGACCTGTTTATGTATAATTCTCTAACAATTTAATCAATATCTTTGATTTTCCTAAATAAAAATATAATAAATATTAAAACTTTAAAAACAATTTCTTAAAAAAGCGCAAAAGCATTGTTTATTTATTAACTTTAAAAGGAATTAAAGAAATATTATTTGCAATTTCAAATCAAATATATATCTTTGTAGTGGATTTCGAGTTCATCTTAAGCGTAATCTACGTTAATCCCATTAATATACTTCCAATAAATAATAGAAATTAAGCTAATCTTTTTTGCATCTACTTTCAACTGCATTGAAGTTGACGATCAATAAAATCAAAGAACAATATGTACGACATTCTTGAATTAAGCAAGAAATTATTGCCTGAATTGCGTGAAATAGGCAAAGAACTGGACATTAAAAGAGTGGAATCATTCAAAAAACAGGATCTCATTTATAAAATTCTTGATAAACAGGCCACCATGACCTCGGATATTAAGAAACCTGAAAAGAAAGTATTGCCGCGCACCAAAGCTCAGGAACAATCTGAAACCAAAGTGGAAGACCTAACCACCAAAAGCACAGAAGAAAAAACGGTTATTCCTTCTGAGAAAATCAATCCCCCTGCCCCCGAACCAATAATTGAACGGCAGCCGCTGATCAGGCCTTTCCCCAAAAGGGTGGAAAAACCCCGAAATGAAAGCATTGACACAAGGGAAAGACGGCCCAGGGTATTAAAAACGGAATCAGCCCTGATCGCATCCTCCTCAAAACCAGTGGAAGAAGAAATCCGGAAAAAGGAACAGGAAGCTCCTGTGATCTCCGAAGAACGGAAAACAATACAAATCGAAGGACCTGACAAGGACGAAAAACAGGAAAAGCCAGAAAAGACCGAATCCGAGTCAATCAATCCCCGGCAGAATTTCCCGAAAAGAATGAGTAATGTTTCTCCCGCTGCAAATCAGCAGAAACAGATCAATCAACAACAGAAAAACCGCGAGTCTGAAAAGGCTTATGATTTCGATGGAGTAATTAATTCTTCCGGCGTTCTTGAAATTATGCAGGAAGGTTATGGATTCCTTCGTTCTTCCGATTATAATTACCTTACCTCACCCGATGATATTTATGTATCACAGTCCCAGATAAAACTTTTCGGATTAAAAACAGGGGATACGGTGAACGGCATCATACGTCCGCCAAAAGAAGGAGAAAAATATTTTCCTCTGGTCAAGGTAATGGAAATCAATGGCCGTAGCCCCGAGTACATCCGTGACAGGGTTCCTTTCGAGCACCTGACTCCCTTGTTCCCTGATGAAAAATTCAACATTACAGGCAAATCCAGTAATGTTTCCACCCGCGTAGTCGACTTGTTTGCTCCTATCGGGAAAGGACAAAGAGGATTAATTGTAGCACAACCCAAGACGGGTAAAACAGTGTTGCTGAAAGATATTGCCAACGCCATAGCAGCCAATCATCCTGAAGTTTACATGATTGTACTCCTGATTGATGAACGTCCTGAAGAGGTCACCGATATGGCTCGAAGCGTAAATGCCGAAGTCATTTCCTCCACTTTTGACGAACCGGCTGAAAGACACGTCCGGGTTGCCAACATGGTACTTGAAAAAGCCAAAAGACTTGTGGAATGCGGACATGACGTGGTAATCCTGCTGGATTCAATTACCCGTTTGGCCAGGGCCTACAATACGGTAGCTCCTGCTTCAGGTAAAGTTCTTTCTGGAGGCGTGGACGCCAATGCATTGCACAAACCCAAAAGATTCTTTGGAGCGGCCAGGAATATTGAAGAAGGAGGCTCTCTCACCATTCTGGCTACAGCACTTACGGAAACAGGCTCCAAAATGGACGACGTAATCTTTGAAGAGTTCAAAGGAACCGGTAACATGGAACTTCAGTTAGACCGTAAGCTTTCAAACAGAAGAATATTCCCCTCAGTCGATATCATTGCCTCAAGTACCCGCCGTGAAGATCTTCTTCTCGACAAAGGAATGCTTGATAAAATATGGATTCTGAGAAACTTCCTTAACGGAATGAATCCGGTTGAAGCTCTTGAATTTGTGAAAGACCGTCTCATCAAGACCATTTCCAATGAGGAGTTCTTAATCTCTATGAATAGCAATTAAAATTGAATCATTATCGATAATTATAAAAAGGGAGCCAGTGATGGTTCCCTTTTATTTTTATATTTTTGTTATATCGGTTGTTCTATAATTTCTTATTTTTAATAATTCTAAATTACATTCCTTGTCTATATTGTCATCTCCAGATTACAATATATTCTGCTTATTGTATATTTTTGTTGCGAATAAACAATAAAAGTGGAATATTTCTTCGAAGCACATAAAGTTCTGATTGAGGCGCCTTCTTCACTGATAACGAGGGAGTTGTTTCATAAGATTGACTGGTCTCACCGGCTGATCGGGATCAAAGGATTCAGAGGAGTAGGGAAAACAACCTTTTTACTCAGCTGCATTCAGGCCCATTATGGTAATTCCCGGGAGTGCCTCTACGTCAATCTCAATGATTTTTATTTTGCCAAAAGGCGTATTTTCTCTTTTGCCGACGAATTTTACAAAAGGGGAGGCAAAGTGTTGGTCCTTGACCAGATTCATAAATATCCCGATTGGTCTAAAGAACTGAGGCAATGCTACGATGAGCTTCCGAATCTTAAAATAGTATTCAGCAGCTCCCCCGTACTGAGAATCATTGAAGGCAATGATGATCTGAAAGACATCGCCAAGATATATCATCTCGAAGGTTTATCGTTCAGGGAATTTCTGAATTATCGCACCGGGGAGGATTTTCCGGTCATCTCTCTTAAAGATATTTTAAAATATCACAGGGAAATTGTCCCGGATATCATTCAGAAAGTAAGGCCGCTGGCCTATTTCCCTGAGTATCTAAAGATGGGTTATTATCCCTATTTTATTAAAAATCCTGAGTTTTACAGTGAAAATCTCTTAAGGCACGTCAATCTGGCTCTTGAAATTGATGTAACCTATTTAAATCAAATAGAGTTAAAATACATTACCAAACTCAGAAAATTACTCCAGCTGATCGGGGCCCAGGTACCCTTTTCACCAAATGTGAGTAAATTAAGTTTGGATATCGAAACCTCAAGAGCCACGGTATTGAATTATCTGCGATACCTTAAAAATGCGAGACTCATCAATCTCCTCTTTTCCAACGGAACAAACGGTCAGCTGCAAAAACCTGATCTGGTCTACATGCAAAACACAAACCTGTTGCATGTGATTGCACCTGAAAATATCAATAACCGGAATCTCCGTACAACCTTTTTCTATAACCAGGTTGGGTACGAGCATAAAATTACAAGTTCTCAATCCCTGGACTTTAAAGTGGCGGATGGTTATGAGTTTAGAATAGGGGGGAAATACACGCGTGCAGAAGGAGAAAATCAGTTTGCCGCAGCAGATATGATTGAAATCGGAGATGAGAATATTATTCCGCTCTGGTTGTTTGGATTCCTGTATTAATCAAGAAAATTTTAATCCCGATATATAATATAGAATAAAATTAACAATAGAATAAACTAAAGAAAAACACAATGTCAAAAGAAAAGAAGTTTCTTACCTGTGATGGTAACTACGCGGCTTCCTACATCAGTTACATGTTTAGTGAAGTAGCCTGTATTTATCCTATCACCCCTTCCTCCACAATGGCAGAAGTGGTGGATGAATGGGCTGCCAATGGCAAAAAGAACATTTTTGGACAACCTCTCCGTCTGGCAGAAATGCAGAGCGAAGGTGGAGCTGCCGGTGCAGTTCATGGTTCTCTTCAATCGGGTTCCCTTACCACCACTTACACGGCATCGCAGGGTTTACTGCTGATGATACCAAACATGTATAAAATTGCAGGTGAATTGCTGCCGGCCGTTTTTCACGTAAGCGCCCGTGCAGTAGCAAGTCATGCATTAAATATCTTCGGCGACCACAGTGACATTTACGCTTGCCGTCAGACTGGATTTGCCATGCTGGCCTCCGGTTCCGTACAGGAAGTGATGGACCTCAGCGGTGTCTCCCACTTAGCAGCAATTAAAGGACGTGTTCCATTCGTGAATTTCTTCGATGGTTTCCGTACCTCCCATGAAATACAGAAAATTGAAGCCATTGATCAGAATGATCTCGCCGCTTTGATCGATCAGTCCTCACTTAAGGCTTTCCGCGACAGGGCTTTGAATCCCGAACATCCTGTAACCCGCGGTACAGCTCAGAATCCCGATATTTTCTTCCAGGCAAGGGAAGCATCCAATAAATTTTACGATGCCGTTCCGGATATGGTAGAAGCTTACATGCAGGAAATTACCAAAATTACCGGCAGAGAGTATCACCCATTTACTTATTACGGAGCGCCCGATGCCGAAAATATCATCATTGCAATGGGTTCCATCACGGAAACAATCCGTGAAACAATCGACTACCTGAATGCACAGGGTAAAAAACTTGGATTGATCAACGTCCATTTGTATCGTCCGTTCTCAGTAAAATACCTCTTCAACATACTGCCTTCCACAGTGAAAAGGATAGCAGTGCTTGACAGGACAAAAGAACCCGGAGCTAACGGCGAACCATTGTATCTTGACATTCGCGATGCCTTCTACAACAGGGCAAATGCTCCTGTAATTGTTGGCGGACGCTACGGACTTGGTTCCAAGGACGTAACTCCTTCACAGATCATTGCCGTCTACAAGAATCTTGAAATGAACGAACCGAAAAATAATTTTACAATCGGAATTGAAGATGATGTAACTTTCCATTCTCTTCCGCTTTTGCCCGAAGTAAAAGTTTCTCCAAATGATATATTCGAAGCTAAATTCTACGGTTTGGGGTCTGACGGAACAGTGGGTGCCAATAAAAATTCAATTAAAATAATCGGTGCCGCTACCAATAAATACTGCCAGGCTTATTTTGCTTATGATTCAAAAAAGTCAGGTGGATTTACTGCTTCACATTTGCGTTTTGGCGACAGCCTGATCCGTTCTACTTACCTGATTACGACTCCCGACTTTGTAGCATGCCACGTACAGCAATACATTTATCTATATGAAGTACTCAAGGGCCTGAAAAAAGGTGGTTCATTCCTGTTGAACACCATCTGGGATCCGGAAGAAGTAAAACTTCGCCTGCCCGACAGCATGAAGAAATATCTGGCTGAAAACAACATTAATTTCTACATCATCAACGGTACCAAACTGGCTGTGGATCTTGGAATGGGCAACCGTACCAATACCATCATGCAGTCAGCCTTCTTCAAAATCACAGGCGTGATTCCTTATGAAGTGGCCGTTGATCAGATGAAAAAGGCCATTGTAAAATCATATGGCAAGAAAGGTGAATCAATCGTCAACATGAATTTTGCTGCAGTGGATGCTGGTGGAAATAATGTTCAAAAGATTGATGTTCCGGCTGAATGGGCTGCCTTGAAGATAGAACAAGACGGAGAAACCAGTGAAAGACCTGCATTCATCAAAAACATAGTCGACGTTATGAATGCCCAGAGAGGTGACAGTCTTCCTGTTTCCACTTTCAACGGAATCGAAGACGGAACCTTTTTCCAGGGAACCGCGGCGTTCGAAAAACGTGGTATTGCCGTAGATGTTCCTGAATGGCAGCCTGAAAACTGTATTCAATGTAACCAGTGTTCTTATGTTTGCCCTCACGCTGCGATCCGTCCTTTCCTGATCAATGAAACAGAATTAGCCGGAGTACCCGAAGGCACTGCGACCATCAAAACCAATGGAAAGCAATTTGCAGGACTTCAGTTCCGCATCCAGGTAGCTCCTCTCGATTGTACCGGCTGTAGCAATTGCGCCGATGTTTGCCCTGCCAAGGAAAAAGCTCTTATCATGAAACCTTTGGAAACTCAGCAGGCTGAAATTGCCAGATGGGATTATATGTCCAAAAAAGTGACTTATAAGGATAAACTGGTAGAAAAAGACAAGACAATAAAAAATACCCAGTTTGCTCAACCGCTGTTCGAGTTCTCGGGCGCATGTGCCGGTTGCGGTGAAACGCCTTACATTAAACTCATTACCCAGCTTTACGGCGAGCGGATGATGGTGGCCAATGCAACAGGCTGTTCCTCCATCTACGGCGGTTCAGCTCCTTCAACTCCTTACTGCACCAATGACGAGAGCGGCAGGGGTCCTGCCTGGTCAAACTCTCTGTTTGAAGACAATGCTGAATATGGATTTGGTATGGCAGAAGGCGTTGCTTCATCTCGCGACCGTCTGACAGCCATCATGAAGGAAGCTTTACAAAATGGCGTTTCAGAAGCCGAAAAAGAAGCCTTCACCGAATGGATCGAGGGCCGTGATGTGGCAGCCAGCTCAGAAGCGGCTACAGCTAAAGTTCTTGAAGCTATCAAAGAAAACAACAGTACCTATGCACAGGAAATCCTTTCACTCAAACAATACCTCATCAAAAAATCGATCTGGGTCTTCGGCGGTGACGGATGGGCTTATGACATCGGTTATGGTGGATTAGATCACGTGCTGGCTTCAGGGAAAGACATCAACATCCTGGTACTGGATACAGAAGTATATTCCAATACAGGTGGTCAGGCGTCCAAATCAACTCCTGTTGGAGCGGTAGCCAAATTCGCTGCTGCAGGCAAGAGAGTACGGAAGAAGGATCTTGGGGCAATTGCCATGACATACGGTTATGTTTATGTGGCACAGGTCGCTATGGGCGCCAACCAGTCACAATACCTGAAAGTCCTTCGCGAAGCCGAAGCCTATCCAGGACCATCCCTTATTATTGCCTATGCACCTTGTATTTCTCACGGATTAAAATCCATGGGACGAACACAGGAAGAAGAAAAAAGGGCAGTGGAAAGCGGATATTGGCATCTTTTCCGTTTCAACCCGATGTTGGAAACCGAAGGGAAGAATCCATTCCAGCTCGACTCCAAAGAGCCTGACTGGAGCAAGTTCCAGGAATTCCTTAACGGGGAAGTGCGTTACACGGCGCTCAAAAAATCATTCCCTGCCGAAGCCGGACAACTCTTTAAGGCTGCAGAGGAAAATGCCAAGTGGAGATACCGCTCCTACCAGCGTATGGCTTCCATGAACTGGGAGGTTCCCGCTGAAAATACTCAGGAATAAATCATATCCTTACAATAAGAAAACGGCAGCTAAAAATTAGCTGCCGTTTTCTTTTCATTGGCTGGGCCATCTTTGAGCCGTACCCGACCCGATGTTTGTTCGCTCTTTGTTCGCTCTTCCTTCGCATAGATACGAACAATGAGCGAACAAACACTGGAGAAGGACGGGGCAATCAATGGCCCCAATAAGAATTTGTTTGGTGAAAAAGGTGTTTGGGAATTATAAACAAGCCTGCCAGCCGCCATCCACGTAAATGGTATGGCCATTGACATAAGAGGCTGCATCGGAAGCAAGGTAAATGGCCGCTCCAACCAGTTCCTCCGGCTTACCCCAGCGTTTGAGAGGAACTTCACTCTTAACCCATGAATCAAAGGTAGGGTCGTCCTGGAGAGGTTTGGTCAGATCAGTGGAAAAGTAACCAGGGCCAATGGCATTGGTAAGGATATTGTATTTCCCCCACTCGGTGGCCATGGATTTGGTAAACATCTTCACCCCCCCTTTGGAAGCACAATAATTGGCAATGGTATTACGGGCAGCTTCTGCATTCAGAGAAGTAATATTAATGATACGGCCGTATTTCCGTTGAATCATGTATTTAGCTGCAGCTTGAGAAACAATAAAAACCGAATTCAGATTTACATCAACTACTGCTCTCCAATCATTCAGAGACATCTGTTCAAGAGGAGCACGACGCTGAATACCGGCATTATTAACCAAAACCGAAATTGGGCCAACCTTCTCTTCTATAAGAGCAATATTTTTTATTACCTCAGCTTCATTTGTAACATCAAAGACATAACCGGAAACCCTTCCGCCGGTTTTTTTCAGGACATCGACTGAAGCTTTTAAAGTCTCTTCAGAAGTCCCGTTCAGAACAACCGTAGCTCCGGCTTCACAGAAACCTTTTGCAATAGCAAATCCTAAACCACGACTTGATCCGGTAATAAGGACTATCCTTCCTTCAATGTCAAATATTGATTTCATATCTGTTACGAATTTCCGTTAAGTTGGACCAAAGGTAGTTTGATTATATTTCCTGACCAAATCAGCAAGAGTTTCCCGTGAATAATTCTGTTAAATATAACATTAAGGAAACAGATTTAAAAGTATATTGCCGCTCTACATAATGTTTCGACCAGTAAATTAACCACATTAATCATCCCCATTCCAATTTCTATTTTTTTAAATTCTGCCAGTAAACAGGCCTTTATTTCTTTATGGTAAAGATTAATCATTCCTCTAATCAATGGCAATCCCGGATTTAAAACTTTATCATCAATTGCATAGTGATACGATCTTCCCCGGTGATTCTCTAGGAACAGGGGAATGTGATCAATGACCCGAAGTACTTCATAGAAAAGTATTGGCTTCTCAGTCAATTTTGGTATATTAACAACGACCGTTTTTAATTTAATCCATAAAATATGGAGACAAAATTAATTATAAATCCAGAGCAGATAGCTCCTCCGTTTGCTTTCAATCCTCTGAAACATCATCTTGGATTTATCAGGGAACTGTTAAAAAGGACCGAGATTGACCATCGTGAGCCGGAATTCTTTCTGCTGATCAATGGAATAGGGCCACAGCTGACTGATATTTATTTCGGAGATTATTCGGTGGAGCAACTCCTTGAAATCATAAAAACAAAACTCATCCAATTAGCTTCATTTGAAAAGCCTTCCTATGGAAACTGGGTGGATAATTCGGGGAGACATTACAATTTTCTTGAGCTTCCGGATAAATCAAAGTGGACATTCCGGTTGGGAGAAAAGGAAGGCAGATACATTCATTTCCATCCAGCCCGATTGAGCAATTCATTCAGGATCAGGGGAACGACTCTTCGTACAGCCATGGCCCTGAAAACAATCACCAAAGGAGATAAGGCTCTTTACAAGGATACAGCATTTATTAATAATATCCGGAAAAATTCGCTCGGATTATCTCCGATTAAAGATATTAAGAATTTTACAGCCATAAAGAAGATACTCGACTTATTGGAATAAGATCTTTGAAGGTAAGATGTTGAAGATTTTAATAAGGGTGGGGAGAGCAGGATTCGAACCTACGAAGGCGTACGCCAGCAGATTTACAGTCTGCCCCAGTTGGCCACTTTGGTATCTCCCCGGAAGATTTAAAGTTTCAAAGTTGAAAGGTTTAATGTTTCAATCTATGATTTTGAAACAACATAACCTTGAAACTTCAAGAAGAGCCGAATGTCAGATTCGAACTGACGACCCCGAGATTACAAATCACGTGCTCTGGCCAACTGAGCTAATTCGGCAGGTGGGTAAGCTACCTGCATCGCACCGCTACGACCATTTACCCTTGCTACCTTCCGGTCCTGGGGGAGTTCAACAGGAGCTGGTCGTGCAGGACTTACCCGGCGCAAAAGTAACAAAATTACCTCGTCCTCCAAACAAAAAAAGAAGATAATTAATACAAAAATCCGAACTTTCCGGAGGAGGATAATTTGAGTATATTTGCTTTTTCTTTTTCAAAGGTTAGAGAGTAATGAAAGAACAAAGTAGTACCACAATCAAGGCAGCAATGAATTACGGATTATATCTGGGGGTTGCTCTTGTAATAACTTCCTTAATATTTTATTTGGTAGGGAAACTTTTCTCCCCGTTAAATTCTTTCATTTCATTTCTTCTCACCATTATGTTTCTTTCATGGGCTATATTGACTTTTCGCGAATCAAAGGGAGACGAAGGTTTATCGTTCGGGACTGCCTTGGAGTTTGGGACATGGCTCTCATTTTTTGCTTCGCTGATCTTTGCTTTTTTTACATACGTCCTCTATAATGTAGTGGATCACAAATTAATATTCCAGTTGATTACTCTACTGAAGGAGAATAAGTTTGTCGTGAATGAAAAATATTTAACCCCGATGACTTACTCTCTTTCTCAGATCTTTAACTGGACATTATGGGGGTTTTTCTTTTCACTGATTCTTTCAATATTTCACCGGAGAAAACCTACCAATCCTTTTCATGAGATTGAATAAAAAATTAAAGAACATTCAATGGATATTTCAGTCGTAATTCCTGTTTACAACGAAGTCGAATCTCTGCCGGAGCTTTATCCCTGGATTTTAAGGGTTATGAAGGAAAATAGATTTACATACGAGATTTTATTCGTTGATGATGGAAGCAATGATAGTTCCTGGAACTGGATCGAAAAGACTGCTGCTGCGGATCAGAATGTAAAGGGGATCCGTTTCAGGAGAAATTATGGCAAATCAGCTGTGCTGCACACCGGATTTGAAGAAGCGAAAGGGGATGTAGTGATTACCATGGATTCCGACCTCCAGGATAGTCCCGATGAAATTCCAGCCCTTTACAGGAAAATAAAAGAGGAGGATTATGATCTTGTTTCAGGATGGAAGAGGAAAAGATACGATCCGCTTTCAAAAACGCTCCCCAGTAAGCTCTACAATTCGACAGCCAGTCTGGTGACCGGAATAAAGCTCCATGATTTCAACTGTGGTTTAAAGGCTTATAAGCATGAGGTGGTTAAGAGCATCGAAGTTTACGGGGAAATGCATCGTTACATACCGTATATTGCAAAACAAGCTGGGTTTTCCCGAATTGGTGAAATGGAGGTGAAACATCAGGCAAGAAAATACGGGGTGACAAAATTCGGGCTGAGCCGGTTTGTTTACGGATATCTGGATCTAATGTCCATCTATTTTATTTCCAGATTCGGCAAACGTCCGATGCATTTGTTTGGAACATTGGGTTCATTGATGTTTTTGCTTGGATTATTATCAGCAGCATGGCTTGGCGCTTATAAGTTGTATAACATGAATCACGGAATACTGGTTGAACGCGTGACTCAAAGCCCTTATTTCTACCTTGCTTTGACATTGATGATCCTTGGAACTCAGTTATTTTTGGCTGGATTTCTTGGTGAACTTATTTCACGCAGTTCAGTTGAAAGGAATTTCTACCAGATCGACAAAAGAATTAATCTTTAGAAGATAAAAAATAACAAATCGGGTCCGGTTTTTGTGGCAATTATACAGAGGAAGGATTCTCAGGTAGAATATTCATTTCGCTAACTTTTAAATTTGTTCAATTATTCTCTCTTATGGATCAGATTGATAAGGAAAAATACACAGAAGTTGGCTTTATACAAAAACCTCATGGACTGAGGGGCGAAGTAATTGTAATTTTTGATAACCGGTTTGAAGCGATCTTTGAATCATTTGAAAATTATTTTATTGAAATAGACGGAGGCCTGGTTCCTCTTTTCGTGAGTGAAGATGGAATAAAGTACAGGAACAATGAAAGCATGATCATCAAATTTGATTACATCGAAAGCCAGGAAAAGGCAAAGGAGATTTCCGGATGCAAAATCTTTATTTCAAATGATGATCTGATAGAAAACGATTCGTCTGAGGCCGACAACAGTTTAATCGGAATGAAGGTGATAGACGAGAAATCAGGTGAACTGGGTGTCATTGTTGCACTGGATGATTTTTCAGGAAATATCGTAATTGCAGTAGCACATCCAAGATCTGAAATTCTGATTCCTCTTTCTGACCAGATTATTCGTAAGATTGACAAAAAGAACAATCGTCTATTCCTTGACTGTCCTGAAGGTCTTATCGACATTTATCTTGAATAAAGAAATTCTGATGCAACTTTCAGAATCATTTTTCGTCTTTAGAAAAAATCTTCAAATTATCCGATATGAAAACAAGAATTACAGCCTTTATCTTCTTCCTGCTTATCACAGGAAATCAATTACTTTTTGCACAAAAGAGTGAAGATCGAAAATTATCAGCCTTCACAGAGATTACTTTAAAAATAAGTGGTAATGTACATCTCTCTCAGGGCAATAATCAGTCAGTGAGTATAAAAGCCGATCAAAGCACATTGGATAAACTCATTACCGAAGTAAAGGATAGAAAATTGGTGATTCGTTTTAAAACGGAATCCTTCTTCAGCAGCAGTTGGAAACCAGGACCTATCGAAATCTTTATCACAATTCCACAAATAGATAAATTATCTGTCTTAGGTTCAGGTTCAATTATTGCAAAAGATTTGATTGAATCCCATATTCTTGATTTGACCTTAAGCGGAAGCGGGGATATCAATCTTGCTGATATTAAAACTGTTAAAATATCTACACTTCTTTCAGGATCAGGTAATATCACTCTGACAGGAAAACAAACAGCATCTGAATTTAAAGTGATCTTATCGGGATCAGGCAATGTCAAAGCAACAGATTTTAATGCAAATGATGTAAATATAAAAGTACTCGGATCAGGAAATTGCTGGGTTACTGCAAATAAAAATCTTACTGCAAGGATCGCCGGATCAGGGAATATCTTCTACCACGGGAATCCCGCAATTGATAAAAACACAACAGGCTCCGGACAGGTAAAAGCTGAATAATCCGAAATAAATGACATTAAAAAAGGAATCATAAAAAGTTTTACTCTCTTGATTCCTTTTTTTATTATCTAAGATTATTATTTTTACCTCGGTGGGATAGGATTTATTTTTTCTCGATTTAAAAGAAAATTCCTCGTATGAACTGCTTTTCTTCTGTTTTTCGGCCGCTTTATTTCCGAATGATCTCTATCTGTCCTCCTCTGCCAAGCTTCAGGATACTGGATGGAGAATACTTATTTAAATCATCACGACGATACTGAACAATATAATCGACAGCATTTTTTATCTCTTCGCTTATTTCGGTAAAGTTCTGTGGGGTCGTTTGACCACTGATATTTGCAGAAGTAGATACGATTGGTTTCCGGAACCGCTCAATCAATTGTTGAGTAAATGATTCACAGGATATTCGGATTCCGATACTTCCATCAGGAGCAATCAGATTAGGAGCCAAGTTTTTTGCACCGGGATAAATAATGGTAAGAGGACGGTCAGTCACCTCAATCAGGTTCCAGGCTATCTCGGGAACCTCATTGATATACGAATTCAAAAGATTGGGATTCTCCATTAGCACGAGCATGCTTTTGGAATCTTCCCGCTTCTTAATCTCATAAATTCTTTTGACCGCTTCTGCGTTGGTAGCATCACAACCTATTCCCCATACAGTATCAGTGGGATAAAGAATGACTCCTCCCCTTTTAAGGACCTCGGTTGCCTGCTTAAGATCATCTGAAAAATCAGCGTTCACTATGGCTTGTATTCTATAAAATGTTTATTTTCGAAAGGACGATATCCTGATAAACGTTCAAACCAGTATAGGACAAAATATCTGGGTTTAAACTTTTTCTTTTTTATTGAAAGTTCCGGATGCCAGTTCAGACTGTCGATTCTTTTCTGCATCAATTCAGGATGAGTTCCTTCAAAATGTGTCAGGCTGTCAATTCCTTCTTCATAATTGAATTCTTCCGATTGCTGATCAATAGTTTTGACGTGTTTTGAATTTACCGACCAGTATTGCTTAGCTCCGTCCACTTTATCCTTCATCAGTTTTGGGGGACGCACCCAGCCATAATGATACATGGTTGAATCAATGAAGACTCCGGTCAGTTTTTTGGCATTTTTAAACCGGAATCCCTGTGCATCATTCCATGAACGGATGTCTTTATTGTTTCTGATAATCCTGATTTCACTGCGATACCAACGTCGCGAATCGGCTACGTTGTCATATGTACCATAAAAGTGTTTGTAATTGAAAATCAAGCCATCCACTTCCTTTACTTCCAGGTACTTCTCCATGGATTTTTTAATTCCGTCAAGGTACTTTTCATGAACCACTTCGTCTCCCTGGATATAAAAGCACCAGTCATATTCAACAGGAATCGCATCAAAAGCTTTATTTGTTTCCGAGGAGAGGACTCTTCCTCCTTCTTTCAAATTGGGATCCCATACCGTATCGATGATCTCAATTTTGTCAGAATCAATTGATGCTATCAATTCCCTTGTGCCATCATTGCAATCTCCGACAGCTACTATAAACTTATCACAGACTGGTAAGATTGACCAAATTGCCTCAACAATTGGATAATCGAATTTTACTGCATTCTTGACAATCGTGAAACCACAGACTTTCATTAATTCAATTTAGTAAGTTAAACCTTGAATTTTGTCATTCCTTTAAAATCCAATGTTGCAAAATAATCATTCAATGTTTCAGCTCTTCGGATCTGAACTACGTCTCCGTTTTCACGAAGAAGCAATTCTGCAGAACGCAATTTCCCATTATAGTTAAATCCCATGGCATGTCCATGAGCACCAGCATCATGGATCACAATGATATCACCGGAAGCCAATTTTGGCAAAATCCTGTTAATGGCGAATTTGTCATTGTTTTCACACAATGAACCGGTCACATCGTACAGCAATTTAGTTGTGGAATTTTCTTTACCAGGAACCGAAATATGGTGATATGCCCCGTAAAGTGCCGGCCTCATCAGATTTGACATACAGGAATCGAGTCCGGCATATTTCTTATAAGTATCCTTGATATGAAGTACTTTACTGACAAGATACCCGTAAGGACCCGTAATTGCTCTTCCTGATTCAAAAAATATCTTCAGCGGATTCAGTCCATTGGCTACAATATATTTCTCGTATTCACGTTTTATTCCTTCACTCATTATGTCCAGATCTACTGGCTTCTGATCCGGTCGGTAAGGTATTCCTATGCCTCCCCCAAGATTCACAAATTCAAACCGTATCCCCAATTTGGAAGAAAGCTCCGCAACCAATTCGAACAATATCTGTGCTGTTTCAACAAAATAATTGGGATCCAACTCGTTGGAAGCAACCATGGTATGAATTCCAAATCGCTTAATACCCTTGTCCCTCAAAATACGATATCCTTCAAACAGCTGATTTCTGGTGAATCCGTACTTAGCCTCTTCCGGATGTCCGATAATGGTATTCCCCTCTTTTAATGCCCCCGGATTATACCGGAAACAAACCAGATCAGGCAATCCGATCAGATCTTCAAGATATTTTATATGACCAATGTCATCAAGATTAATTATGGCCCCAAGTTCTGCAGCTTTCCTGAAATCTTCAGCAGGAGTATCATTGGAAGTAAACATGATCTCCTCCCCCTTCATCCCGACTCTATCAGCTAACTCAAGTTCAGCTAATGAACTGCAGTCGATACCGAAGCCTTCGCTGTGAAGAATCTTCATCAGGTAAGGATTGGGAGCCGCTTTAATGGCATAATATTCTTTAAAACCTTCATTCCAGGAAAAAGCATTCAAAAATTTTCTGGCATAAGCTCTGATTGCCTTTTCATCATAAAGATGAAAGGGAGTTGGATATTTTTCAATAATTTCTTCCAATTTCTCCTTTGTAAAAGGGAGTATTTTTTCACTCATAATGTCAAAAATAAAAGAACTGCAAAATTATGAATTTTGCAGAGAATATTCCTTAAAAAAACAATTCATCACTGAGAGTTCCTGAAGCGATTTCCCTGACTTCACCAGTCATTCTGATATTCCATTCCGAATCAACATCTATTTGGAGGTCGCCGCCGGGCATTTTTATGGTCACCACCCTTTCAGTCAACCCTTTCTTAATCATCACCGAGGCAACAGCACAGGATGAACTTCCTGATGCAAGAGTAAAACCTGCTCCTCTTTCCCAAATCATGGCCTGTACTTCATTCCTTGAAATCACTTTGACAAACTGTACATTAATGCGATTGGGAAACATCGGATGATTTTCGATCTTAGGTCCATAATACCGGACTGACTCCTCATTCAGGTCATCAGATAAAATTACACAATGCGGATTTCCTACAGAAACACAATGAATCAGAAATTTTTTATCCTCTATGACCAAAGGTTCTCCAAAACACGCTTCTTTGGGAAAGTTTACCGGAATCAGGGAAGAGGTGAAAATCGCCTTACCCATATCAACCTTTATGATAAAAGCCTTACCATTTTTCTTTTCGATCAAATGCGCTTTTACTATCCCGCCGGGCGTTTCAACAGAAAATTCATTTCTGTTCGTAAAACCATAATCATACAGGTACTTGGAAAATATCCGAAGACCATTCCCGCTCTTTTCGGCTTCCGAACCATCCGGATTAAAAATTCTTAGTCCGAAATCTGCTTTCTTTCCCGGAACTTTTAATAGGATGCCATCTGTTCCAATCCCGAAATGGACATCACAGATTTTAATTATTTTATCTTTTGTAAGATCAAAATCAATGTTCTCCTGGTCCAATGATATGTATTCATTTCCAAGTCCGTGAGCTTTTACAAAAAAATTCTTTTCCATTATATTTATGTTATAGTTTGTTCTGCTCAAAAGTACCCATTTATTTATTTTGTATCTTTGTCGTGTGCAAATTTCACGAATTAAAGACGAATTTTCACCAAAGCTCTCTACTAAGGTTTAAATTATAAGATATTTTTCATAATTCCTGATTCTTAATTCTTAATTCTTAATTCTTAATTCACATATGGCTTTTATTAATGAGCATTATTTAAAACTTAAAGCAGGTTATTTATTCCCTGAAATTGGTCGACGCGTACGGGAATTTGCATCCATTCATCCGGATAAGGAAATCATCCGTCTTGGAATAGGTGATGTGACCCAACCCCTTTCCCCTTCTGTAGTAAAAGCTTTTCATGAAGGTGTAGAAGAAATGGGGAATAAAGACACTTTTAAAGGATACGGGCCTGAACAGGGATATGATTTTCTGAGAGAAGCCATTGCCATGAACGATTACCAATCCCGGGGAGTGAATATAACGAAAGAGGATATCTTCGTTTCCGATGGTTCCAAGTGTGACACAGGAAATATCCAGGAGATTTTCGGTGCCAAGAATATTATTGCCATCTGCGATCCGGTCTATCCCGTCTATGCAGATACCACGGTAATGTCTGGGAAAACAGGGGTATGTCAACCTAACGGCTACTTCGATAACATTGTATATATGCCGTGCAATGAGCAAAATGGTTTCATTCCTGAACTTCCCTCCCAGAGGCCTGACCTGATCTTCCTGTGTTTCCCAAATAATCCAACCGGGACAGTGGCCTCAAAAGAAGTCCTCAAAAAATGGGTTGATTATGCCATAAAGAATAACTGCATCATTCTGTTTGATGCGGCCTATGAAGCCTACATTACTGATAAAGAAATTCCACATTCCATATATGAAATCGAAGGAGCAGAAAAGGTGGCCATTGAATTCCGCAGCTTTTCCAAAACAGCCGGATTCACCGGAACCCGTTGCGCCTTTACCGTAATCCCCAATAACGTGGTTGCCTATGACGACAATGGTCAGGCATACCCGGTTAAACCTCTATGGATGAGACGACAAACGACAAAATTCAATGGGGTTTCCTATCCTGTCCAGAAAGCAGCTGCGGCCATTTATACTGAACAGGGTAAAAAGGAGGTAAAGCAGATTATCAATTATTATCTGGAGAATGCAGCCATAATGAGCCAATGCCTTAAAAGTTTTGGATATCAAGTTTTTGGAGGAGTGAATGCCCCCTATGTATGGGTGAAAACAAAGAACAATCTCACCTCATGGGAATTTTTCGATAAGTTATTGAATGAAGCCAATGTAGTAGGTACTCCCGGATCAGGATTTGGCCCTTCAGGTGAAGGTTATTTCCGGTTCTCCGCATTTGGAGAAAGAGAAAATGTTCTGAAAGCAATGAAGAGAATTGAAGTTCTGAGATTCTGAAACTAAATAATGGTAAATTTAAAGGTGACATTCCTGTTATGAGATGTCACCTTTTATTTTTTATTGAATTCTTTATTAAATTTGGTATTATTGTTGCAACGTATTTGGGACAAAAGGAGTCAATTAATTAATAACTCGATTAATTACTCGTTCACCCCTATTGATTAGTATAGATACCCTTTGATGAAAATTTTCTCATCTATTATATTATTCCTTGTTCTGTTGACCGGATTTAATAACAAATCCTTTGGCCAGGTATATTTTCCCGAGGATATGATCAGCATTACCGGACAGGCAGTGGATTCTGCGTCCAGGGAAGGTCTTTCGAATGTACAGGTATTAAATTTCAGAGTACACGGTGGAACAATGACTGATGGCAGCGGAAAGTTTTCCATACAGGCTGATCCATCCGATACCCTTACATTCAAACTTCTGGGTTATGAGGAAAGAAAGATCCCTGTAAAAGATCTGATAAACGAAAAAGAATATCAAAAAATTGCTTTGAAGGTGATCAGATATGCTATACCCGAAGTTCGGGTCCAGGGGAAATCCATTCTCCATATGGATTTTGGCCTGGGAGGAAAAGAAAGTACTCTTCCCTCAGAACTAAGGAGTGAAGACTTTGCATCAAAACCGAAAATACTCTCGGCCGTATTCAATCCACTTTCATTTATGCATTATAAATTAAGCAAAAGTGAAAAAGAAAAAAGGACCACTCTGGCCGCCATTTATTCCGAAAGGGATTGGCAAATTTTATCACTTGTTTATAACAAAGATGTCGTTCAGAGATTAACCTCTTTGAACGGAGATGAATTGGATGATTTCATGGTCTACTGCAATGCTTACAGCGATTTCAAGGTTAACGCAACGACTTACGAAGTTCAGAAGAAAATAAAGGACCTCTTTATTGAATACAAAAAAACTCATCAATTAAAGAATTAATGAATCTATAGTTTATTCTCTCCACACTCACACATCTTATGCTTATTCTTTATATTTGTAACAGGTAAAACATTTATTTCTATGGAGATACCGGGTTTCCAGGATGTATTAAAAGCATATGATTTAATCAGCGGGTATATTCATCATACTCCTGTCCTTACGAGTCAGAGCATCAATCAAATCGCTGGCTCCGAGATATTCTTCAAATGTGAAAATCTTCAGAAAACAGGTGCCTTTAAATTTCGTGGTGCCTGCAATGCAATCTTTTCATTAAATGAAGAAGAAGCAAAAAAAGGGGTAGGAACTCATTCCTCGGGTAATCATGCTGCAGCACTGGCTCATGCAGCCTCTCTGAGAGGAATTAAATCCTATATTGTAATGCCTTCAACAGCGCCTGAGATAAAAAAGAAAGCGGTAAAAGGTTATGGCGGTGAAATCACCTTTTGTGAACCCACGCTCCAGGCAAGGGAATCTACGTTACAGAGTATTGTAACTGAAAAGGGAATCACTATCGTTCATCCGTACAATAATTTCAAAGTGATCTCCGGACAGGGAACAGCGGCTTTGGAACTGATGAATGAAATAAAGGATCTTGATCTGGTCATGTGTCCGGTGGGGGGTGGAGGCCTTCTCTCCGGCACCGCAATCTCAGTGAAAGCAATCAATCCAAACTGCAAAGTAATTGCAGCTGAGCCATCAGGAGCAGATGATGCTTTCAGATCCTTTCACGCAGGATATATCATTCCCTCCATTGATCCAAAAACCATTGCCGATGGCTTATTAACTTCATTGGGAGAAATTAATTATTCCATCATCAAAGAAAAAACAGATGATATTGTAACAGTTTCCGAGGAAGCAATTATCGAGGCCATGCGGCTGGTCTGGGAAAGAATGAAAATAATCATAGAACCATCCAGCGCCGTTCCATTGGCAGCCATTCTCCAAAAGAAAGTCAAAATGCACGGGATTTCCCGCATTGGAATCATTCTATCCGGAGGAAATGTCGATCTGGGGAAATTGCCATTTGAATAAATTGATCAGACCTGAAAGGTTTTCCCACTTTATTCTTTTTACCATTAACTTAAACCTAATCTCTTTTTACTTTCCGCTTTTAGCCTTACTTTTGGAAAAAACAGAAACCTTGGAAATCGATAAAACCATTCTTGGAATTGACCCCGGATCCAACATTATGGGTTATGGAGTGATTAAAATTCACAATAATAAACCCAGTATTGTTGCGATTGGTGTCGTAAAAACGGCGGGTTTCTCCGGTCATTACCAAAAATTAAGTCATATCTTCGAACGAACCTTGTATCTGGTAGATGAATATAAACCGGACGAGACCGCATTAGAGGCACCATTCTACGGCAAAAATGTACAATCGATGCTTAAATTGGGAAGAGCACAGGGAGTGGCGATGGCCGCTTCCTTATACCGCGGAATTCCAATCTTTGAATATGCACCGCTTCGCATCAAGCAAGCCATTACAGGTAACGGTTCTGCATCTAAAGAACAGGTTGCCTATTTTCTCAAACAGATGTTTAATCTTCAGACTACTCCTGCAGAACTTGATGCTACCGACGGACTGGCCGCCGCAGTGTGTCATTATCTGCAGTTAAAAAATCCTTTATCGGAACATTCTTTCAGAAACTGGAGTGATTTTGTTAGTAAAAATCCCGGCAGAGTAAAATCCTGATTCAAGCAAAGAAAAAGTAAACCAAAAG
This sequence comes from Prolixibacteraceae bacterium, assembly GCA_963677325.2. Taxonomy (GTDB): domain Bacteria; phylum Bacteroidota; class Bacteroidia; order Bacteroidales; family Prolixibacteraceae. The sequence goes on from CAXXGM010000002.1 coordinate 35,173, forward strand.
TAATTAAGAATATTGACAGCAGGTCCTTTGAAAACCAATAGAGAACAGCTGTTTATTAAAATTCCTTCGAAATCTTTTCCGCTATTTGCATGAATTCTTCTTCTGAAAGCTGCAATTTTGGTTTTGAAAAGTTGATATCCGATTCGCTGTTCATCGGAACCAGGTGAATATGAGCATGAGGGACTTCAAGCCCAAGTACTGCGACTCCCACTTTCCGGCAAGATATGGCTTTCTTTATAGCTAAGGCCACCCTGCGTGCAAAAAGCATTAAACCGGAATACTCCTCAGCTCCTATATCAAAAATATAATCTGTTTCTTTTTTGGGTATAACAAGTACATGACCTCTAACGACCGGATGGATATCAAGAAAAGCAAAATAATTTTCATCTTCGGCCACTTTATAGGAAGGAATCTCTCCTTTTGCGATTTTTGCGAAAATGCCGGACATAATTTATTGTTTTAAAGTCCTAGTTCAATACTGATTATTTCAAATAACATCACTCCCGAGGGCACTTTTATCTCTACCGTGTCTCCCATTTTTTTACCCAACAATCCCTGTGCAATAGGAGTATTGACGCTGATCTTGCCATTTTTAAGATCAGCTTCATGCTCTGATACAATAGTATAGGACATGGTAGAATTGTTCTTCTTATTTTTAATGGTCACCTTGTTCATGATCTGAACAGTGTCCGTATCGATCTTGGATGAGTCGATAATTCGCGCGCTCGCAATTTGTGTCTGTAATAAAGCTATTTTAGCTTCAAGCATTCCCTGGGCATCCTTTGAGGCATCGTATTCAGCATTCTCTGAAATATCACCTTTCTCGATAGCTTCTCCAATCAGCTTAGAAATGGCCGGCCTTTCAATATTGATCATTTGGTCAAGATCAGCTTTCAGCTTCTTGAAACCTTCTGCAGAGATATAAGTAATTTTGCCCATATTGCTATAGTTTCCTGATAATAAAACAAAAAAACAGAAGAATCCCGGGTGTCCGGAACTCTTCTACTTACTAATGATTACAAATTTATAATTTCCTCGTTAATTTTTCAATAAAGATAAGAAAAAAAAACTTTGACAATGTTAAAAATACTTTCTGTTCAAAACCTCGGAATAAATGACAGCTTTTTTCAGATTAAACATCCTGGAGACCCTTGGTTTAATCGGTTCTTTGGTCTGTTGCGACTTCGTACCGGATAGATTTTTCTGAAATTCATGAACCTCTCCCTCAAACATTTTGTAATTTTGAATGGATGATTCCCGGACAATTTCTTCTTTTTTCTTTGGCACTTCGGGTTGCAATTCCGGTTGTTTTTCTTCCGTTGGAAGTTCTGGCATCAGCATCCTTTCCATCTGCTCAAAGAAAGTGCCACCGGACTCTTCTTGACGGGGAAACTCCTCAGGATAATCTTCTTCCTGCAATTCCCGTTCAACACTCTTCCGACGTTCTGCTTTGGCAGCTTCTTCCTTTTTGTTTTTCTGTACAATGGCCTGAACGATTGATGCCACCACGATGATTATCAGAAAAATATAATCGCCAAAAGCATTCATCTCATATTGAATAAAATTCAGGTCCATTTTAATTATTTTAGCCGAGTATAAAATTAACTAATTGTTTTAATAAAAACGGAAAGATGAAACATATTTTGATATCTGTTTTCATTCTTTTGATCCTTTCAGCCTGTACCAAGGACCAAAACAGCTTCCTCCCCTACCGGAAGGTTGATTTTTACATCTCACTTGCCAATTACAACCATCTTACCGTTCCCGGGAATTCGATCACTTACAGATACAAAGGTTTCGCCGGAGTTATTGTCATGTGCATAAATGAAAATCAGTATTTAGCTTTTGATGCCTGTTGCCCTTATGAGTCACTTGGCAGTTGTACTGTTGAATTGGATGCGATAAGCAGGCTGAGTACCGATGAAATGATCTTCAGCAGCAACACCACCGGTAAATGCAAATGCTGCGATTCCGAATTCATGCTTTTTGGAGGAGGCTTTGCCACTAAAGGCCCTGCAGCACGCCCTCTCCAGCAATACCAGGTTGTCAGCACAGGAGGAAGGCTTTGGGTACACAACTGATTCATCCTCGTAGAGACAAGGCAGTGCCTTGTCTCAGCTGACCATTCGATAAATTTAAACCTTATAATTGATAGTCTCAATTAAGAAAAGAGACAAGGCAGTGCCTTGTCTCTACTGATCATTCAATATCATTTTATTGGATAGTGAACCGCGTTCACCTCCAAATATCATTATACCTTCTCCCATATTTAAGCGTAGTTTATTCGAAGCTTTTAAAGTCATAAAACGGGATATACCGCAGAAAGCCCGCACAAAGCCCGCACAAAGTCCGCACAAAGTCAGTTTAAAGATAGAAGAAGGTATCAGTTTGTTATGGTTTTTGAATGAGGTTTTGAGAAATCAGGAGCGAGATTGCTGATGTGAAAATGAAAACAAGAAAATAAAAAAGGTGAAATACAATATCTCACCTTTTTTGAATAAAATTTATGTCTATGGATTTAATACCTGTAATGCTCAGGTTTAAACGGTCCGGAAGGATTCACGCCAAGGTAAGCTGCCTGATCGGGTGAAAGCACCGTCAACTTAACACCAAGCTGATCAAGGTGCAAGCGTGCCACCTCTTCATCGAGGTGTTTCGGGAGCCGGTATACCTTGGTTTCATATTTTTTACTCCATAATTCAAGTTGTGCAAGGGTCTGATTTGTAAATGAACTACTCATCACAAAAGAAGGATGACCCGTGGCGCAGCCAAGATTTACAAGACGGCCTTCGGCCAGCAGGAATATGGCATGTCCGTCTGCATAGAGGTATTTGTCAACCTGCGGTTTGATGTTGATTTTCTTTATTCCGGGCCATTTTTCGAGACGTGCTACCTGGATTTCATTATCAAAGTGTCCGATATTACAGACGATGCTCTGGTCTTTCATTTTGGCCATGTGATCGCCGGTAATAATGTCAAGGTTGCCTGTTGTGGTAACAAAGATGTTTCCTTCGCTTATGGCTTCGTCCATGGTTTTGACCTCAAAACCTTCCATCACGGCCTGCAAAGCACAAATCGGATCGATTTCGGTTACAATAACCCGGGCCCCGTAACCGCGCATCGACCTTGCACATCCTTTACCCACATCGCCATAACCGGCTACAACCACCACTTTACCTGCAATCATTACATCCGTTGCACGCTTGATACCGTCAGCAAGGGATTCGCGGCAGCCATAAAGATTATCGAATTTCGATTTGGTGACTGAATCGTTTACATTAAAAGCGGGGAAAAGAAGTTTTCCCTGTTCTACCATCTGGTACAGACGGTGAACACCGGTAGTGGTTTCTTCAGAAACGCCTTTGATTTCGGCTGCCTGGCGATGCCAGCGGTGAGAATCCTTCTGTAAAACTTTTTTAAGAATTTTATTAAGCTGAAGCTCATCCTCAGCTTCGACTTTCTTATCAAGAATTGCAGGATTATTTTCAGCTTCGTAGCCTCGATGAATCATCATGGTGGCATCTCCCCCATCATCAACAATCAGTTCAGGGCCTTTCCCATCTCCAAAATCAAGAGCTCTTTCCGTGCACCACCAGTATTGCTCGAGAGTTTCACCTTTCCAGGCAAATACCGGAATACCGGCAGCGGCAATGGCGGCAGCGGCATGATCCTGGGTCGAGAATATATTACAACTGCACCAGCGGACTTCGGCGCCCAATTCAACGAGAGTTTCGATCAAGACGGCCGTTTGGATGGTCATGTGCAGCGACCCCATGATGCGGGCTCCCTGCAAGGGTTTGGATGCTCCGTATTTTTTTCTCAGGGCCATTAACCCCGGCATTTCCTTTTCTGCAATTTCAATTTCCTTTCTGCCGAAATCAGCCAGTGAAATGTCCTTTACTTCATAACTGATAGTTGCTACGCTTGTGTTTTCCATTCTTAGTTATAATATGATACATTAAAGATAAATATTTTATATACAAATCTGTGCAATTTATGAAAGCAGACTTAAAGCCCTTTCCTGATCCCTGACCATTTCCTGCCGAAGAGTCTCGAGATCCGGGAATTTTTGTTCATTCCTTAATTTCTCCACAAAGCGTAAAGTGATCCGGGAATGGTAAAGATCCTGGTTGAAATCAAAGATATGCACTTCGATGCTCCGGTGATCAGCATTATAATCCACCGTGGGACGCACCCCTATGTTGAGCATCCCCTTGTAAACCGTACCGTAAATCTCAACTCTCACGGCATAAACACCATCTCCGGGCACCAGTTTCAGCGGATCAAGGGTTTCGATATTGGCCGTCGGGAATCCGAGCTTTCGGCCAAGCTGCCGACCCTCGATAACCTTACCCATCAATATATATTCATAGCCAAGATTCAGATTAGCTTCATGAACGTCGCCTTCTTCCAATGCCCGGCGGATCCTGGTTGAACTGACCGCGCTATCTTCCAGCTCAAGTTCGTCAAGTCTTTCTATTTTAAAATCCAATTGTTTTGAAAGCTGAGCCAGCGACTCAAAATCTCCCTGCCTCCCTTTCCCGAAACGATGGTCATAACCGATCACAAGAGAGTTTATATGCATCTGCCCAACCAAAATTTTCTTTACAAATTCATCATAGGTCAGTTTTGAAAATTCTTCCGTAAAAGGATAGATAATCAGATGTTCAATTCCCATTTTCTGCAGCAAAACAATTTTCTCTTCCTGGGTAGTCAATAGCCTAATATAACCGTCCTGAGAAGAGACAACGGTCCTCGGATGGGGATAAAAAGTAAATATGACCGATTCGCCTAAAGAATCTTTACTGATTTTCCTGAGATTTTCAATAACCTTACAATGGCCCAGGTGAACTCCGTCAAAGGTACCGATGGTCACTACCGGCCTGATGGCATTGAATTTATCTAATCCGTAATGAATTTGCACAAAAATTAATTTTAAGGTGTAAAAATAATCAATTTATTGTTGCTTCATCCAACAGCAAATAATTAGGACTTTTTAATACATGAGTTTATGAATAGTTTGATTGAATTTAACGGGGAATTTTTATTTTTGTTCCGGCAAGAAAACCAAACAGGTAAATCTGTGCATTAATCAGATTTGAATTTTGTGTCATTAAAAAAGATAGCTGATGAAAAAGGTCTATTTATTATTTGTTTTCCCTTTCCTCCTTTTTTCGTGTGGGCATAAAAGCAATTTTACCATTTCGGGTAAAATTGATGGAGGTGCGGGAAAAAGAATTTACTTCAATAAATTGCTTTTAAACTCCCAGCAAACTCTTGATTCCACTAAACTTGACAAGGAGGGCCGGTTCAAATTTAAAGGGGACGCAACTTCTCCTACATTTTACATTCTGAAGCTATCACCGGGTAACTTTATTACTTTGCTGGTTGACTCGGCCGAGAATTGTAAAATATCGGCCGCCTACAAAACTTTCCCGGATAATTATGAGGTCCAGGGATCGGTGGGGTCAGCGCATATGAAGGAACTGAATACACGGTTTCTTAGTGCAAAGAAGCAGATGGATTCGCTCCAGGCTCTTTATAAAAAAGTTAAAAATGATCCGGCTCAATTATCCCGGGCCTCGGCACTGGAAGCTTTGTATAATAATGTCAGGAATAATCATTCCGATTTTGTTACTTCGTTTGTTAAAAATAACCCATTTTCTCTGGCCAGCATCTATGCTCTTTATCAAAAGTGGGGCGAGCAGGATTTTGTAATAAAGGATTTACAGGTGATGAAAATTGCAGCTTCTGCACTTTTCTCGATCTATCCGACCAATGAGCAGGTGATCGCACTTTACCAAAATACCAATGAATTAGTACGAACCGAAGCCCAAAGGAAACTTCTTACTGCGTTAAAAGATAAAGCGGTAAATTCTCCGAACATAGTATTGCCCGATGCCGACGGGAAAGCGAAAGATCTTTGGTCACTGCACGGCAAATATGTTCTGCTTCATTTCTGGTCAGCCAAAGATCCTTCCTCCCAGATCATGAATCCGGTTCTGTCAGAGGTTTACCAGAAATACAACAAAAAAGGATTCGAGATTTTCATGGTCAGCGTGGATACTGACCGGGAGGCGTGGATGGATGCTATTCAGGAATATAATCTGAACTGCATTAATGTCGGAGATATGAAGGGTTGTTTTCAGGCTGTGACCAATTATAACATTAAATCAATACCCGCAAACTACCTTTTAGACAAGGAAGGAGAAATTGTTGCAAAGAATCTGAAAGGCCCTGCACTTGATCAAGTTTTAAACCATATTCTTAAATAAATCAGATAAAGCGGATCATGAAGCTTTATTAAAATTACTTCAATAAAATCTCTTTTTCTTGAATTTTCCCATTTTAGGCCTATCTTTGCTTTCCATAATGATAACAGGTGACTCTGTTTTAAACAAGATTAGGATCAATTGAAACGTATTTATTTCGCATCTGACGTTCATCTTGGATTTCCGGATCCGGTTCATAATCATGAAAAGGAGAAGCTATTTGTCAATTGGTTAAATCAGATAAGGAAGGATGCTTCCATGATATTTCTGTTGGGAGACATCTTTGATTTCTGGTTTGAATACCGTAAAGTTGCTCCAAGGGGTTTTGTCCGGGTACTGGGAACTTTGGCAGAAATCTGCGATCAGGGAATACCGGTGCACTTTTTTACAGGAAACCATGATATCTGGGTTTTTGATTATTTACCTCAGGAAACAGGGATGATCATTCACCGGGAACCTTTTGAAACTGAAATTAATGGTAAAAAGTTCTATCTGGCCCATGGGGACGATCTTGGCCAGAAGGACCCCCGATACCAATTATTGAAGAAATTCTTCCATAATTCTTTGGCGCAATGGGCCTTTGCAAAGATTCATCCGGATTTGTCTTTCCGGTTTGCAAGCAGATGGTCAAAAAACAGCCGTCTATCCAGAGGAAAGAAATTAGGATTTTTGGGTGAAGATAAAGAAGATCAGATTATTTTTGCCAGGGAATTACTCAAGGAAAAGCATATTGACTATTTTATTTTTGGTCATCGTCATCTGGCCCTTGAATTAATGCTTTCACCCCAAAGTAAATTAGTTATGCTGGGGGATTGGTTTGATAATATTACTTACGGTGAATTTGATGGAAATGATTTTTACCTTAAAAAATTAACCAAATTAAAAGATAATTAAAGTATAAACTAATTAGACATGAGCAAAAAGATTTATACAACAATAGTTGCAACAGGATCAAACATTCCACAACAAATTATTGCCAATAACTATTTTCTCGATGCAGAATTTTATGATCCGGCCACAAAGGCAAGATTTGAAATACCCAACCCAGACATCATTCGTAAATTCCAGGAAATAACCAACATAGAAGAACGGCGATATGCAGAGCCCGACCAGGTAACCAGCGACATTGCTACACTTGCTGCCCGTGATGCCATTGAATCATCGGGTTATGATCCCGAAAAATTGGACTTTATCATCGTGGCTCAAAATTTTGGAGACATGTCGCTCGAAAATTGTCATATAGATATCTGCCCGGCTTTAGCGTTTCGTGTAAAAACAAATCTACAGATTAAGAATTCCTCCATTCTCTGTCACGATGTGACAGCCGGATGCCCTGGCTGGACAACAGCAATGATCATTGCAGATGCTTACATTAAAAGTGGGACCTTTAAAAGCGGATTGGTTATCGGGGCTGACGTTATCTCGCGCATCGCAGATCCTTACGACCGGGACCGGATGATTTTTTCAGATGGTGCTGGCGCCGTAATAGTGGAAGCCCTGGAAAGTGACATCCCGGTTGGAATTATTTCCCATTCCAGCCGTTCAGATAATGACCATGGAATGTTAAGAATGGGCCCTTCGAATAACCCCGATTTTAAGAATGGAGATTACAAGCTCAAAATGCAAGGTTCAAAAGTTTATGCTTACGCTCTGGCAACCGTTCCGGGAGTAGTAAAAGAGAGTCTGGATAAAGCAGGCCTTCACCTGAAGGATGTAAATAAGGTATTGATTCATCAGGCTAATGAAAAGATGGATGAGGCCATTCTCAGCCGTGTTTTCCGGTTATATGGACAAAGAGAATACGACAAAAGCATCATGCCCATGACCATCAGCAAATTCGGCAATTCATCAACGGCTACGGTTCCGACCTTGCTCGATCTTATTCTAAAAGATAAAATGGACGATCATCAGATTAATTCAGGAGATACGGTCATATTTACCTCTGTGGGAGCAGGGATGTCGATCAATTCTATTGTATATAAATTTCCGTGATAACGTTGACTTATTGCCAATAATTCCATAAATTAGAGTCACCGGGTGACTTAAGTGACCGGGTGACAACCATGATTTTGGAACAGGGAAATGTCTATCATGTTTACAACCAAGGTAACAACAGGGGTCTGATATTTTTCAGGAGGGAAAATTATCATTATTTTCTAAATAAAATAGCTGTACACATAGTTCCCTATGCAGACGTGTTGGCGTGGTGCCTTATGCCCAATCATTTTCACCTGATGATTGCAGTTCAAAAAATGAATGAATCTTATCAACTGAATAATTCCATTGCGGTGATGCTTAGGTCCTACACGCGAGCTATTAATATTCAGGAAAAGAGAACCGGGGCTTTATTTCGTGAAGGTACAAAGGCAGAATTTCTGGATAGTATTGAAAGGGGAAAGCTGCGGCAGAGTAAGCGGGTGACTTGGAGTCACCCGCTTACTGGCGACGCGGTTCCTGAGGAAGAATACCTACAAACCTGTTTTAATTATATCATGAATAATCCTGTTAAAGCGGGATTGGTAAAGCGTATTTCTGATTGGGAATTCTCATCATTCCGGGAAGATCATAGATTACACAATGTAATCGTCAATAAAAAGTTGATCCGGGAATTGGGGTTAGCGGCTACGCCAGTGACCGGGTGACTTTGGCAGCAATGAGCTCAGATAGCAGATACTCAAGTCACCCGGTCACTAAACACAAACCTGCTTTAATTATATCATGAATAATCCTGTTAAAGCGGGATTGGTAAAGCGTATTTCTGATTGGGAATTCTCATCATTCCGTGAGGATCATAGATTACAAAATGAATTAGCTGTCAATAAAAAGTTGATCTGGGAATTGGGGTTAGCTGCTGCACCAGTGACCGGGTGACTTTGGCGGTAATGAACTCAGATAGCAGATGCTCATAGTCACCCGGTCACTACATCAAAATAAGATCATTTAGATTCTCTTTAAAAGCTAAATTGTGGCATTTCCTTAATTCTAATACCATTAATTGAACTTCCTGATTTCTTTTTATTGGTCCCTCCCCATTGCTTGAAAAAGAAAGCCACATTAGAGTTTTGGCATTGATTCTTAATATCGAGTACCCACTCTTCTTTCATCGGGCGGGGAGTCCTTCCGCTTTCTCCTCCTACGATGACCCAGTCTATTCTGGTTAAATCGAGACCGGGCAGGGAACTGAGCAGGGGTTCACAGGAGAGGAATTTTACCCTTGCCTTTGTTTTGCGAAAGTTTTCGATGCGATTCAATACTTCATCGTTTTCAACCGTAACCCCCATCCAAAGATTATGCGGCCATTCGAGCCAGCCTTCGCTATCGTAATACCGAAGGATATCCGCCCGTTTGGTGAGTATCTGAAAAACATGGTGTGGATTCCTCTTTGATTACGCCATAAATGCGGAGAATAGGCGCAATATTCTCATTAAATATGCGGAGAATCATTCATATAAATCACAAAGTGTTCACCTGATACTGCTTTGCGGGATATAAAGGATTTAATTGAGAAGGGTATTTTAAGACAAGAAGAATCAGGCGGAAGAAGTACGAATTACGAGTTGAATAGAAAATTTTATCTTAAAAAACAACCCAAATGTAAGCATTAAAAATTATCAGCCAGTTTATATATCCAATTTTTCCAACATTTCTTTTATATCATAACCTTCTGCATAGATAATATTGGTCTTTTTGCTCACAATGGCAAATTTAGAGGGGAATTTGTATTTGTCGTCACCTAATGCTGGATTTGCCTGATCTGTCAATAAAGCAAAATCTTTATTTTTACAGTTCAAATTAAAGAAATCTATTGCTTTTAATTCATTCTTAATATTTTCAGAACGATCCAATGGTAAATTTAATATATCCATCATCTTTCTTACCATCATATCAAATTGGTGTTCATTAAGGACCAAATCCCCCTTGCCTTCTGAACCCAATTTCTTATCATGAATAATTTTATCAACTACAGAATTAAAATTTTTAGTGAATGTCTCACTATCAAAAGTGCTTATTTCTTTTTTGATTGTTGAAAGTTCTATGATTTCATCAAGACTATAATCAATCCATACATGGGCTAAACGATGAGTCTCATATGCCATGTTGATAACAGTAAAAGCCTGAGGCAAAACTGATAAATTTTTATACAGATTGTATGCTTTAATCTGATAAGAAATTGTCCCTTCCAGAGATCTTTTTAAGTCATCGATATTTCCCGGAATTATATCAAGAATGAAATAGCATAAATCTAAATTTAAAGAAATTTGTCCCATTCGATCGTAGGCAGAGGCTAAAAGAAGGGTATTCCCATTTTTTTCAGCATAATCATAAACGTTGTTTATTCTTTTGAAAACCTTCTCCATCGCATTATTTAGCAAAACAAGTTTTTCCTGATTATTTACTATAAATGAAGGGTGAACTCTACTGTATAATTTTATATCATTTAAATGATTAACTAATTTGGGGAAGATAACCCCAACCAAATTGTCCGTTTGGTATAATATCTGGAAGTTTTTTTGTTCCATATTAATGTCCAAACTTTCTATACTTTCATAAATATCATTTGTCTTAATATAAAGTTCCTCATCTATTTCAAGATTATTGAGGGCTTCAACAATCTGGAATTGATTGATATTTATTTCTAAATTCGAGATGTTTTCCGGAAATCTTAACGCTTGTCTCAATTCTTTAAGTTTTTCCAAGAGTTCAATATTGGAATAAGATCCTAAATAAAAGTCAGTTTTAGATCTCTGAATTAATAATGCTTCCCATTCTTGATCCGAATATAACTTCTTAAATCTCTTGCATAATTGAAGGTAATAATCAGAACTCAAAACATTGCCATTCTCAGTGTATACCAGAGCAGCCAAATAAGCCATTATTGGAGTGTCTAAATATTTTTTAGGCAACTGTTCAAGTAACTCCATTAATTCAGGGTATTTCCGTTCGTTAAATAGTACTGGTCCTATTTTTTCCAGACCTGAAACTATTTTCTGTGCACGATCATCAGGAAGGGAAATTTGACGATCTTCCATTTCTGAGAAGCCAAAATCAATCCGACTACTTGAATCATAAACGGCTTGTTGAATTTTTTCAAATCTCAGACCTATAATCTTATGGATATTTTTAACTGTATCATCATTTAATAAATTATCCTCCGGAAAACTTATTGTAACTTTTTCCTGTGACTTCCATTTGTAATCCTTTTTATCTAATCGGATGCGATTATAAATGCTTGTCACAAAATCGTAATAGAGATTTCCGGAAGATCCATCATAAAAGATAATAAGTCCGGGAAGAGAGGGATTTTTCAATAAATAACCGAGCCTACTTGTTGAAAAAGGCAAGGTATAATAGACTTTATTTTCTTTATAAATAAACTGCGCCTTTTGGGCACTCTTTATCTGAATCGGAAAGATTTGACCAGTAGCACCACTGTCAATAATCAATTCCTCATACAAATCAACTCCGTAATCATCTGCATTAACTTCACGGGTAATAAAACCATTCTTCTTCGAAAAGATCATTCTCGTTTTCAGAACTGATTCTTCACTTCTTTCCGAATTTTTATCTACTATAGGAGGATCATTGAATGCCATATATTTTTGAATAAAATTACAATTCCCCTTTGAAGGCCCGATCAAGAATACTCGATTTTAAAGCTTTGAGATGAGCAAGTTTAGATTGTTGGGCAGAAATGATTCCGTTTGTATTAATTTCAATATTTGAGAGCTTTCCAGCAACGATTTTCTGGATTTCAATGCTTGGTAATGGCAATTTACAATTCATAATGTCTTTCCCAGAAATATTCCCTTGATTTACTGTACCTGTTTCAAATTCAAAAATTTTACCTCTGAATAAATTTGATTTCAGGAAATACAGTATAAACTCTGAAATAGTGTTTGATTTTGGTGATATTGAGCCCACACGTTGATTTAAATAGAAACAGTTTTCTTTAATTAACGATACGAACAAATAATCCTTCTTTGTTCGTGTCCCCGTCATAGAAATAACAATATCATCTCTTTTTAACCTTGCTGATTCGTATTCTTTCTTTTCGCCTATGAAAACAGGATTTTTTTTTAGATTTAATACATTACCTATTCTGATTACCTGTAAACCAATACCTGAGTCATTAAATTCTGTACTTTTAAAAGCAAATCCATTTTTGAAATTCGTGCAATTTGAAAGTTCTACACTTTTATAGTTTAAGCTAAGATATAGAAACACCTCCTCCATCACACTTTCCATCAATGCTTTTGTATATTTAATATTTCCCTCGAGCAGGGTAATGCTTTTGTCGATTCGTGAAAATAGGGAATCAAGCTTGGATATAATGCGGTTCTGCTCAGAAAGAGGGGGCAGAGGGATTTTGTATTCTTTTATGTTTTTTAATACTATCCTTTTAATTGCAGCTCCGGTTTTTGAACTAATTGCTTTTTCTTGAAATTCGGGCGAATTGAGAAATAAATAAAGAAATTTAGAATGAACAATTGAGGGTTTTGGTGACAAAATTGCCAGTGAGGACAAGACTACAAATATTTCGTTATTGTTTACTAAAGCGGTTTTTCCTACTGTCCCGTCTTTAGATAGTAATACATCACCGTCATCTGGCTGACAATTACTTTTGATTAATTCTTTAAAATCATTTTCAGATATTTTCTTACAGTTTTTAATGTCAATTTCACCTGAATCTGAAATATCTTTTACTGTAATGTAAGGAAAACCTTTATCTTTGGTTTTTGGTGAAAAATGTGAACCATCTGTAATTCTTGAACAGACATCCATAAATTTACAAACCTTCCAGCCTTTTGGCAATTTATCCATTGTGCCCCTCCTCCAGAATTTGTTCGACTTCAGCCATCAGTTGCCCAATCAGTAAATCGTTCTTTTTGATGTGGGAAATGATTTCACGGGGTGGTAAATGATCAATATCGTTATTGGTGTTTGGATTCCTGGCTGAAAGATCTGTGTCGACAATATCCGCTGCTTTTATCAGCCATGAATTGGGAGATATAGCACGTTTTGCAGATAGTTCTACAAATTCCTGAAGATGTTCATACTGGATCGGTTTGTTTTTGGTCAGCTTTTGTTCCGGATTGCATTCGTAGTACCAGATTTCGGTGGTGGCGCCTGTACGATCGAAAAAGAGCACGTTGGTTTTTACTCCGCTATAAGGAAGGAAAACCCCTGCGGGAAGGCTTAGAATGGTGTGTACGTTGAAATTGGCAAGCAGTTCTTCTTTTACATTTTTAAAGGCATTGCCCGTCTGGAATAAAATGCCTTCCGGAACAACAATAGCGGCCTTCCCTCCTTTTTTAAGGCTTTTCATAAAATGCTGAAGAAACAGCAATTCAGTTGCATTGCTCTGTACCGGGAAGTTCTGCTGTATCTGCGGTTTCTCTTTGCCTCCAAAAGGAGGATTGGCCACGATGATATCGAAACGGTCCTTTTCCTGGATATCGCGTATGTTGTTGGTGAGTGTATTTTGCTTGTACAAATTTGGGCTTTCGATGCCATGCAGGATCATGTTCATAACTCCCATCGTGTAGGCGAGCGGCGTTTTCTCGTTCCCAAAGAAAGTATCCTCGTGCAGGAATCTCCATTGTTCAGTGGAGAGTTTGTTCCGGTAGTTGTTAATGATGTAATCGAAGGCCTCTATCAGGAAGCCGCAGCTTCCGGCAGCACCATCGTACACGGTCTGTCCGGGTCGGGGCTGTATGACTGCAATCACGGCTTTGATCACCGCCCTGGGGGTGTAGAACTCGCCTGAGTTGCCCCCGTCGTTGCCCATTCCCTGCAATAGGTTCTCGTACACGTGCGACAGTTCAAACAGTTCATCCTGCGACTGGAAATTGAGGGTATCGATAATATCCAGCACCTCCCTTAGGGTGTGTCCGCTTGCAATACGGTTGTCCAGAAATTCAAAGATGTTTCCGATCTTGTATTTAACCGATTTAAGATCAATCGCACTGTTCCTGAACTCTTTAAGATAGGGGAACAATTTGCTGTTTACAAATTGGGTGAGGTCACTGCCGGTTTTGGATGATTTGTGATCAATGTTTGACAGAGACGCACCGCCGTGCGTCTCTACATGTGGGCAGGCCCAGTGATTCCATTGAAATTCACCGGTGATGATCCTTTCGTATTTGGTGTTGTTGAGCAGAGCCTCGCCTTCCTTTTCTTCTTCGAAATCATTGAGAAATTTGAGAAACAGGATCCAGGAGATTTGTTCGGTGTAGTGCATGGCTCCGCTGATGCCATCGTCGCGGCGGAGAATATCGGTGATGCGGTCTATTTTTTGCTGAAGTTCCATCTGTTTTTAATATTGGGTTAAATTACCAATAAATATGCTTTATCGGTAAAAAAGCCGATAATTATAATTGGGCTATCACTATGCCTGTTAAGATTGCAATTCCAAAACTAAGCATTGTCCCAACTAAAACATACTCATTTTTTTGTGTGTCGTTGAACCGAAGAATTGATTTTGCCGCGATAATAAGACCTACAGCTGCGTATTGTCCCGAAAGGATTAATGCCAATGTCATGAACCGTTCCATCAATCCAATAATCCTGCCGGCATTGGGCAAACTTAAGTCATTATTATTCGTATTGGCGCTGTTCGCATTGTCCGGGGTTGCATTGGTATTGTAAATGTCTGAATTATTTGGGCCGGGACTGTGAGGAATGGCAATATGATATACTATAAAAATGTTTTTAATGATGATGTTTGCCGGTTTGGCACATAAAATAAATCCAGCCAATAGGGCACAGTTTTTTATTGTGATATTGTTCAGAAAATCAGTTTCATGAAAACGAACATACACAGTTGATACCAGGATCAGGACCACAAGATGGATTGTCTGGTCGGCGAAGAACAGATGCCTAAGGAAAGAACGCCCGGCATATTTTATTAATAAATAGCTTTTTAAGCTGTCAATTAAAAGATGGAGCACAGTTATCACCAAAGCGGCTTTCCAGAATCCATAATTTAACGAAAAGAGATAAGCTGTCGTAAAAACAACGATGCCATGCAACATGTGATGCAGTGAAAAGATCTTTTGGCTTTTTCGGTCAGACCACTTTTGAGATTGAAACACAAAATCGGCCATCAAATGGGCCGTAAATTGCAATATAATCAGTTGGTACAACATTATTTGATGTTTTTTTCAAAATAGTTGACCGCTTTTTCTATAGCATTCCATCCGGCGGCTGTTGAATGCTGGCTTATTGTCGATTGGTTGCGGTTTAATTGTTGACTGATATCCTTTTCGCTGACCCCCAATAGTTTATAGTACAGTACTTCACATTGTTTTGATGAACATTTTGAAATTATTGTATCCAGCAAGGAAACAACAGTATCGTATTTGTTCTGTTCCTGCGTGTCGGAATGGCAAAAAAACATGCTATTCTTAATAATCACTTTTTGCTTATCGGAAGTGCTCATGTCTTTGATAGCTCTTCCCGACAGATAAATGGCTTCACCATCAATGATGCCATTTACCGGGTCCAGAAGAGTTAGGGGAGCGACAGCTATCGCGATACGAATTCCATATTCCTTAAAATACCGGGTCCTTTTTATGATTTCATTATTTTCCTCCAATTCATATGATTTCACGAGGGTTTTTAACAACAAAGCAATCCGCAATGCATAAATAGGCTCATTTAAAGCACATTCGATGTAGTCACCCTGAAAGACTCTGCCAAAAAAATCATACTTCTTATAGCTGTCAGTCAACTCAGCAAGCAACTTTTTTATCAGTAATTCGAGTTTCCTTTTATCATCAATACCGAGTGAAGTATAAGAAACAATATCTGCTGAAATAGTCGAACTGTTCATCATTGTTATTTTATTGGTAAATATACCCATAAATGTGGTTTATCGGTAAATAAGCCCATAAAGAATTAAGAATTAAGAATTAAGAATTAAAGAATTAAAGAATTAAGAATTATCCTGCGTACAGATTTTCCTGTAACTTGTAAAATGCATTCACCAGTTTCTGGGCGCCTCCAAAAACCTGTGCTGCTTCCCTGGTAGTCCCAAGATTGTTGAGCTCAACCAGGGATGAAAGGCGTTCACGTTTTAGCTCCCTGATGCCATCGGACTCATAGCGTTCGAGAATAAAACGCAGAAAATCTCTGGCTTTAAGGTTGGAAAATAGTTCAAAAAAGGAATTGTTCTCTTTTACCAGGGCCGCCCGCTGAGTGCGGGTAATCAGATTGCTTTCATACGAGATGTGCAGCAGGATATCAAAGATATCGCTTCGTTCGGCCTCAAAGATCTTTTTCAGAAGATCAAGTTGTTCTTCATCAATTCCTGATTCAGCCATTTTTATTAGTAACACTTCACGGGTTTCAGGATTTGACCACAATTTCCGTAATTCCTCTTCACTGTGATACAAATCCGGTATAAATCCCATCATCTTTTCAAGGAACTGCAACGTGGATAATGGTTTCCCGGTTTCATGATCGATGTAGCGGGTTTCGATGTCCAGCACCTTTAGTTTACGTCCATTGGAAAGCTGTACCACAATTTTGGCCGGTCTTGGAGGCAATGGTGGAGTTTCGCCTTCTCCTGTATTTCTTCCTCCACCAGCTGTGTTTCCTCCGGCTCCCGAGCCGCCATCGCCGTTTTGTTCACCTTCCTCCTCGGGTAGACCGTCCCAATCGGGATCATAGAAATGATCAGTGGCTTCAGCGGAAAAGTCAATGATGGTAAAGAAATCTTTTCCATCAAACAAACGTGTGCCTCTTCCTACAATTTGTTTAAACTCAACCATTGAATCAATTTCGCGAACGATAATAATGTTTCTCACATTCCGTGCATCGACTCCGGTGGTAAGCATTTGCGATGAAGTAAGGATTACGGGAATGTCTTTATCATTGTCCTGAAAACGTTCCAATAAGTCACGTCCCGGTTTCCCTTCATCGCTTGTAATCCGGACACAATAGTTGGGATCGGTTACTTTTTTGAATTTATTGATGGCATCCCGCATGTTCAGGGCATGGTTTTGATCTACGCAAAACACAATGGATTTATCCATCGGATTTATGTTATCAAGAATTGCCTGTGCTATCAATTCAATTTGCTTTGGAATAATGATTACACGGTTAAATTCAGGTTTGCGGTATATTCTGCGGTCTTCAATTACACCTTCCAGTACCTTATCTGCATCGGTGTAAATGTAGGTATCAATGTTTGTCCTTATTTTTTTCACTTTGTAAGGACTGAGGTAACCATCATTAATCCCGTCTTTCAGGGAATATTCATACACCGGTTTTTTAAAGTAATCATAGGTGTCAACATTGTCTGAACGTTTAGGCGTTGCCGTCAACCCCAAATGAATTGCCGATCCAAAATGATCGAGAATTTCACGCCACGAACCTTCTTCTTTGGCGCTTCCGCGGTGACATTCGTCGATGATTACCAGATCGAAGAAGTCCTTTGGATATTGTTTGTAATAACCACCGATATTTTCTTTTTCGCTGATGGCCTGGTAAATGGCAAAGAATATAAACGCATTGGTGGGAACCACTCCATTTCGTGCCTTGATTTCGGAACCATCGATCTTGATTAAATCCTTTTCGTACGGATCGTTAAAAGTGTTGATCGCCTGATCAGCGAGAACATTCCGATCAGCCAGGAATAAAATTTTAGGGCGTCTGTCAGCTTTGTCTAAATTCCATTTCACCGACAACAATTTATGAACAATCTGAAAAGCAATGAAAGTCTTTCCGGTGCCGGTGGCAAGGGTTAAAAGAATTCGCTTTTTATCATCTGCAATCGCTTCAACGGCTTTGTTCACCGCAGTCTCCTGATAATACCTTGGAGTTTTATCACCTGTCAAATAAAACGGTATACTGAATAGTTGTTTTTTCAGCGAAGTAAGGTTATCGAACGATTCAAGAAAAAGGGTTTCGGGTGATGGAAAACTGTCGATATAATTTCCGGTTCCGGCTTTCATATCAAACTGATAAATCTTTTCGCCGTTGGTGGCAAAAACAAAGTTCACTTTAAGCTTTCCGGCATATCCGATTGCCTGCTGTAAACCTTCGGTCGGGTGTTTACCGAGTTTTTTTGCTTCTATAATGGCAAGGTTCGTATTCTTATACCGAAGCAGGTAATCTGCAAAGAGGCGTTTACCCCGTTTGCCTCCCAAGAGTTTTCTGCCGTCGGTGAAATAATATTCCCTGACTACAAAATCTTCCCAACCGCTCTCTTTGAGTTTGGGATCGATGTATTTGGCACGGGTATCGGATTCAGTAATGAACATCAGGTTAGTCAGAAATAAAGTGTTCTATTTAACTTTTATCAAAACTACTCAAAAAAGAATTAAATATATACAAATCAGGTAAGGGCTTTTATTTTTTTTGTAATCTGGCAAGAGATTAATATTTGTAAGAGACGCACGGCCGTGCGTCTCTTACAAGGCGTGGGGAGGCCCATTGGTTCTGCCGACAGTAATGATTATTATTGCCACTGACATAATTTCAGCCGGCATAGTGTCAGGTGCAAACCAGTGCATTTGGGTGCATTCGGCACCGAAAATCCGGATGGTTCATTAATTGGATAAGGCTATTATAAATCATCTGATTAAAATTTATCTGCTATGGAAGAATTATTAAAATGGCTTGAAAGCTACAGGAATTGGTTCGATTACCGGTTAGGGATCAAAGATCCGGATATGAATTTTACGCAAACACGGCTGTTCCCGGGAGTAACCAAGGCTCACCTGAGAAGGTTGACTAAAGGCAAAATAATTCCTTTCCATAACCGGTATCATAAGCCAAGGGTGTTTAATAAAAAGGAACTGAATTTATGGATGGCAAAGATTTGCCTTCTACCGGAAAATCAGTCAGAGAAAGAGACGGGGGAGTATTTTGTAAAAAGGAAGAGAGTCAGGAAAGGTCATTAGTAGTCATTAGTGGTCATTAAGAGTTATTAAAGGTCATTAGGTCAATGGTCATTAGTAGTCATTCGCTGTACATCATTGTACAGGTTACATAAAGATTTCACAAAGGGAGGCACAATGTTTCACAAAGGAGGGAAAGTAGCATGAATCAGATTTTTAATACGCCGGGATTGCCGGAGGGGATTTACAGGGATTTGCCGGAGATATTAAAGGAGAGCGCAGAACTTTTCCGGGAACCTGTTGAAAAGGATGTGTTCCTGGTCAGCTCTATAGCGGTTATCAGCGGCTGTTTGCCTAATATGGAAGGGATCTATTTTGATGAGCCTGTTTCGCCGCACCTTTACTTGTTTATCACGGCCCCCGCAGGATCGGGGAAGGGAAAGATGAAATGGTCGAGGTATTTCGGGCAGACTATACATGAAGAGCTGATCGGGCATGCCAAAGCTGACAGGGCCGATTACCTGGAGCGGCTGGAATACTATCTTAATCTTGAAAGGCGGAACCGGTTGAATGAATCAAAGCCTGCAGAACCGCTCCGTAGAATGTTGTTTATCCCTGCCAACAGCAGTTCTTCGGCCTTTATCCAGGCGCTGGCGGACAATGGATTCAGAGGGGTTATTTTTGAAACGGAAGCGGATACCCTTGCCAACACCTTCAGGCAGGAATGGGGGAATTTCAGTGATGTGCTCCGAAAGGCTTTTCACCATGAAAGCACCAGTCTTTTCCGCCGGAAGGATGATGAGTTTATCGAGATCGAGGATCCTCACCTGGCTATCGCGCTTTCAGGAACGCCGCGCCAGGTACACCATATGATGCCGGATGCTGAAAACGGCCTCTTCAGCCGGTTCCTTTATTATGCCTTCCAGGATAACAGTTGTTTCAGAAATCCCTTTGTTTCCAACCAGAAAATTGATTATATCCGGTTTTTTAAAGAGCAAGGGAGAAAGATTTTTGAACTCAACCACAGACTGACTTTCCTGAAGCGACCCATCACATTTTCACTTACTTCCGATCAGGGAGAGCATTTTACAAAAGTGTTTGATGATATGCTAAACCGGAATAAACTTTTGTTGGGGGATGATTTTGAAGCCAACACCAAACGTCTCGGGTTGATCACCTTCCGTATTGCCATGATCCTATCGGCGCTGCATTTGATTGATAACAGAAAAATACCTGAAAAAGTAGTTTGCAATGATCCGGACTATGGAACTGCGCTTTCGATTGCAACCACCCTTGAAAAACATGCCATTGCAGTTTACCGAAATCTTCCCGGTAACCGGCTGACGGGGATTAAGCAAAAGCTGTACGAAGCGCTGCCCGACACGTTCAACAGAAAAATATATTTGAAGACGGCGGAGGAACTGGGTATTAAAGAAAAAAACGCGGACAAGTATATTGAGCAGTTAAAGGTGCGTTTACTAAAATATGAGAATCACGAATACTCAGAAACAGCAGTTGACAATTTGTAGTTCACTATCGTTTGGTTAAGTAAAAACAGAACACAGATGACACAGATGTTAGAGATGACCACAGATTTTAGAAATTATAAATCTCAAATTTACAATTGGGAACAGATTTCCACAGATCATCTAAAGATGAAACATGATCATCACAGATCATTCTAAGTTCTTAACTGAACGACATTGATTTGTAATTTGAGAAAACGTAGTGAAAAATAGGAAGCGGGGGAAAAGGGGGAAAGGGGGAAATCCTGCCGGTATTAGAAAAAAAGCAGGTTAGATATTCTAACCTGCCTGTAATCTAGCAGCACTGACCTTTTCTATTTTTTCTCTTGCAAGGTCAGGTGTTATAACTAATTCCCCATGACTGTTGGATGGCATATCGAACATAACGTCAACCATGATGGTCTCACATATGGCGCGCAATCCACGGGCACCCAATTTAAATTCTATGGCTTTATCTACGATGAGGTAAAGAGTCTCCTCCTCAAATACCAGCTTTATCCCATCCATATTGAGAAGCTTCTTATATTGCTTAATGATGGAATTCTTGGGCTCTGTCAGTATTCGTCTCAGAGCTTCCCTTTCAAGAGGTACCAGGTGTGTCAAAATAGGAAGACGTCCGATTATTTCAGGAATTAATCCAAATGATCTCAGATCCTGGGGTGAAACATACTGAAGCAGGTTATTGCGGTCAATATCTCCTGATTCAACAGCAGCCTTATAACCGACTACTTTGGTATTTAACCGCTGACCTATTTTCCTTTCGATTCCTTCGAAAGCTCCTCCACAGATAAACAATATGTTCTTTGTATTGACAGGAATCATTTTCTGTTCCGGATGTTTACGTCCACCCTGCGGAGGTACATTCACGACAGAACCCTCCAGAAGTTTCAACAAACCCTGCTGAACACCTTCACCTGAAACATCGCGCGTAATTGAAGGATTATCTCCTTTACGGGCAATCTTATCAATCTCGTCAATAAATACAATTCCACGTTCAGCAGCTTCTACATTATAATCTGCAACCTGTAACAGACGCGTCAGGAGAGATTCAATATCTTCACCCACATAACCTGCTTCGGTTAATACGGTAGCATCTACAATGGTAAAGGGGACATGAAGCATTCTTGCAATTGTTTTTGCAAGCAGTGTTTTTCCGGTTCCGGTAGGGCCAACCAAAATGATATTTGACTTTTCAATTTCAGTTCCATCATCTTCCACACGCTGATTCAACCTCTTATAGTGGTTGTAAACGGCTACAGAAAGAACTTTCTTGGCGTCGTCCTGACCAATTACATACTGATCAAGAAACTCCTTTATCTCTTTTGGCTTTTTTACATTGACATTAGAGAAATCAAAATTTTTATTCTTTTTGAATTCTTCCTCAACAATACTATGGGCCTGTTCAATGCAGCTTTCGCATATATGACCTTCCATACCGGCAATTAACAACTGCACATCTCTTTTTTCTCTGCCGCAAAAGGAACACCGGTCATTTTTTTTCATGTCAACCATTGTAATAATTTCGGAATTAAGGCTTATGCTTTTTTATCCGGAAAAGAATATCGTCGATCATACCGTATTCCAGGGCTTCCTGAGAAGTCATCCAGTAATCACGGTCTGAATCCTGCTCGACTTTTTCTATCGACTGTCCGGAATGATCAGCAATGATCTGATATAATTCTTTCTGCAATTTTGCAATTTCTTTAGCAACAATCTGGATATCTGAAGCAGGACCCTGAGCGCCTCCCATGGGCTGATGAATCATTATCCTTGAGTGCCTCAATGCAGACCTTTTCCCTTTGGTCCCTGCCGTCATTAATACAGCAGCCATTGAAGCAGCCATCCCTGTGCAAATCGTGGCTATATCGCAATTGATATATTGCATGGTATCGTAAATTCCAAGCCCGGCATGCACAGACCCGCCCGGAGAATTAAAATAGATCTGAATATCTTTACCAGGATCTGAAGATTCAAGAAAAAGCAACTGAGCCTGGATAATGTTAGCCACGTAATCATCAATCGGAATTCCAAGGAAAATGATCCTGTCCATCATAAGCCGGGAGAAGACATCCATTTGTGCAACGTTTAGCTGCCTTTCCTCAATAATTGTAGGGGAAATATAACTGGTGGCACTTATGGATTGGTATTGGTGTAACAGAAGACTGCTGATCCCTAACTTCTTTGTCGCGAACTGGCGAAATTCTTCACTGTCGTTTCTCATAATTCTTTTCCTTTATAAATTTAAAAACTTTATAAAACATGAGTACAGACGCGATTAATCGCGCCTCTACGCCGCCGGGGTGGAAAACCACCTGTGGGGCAGCATGTTTTACAAAGTTATTAAAATCTTATGATTAAGTGTTATTAAAAGGCTATTTTTCAAAAAGATCGTCAAATTCCTTTTGAGTGACCTTTATGGGTTTAACAACAGCTTTTTCTTTAATTAAACTAAGAACTTTATCTTCGCTCTTTTTCTCAATCATCCGCTGTTTTTCCTCTTCGTTCTTGAGAATTGAGTTGGCATAATTTTCGAGATATTCAGCCGGAACATTAAACATTCCATACTGACGGAACTGCATTAATGCCATCTCAGAAGCCATTTCACGAATATCCTCTTCGTTGACCTGTATCTCATTTTCCCTGATCAGCTTATTTTTGATCAAAGTCCATTGAAGGTCTTTCCTGAATGGTTCAAACTCCTGATCAATCTGTTCCTTTGTAACTTTTTTATTTGTTTCAAGAAGCCAGCGTTTCAGAAATTCTTCAGGCAATTTCATGTCTGCCAGTTTTACAAAGCTTTCCTTGGTATCAAGAAGAAACTTGTACTCACTTGAATATTTAAGATTTGCCAGAAGTTCCTCTCTGATTTTTTCCCTGAATTCTTCGATAGTCTTCACTGTCGTTTCTTCACCGTAAACTTTTTTAAACAGATCTTCATTTACAGGTGCGGGAATAAATGTGTTTATTTTAGCGATGGTATAATTAAATTCCGAATTTAATACCTCCACATCTTCCTGTTTGATTTTAAGGAGGTGAGCCAGTTCATGATCATTTGCAAACGCTGTTTTTGGATTGAATTTAATCACATCGCCAATTTTAGCTCCGGCAAAACGGGACTTTATTTCTTCATCGTGGAATAATTGAGGAGATACAAATACGTTATCTGCAACTATTCCATTTTCTTTAGGATTTCCATTCTCATCAAGTTCAACAAAATCCCCGTTCATGGTTTCTTTTTCGCCAACCAGTTCGGCAGGAATACTCTCTCCAAAGCGATTCGTATATCCTTCAATCTGTTTCTCAACAAGATCTTCATCAACTTCTATCTCATACCAGGGAAGTTCACCGGCCTTCTCAGGATCAATGTTAATTTCAGGCGATAATCCAAGATCAAAAACAAATTCAAATTCCTCATCGGTATCAAAATCGATATTCATAGGTTCTTCGGCATTGGGAAGAGGTTCACCCAGAATATTCAGTTTCTCCTCGGTAATATATTTGGAAAGTTCACTTCCCAGAATTTGATTAACCTGTTCGGCAAGCACCGATTTTCCATACATTCTCTTGATAAGACCTGCAGGAACCATACCCTTCCGGAAGCCTGGCATGTTGGCTTTTTTCTTATACTCTTTTAATTTCTCATTAACTGTGGCCTCATAATCCTGTTTCTCAATTTTAAGGCGAACAGTGGCATTCAATTCATCAATACTTGTTTTTGAAATTTTCATATCATTCTGCTTATAAGATATAAAATGGCTAAATCCGGCAATCAAATCTCACGAATTTAGGACGAATTTACACGAATCGTGCTTCATTCGTAATTCGTAATTTCGTAATTTGTGTTTCTTATTTGTGTTTCTTATTTGTGTTTCTTATTTGTGCGGACGAAGGGACTCGAACCCCCACGCCTTACGGCACCAGATCCTAAGTCTGGCGCGGCTACCAATTACGCCACGTCCGCATTTTTTTGGCGCTGCAAATATAGTCAAAATTTAATTCCGATCTAATTTCAAAGATTATTCCAGAATTAATTCATCATTTGACGCCTGTTTATTTACCACAGGACGGCGCAACTGGAAATTCTGTCCCAGGTATAAACGCCTTACTTCTTCATCCGCAGCAAGTTCTTCAGCTGTACCGCTGTTCAGAATCCGACCGTCATATAACAGGTAAGACCTGTTGGTAATGGAAAGCGTTTCATGAACATTGTGGTCGGTGATCAGGATACCAATGTTCTTATCCTTAAGCTTGTAAACTATTTGTTGTATATCTTCCACGGCAATGGGATCCACCCCGGCAAAAGGTTCATCCAACAAGATGAAGGCCGGATTTATGGCAAGGCACCGTGCTATTTCAGTTCTTCTCCGCTCCCCACCTGACAATTGGATTCCCTTGCTTTTCCGGACACGCTGAAGGCCGAATTCATCAAGTAAGGACTCTAGCTTTTCTTTTTGATATTCCTTAGTAAAATCAGTCATTTCCAGAATAGACCGAATGTTATCCTCAACACTCATCTGTCTGAAGACAGATGCTTCCTGTGCGAGATAACCGATGCCAAGTTTGGCGCGTTTATAAACGGGGAAGGAAGTAATGTCGGTATTATCAAGAAATATTCTGCCGCCATTGGCTTTAATTAATCCCACAATCATGTAAAAAGAGGTCGTTTTCCCGGCTCCGTTAGGACCCAGCAAACCGACTATTTCACCCTGATTCAGCTCCAGGGATACTCCTTTAACTACTGTTCTGTTGCGGTATTTTTTAACTATCTCTTCGGCTCTCAGCCTCATTTGTTCTTATTTTGTATTATATAACATTTTATGCCTCAAGAAGTTCCTCGTAAGATTTCTTCTTCTCTATTCTTTTAGCCAGGAAGAGACCTAACTCATAAAGCAACAGAAGCGGCCCGCTAACTAAAAGCATACTGAAGATATCGGGAGGGGTAATGATAGCAGCCAACAAAAGCAATAACACATAAGCATGTTTTCTGTAATTAATAAGAAAAGAAGAACTTACGATCCCTACTTTGCTGAGAAAATAAATAATGATGGGAAGTTCGAATACGATTCCACTTCCTAAAACCACTGTACTCACAGAACTAACGTATGAATTCAGATTTATTTGGTTCACGACCTCTTTACTAACCTGGTAAGTACCAAAAAAGTGTGTCGTTAAAGGAACTATGAGGTAATAGCCAAACAGAACCCCTAACAGGAAAAGAGAAGAACTATAAAATACCGCTCCGGTGGCATATCTTTTTTCTTTATCATAGAGAGCCGGCCTGATAAAACTCCAGAATTCATACAACACGTATGGAATAACCAGAATCGTTCCGCCAATCATTGCAATCGTCAAATGGGTTGTAAACTGACCCGCCATATCGTAATTAATAATCTGAAATGGATTGGTATTGATCTTAATGCTTGGGGAATTAAATACCTCTGCCATCCAGGCAAAGAAACGATTGGTAATGAAATCGGGATACTTGGGTTTCAAAAGTATTTCATCCGTGATAAAATGCACATTGATGAAAATAAAAACAGCACCTGCAACAATTGCCACGGCTGAACGTACCAAGTGCCATCTCAGTTCTTCAAGATGTTCAAGAAATGACATTTCACCCGTTTCTCTTACTTTATTTTTTCCATTCCCTCTTTTCCCGGATTGTATTGCTTTTATGGACATTTAAAATCTAAATTTTTATTAATTTTGGACAACTCACCGGAAAAAATAGATATCCGGTAAAAATTGGACAAATATACAATTCTTTAACCTCTTTTTTTATGGATTTTATAAACCCATAGTTTCCAATGTTAAATTATTGTGATTTTATTAATAGGATTTGTTCAAGATAATATATTTAATAACTTCGTATGGAAACAATCGCTAATGTATCATTAACAATATTTCCATAAAAGGGGAGCTTTACAGAAGGAACAAAAAAAATTATGGTTGATCGGAGTTTACTGAATACCCAATTACAAAAATACTTTGGTTTTGACAGGTTTAAAGGGCAGCAGGAAGAGGTAATTACCAGCATCTTAGAAGGACACGACACATTTGTTTTAATGCCCACAGGGGGAGGGAAATCCCTCTGTTACCAATTACCCGCCCTGTTGAAGGAAGGAACCGCTATTGTAGTGTCTCCTCTTATTGCACTGATGAAAAACCAGGTGGATGCAATGAGAAGTTTCAGTATGGATGATGGAGTTGCACATTTTCTCAATTCTTCTTTATCGAAAAACGCCATCCAGAAGGTTAAAGATGATATTGGCAGGGGACAGACAAAGTTACTTTATGTGGCTCCTGAATCACTTACCAAACTTGAAAATATTGATTTTCTGAGAGGAATAAATATTTCTTTTTATGCCATTGATGAAGCTCACTGTATTTCGGAGTGGGGGCATGATTTTCGTCCTGAATACCGCCGAATCAGGCCTATCGTTAATGAGATTGGCAACGCTCCCATTATGGCACTCACGGCTACGGCAACTCCCAAGGTCCAGCATGATATTCAAAAGAACCTTGGAATGCAGAATGCCAATGTATTTAAATCCTCTTTTAACAGACCTAACCTCTATTACGAGATAAGACCTAAAGTTAAAGCAAAGGATCAGATCATCCGGATGATCAAAAATAATCCTGGAAAATCCGGGATCATTTATTGCCTGAGCCGCAAAAAAGTGGAAGAAATAGCAGAGCTTCTCCAGGTAAACGGGATTAAGGCTCTTCCCTATCACGCTGGAATGGATTCTGCCACCCGATCGGCCAATCAGGATAAGTTCCTGATGGAAGAAGTTGAAGTAATTGTGGCCACTATTGCTTTTGGAATGGGTATTGACAAACCGGACGTAAGGTTTGTTATTCATTATGATATACCTAAATCCCTTGAGGGCTATTACCAGGAAACCGGACGTGCAGGTCGTGATGGAGGTGAAGGCAAATGCATTACTTTCTATAATTATAAGGACATTCAAAAACTGGAGAAGTTTATGCAGGGCAAGCCTGTGGCCGAACAGGAAATCGGACAGCAGTTATTGCTCGATACTGTAGCCTTTGCTGAATCATCCATGTGCCGTCGTGTGATACTTCTTCATTATTTTGGGGAGAAATATGAATCTGATAATTGTGGCGCGTGCGACAACTGCCTTAATCCAAAGGAACAATTTGAAGGGAAAGATCTTGTGGTGATGGCACTTAAGTCTGTCATCGAAGTAAAAGAGTTATGCAAGGCAGAACATCTGGTGAGCATTTTACTTGGAATTGAAAATGCCACAGTCAAATCTTTCATGCACGACAGTCTCGATATATTCGGTGAAGGAGATGAATACGATGAGAAAATATGGAATGCTGTTTTCAGACAATGTATCATCGCTGGCTTTCTTCATAAAGACATTGAGAATTATGGAGTTCTTAAACTGACTGATCCGGGAAGAGAATTCCTTGAAAAACCGCGATCGTTCCTGATTGTAAAAAACCACGATTATGAAGCTGAAGAAGAAGCTGAAGAAGCTCCTCCTTTCGGATCTAATTCCTCAGGAGATCCTGAACTATTTGCCATTCTGAAGGACTTGCGAAAAAAGGTAGCCTCTAAGCAAAATCTGCCGCCATTTGTTATTTTCCAGGACCCTTCACTTGCCGACATGTCTATCCAGTATCCGACCTCACTGGAGGAATTGCAGGGGATTATCGGAGTTGGACAAGGAAAAGCCCAGCGATACGGCAAACCTTTCGTTGAACTCATCAAAAAATATGTAGAAGAAAAAGGAATTGAACGCGCACAGGACATGGTGGTACGTTCTGTTGCAAATAAATCCAAGAATAAGGTTTATATCATTCAGAGTATTGACCGGAAAATGCCGCTTGATGATATCGCTGATGCTAAAGGAATGACCATGGATGAGTTACTCACTGAGATGGAAGCTATCGTGAATTCAGGTACGAAGGTGAATATCGACCATTATATCTATGATGTAATGGATGAAGACCAGATAGAGGATATCTTTAAATACTTCCGTGAAGATGCTGAATCCGATTCAATTGAAGAAGCTCTTGCAGAATTCGGAGATGATTATGAAACCGAAGAAATAAGAATGGTAAGGATTAAATTCCTTGCTGAAATGGGTAATTAATTCAAATCACATTTTTCACTTAGAATACTTCTATTGAAAATAAATCGATAGAAGTATTTTTTTTAAAGAAAGCAAGAGAGAACCCATAAGAACCGTTATAGTACTTTATCAGCCAGAGGCACCCTGATATAGAAAGTCGTACCCACGTCCATTGTTGTCTGAAACCATATCTCTCCCTTGAAATTTTCTATAATTCTTTTTGCTATTGCAAGCCCAAGTCCCATTCCGCTGGATTTGGTTGTAAAGCTTGGTTCAAAAAGTTTAGCACGCAATTCTTCGGGGATACCACTCCCATTGTCGGTAATAGTCAGTAAAGCGTGATGGTTTTCCTCCTTTAATTCAATTATAATATGGCCTTCTTTATCCCTTGGAACAGATTGAATTCCATTTTTTATCAGATTGATAAGTACCCGGCCAAACTGGTCTTTATCGGCCACAATCCACATAGGTCCTCCACTATAACTTACCACATCAATGGATACATCGGGTGTATTTTCAAATAAAAGAGCTGCTTCTTTTATTCGCTGGCGCAGATCAAGCAATTCATTCTGAACCCTTGGCATCCGGGCAAAATCAGAAAAAGAAGAAGCGATAGAAGAAAGCACATCAATATTTTCGATCAGAGTTTTGCTCACCTGATCGAAATATTCATCAAAATTCTCGCTTCCCTGCTCTTTAATTCTTCTCAGATACTGAATGTTTAATTTCATCGGTGTTAATGGATTATTGATCTCATGAGCCACCTGCCTGGCCATTTCTCTCCAAGCCAACTCCCGTTCTGTCCGGGCCAATAAATCAGCGCTCTCAGCCAGCTCATCCACCTTCTTATTATATTCCTTAGCCAGACGGCCGATTTCATCTTCTCCCAAGTATTCAATTTTCGCATTTTCTTTCCCCAGCTGAATACCCTTAAGGTTCTTTTCTATTTTGAGCAATGGCAGGGTAAGTTTATTCCCGATGAGCATGGCCACCATAAGACTAATCAGGATAAGAATGATGTACACGTTTGAAAAAGCTATAATAAATGCCGTAACATCTTTTTTGAACTCGTCCTGCCTTGCGAAATAAGGAAGATTAAGGTATCCTACCAGATTGTTCAACCTATTGTATAAAGGTATGTAAGCCGAATAGAAAGTCATTTTACCCAAATTTTCATTATGGATAAAATTATTCTTTGAATCAATGGATAAGGCATAATAGGCAACCGGATCAATTCTAATGGAGTTGAGTCCACGATCGTAGATTTCGCTCCGGGAAGTGGCAAAAAGCTGGCCATCCGGATCATAAATATTGATGTCAGTCCTTGTAAGATCTGAAAGTGAAATGAGTTGATCGTTCAACATCTCGTGGATTCTTAGATCCAACTCGTCTTCAGTTCCTATTCTCATACTGAGCTCAGTGGATATTGAATATAGTTTATCATTCAGATCTTCCTGAAGTGAATTTTTAAACTGGTCATAATTATAGGTGATGAGTCCTATGCCTACAAGAGTTGAAATTCCCAATAGGGAAAGAATTAATGTCAATTGTATTTTCCCCCTGAAATCCAAGGTTTTACCACTCACCCTGAAAGAAGAACGATTGAATATAAAAACGACCATCCCAGCCAAATACAGAAGAAGGAAAAGATAAGGAAAAGTCTTTATCTGATCCGTAAATTTGGTTTTAGCATAGCTTACGATAATATAATTATTTCCTCCCCGATGATAGGAACAATGCTTATAACCATTTTTTATAAAATACTGAAACTCATTTTTACTTCTTGCTTCTTTAGGCAGATGCATTTCATACTGATAATCCCCTCCCCTATCAACAAGTTGTCCCCTGTAATATTTAGAATAGCTGAAATCCTTACTCCTGCTCTCCTTGGAAGTCTTTTCATCGAGCAATAATTCCGGATAACCGCTTCCTTCGGGAATAATTTTTGAATACAGTTGTATAAATATTTTAAGTCTTCCCCGGTCGAGCTGTCCAACATAGGAAATCCTTCCATTTAGCATGTCCATGTAATAAAAATTACATCCGGGAATAATTACGCCATTCCCTGTCTCCAGTTCATTAAAAAAATCGAAGCAAGGATATTTGATATTTAAATCTGAAACTAATAAACTGTCAATCGGACTGCAAACCGTAACTTTTAAATCATAATTTCTCCAGAATCCGGTAAAATAAGCATTCCGAAAATAGGATTCCACCGATTGGTAAGGGGGAAAAAGATACTGGCCAATAATACTGTCTTCCCGGAATCTGTCATCCAGCTCTGAAAGAAATATTTCGGCAGCCGGATCACGCTCCGAAGCTAAATTGACGGCAATTAATTTCTGCACATTATCCTTTCTTTGAATGTTTAGTTCATGGGAATAAAGATTCAGGTAGGCTGCAGTGATTATTGACGCAAATAAAAGGAAAGTGAATTTAAACCTTCTGATTTTTTCAGGCACAACTAAAAACACCAGGCTGTTCAGGATCAGATAATATATAATGGAAGTTAATGAAACAGATATCCCGGAGAAGTTTAATATCAGAGAAGCCAGCAATCCGGCCGAAATCATATAAATAATGGCCCTTTTATATCCTGGAAAAATATAATATTCGGAACGGATTCTGATCATTATAATGATAAATCCCAAGGCATGGAGTGAAATGCATAAAAAAGAGACAAGATTAATAAAGGAGAATTGCAGATTGCTGAAAAATTCAAGAGAGATATTCGAATTTAAAAGAAGAATTTTCAATAGAAAAGCCGAAAAAATGAAATAGAATGCTGCAAATAAAAAAGCAAAATACCGCACAGCTTTTAAATTCTTCTTTGGACTATACTCCATTCTAAATAAAATAAAAAAAGACTGAGCAATATAAAACATGAAGACAGAGAGCAACAAAAACTCACCAAGGGAAGATAGCCACCCCCCATAGGCAAACTCACCGGGAGAAAATAATTCACTCCGGAATAAAGTTGCCGGCACTTTTAGAAGATTTAATCCAAAGTAAGTCAGGCAACCAATAGTTCCTGAAATAATAAATTTGTGCAATGGCTTCAATCCTTGACTTTTTCGTAGCCACAGAACTATTTGAGCAAGAAACAAAAAGAGCAGGATAAAATAAAGCACGGAAAAAGCAACTTCATTTTTCTCATTCGGGGCTCCCTTTACAGGTAAAATTGAAAATAGAAATTCACCATCCGGCCTGACAATGTTTATAGCACCCATTAAGTCCTGTGCACTTACCTGGTAATCATCAGGAAGATCAAAATCTTTCTGAAACGAATTCTGTATGTATTTATTCCGGTATGGGAAATCCCTTTTGATCAGAATATAGCCCTTAAATACAAATCCACCCTCTGATTTTGTAATAGTCCAAAACCATCCAGTAGGCAGACGGACAATACTGTTTTTACCATACTGTATCGTATCTTCTCCCGGAAAAGCAATTAATGACGAGGACCAATACAACAGATGTCCTTTTTTGGAAATGGAAAAAGCCCTGTCCGGGTGATCATACTTCTTTGGATTAAGCAGATACCAGGTGCTCTCAAGACTCTTGGTGTACTTGATTTCCTTAGTTACCGAGTTAAGCTCCTGCTCCATTTGAAGCTCTTTCGATTCAAGCACATTAAAGATTTTCCCTGCTTCATATCCCGGATCAAGTCTGTTCCAGGATATAATTTCCCAACCTACCGTAATAAACAATAGCGGCAAAGCAATCAGAAGAAACTTGTTATTCTTATAAAAGTGCCTCATAAATCTTATTCATGATGATAGGGCTCATTTTTAAGGATGGTCATTGACCGGTATAATTGCTCTACAAAAATCATGCGAACCATTTGATGTGAGAAGGTCATTCTCGATAAGGATATGCTGAAATTGCTTCTCTGATAAACTTCTTTTGAAAAACCATAAGGCCCTCCGACAGCAAAAATGAGTTGACGGATACCCGAAACCATCTTTTTCTCCATCCATCCTGAAAATTCCACAGATGAAAACTCCTTACCTTTTTCATCAAGCAAAATCAATTGATCCCCTGAGGCTACCTGCTCCAGAATCGTACGTCCTTCCTTTTCCTTTTGCAGTTCTTCGGTGAGATTCCCTGCTTTTTTTAGATCGGGTATAATTTTGAATTCAACAGGAAGATAAAAATTCAGCCTGTGAGTATAATCTTCAATTCCTTCCTTTATATATTTCCTGTCTGTCTTACCAATACAAAGAATTAATATTTTCACTATGTCGGTATGAGTTAATTAAATTCATGCATGGGGAAATTCCTGTATGACCTTAAAAATTCCCTGTATGACCATCTGAACTGCAAGTACGGTAAGGATCAGTCCCATAATCTTGGAAATAACCACAATCAGGGAAGGATTGAGTTTATCGGAAATCTTTTTGCTGGTGATAAACATCAGGTAAGTAATAAAACACACAAGGGCAAAAACAAGGATAATCAGTAACGCGTATAGAAAACTCTTCCCCTCCCCCACAAAGTTCATGGCTGTCGAAATGGTCCCCGGACCTGATAAGAGCGGTATTCCAAGAGGAGATATAGCCATATCCTCGTATGATTCTAAAGGTAACTTCTTATTTGAACTTTGGGTTTTAGCTGTTTTCCCTTGCAACAGATCATATCCAATAAAAAATACAATAATTCCACCTGCAATCTGGAAAGCCGGAAGCGTCAATCCGAATAAACGGAATATAAAATGCCCAAAAAGACTGAATACACTTATCACAAGAAATGCGACCAACACCGATTTGAAGGCTACTTTTTTCATTGTTTTCTCATCGGCATCTCCAACCAACGATAAAAATACAGGGGTATTGCCAACTGGATTCAGCATGGCAAAAAAACCAAGAAAAACTGTGGTTAGAAATAAAACCAGGTTAGGCATAAAGAAATTAAAATAAAATAAAGCTATGTGGTACAAAAATAGATAATAACACCAGAAAAGAATATTATTCTTCTAAAATTTAGTAACGCTCGCAACTGCGGTTCCGTTATGATAAACAATCAAAATCCGGAAGATCAATTAACATTGGATTTGAATTACATTGTAATGATTAAAGCATCCCATTCCCTTCATCAATATGATCCTCTTCAAGACTCTCATGATTATCACCACCTAAACTGAAATAATTATTCTCCTCATCTTCATTCCCCGTAAATTCCTGTTCGTCATCCAATTCTGCGCCAGGTACATCCAAATCATCACCGGATTCAATATCATTTATCTGCTGCAATTCAGTAAACTTAAAAATATCCTTTTTTTTGGATAAATCCTCAGGATTCAGATCTGCTTCCTCGTCAGTGCTATAGATGTCTTCCGCAGAAGGATATACCGGATATCCGGGAAGATCATTCTCTTCCCGATTAAAATTCTTGTTGATTCTCTCATCAGCAAACGGATGTTGTTTCCTATTTTTCATCTTATCTTATTTTTATTTTCCTTTTCCAGTATAACAAAGTTACTCGCATTTTGGCCAAAAGAGATTGATAATTGCCGCCTTTCAGTCTTAAAATAGGTTAAAGAATCCTCTTTGAAATTATTTCAGGTCACAATTCCTTAAGTCTTATCAGACAAAATTTATTATTCTGGCCTTAAAGAATGGTTTTATTTACTATAATCCATAAGTCTTGCTATTTTTGTATGATTATTGTATTATATGTGAAAATGACTGTGATTATGAAAAACAATTACTTAAAGATAATTTATGCCGTTCTGATAATATGGATGGTTCCTCTTTGGTCTCACGGCCAGATTCCCAATCAGATTATCAGTGGTTTAAAATCAGGTGATGCCAGGACAGTAGCCTCACATTTTAATGATAACATTGAACTGATTATCCTTGATAAAGAGAACATGTGTTCTCAGGCACAGGGAGAACAAATATTAAAAGATTTTTTTTCACGGAATAAACCATCTGATTTCCACGTCACTCACCAGGGAGGTGACGAATCAATTTATGCAATAGGGAAAATGTCAACGTCGAATGGCAACTACCGGGTTTACTTCCTGATGAAGCCAAAGGATAAAAAGCCTCAGATAGTTCAGTTGCGGATAGATAAGGATTAATCCGATACAGTAAAGAAGTGGACCATGCGATTGATAATCAAAGCAAAGGATTGGGCCGTCAGAATTTACGAAAAATTAATTGCGCGGGCACGCGTTGTAACACTCCCTTTTTTTGACAGGGTGCCTTTGTATGATGTCGGAGTTTTCTTCTGGAAAGGATTGGTCGACGGTGCTATCAGTACCAGGGCTTCAGCCATTGCTTTCAATTTTATCCTTGCTCTGTTTCCCGCTATAATATTCTTCTTTACTTTAATCCCTTACATACCCATCGAGAATTTCCAGCAGCAGTTATTGGCTCTTTTTGCGAGTGTGATGCCAAGCAACGCTTATCTGGCCATAGAAGAGACGATTAAAGATATTGTCATGCAGCCCCGTGGTGGCTTGCTTTCCTTTGGTTTTCTGGCCGCTTTTTATTTCTCCACCAATGGCATCGTAGCCATTATCACAGCTTTCAATGGAACAATTCATTCCATTGAAACCCGCTCTTGGTGGAATCAACGTTTGGTGGCCCTTGGACTGGCTGTGATCCTGATCACCCTGACAACAATCAGCATCGCCATGATCACGATCAGTAAAAGTGTTATGGATTTTTTTGTAGTCAAAGGCTTACTGCACCTTAATCTGACCTACTATGTATTACTAGGAGGTAAATGGCTGATTATTTGTGCTTTGTTTTACTTCTGCTATGCCTTTCTGTTCTATTATGCACCGGCACGCAAAACAAAATTCCGATTCTTTTCAGCCGGAGTCACCCTCACCACGATCCTGTCAATCATAACCTCGGTCGGATTTTCCTATTACATCAACAATTTCGGAAAATACAATTCACTCTATGGCTCCATCGGAACCCTCATCGTGGTAATGCTTTCAATTTACTTCAATTCCCTGATGCTGATCATTGGCTTTGAATTAAATACCAGCATCTGGATTGCCCGTAAAAGAAATAAACAATTGCAGTATAAAAGAAATTTAAACTGAGGAGATTAGCTCACCTTCTTCATCTCGGCCCTTTCGGCCAGTATGATCCTGTTTTTCCTCTCTGAAGCTTTTATCGCTTTCTGAATAAATTCTTCAGTAATAACCTCCACTTCAACTCCGAGATCGAGATTATCCAGCCATTTTTCCAGATGAACTCTCCAGGCTTTGACTGCTCCCTGAAGAGCATTCTTTATTCCGGGTTGAGTAATCCAAAATTTTCCATCCTGACGGGCGGATTCTATTCTTATAGATAAGGATGGATCTTCAGCTACTTTGGAACAAAATCTGATAAATTGTTCCGGATGCCATCCTCCGCAATAAGAACAACATAAATCTCCGTTTTCCCGTTCTACCCAATAATCAGCACCCTGACACGGGACGTGTGAATCATACTGTTTTATTGGTATCGCTTCATAATCCCTCAAAGGGCAGGCAAACCGTTCTTCTTTCTTCATCTTCTTTATCTCTATCTAACTTTTTTAATAATTGGATAAATGCCTCAGACAGAAAAATCGCTCAATTCCAGGCTATAAAAACATCACCACGGAATTAATTTTTCCCAGTTACCGGCTAAAAATGAATTAAATTTGAAAGATTAGCCCCTTAAACAGCTAATTTTACTTTACCAAAATCCGGTAGACTGATCTTCAGCAGATAATGGTAATTAATGTTATTTACAAACTTCTAAATAACTCTAATTATCAAGAGTTTCATCCAAGTTTCTTCTTAAACTTTATTGGATTTATTTGCAGCCCCTGCAAACGAAAAGTTTAGGGTGGAGAATATCGGAATCGAACCGATGACCTTTTGACTGCCAGTCAAACGCTCTAGCCAACTGAGCTAATCCCCCCTCGGAGTCAGGGGCAAAAATACATTTTTTTTGCATAAATCAAGAAATCATTTAAAAAGAATCACCTGGAAATTTAAAATTTTATCACCCATTAATCGTTCAGGAGACCATTTGTCCAACGATTTATATTAATTTTGTGATATGCCAACAGAATACGATACATCCATCCAACCAGAACGAGTGGTACTGGTGGGAATAATAACTCCCGGTCAGGATGAGCGCGAGGTCAATGAATACCTCGACGAACTTGCATTTTTAACCGACACCGCAGGTGGCGAGGTTTGGGAAAAATTTACCCAAAGAGTGGTAAATCCTTATCCTGCTACTTTTGTCGGCTCCGGGAAGCTGGAAGAAATAGCTGATTTTGTAAAAGTTCATCAAATAGATACTGTAATCTTTGATGATGAACTCTCAACGACCCAGATCAGGAACGTTGAAAAAGCTTTTGAATGCAAAGTGCTGGATCGTACGAACCTGATCCTCGACATCTTCGCGGGCCGTGCTCAGACTGCTCACGCCAAAACACAGGTGGAGCTGGCCCAATGCCAGTACATGCTGCCCCGGTTAACCCGGATGTGGTCTCACCTTGAAAGGCAGCAGGGAGGAATTGGCACCCGCGGTCCGGGTGAATCACAAATCGAAACCGACCGCCGGATAATCGAAGATAAAATAAAACTATTGAAGGATAAGCTGAAACAGATTGACAAACAAATGACCGTTCAGCGAAAAAACAGAGGAAATATGGTGCGGGTGGCCCTGGTTGGGTATACCAATGTCGGCAAATCCACCATCATGAACCTGCTCAGCAAATCAGATGTTTTCACAGAGAATAAATTATTTGCAACACTGGATACAACGGTACGCAAAGTGGTAATTGGGAATCTTCCATTCCTTTTGACCGATACCGTTGGTTTCATCCGAAAATTACCCCATCACCTTGTAGAATCCTTTAAATCAACTCTCGACGAAACCAGGGAAGCAGATATCATCATACATGTAGTGGATATTTCACATCCTGGTTTTGAGTCACAGGTGGACGTGGTCAACAAAACACTTTCCGAAATCGGTGCTTCCGACAAACCGATGATCTATGTTTTTAACAAGATTGACGCCTTTACTTACAATGAAAAGGAAGAGGACGATCTCTCACCGATCACCAGGGAGAATATGACTCTCGATGATCTGAAAAATTCATGGATCGGACATCACAACAATCTTTCTCTTTTTATTTCAGCCAGGAAGAAAATTAACATCGAAGAATTCAAAAAAACAGTCTACGAAGAGGTTAAAAAAATCCATATTACCAGGTTCCCTTACAATGACTTCCTTTATCAGGAATATGGCAATGATGAAGAATAGGCTGAAGGAGTTTAGACTTTAGGCTGAAGGATCATAATGTTCCCCTTTTACCTTTTCCATTTGGCCTAAACACCTATAGTCTATAATCCTCATACGACATTATTTTATTCCAATTACTTAATTCAGATTTATCTTCTTCATTTGATCTTCTTAAAATTACATTTTAATCCTGCCCCCCACAGATTGGACCGGGTTTTGTCCGGTGTCTATTCGTATATTATTCCTACATTATTCGTATATCATCGAATAAGCTACGAATAAAAATAAATGATGAACCCTCTCTCATCGCAGAATTTGATTAAGAACGCAGAATTTTATAAATTGATAAACAAAACAAGTAGTCCAAGGAAGATTAAGCAAAAATAATTGGTGTTTTTATAGTATATTTAACATCTAAAGCCGACTTGAAAATGAATTGGATAGACATAAGTCTTGCGATACTGATTTCTTTACCTATTCTGGCTACTATCATTTTGGGAGCTTTCCTGGCAAAAAACGGGAAACATGCCATGGGAAGGCCAACAGTAAATCCATTGTTTTTCTACAGCGGCAAATTTCTTCTTTTTCTGGTATGGGCTGTTTTCTGGGTAGTTGCTCTATTCCCCTCATACCGGTCTGTTATTCCATTAATGGTACAGGAGAATATTCCCTATTTTCAAAAGCTGCTTGCCGCCATTTTTCTGATCCCGGCCGATCTTCTTATCGTTCCTGCTTTCCTATCAATGGGTCTTGTCACCCACATCGGACTTCCAACAGAAAAACACAAATTACGCACCGGAGGAATTTACAGAATCAGCCGTAACCCCATGTATTTTAGTATGTTTTTTCTCAATGCCGCTGCTTTTTTATATCTCCCAAGCCTCCTATTACTGGCCATCATGCTTTACGGAATGATCGTTCATCATTTTATTATATTATCAGAAGAAAAGTACCTTGAGAAGGAATTCGGCAGCGAATATTTGGAATACAAGACCAGGGTGTCAAGATACATTTAGCACAAGAGATGAGAGATAAATCATAGAGAAGAGGATATTACCTGATCTAAGGTAAACTAAGTACAGGTTAGACCATCCTTAACCCGAAACCGTTTCAGGTTTCCATCGCTATTGCCCTATCTTCTGTATTTTTTTGTTCAGCTATCTAATTTTTGGTTTTCAGAAGAAAGTCTCTTAGAACGAATTGCAGGATTCCTCCATTGCGGTAATAATCCAATTCGACCAAAGAGTTCAATCTTGCCATTGCATCAAATGCAAATTTCTCTCCATCGGGCCTTGTTACCGTTACCTGTACTATTTTATTGGGGGATAAATCAATGAGGTCAGGGATATCGAAAAGCTCATCTCCTTTCAGGTTGAGCGAAAAACGATTCTCTCCATTTATGAACTGCAGCGGGAGTACACCCATACCAACAAGGTTGCTGCGATGGATTCTTTCGAAACTTTCTGCGATAATGACTTTTACTCCCAGCAATGCAGCGCCTTTTGCTGCCCAGTCGCGGGAAGATCCGCTTCCGTATTCCTTGCCTGCAATTATAATGAGCGGCACATTATCAGCCATGTATTTTTCCGAAGCCTCAAAAACAGACATCACTTCCCCATTAGGATGATACAAAGTCCAACTGCCTTCTTTCCCAACCAGTTCATTCTTCAATCTGACATTGGCAAAGGTTCCCCTGATCATTATTTCATGATTTCCTCTTCTTGATCCGTAAGAATTGAAATCTTTCTTTTCTGTTCCAAAAGATTTCAGGAACAATCCTGCGGGAGAATTTTCAGATATGGAACCCGCCGGAGATATATGATCGGTAGTAATGGAATCGCCAAGTTTCAGCAATACTCTTGCTGAATGAATCGCCTCAAGAGGTTTGGGATCAGGCTGAATACCTTTAAAGAAAGGTGCTTCCCGGATGTATAATGAATTTTCATCCCAATCAAAAACGCGGTTTCCAGAGCTCTGGAGCTGA
This sequence comes from Prolixibacteraceae bacterium, assembly GCA_963677325.2. Lineage (GTDB taxonomy): Bacteria > Bacteroidota > Bacteroidia > Bacteroidales > Prolixibacteraceae. Next base: position 75,162 of record CAXXGM010000002.1, read on the forward strand.
TTCCATTTCTCATCTCCCTCAAAGATATTGCTGTAGATGGAAACATAATCCTTTGCCAGAACGACTTTATTCATTAGATCCTGTACCTCATCCATGGTCGGCCAGATATCCCGCAGGTAAACAGGTTCCAGATTGGGATCATATCCCAGAGGTTCATCCTGAAAATTAATGTCAACCCGGCCTGCAATAGCATAGACAATAACAAGAAGAGGAGAAGCAAGGAAATTCATTTTGACCATCGGGTGTATTCTGGCTTCAAAATTACGGTTCCCGGAAAGTACCGAACCGGTGATGAGGTCATAATCTGCAATGGGCTTATTAATATGCTCCGGAAGAGGACCGCTGTTTCCGATACAGGTAGTGCAACCATAGCCCACAATATGAAATCCCAGCGCTTCCAATGGCGCCATCAGATTCGCCTTTTCAAGATAGGAAGTAACGACCTTAGATCCGGGAGCCATACTCGTTTTCACCCAGGGCTTTGGTTTTAATCCTCTTTCCACCGCTTTCCTTGCTACCAGTCCCGCTCCAAGCATAACGCTCGGATTGGAGGTATTGGTACAACTGGTGATGGCTGCAATGACAACAAATCCGTCGCTTAAAAGATATTCAGACTGGTCAACTTTAATATTCACACTTTTCAAACCGTTCTCCCGGACACGAAGGGTCTCCACGTCCACATCCACGGGAGCCTCTTTGTAAGAAGTATCCCTCTCAGGTACAAATTCATCAACGTGGCCTCCTTCATTCAGCCACCTTCCTTCCTGACGGTCATCCACCTTGATGTATTCCCGTTCGTAATTGCTTTTGAGGATTTCGATAAACTTTTCTTTGACCTGTGACAAGACTATTTTATCCTGGGGCCGTTTAGGACCGGCAACAGACGGTTCAATACTGTCCAATTTTAGTTCAAGGACCTCTGTAAATTTTATCTTTTCTTCATTTTCGCGCCAGAGAAGATTTTTTTTGAGGTACTGTTCTACGGAAGCAATATGATCCGGATTTCTTCCTGTATTCCGAAGATACTCCAGCGTCTTGTGGTCTGGCGGGAAATAGGTCACTGTACAGCCGAATTCGGGAGACATGTTCGAAATGGTTGCCCTGTCGGGAACAGTAAGATTATTCAGTCCATCACCAAATACTTCCACAAACTTATCAACCACTCCCCTTCTACGGAGCAATTCAGCCACTGCCAGCACGAGATCTGTTGCGGTAGTTCCCTCTTTCAGATTACCGGTTAGTTTTAATCCGATTACCTCGGGAAGCATGATGTAGACAGGCTGACCAAGCATGACCGCTTCAGCCTCTATTCCACCTACTCCCCATCCTACCACTCCAATACCATTCACCATCGGAGTGTGTGAATCGGTTCCGACAAGAGTATCGGGAAATGCCAATCCATCCTTGAAAGTTACTACACTGGCAAGGTATTCAAGATTAACCTGGTGACAGATACCCAGGCCAGGGGGCAGTACTGTAAAATTCCGGAATGATTTCTGTGCCCATTTTAATAAAGAATAACGTTCACTGTTTCTATAATATTCCAGCTCAACATTTCTGTCATAGGAATAATTGGTTCCATAATAATCAACCTGTACTGAGTGATCTATGATCAAATCAACAGGGACCTGAGGATTAATGAGATCAGGATTTCTACCCTGCCGGTAAGCTTCTGATCTGATGGAAGCCATATCGACAATAGAAGGAACCCCTGTAAAGTCCTGCATTAATACCCTTGCCGGCAAATACGGGATTTCATCTGCGTCCGGCTGAGGTTTCCAGTTCAATATATTTTCAAGGTGAGCTTTGGTAAAATTGTTTCCATCATAATTACGGAGGATATTTTCCAGCAGGATTCGAATGGTAAAAGGCAATTCGTCAATTTTATTACCCTGTTCGATTAACTTCCGTAAATCATAATAATTGTATTTTCCTGATTCTGTCTTGATTTGTTTTACAAATTCAGATAATCCTTTCATAATTTATATTTTAAAATTACAGTGGATGTAAAGCAACCTGTTGCATTAAGATTTTATCACGAAAGGTGAAGTTTTTATTTTTTAATTAAACAAGCCCCTCAAGACTTTGTTTAGGCTCCCGTTCACAAGAATGCTCTTTTAGAAAAAATGATCTGCCTTGAACAGCTCATCTGAAGGAAAAACCGAACTTTAAGGACAAAGACAAAGCAAAGCATGCATTGAATTTTGATCTCCACTAAAATCATCGGAATTCTAACTTTTAGTGCATAATAAGTATATGAAATGAAATTACGTCGTATTTTAGATTAACGAAATTCAGTTTAAAAATGAATTCCATTTTGGTATATTATGTAAGTTCTCTTTCAAAAAGCCGGGACGAACCTGGTACGAACCGAATACGGACTTAATACGAGGAGAGTCCGAGTGAAATTTAGGTGTATTATTGTTAAATAATAAAGGGGTTGTAAAATACGAAAACAATTTATTCTTATAACTTAGTAACAGTCCGGATTTCGAATTTGCACCCCCTACTGATAAATAATCACTAATAAATTCCGATCAGATCACCTGAAAAATGTCATCTGATGATTCCTCATATTTTATTACCGAAGTGGGACATTCATCGACAGCTTCCTTGATTCCGGCTTCATACTTTGTAAAATCCACTCCCTTTTTTACCACCATTTTATCAGGAACCTCAAACACCTCGGGACAGGATGATTCGCACGCACCACAGGAAATGCATTCATCATCCGTTTCGTCAAGCCACACCTTCTTTATTGCCATAACTCTCCTTTTTAGACAAATATAACTGTTTTACAGTTAAAAATGTTTGAAAAAATCATTCAGATTTGTCTCTTCAGACATTTTGCATTCAAGAAAATATTCCCGTTTCAGTTTGCATTGATTCTCTGAAACTCATTACGATGTACTGTCGAGAATATAATGTCGTATTTTTAGGCTGAAAGAGTTTAGACTTTAGGATGAAGGATCGTGATATTCCCCTTTTACCTTTGGACTAAACGCCTATAGCCTATAAGCTTCATGCGACTTATTTTATTCCAATTACTTAATTTGGACACTGGATTGAGAAACTGTTTAAATTTCTTTTTAACAAAGCTGAACCCACTTCGGGGTTCTGTATTGTATGTATTTCAGTGCCTCCGGTTACACCGGAGGTTATTCAAATTCAAGTCCTTCGGACTTAAATTTGCTTTATACCCTGAAAGGGTTTAATATGAATAACCGTGGGGGTAACCCACGGAAAATGTGACATATAAGACCTCAACCCCGAAGGGGCTGAACTACTTAAAATCCCCAAAGAACTAAATTTAAACAGTCTCTGATATTTTCAGGAAATTATCAGCGCCTCGCCGATCCTCTTTAAAAGATACATTTTGTTTTATTATTTTGTTAATAAATTAACAAAAATCTTATGGTTTTCACTCTAATTTTATGCACCTTCGTATGTTATTATAATAAGCCTGGATCATGTTTTTGGAGAAAGTCTTCAGCGGGAAAAATGATATTGGGAGATGGTTTGCCCTGATAATGATTGTGATGGCAGGCATTTTTGTTGCGGGGGTTTTACCATTGGGAATTACCATGTTTCTCAAATTGAACGATAATACGGATCTTATACCTGATCCGGAAAATTCTCTTGATCTCGGATCATATGATATTTCGCCGGAAACAGGTCTGGCATTAACAATATTCCCGTTTATAACAGGACTGGCAGCTTTAATGCTTTTAATTAAAGTCATTCATGAAAGGCCGGTTCTTTCATTACTTACCGGGGCCAACTTCTTCAGATGGAAAAGATTTTTTTGGGCGCTATTGATATGGTTTCTTCTACTGGGGCTATATACAGTTTTTTCGGTCACAGCCGGATTCCAGAAAATTCAGTTACAATATCAGCCGCAAAATTTCATTCTCCTCATGTTTGTTTCCATCATTCTGCTGCCTTTTCAGGTTGTATTTGAAGAAACATTTTTCAGGGGTTACCTGATGCAGGGCTTTACAAAATTGTTTTTGAACAAATGGATGCCCGTATTGATTACTGCTGTTCTATTCGTCAGTATACAATATTTTTATCCTCAGACAAAAGCATTTGGACTGAGAGTGACGATACCATTCTATCTTTGGACAGGAATTTTTCTTGGATTATGCACCGTTATGGATGAAGGACTGGAAATTGCAATGGGAATACATGTTGTAAATACGATATTTCTATCGGTTTTATTTACGGATCAATCCAATGCGATACAGACTCCTGCTCTATTTAATATCATTGACACAAATTTTTTTATTTCAATTACAGGATTAATCTTTATTTCCCTGCTTTTTCTTCAGCTTGCCAGGTTGAAATATTCCTGGCCTGAATGGAAAAATCTTTTCATCAGGATTGAGGAACCTTTCGTTCCTGAAGAAAAGGAATATGATGAGGAAATTGGATTATGGAATGAAGGAGATGATAACAATTAATAGCTAACTTTATCAGATGGAATTATTTTCAGCACATGATGTTTCGAAGACATTTGCCCACCATCAGGCCTTAACAGAAGTATCCATTTCTGTGAATGAAGGATCCATTTTTGGATTACTGGGACCAAACGGAGCCGGAAAAACAACTCTCATCCGGATTATTACACAAATAACGGCTCCGGACAGCGGGTACTTACATTTCAACGGCAGTCCCATGAAAAGTGAGGACATTTACCAGATTGGTTATCTTCCTGAGGAGAGAGGTCTTTATAAAAAAATGAAGGTCGGTGAACAAGCGCTCTATCTTGGGCAATTGAAAGGATTATCCAGGCATGATGCCATGAAAGGACTGAAGTACTGGTTTGAAAAATTTGATATAATTGATTGGTGGGATAGAAAGGTGATGGAACTTTCAAAAGGGATGCAGCAAAAAGTTCAGTTTATCTGCACGGTCCTTCACAAGCCAAAGTTATTGATCTTTGATGAGCCCTTTACCGGGTTTGATCCCATGAATACAGATCTTCTGAAGAATGAAATTCTCAAATTAAAAGAAGAAGGCGCCACCATTATTTTCTCTACTCACAATATGGAGTCCGTTGAACAGCTTTGTGATCATATCGCTTTGATTAATAAATCGAAGAAAATACTGGATGGCGACACACAACAAATCCGTGAAAACTATAAATCAAATATTTACAATATCTCATACAGGGGAAATTTTCAAGCAATAAATGACGGGCTCAAAGGACAGTACAATATTCTGATGCACGAAGAGAACGGAAAGGTAAACAAACTAAATATTCAGTACATGAAAGGAGGCAGTTCAAACGAATTAATGAGGGATCTGCTCGAGAGAGTTGAAATTGTATCCTTTAATGAAGTAATACCAAGCATGAATGAAGTGTTCATCAAAGTGGTGAAGGAAAACTAAAGAATTAAAGTTATGAGCAAAATTTCATTGATTATACAGCGGGAATACAGTACCAGGGTTAAGAAGAAATCCTTCATTATAATGACTTTGCTGATGCCGCTGCTGATGGCGGGATTATTTCTGCTCCCGACTTATTTTGCCACTATGGATGATAATGAGACGCGCACCATCGCGGTATATGACGGATCAGCCGTATTTCTTGGCAGGCTTGAAAGCAATGGATTTACTAAATTCCATTTTGTTCCGGAACAAGAATATCTTAAAATAAAAAAAGACCTGAAGAATTCAGGATTTTATGGCTTACTTGTTGTACCTCCGAACTTTCTAACTACCAACAGAGTTCAGATTTTTTCTGAAGGCAATATACCTTTTGATCTGAAATCCACCATCCAGAATAAATTGAAATCAATTGTGGAGAAAGATAAAATGGCTGAGGTGATCAGGCAGACTGCTGTGCCAGATCTTCAACAAAAAATCAATTCCACTAAAACAAATATAATAGTAGAAACCATTAAAAAAGGAGAGGGCGGGAAGGTGGAAAAAAGTTCCACTGAACTTGGTATGATACTGGGATATATTTTCGGCTTTTTCATGTATATGTTTATCATTATGTATGGAGTGATGGTAATGCACGGAGTGATGGAAGAAAAACAAAGCAGGATCGTTGAGGTCATTATTTCCAGTGTTAAACCTTTTCAGCTGATGATGGGGAAAATAATAGGTATTGCCCTGGTTGGCCTGACTCAGATTGCAATTTGGGTCGTTCTTGGATTTGTGATTCTTTCAGCAGCTAAAGGAATGACAGGAGATGCCGGGAATGCCCAACAAGTACAGGACATCATGTCCCAGGCCAATGCATCTGCTCCACAGGCTACACAATCCGGGAAAATGCAGGAAATTTTCGTCATGTTAGGGACGGTTAATCTTCCTCTGATCGTTGGATGTTTCATTTTCTTCTTTATCGGAGGATATTTATTATACAGTTCCATGTTTGCGGCTGTTGGGTCAGCGATAGATGCACCCGAAGATGCACAGCAATTTTCAATGCCAATCATGCTTCCGGTTATTTTATCGATCATGGTTTCAATGAGTGCCATAAAAAATCCGGAAGGGCCCATCGCTTTTTGGTTTAGCATGATTCCATTTACCTCACCGATTGTAATGATGGCCCGAATTCCCTTTGGAGTCCCTCCATGGGAAATTTTGCTCTCCATGTTTTTACTGGTGGTTGCTTTTGTTTCCATGGTTTGGTTATCGGGGAAAATTTATCGCATTGGAATTCTGATGTATGGGAAAAAAGCCTCCTGGAAAGAACTGTGGAAATGGCTAAGGTACAGTTCCTGATTATTTTCACGGAATAAGATTAACATTTTCAGTTAAGTGATTCAAAAATAACTTTACCAATCCGGGTACGTAAGAATTGGGATGAGCAGAAAAGCAGTCATTGATTTAGGAACAAATACCTGCAATTTATTAATTGCAGATGTTTATCCTGATGGTTCATTTAAGGTTTTGTATGATCGGAAATTACCTGTTAAACTGGGCCGGGGAGGTATTCACAGGAAGATTCTTCTTCCGGAAGCAATAAACCGCGGAATTGAAGCTTTCAAAAATCATTCAAAGACAATAAAAGAATTCAAAGCCGAAGAGGTAAAGGTCATTGCCACTTCAGCAATGAGAGGAGCCTCAAACAGGGACGAATTTATTCATAAGATCAAGGAATTATTTGGCTGGACCATTGAAATCATTGATGGAGAGAAAGAAGCTGAACTGATTTTTAAAGGGGTCCGTCTTTCACTTCAGGATGATTTGGGAAAATACATGATCGTGGATATTGGAGGGGGAAGCATTGAATTCATCCTTGTACACGAGAATCAAATGATCTGGAAAAAGAGTTTTAATATTGGTATTGCAAGGGTTTTGGAATTATTTAGTCTTTCGGATCCGATCCTTCCCGATGAAATTAAAGCAGTAGAAGATTGGTTCGACCAAAATCTTAAGGAGCTTTGGGATATTTGTAAAAATTCTCCTCCCCCGATCCTGGTGGGATGCTCCGGAGCATTTGATACATTTATGGATATTTATGAGCAAACGGATCCGGATCAAAAGATGAGGGAAGCTTCTGGACTGCCATTGCATGAATATAAAAAGATACATCAGAAGCTGATTGAATCACAATCAGAAAGCAGGAGCAAAATGAAAGGGATGGACAAAATCAGAGTTGAGATGATTGTTATTGCTTCCGTTTTTACTAATTTCATCCTCAGAAAATGTAAATTTAAAAAGTTAATTCATACCCAATATGCTCTGAAAGAGGGAGTATTGAATGAATGGATTATGAATAAAATATAACCTTCTTCTATGACCAAGATACTTGTTATTGATGATGAACGGAGCATACGAAACACACTGAAAGAGATTCTCGAATTAGAAGGACATTCAGTCGATGTGGCTGAAAATGGAATCGTTGGGCTGGATATGATAAAAGCGAAGGATTATGATATTGTCCTTTGCGATATCAAAATGCCGGAAATGGATGGGATTGATGTGTTGAAAAAAATCATGGAAATTAAGCCGGAGACAACGGTTGTAATGATCTCTGGCCATGGCAATATTGATACGGCCGTCGAAGCAATTAAACACGGTGCTTATGATTTTATCGTAAAACCCCTTGATCTGAACAGATTGCTTATCACGATCAGAAATGCCGGCGATAAATCCGTACTGGTAAAAGAAACAAAGATCCTGAAACAAAAAGTCAATAAAGGATATGAAATCATCGGAGAATCACCTCAGATAAAAAAGGTTCTCGAAACAATAGACCGTGTAGCGCCTACGGAAGCAAGAGTTTTGATTACAGGACCAAGCGGATCAGGGAAAGAACTTGTTGCAAGAAGGCTTCATGATAACTCACACCGGGCCGATGGTCCTTTCATTGAAGTCAACTGTGCGGCCATACCTTCGGAATTAATTGAGAGCGAATTGTTCGGACACGAGAAAGGAGCCTTTACATCAGCGATAAAACAACGAAAAGGTAAATTTGAACAAGCCGATGGCGGAACATTGTTTCTTGATGAAATAGGAGACATGAGCCTTTCGGCCCAATCCAAGGTTTTACGTGCGTTGCAGGAAAGCATTATTGTCAGGGTAGGAAATGATACCCCTATTAAGGTGAATGTAAGGGTAATCGCCGCCACAAACAAGGATCTACAGGAGGAAATAAAAAAAGGCTTCTTTCGTGAAGACCTGTATCATCGCCTAAGTGTCATTTTGATTCATGTTCCTTCACTGGACCATCGCAAAGAGGATATTCCACTTCTTACCAATCATTTTATTCAACAGATCTGTGCGGATTATGGTCAAACACCAAAAGAAATAACAGAAGAGGCCATCGAAGAGCTCCAGGGATATGCCTGGACCGGCAACGTGAGAGAATTCCGTAATGTGATTGAAAGGTTAATCATTTTGAGTGATAAAGTTATTACTCAGGAAGATGTAAAACTTCATGTAAGTAATTTGGATTAGACAGCCCTCCGTCTTGAATGAAGAAACCTTTTATTTCTTTTCAGGTGCGAGAATTTTGAGTGATAAAGGGTCAATCTTTATTTCTACCTGTTTAGAATTTACAACAGGTTCTCCATCAATCTGGTAATTGAGATTAGCACCTTTGATTAATATTTTTTTGGCTTTAAAGTATTCGCAATACTTTGACGTATCAAGCTGTTTGTTAAGAAGACGCAGAATCATTTCAGGAGCGACACCTACTGAAAAGGGACTCATTATACAGATATCGAGGATTCCATCATTGATGATTGCCTTTGGTGCAATAAAAGCGTTGTTGCCATACTGAGAAGTATTGGCTATTGTAAGGACAAAAGCTTTTTTATTCAATTGAACTCCATCGATATCAATTTCATAGTATTGAGAATTATAAACAGGGAACTCTTTAAGAACAAGCGAAAAGTAGGAAACAGGTCCGCGTGTGATCGATTGATTAAAACAACGTGCAATGTGCTCGTCAAAACCAAATCCGCAGGCATTTACGAAGCGAATATGGTCGTTGATAACAGCCGTATCAATAGTTCTGACTTCTGATTTCATTAATTCCTTTAAGGCCAGGGAAGGTGTCATTGGAATATTTAATTCTCTTCCCAGAGCGTTCCCGGACCCTGCAGGGATCAGACCCATTATCTTTTCAGTACCTGCGATCATGGATGCTACTTCATTGGTGGTCCCATCACCTCCGACTGCAACAAATACATCAAAATCATTCAAATATTCTTTGATTATGGCTTTTCCATCCCCCTGACATCTTGTAAAAAGTACTTTTACATCGGAAGGATTATACCGGAAAGCATGGTAAATCAAGTCAGGGAATTTGCGTTTCCCTCCTACGCCAGCTAAAGGATTTACTATGAACAGGTATCGCATATAAGGATATTAATAAAGAACAAAACTACTAAAAAGTTTTGAAACAGTGGCTTAAGAGATTGTGAATCTGTTCCAATGAAACCAATGAGGTATTATTTTATACATTCATGAAATCCTTTTATTAAATCTTATTAATTATCTTGAAATCTTCTTAATTATCTTGATTCCAGTTTTTAAAAGTCGTATATTTATATAATCAGGTAAGCCATAAAAGGCTACATGGAAGATGTGGTTCCTGAAAATGTTCTTAATTGAACAGGATCGGGTCCTCTCGGACGAAAGTTCGCACATCGGAAGTGTTGGAGGCTGAATTGAGAAGATGTTCTGATTGTTCAGTTTGCCACCCTGGGGAGAAATCCCTTTAAGGTGGAAAAGTAGGCGGAAGATTAAAGAAATGAGGTCTTCCGGGGACTTGAGATTGAAAAGTCTGAGGTTTCATGACACTGTCCCTGATATCGAAAGAATTCCGGATAGCTGTTATCTGAAAAGACTCCGTCCCGGAAGGTAATCTGTAAAGAACGCCGAAAGGACAGCTTGAAGGCGAGTTTTAGAAGACTCTACCGAAAAGCCAAAGGCGGTTATGTCAGGAATAGATGCGAAAGTATCTCTGATAAAACCCGACCGGCCTTGTAACCGTAGCCTGACTTTGAAAGCTGAAAAGCCGTAGATGAATGGGAATAATTCGATGAGAGTTGTTCCCATTAGTGTTATATACGAATTACACGAATCGTGGATCAAACTTAAAAGTTGGGGGATTGCCAAAATTTTCAAGAAAAATAAAAAAGTAGGAAGTAGGAAAGTAGGGAAATAATATGTTAATAATTACAAACTTCTTATATGTAGCAGTAAAGTAGGAAAGTGGTAAAAGTGGTAAAGGTGGGAAGTGTAGGAAGTGCAACATTTTCGTGGTCTAAAAGGTCGTTTCCCATATCCATTTTCTATGAATAATCCGCTTCATGAGGTATACTTCTGCATCTTCCCCTCGAAACACGACATGATACCGAATCGTTAGATCAGCGGAGCTAATTATTGACGAATTCTCACGAACACGAAATACACGAACAAAAAAAACCGCATTAATTCACGTTGAGTATAACCCCGATATATCAGGATTTGAGTGCCTGCCCGGTCAGACGTCCACTGGCAGCTGTCGCTGCTCCCCGAAGGGATGAGGCCTGTCTTAGCGGTCAAAAGCTTTTCTCATCTACAAAAAAGTGTTGAGTTTACCAATTCTGTGAACTAATGCGGAAATATCTCTACTTTAAAGAACGCCAATCCTAAATTGTACTGCTAAGTTATACTTGTTCTTCTTATAATCCAAAAAAAGTGAAATGATTTTAATAAATAAAAACTGCAATAAATTATAAAATATTAAAATAGAATCAGATGCACATTGTTAAAAAAACTTCCATCTGTTTATTATTTGCTTATAATGGACAGATATAATTTTTAATTCCATCATTTTAAAGGAGAATGATCACCTCCGGTTTGATCTGAAAAATTCGACTTGTTCGCTGAAGAATGAAATAAAAAAATATTTCATCTTTTTGAGGGTTATTTTTCTTCAAATAATTTTGACCACGTGAAAATGATTTCTACATTTGCACCACCCAAATTTCAGGAGAGATGGGTGAGTGGCTGAAACCAGCAGTTTGCTAAACTGCCGTACGGGTAACTGTACCGGGGGTTCGAATCCCCCTCTCTCCGCAAAGGAAAAGAGGGACGTTCTTCGGTAAAAAAAGAATAAGATATTTCGGGGTGTAGCGCAGTCCGGTTAGCGCACCTGCTTTGGGAGCAGGGGGTCCCAGGTTCGAATCCTGGTACCCCGACAGAAACCCAGATAGTTATAAACAATACTATCTGGGTTTTTTATTTTGGTTTACTCAAGGTTTAAACATTTTGGTTTGGAAAACCAAATGGAGCAGAAATAATGTAGATAGTATTATTGTCAACGATCTTTGTTAAAAACAAAGGATGTTATGGTACCCAAAGAGGAACTGCGAAAACTGAGCAAGGATCAACTGGTTGATTTGGTTTATGATCTTTTAATCAGGGTTGACAAACTGACTTCAGAGGTACAAGAGCTTAAGGAAGAAGTTCAACGGCTTAAAACACATAAAAACAGTGGCAACAGTTCCCTTCCGCCTTCTCATGACTTATTCCGTTTCAAAAATCAAAGCCTTCGTGAAAAAGGCAATAAGAAATCAGGTGGTCAACCCGGGCACAAGGGGGAAACGCTTCTCATGTCACCTAACCCTGACAAAATAGTTGAACATCGGTCAAATGAGATATGTCCCCAATGCGAGAAAATACATGCCAACGGAAATTCTAATTAGCAACTACCGGATAAAGTTTCAAAAATATTTCCATTCCAAAAGAGATTAAGAAAACGAAGGCACCAGGTATTCAACTTTCTCTTTTATCCTGATGTGCCCTATGACAATAATGGTTCAGAACGAGCAATCCGCAATGTAAAAGTTAAGCAGAAAGCTTCCGGAAGTTTCCGTTCTGAACGAGGTTCAGAGATATTTGCAATATTGCGGTCAGTGCTGGATACCACAATCAAAAAGGGCGGAAATCCATTTGAAACTATCCGTTTTGCAGTAGATCTTGCCACCTGTAAGAATGAATTCAAGATCAATGGCAAGTGATAAAAATTCCTTGATTATACCCAAAGTAGTTAGAAGTTTATCCCTGAAAGTTATCCCCCCATAGAATTAACCATATTTTATCGGCAATTAAAATAATAGCCCTGAATTGTTACGAGCTTTTAACTCTGCTCCGGGAGTGGAAATGTCACAATATCAATAAATTTTATTGAAGGTTATTTGTAGGCTATTATTACATCGTCGGCTTTAACTTTCGATCCATCTGCCTGCAGACGGGTTCCGGCCGGAAGGACCACAACAAGTGCGGCTTCACGCGCCGGCAACCTGATACCGACACGACCCCGTTTCCCTTTTGCAAGGTATCTTTTTGAGACGATATCAAACAGGTCAATTCTGTTAACCGACGAATAGCTTACGGTCCTGGTTTCTTTGTAGGGATTATAGTAAAGGAAAACCGGGAATTTATTTTCAGCGTAGAAATCTGTGGCGTTGCAGTTTAGCGCTAATATTCCTTCGACTTCGGTTTTATTGACAATTGCCCCAAAAACACCGGCGATAGAAGTACTATAAAGGCTGAACATGGATTCTTTCGGCTGACCGGCGGCCCATTTCGGCCCATCACCAGTAGAAACAGGCGAGATCCCTTTCAGCTCCGGCTTACCATAGTCATCAAACTTACGCAGACCTTCATAACCGATAATTCCATGGGTCAGGTTTGCCATCCCGGGCAACCACTGGTGCGCACTGTCAACCTGATCGGGATAGAAAAGGCGTGATGCATTTACAACATTCAGCATGTATTTGCCAATGGCTTTTGCATACTGGGGTTCATATTTTACCAGGGGGACAAGCGGCCATGCCATTGCCACAGAATTCATAAAGAATGCATAACCACCACCATCGGTGATACTTCCCTGAAGGCCGGATACATCGAAATCACCCCATTTTTCGTCAATTACACCCCATCCATACCGTCCATCTTTCGACTGGCACCCATCAAATATCCAGTTTAGCAGTTTTGTTACATCGTAATTGGTTCCTTGTTCAGCATTGAGCCTGGCGGCCGTGTACGTTCCGAAGGGGAGCAATATTTCATAAAACCGGCTTTCTTTTTGATTCAGCAATGCCTCAATTGCACTTTCAGCCCGGTTGAGGAATCTTTTATCGCCAAATTTATGATAAGCCGATAGCAGTACCCAGGCGTGTCCGCCGGCGGCATCCTGTTGAAAGGGTATCTGGTTACGCATACCTTTCATCTGCGCATAATCGAAATAGGAATAATCATAGTTTCCGTTAAGCACCGAATCCGCTTTGCAGAATTGTTCGGCCACCCTGCGCTGGATAAATGCCTCGTTTGCTACATCGGGAAAAAGGGCGGCGACCCCGTAATACAGTACATTGGGATAAACATCATACCACCAGTCACGGCCGTAACCACCGCCTGCCATGGCCACCGAAGGGTTGGTGTTGTTCATTACGATATCCCAGTTGGTGTCGCCGTTGAAGTAGTTTTGAGCCATTTTCACGTAATTAAATCCGCCCTGATTTGTTTTATCTATTCCAATCAACCCAGCGCTTAAAAGAGAATTAAGCGAGGTAAGCGCTTCATGAAATTCACCGTTATTGTTTTTTGGTCCCTGACGAACATCCCCGATGACGGTATAAAGTCCAAAGGTAACCTGATCAATATTACGCCTGGAACTATCCAGCCAGATCAACGGACCATAAACGGCCCGACTGTTGAAATTGTAAGCAAGGCTGTCGAACTGCTTCGTTTTTTTCTTCCAGTCAATTATTTTCATCGGCTGCGGCATGTCGGGCATCTGATCGATCCTGGGTATGGAAGTCTGAACTACAGGATAACCCGTTTGTGGGTTGTTGGAAATCAATCCTGCCAGCAACGCAGATACAACTATCAGGAAGGCTATTTTTTTCATTTTTCCGCTGAATAAGAATGTTTCATAATGTTTTTTGCCAATGGGATAGAAAGCATTTGAAGCAATGCCACGATGATCAGAGAGTAACGAAGTGCAAAGATTTCAGAAACACTGAATGCCAGGAAGATAAATAAGCCTAAACCCGCAACTCTGCCTGTATATAAACCAAACTCATGATTAAGAATATAGGCGTACTGGTTCCTGTTTTCCCGTTTCGAAACCACATCGATCACCTTCATCATAATGGGATAATAAGCCAGGTCGTGCAGGGGCTGGAAAAATACCTTGCACAAAACAAATACCATAACACCTAAGACAGATAACTCAAGGCCGTTGACGATGGTCCCAATAAGGAAGAGCGTTATTCCAAAACCAAAAATAAGAATCCGGTGTTTGGGTTTTGCGAAGCGGCCCAGAAGGTAGATCAGAATGGCAGTCAATCCACCGCTGACTCCCTGTATCAGGCCGAGCGAGCCTTCTTTCCCGACATATTTCATGATAAGCATGGCGGGGGCTGTGACAAGGAAACCCTGCACCAGCCCTTTAAGCATCGCAAGCAATATCTGTTTGTTCCAAAGCCTGTCGAAACGGAAATAGAGAAAATCTTTCTGGACCGGATTTTCAAATTTGCCGCGTGCCAGGGAAAAACAAGCCAGGATGGTAATCGCAAAAACAATAATAGTTACGATGCGATAACCTGTGTAAATGCTAAGTACGATTCCAAAAATCTGCATTCCGTCAATTGAGGCAAGCAAAGCACCAATTAGCAGCGGTATGGTAATGTTGGAAATCGTAAAGAAAAATGATTCAAGTCCGAAAAAATAATTACGGTTCTCATCCCGGGTCGTGTTTAGCGCCATCAGGTAGCGGTTGGTCCAGAAAAATCCTGATGCTGCGCCAATCAGGGTACCGGAAATGATCAATCCAAAGAGCGTAATATTTTGCACAAACATCATTCCGGCCATCGACATACCGCTCAGCAGAATACCGAAGCTGTACAGGTGGGCAACCTTGAAGCTTTTCAGCAAAAAGCCGTTGGTCAGCGAGGTAATGATGATGCCGGTATACATGGCTACCTGGAAAATGGCCACATAGCTTGTGTCAGCAAAATAGCGCATGATGTATGCCGCCATAAAGATCTCAACCACCGGCAGCACCAGGGCATACAGCATATTGGTAATAAGCAGCACCCGCATATTGTGCGGCATTGACATGAAAAACCGGAACTCGGCAATCAGTTTTGCTATCATTTAATCCTATAGGATTTAGATCAGAATAAAAAGTATTTTGTAAACAGAAAGCAGGGCGTCGTAGTTAGGGATTAAAGGAGATTAATTTTTGAAGTCCAACCTTAAATTAATCTCCTTAATCTTGTACCATTGAAATTAATAACCGGTATTCTGAGAGATAGTACCGCCTGATTTATCAATTTCACCCTGTGGAATTGGATAGATATAGTTTTTATCCTGAAAATTTTTACCAAGACCGGTTAAAAAGCTTTTAGCCAGGTTCCATCGTTTAAGGTCATTGAAACGTTGCGATTCGAATCCTAATTCTACCCTTCTTTCCTGTATGAGCCAATTTTTTATCTGGGCTTTATCGGTTGAGGCCACGTTTCTGTCGGGAAGTGTACCTGCGGGGGGTGTGGTGCCCGCAGCAGTAACAGAAAGCCTTGCACGCTGCCTTATACTGTTGATAAGTGTAATGGCTTGAGCATAGGCGCCTGTTTCATTCAGTGCTTCGGCTTTCCAAAGCATTACATCTGCCCAGCGAATATATACTTTGTTACTGGGGGCATCGTCGTTACCCTTATTGTTGCCGTTTAAATCGCCGGTATATTTGCAAACAATCTGGTTCGGAACATCAACGGTATAAACCAATCTTGGATCATTGGCCTCAAAGGCATTAATGAAATTAGTAGTGGGCGCAACAAAACCCCATCCTAACAAAGCGCAAATGCCATTACCGCTTCTCGGAGTTGTTAATGACTCGTGATCATAGGCAAAAATCACTTCATTATCGGCAAATTTCTTTGAAACACTAAAATTATCGAAATAATTGGCATTCAGACTGTAATAGTTTAGCCCTTCCAGTGCGGTTATTATATTGATCACTTCTGCCCATTGTTGATTGTACAAAGCAACCTTTGCCTGCATTGCCAATACTGCACCTTTAGATACCCTCCATTTCTCAACCGGATCCAGATATTTTCCATCAGGAAGCAAAGTTTTAGCGAGGTCAAGGTCTTTGCTTATTTGTATTAACACATTGGCTTTGGTCTCTTTTTTTGCAACTTTATAAGCATCGGCAAAATTATTCAGCGGTGTTAATATTAATGGCACATCACCATATAAATTCACCAAATCAAAATAGTAAAAAGCCCTTAAAAAATAGACCTGACCTAAAAGAATTTTTTTGGCAGATTCATCAAAACCAAGGTCCGCTGTTAGTTTAGCATCAGTCAAATAACTGATCGCTTTATTTGACCTTGAAACGCCGTCAAAGTCATAACTCCATTGACCATTAATACCGGGATTGGATGCAGTAAAACTAAAATCGGAAAACTGATCCATCCAGGCCTGGTCGCCATCCGGATTCCATTTTTTTTGCATATCACCCGAAGCAATATCCTGCAAAATAAAATCGTTGCGAAGTACGGTACCATCATCCCAGGCCCAGTTGCCAATAATGTTTAAAGTATTCGAAAGCAACTGGTAAGACGAAGATACTGAGTAGATAACCGATGCATGTGTAGGAGGCACTCCCTCCGTTATTATGCCTATCGGGGCTTCATGCAGGTATTTATTACAGCTAACTGTGCAAATCATAATTATTGCTGCCAGTAATTTATAAATTGATTTCATCTTTTTGATTTTAAACATATTAATTATAACTTAATATTGACCCCAAATAAAAATGCTCTTGACTGAGGGTAAGTACCCTGGTCCAATAAATTTACTGATTCCGGGTCTAACCCTGTGTAATTGGTCAATGTGAAGAGATTTTGAACTGATACATATACCCTTACATTCTTAACCGCAGGGTTTGATTTCCCAAATAAAGCCGGCAGTGTATAACCGATCTCCAGATTTTTAAGTCTTAAATAAGAAGCATCTTCCACAAAAATACTTGAGTTCCGGCTGCTGCCGTTATCGTTAAAAGTAGAACGAGGTATACTATTGCTGGTACCCTGGCCATGCCATGCATTTAATGTTGAGATGGAATGGTTAAATGGACGGGTATCATAATCAATAATTTTTTTAAGGTCATTGTATCTTTCAACACCTTTTACACCCTGTATAAAAATCGCAACATCGAATCCTTTATAATTACCCGATAAATTTAAACCATAGGTAAGCCTTGGGTTTGGATTCCCCAAATAGGTTCGGTCATTGTCATTGATGATACCATCTTTATTCAGATCGTTAAATTTAATGTCACCTGGTTTAACTTCAGGATGAGGTGCACCTGTTAAATAAGTATCTATCTCGTTTTGATTTTGATAAATACCGGTCATTTGAAATCCATAATAAGCATTTAAAGGGTGGCCGGCTTCTGTTTTTGTGACCTGCCCGTAAATACTTGGTAAATTAGGATGTAATTTCTCTACCCTGTTTTTAACAGTAGCAAGATTCGCGTTAATGTTATATTTGAATGGATGGTCATCGTTTTTAAAACCAACAGACAACTCAAAACCCCTATTACTGACTTCCCCCGCGTTTACAATGGTTGGCTGTACATCCCCGACCAGTTTTGGCAAATTTAACGGCAATAGAATGCCGGATGTAGTTTTTTTAAAATAATCGGCAGACAGCGTAAATTTGTTTTTAAGCAAGCCCAAATCAATTCCTATATCATTTTGAGTGGTTGTTTCCCATTTTAAATCCGGATTGCCATAGCGCAATAAGGTTCCTAAAGGATTGTAAATTGCAAGCGAATTATAATTATTTAACCCCGACTGGTTACCCAATTTTCCTGAACTTACTCTAAGTTTAAGGTCAGAGATCAAACTCACATCCTGCATAAATTTTTCCTTTGATATTTTCCAGCCGGCAGAGAAGGAAGGGAAATATGCCTCCTGGTTATTTTCTGCAAACTGGCTGGAAGCATCCCTTCTGAGGCTGGCGGTTACAAAAAATCGATAATCATAATTATAATTTACCGAACCAAATTGGGAGAATAATGACCATTGCGATGCCCCGCCTCCATTCCAAAGATCCAGAGGATAACTCCCAAAATCAATGTACTGGAACGCGGGAGTTGTATAACCGTACCTGGACCTAGATGCGCTCAAATTAGAAGTACGATTGGTGATAAATTCACTGCCCACCAGGGCACTTAAAGAATGTTTGTCAAATGTTTTGCTGTAATTCAAGGTGTTGGTCCAGGTAATGGTGGTTTCTTGAGCTCTTTCTTCAGCCAGATTGGTAGGGCGGTTTTGACGGCCGGTACCCTTGTCTATATCAGCGCCGCCGCCATCATCATCACCAAAATTCCTATTAAATGCTTTATTATGCAGCATATTCAAATCTATGCCCAAATTGGATTTTAGTTTTAATTCCTTCTCCTTTAAAAACGCATATTCTGCATATACACTACCAAAAGTTTTAAAGTTGGCCCGCCTATCATTGGTGAAATAAGCAAGAGCAATGGGGTTTGAACCAAACTCATATTTGTTGGCACTTCCGTTCCAGCTGCCGCCATTTGCAGCAACATTTTTAGAATAAAAAGGAAGATCGGTAAAGGGATCATCTGCTTTATATGCGGGGTCCGTTTTATCTTTGAATACTGGGATGACCGGTGGACGTATAAAAGCATGACGGATCACACCAGGTACATCACCGCTTGAGGATATTTTATCCTGTAAAGTATTGGAAATTTGCAAATTGGTTCCCAGCGTCAAACGGTCGGTAAGATTGGCATTAACATTTGTTCTAAAATTAAGACGCTCAAACTGGTCATTTTTATAAATTACAATTCCATCTTGTTTATAGTATCCGCCGGAAATAAGGTACTGCACTTTATCAGAACCACCGCTGGCAGATAATTGCAGGTTTTGTGATTTGCCAAGTACAAATAATTCATTCAGCCAATTGGTATTTGCAAGGTCCGTTCTTGATTTATCTGCGGTATATGGATTAGTCCCGGAGTAGCCCGAATTGTTCCAGCTCTCTTCCATTTTATTCATATACTGTGTTGCATTTAGCATCGTAGGGAGATTGGATACTTTTTGAATGCCGTAATAATAGTTAATGTCCAGGTCGGATTTTCCGGCTTTACCATTTTTGGTAGTAATTACGATTACTCCACCGGCCGCTCTTGCACCGTAAATAGCAGCTGAAGAGGCATCTTTTAATACCGTCATTGACTGTATTTCTGCCGGGTTTAAGAAGTTGATATCAGTGGCAGGCAAACCATCTACTATATATAGCGGGTCGCTGCTGCTCCCTATTGTTCCTACGCCGCGGATGGTAACATTTATACCATCACCCGGCGCGCCTGTACTTTGGGTTACCTGAACACCGGCGACTTGTCCCTGCAGAATCTGAGCTACTTCGGGCACCCTACGATGGTCCACATTCTCCATATCAACCGTTCCAACGGCTCCGGTTAAGGAGGATTTAGTTTGAGTCGTATAACCCATTACCACCACCTCTTTTAGTGCTAACGCTTCCTCTTTTAAGACAACATTAATTACAGAATTTCCAGTGTAGGGTATTGTTTGCGGCAAATATCCCATAAAAGTAAAATGGAGTGAATGTGGAGCTAAGGGGGTTAATGTAATCGAATAATTACCCTGTTCATCTGTAACAACGCCGTTTTGAGTATTTAGCTGCACTACCGGAACTCCTGGCATATTAATGCCATTTGCATCCTTAACGTTTCCCGTAATTTTTGTCTGTGCAAAAAGCGACTGACCCGATAAGGCAATTACGAGCAACAAAAGCCATACATAACTGAATGTTGATTTCATTGTGTACTTTATTAAGGTTTGAATACATAATAATTAAGTTAATAATATCATCAAATCATTTAAAATACGACAGTTATAGGTGACAGTAGTTGGGTGAAGGCAAAGGAATAGTTCAATGAAGGAGCAGGGGAAAAGGAAAAGAAGGAAAATATGTTTTCAATCTTTAACATATACATCAAATTAAGCATGATGTTAAAATGACTTTGCAAATTTTTCAGGAAACAAACAACACAATCATATTGTTTTACATTTATCGGGGAAAGTGTTAATGGTCATTAAAAGTCATTGATAGTCATTGGTCATTAAGTCATTTAAAATGACACGAAGTAAATGACATGAAGTAAATGACCACAATATTATAGCAAGGTCGCCAGTATTTCGGAAATGGAGAATCTGGCGCCGCAGATTACTTCATCGCTTGCCCCGTAATACATAAAGATGTCATCACCTTTTACATAATGACCATTTGTAAACACTACATTGCCGAAGAATCCTGTTTGTTCGTAAGTCTGAACTGGTTCCATGACCGGGTCAGTACTTCGGGCAATAACTATTGATGGATCATTAATGTCAAGAAGTAGGGCGCCAAGGCAATAGCGATGGTCGCCGTTGGCGCCATGATAAATTTCAAGCCAACCCTTAGCAGTCCTGATAGGTGCAGCACCGGCGCCGACGCGTACCGAATCCCAGCTGCCGGGACGCGCGGTTGCAATGCATTTATGATTACCCCAGTGGATCAGGTCGGGCGATTCGGCAAGCCAGATGTAGTTTCCGCCGAGTTCAGGGCTGCTAGGGCGGTGAAGGGCATAATATTTCCCATTTATCATCTCCTCAAAGAGGGCACAATCCTTATTATGCGGGGGAAAAATCATCCCTTTGCGGCTGAAATTCTTCCAGTCTTTGGTACGAATAAGCCCCACACCTACCCCGAATTCCGATACTTCGGTAAATGACAGGCTAAAGCCATCGGCCATGGTTGCTATCCGGCAGTCTTCAATCCCAAATGTTTCAAGTTCGCCTTTCCCAAAGATGGGAGGGTAACCATCAGGCTCAACAAAATGGATCCCGTCATCACTGCACATGAGTCTCAGGTAAGAGAGTGTAGTAAGGTAATCCTTCTTCTTATACTTGATGATCCGGGGGTCAGAAGCATCCAGGTCTGGATCATTTTTATCGAAATTCAGAATTTCAATTTCGCCGTGACTATTGTAAACCGGAAAGCTGATTTTGCCTTCAATTTGCCTGGGCCTTTCCGCAACGCGAAGAAGCAGCCATATTTTCCCATCAAACTGAAAAACACCGGGGTTCAGCAGGCAAATAATTTCCATTTCTTCAATACCCGGTTTTAAATCTGCCGGACGAAGAAGCGGGTTTTGCGGAAATCGGTTTGCAATATCCATTGTAGTCTCTTTTGTTTGATACAATCGAATGCTAAAGGTAAATTTACAATAAAAATGGCTAAGTACATGACAAAAATTTGAATATTTCAATATTATCTTGAAAATAAGCGTTTAAGAGTACTGTTGCAATATAAGTTAATCCGTATTTGACTAAACTTTGAGCTTTATTCCCATGTTTTTTGATCGGGATTGGTTTGATGTACTTATGTAAAAAATCACCGCCCAAATAAGCCAAGGCAAAAGCGACCATCACCATTGCAAACAGTTTTTCAATTCTGTGAATCTCTGTCAAATGAGTATCTTCAATATTGAAGCCACTTGTTTTCAAAACCCTGAAAACAATTTCAATTTGCCAACGTTCCTTGTATATTTCCAGTGCATCTGCTGGCTTATTGAACGAGATAACAATTTGAAGCTCTATCTTTCCTTCCTTATTTCTCGCTTTGGAAGCCGATAGGTAACACAACTGATTGTTTACATATACAATACGTTGGTTCGCCCGACAGCCGTTAAGCGGCAAATCTGTAAACAGCCAACTGGCTTTAACCTGTTTGCCATTGTGAGGCTGCAGTACCCAAAAGTTTTCGCGGATACGGATATAGTATCTAATCCTGTTATGATTCATGTATTTTATCCATTTTCCCCCACAAACTCCCGGTCTGCTGTTATACAATCCAACGACTCACGTCCAAAAAGCAGGATAAACCGCTCAATCAATTCAATCCGTTCATCAGTATTAGAATTACCAAATTTTGGCAATAGCTTAAAAAGCAGGTTCTTCACAGAAATGCGTACCTGATGGAATAAAGTTGTAATTTCCCCAGCAAAAAATGTCAACAAGTTTGCTTTTTAAATCTCCCTCCAAATAATTGAATATTTTTTTCGTAATTTTGGATAGTTATTGCGGATTGTAGGATATAAAAATATCTCCCAAATCTCAATGGCAACTTGCACAAAAGGCTACCTATAACAACACCAGTAAAAACATTTCATCGAAACAAAGCAAACATTGAAACAGATTGAAATAGAAGTGCCTGGAAAGCTTTAACCATAAAATGAAATTAAAAGTTCAATAATATGAGAAATCAAAAGTTTGGACGCCGGGAAGCGCTAAAAGTTATTGGTAAAGCCTCATTAATGGTTCCATTTTCGGGGCTGGAGTTATCTGCCGCTCATTCAATCATAGAAAAACAGCAACAGCAGAATAATGATGACAAAAAACCTGCAAAACCTGTCACCGTCATTGTCATTGGAGCCGGGAACAGAGGTTGGGGGGCGTATAGTTCTTATGGAATTAAATTCCCCGAAGAGTTAAAAGTCGTAGGCGTTGCAGAACCCATTCCTTACAGAAGGGAGCGAATAGCAAAAGCTTTTGATATACCAGCAGAGAACCAGTTTATAACCTGGGAAGATGTTTTCAATAAACCTAAATTTGCTGATGCCCTGTTCATCACTACACCGGATGAACTTCATTACGGACCCGCAATGGCTGGCCTGAATAAAGGTTATGATCTCCTGCTTGAAAAAGCAATCGCCCAAACATGGGATCAGTGCAACGATATCCTTAAACTGGCTGAAAAGAAGAAATCAATCGTTGCCGTTTGCCATGTGCTGCGTTATACCAATTATTTCAGAAAGATGAGAGAAATTGTGCAGTCTGGCCGAATCGGAGATATTGTAAGTATCCAGCACCTCGAGCCGGTGGAGCACATACACATGTCCCATTCGTTTGTCAGGGGCAACTGGGGGAATTCGAAAAAATCAAATCCCATGATTCTTTCCAAATCATGCCATGACACCGATATTCTGCGATGGATCATCAACAAACCTTGTACACGTGTTTCATCATTTGGTTCACTTTCACTTTTCAGAAAAGAAAATGCACCCACAGGTTCAACAATTAGATGTACAGATGGTTGCAAGGTTGAGCGGGAATGTCCCTATTCAGCAAAAAAGATCTACCTTGAAAAACGGGAATGGATTAAACATCTTAATCTGGAAGCAGTGAACGATCAGACCATCCTACGTGAACTGAGAAATGGTCCATACGGGAGATGTGTTTATCACTGTGATAACGATGTGGTGGATCACCAGGTGACAAATTTCGAATTTGAGGGAAACATTTCCGCATCATTCTCAATGGAAGCTATGACCTCTTATGCAGGGCGGCGCACACGTATTTTTGGAACAAAAGGCGATCTGGCAGGCGATGAAAATACCCTTACAATCAATGAATTTGCTTCCGGAAAAAAAGAAGTATGGGATGCTTCAACAGCTGCTAAAACATCTTCGGGTCATGGTGGGGGCGATCACGGCCTGGTGCACGACTTTGTCAGAGCAGTCAGTTTCAAGAATCCTGAAATACTTTCTTCCACGATACAGGTTTCCATGGCCAGTCATTTGATGGGATTCAGAGCAGAGGAAAGCCGGTTGAAAGGGGTTGTTGAAAAGGTAAATATGTAAAGGAGCGAGAGCAATAAAGGAGACTTACGTTTTTATAAGTCTCCTTTGTATCCGATGGTTTTCACAATGATAGCAATCACTGCATCACTGTTTTCAGCAAATCAGGTTTATTGGTCGTAATTCCGTTCACTCCTAAATTAATGAGTCTTTTCATTTCATCCGGATTATCAACTGTCCAGGCAATCACATCCAGATTCAATTGTTTTGTAAGTTGCATGGTCTTTTCATCTATAATGTTATTAACGAGGTCAACTCCATCCAGTTTAATTTGAGCAGCCTCTTTTATTTTTTCTGCTAATCCCTCTTTTTTGCTGCTTAACCAATAACATTTGTTCTCAGGAAAGATTTTTTTAGCTTCCACAATCGTTTTCCAATCAAAAGCAATAAAAATCATTTGTTTCTGTTTGCCGCCTGATTTAACTACCTTTTTTAAATAGGGTAATACTTCAATGCCACATTTTATTTCGATCACTAACTCTTTTCCATCCGGAACCTTGGCAATCATTTCTTTCAGGAAAGGGATCTTTTCGCCTTTGTATTTGGCCTCTTTAAATGAGCCAACGTCCAATTTCCTCAGAACTTTAGATTTTGTATCCTTTATCACATAGCTTTCACCGGATGTTCTTTTCGTGTTTCCATCATGCATTACCACAACTTTCTTGTCCTTAGAAAGATAAATATCCAATTCAACTGCATCGGCGCCAAGTTTCCAGGCTAATTCTTCAGATGCAACTGTATTTTCAGGTGCATATGAGGAAGCCCCCCTATGAGCTATGTTTTTGACCTGAGCCTGAAGAGCTGAAAATATTGGAATGAGAAATACAAACAACAATACTTTTTTCATGATTACTTGATTGGTTATAATAATTAAGAATTTAGATGATTTACTCTTTTTTATTTATTGGCGTTTGAAAAGGAATATGGAGAACATCGTCTACTATGCCTCTCAAGCGGTTTGACTGATTTTCCAAAACATTTTTAATTTGATCGTACAAAGATAATCGTAGTATTTATCACCGATTACTTTCTTTCGTATTTCTGAATAATCGTTTCTGAAATTCCGAAGGCGTCATTTTTTTGATTCTTTTAAACTGGCGGTTGAAGTTTGACAAATTTTCAAATCCACACTCTTCGGCAATTTGTGCAATGTTATGATTTTCATCCATTAGCAGTTTACAGGCATACCCAATTCTGATATTCAACAAATAATCCTTAAAAGTAAAGATATAGGCATTCTTGAAGTGAGAATAAAATGAGGCATAGGACATATTGGTAACTTCCAGTAAATCATCTATATGAATCTGTTTATGGAAATTTTGCAAGATATACTGCAATGTCTTTTGCATGGGCTCATTTTCTTTTGACAGAAAAGATTCCACCGATGCAGGACTGGATAAAACATGATATTCCTTGGAAGCCTGGAAGATTTCAAAAATTGAGAATAATGCATAGAATCTCTCCACATCATTCATGGTGATCATTCGCTTTAGGATGGAAATGATTTCATTCTTGCTTTTGCCATAAAACTCATAACCACGGGATGACTCATTAAAAAATTTTCTTAATGCAATGTTTTCAGGCGCTTCAATAAATTTCTCCCCCAGGAAGTCCTGAACGAACTGAATAACAAATGCTTCATCCGGTAATCTTCCCTGACCATCACAATTTTCATTATCACAGATCCATTGGTGAGGAAGGAAAGGGCCTGTGAAGATGAGATCATTCTCCTCAAACCTGTCTACATGATCTCCAACCATTCTCCTTCCTTTACCTCTTAAAATAAATACCAGTTCATATTCGGGATGATGATGCCAGGGTGCAAAAGGGCTCCTTTCATTATGGACAATGAATGACTTATTGGATTCCTGCAGCAGTCTGATTTTTGCAATTTTCATTTAGATGGTCAGAGTAATAGCTTTATTAAGAAAATTTCAATTTTACGGGTAAATATTTAATAAAAAACAAAGATATGTACTATAAATGTAATGTAGAGTATTAGTGGAAAAAAAATATTATCACTATCTTGCTCCGTGAATTAAATTTAACCTGAATTGGCTATGAAAAGAACCGTACCTTCAACACTCTGTGATTCGATTTTAACGAGAAATGAGCCAACAGATCATCTTGATAAGAATTCTTTTCTCACATCAGGCAACTATTTTCCCTTAAACAGAAAAACAACCTCAATTGAAATTATTCAACCATGTTTACAGCAATAATGAGAAGATTCAGTTTTGTTTCCCTCCCGATATTTTTTCTTAGTGTGTTTCCTTTTCTTAAATTAAATGCCCAGGAAGATAGACTTTATGTGGGGTGGGCTGTAGCAAATGTCACCCCGGATAAACCCGTTGCATTGGTAGGTCAATTAACTAAACGAATCTCAACATCCGTTCAGGACTCTTTGAATGCAACGGTATTAGCTATTGAGACAAAAGGTGACAATGGCAGGAAAGAACAGGCTATTATGGTTTCCTGCGATCTTCTGTTTATCAGAGCCCAGACTCAAAAAAAACTTCAGCAGGTAATTGCGCAAAAACTGA
Organism: Prolixibacteraceae bacterium; assembly: GCA_963677325.2. GTDB lineage: Bacteria > Bacteroidota > Bacteroidia > Bacteroidales > Prolixibacteraceae. Next base: position 101,910 of record CAXXGM010000002.1, read on the forward strand.
CTGATTTTGATTCCTCCAAATTATTTCTGAATGCCATTCATACCCATACATGTCCTGGAGTCATTGATGATGAATTCTTTGGATTATACGATATCAGTAAAGATAAAGGGATTATGAAACCCTCGGAATTCGAATCCTTTTTTATTGATAAGGTTTCCGAAGCTGTTATCAGGGCCTGGAAAGAGAGAAAACCGGGCGGTATGAGCTGGGGATTGGGGAATGCCATGCTGGGACACAACAGACGCACGGTAAAAACAGACGGCTCGGCTAAAATGTATGGAGTTAATGAGCCAAACTTCTCCCATTATGAAGGAAATGAGGATAATGAAGTTCCAATGTTATTCTTCTGGGATAAAAACAAAAACCTGACAGGCATCGTGATCAATTCGGTCGCTACCGCACAGGTAACAGATGGGACTAATTTTATATCAGCCGATTTTTATCATGAAACAAGGGAAACAATCAAGAAAAAATACGGGAAGGATACCCATATTTTCTTTCAGGTCAGTACAGCGGGCGATATAACCCCTGCCAATCATGAGTACATATACAGAAAAGCTGAATCGATTATGCTCCAGAGAAAGGGAATTACGGCCCGCCAGGAACTCGCAAACCGAGTGCTTCAGGCAGTGGATGATGTAATGCCTTACGTGAAAAATGATATATCGTTCAATATGATCTTCAGGCATGAAGTTGCAAAAGTTGACCTTCCGGTTAAAAATCCTCCATCAAAACCCTTTTACATGATTGATGATGTAAAACCCGCTGAATTTCATGTTTTACGATTAGGTGATGTTGCTATAGCCACCAATCCCTTCGAGCTCTTTTTGGATTACGGATTGTTAATGAAAGCCAGGAGCAAGGCTGTGCTAACTTTTCTCGTACAGTTATCATGTCAGCACAGCGGATATTTGCCTAACGAAAGAGCAGTTAAAGGCGGAGGATACAGTGCGGATAATTACGTGGTGGGTCCTGAAGGAGGCTACAAACTTGTGGATGAAACCGTTAAGCGCATCAATGGAATGTGGAATTAATAATGATGTGCTGATGTGAGGTGGTGATATGATGAAGTGATTAATTAAGTAACTAACAAATATTTTAACATGACAAATCGCAGAGACTTTGTTAAACAGGCAGGGGTTGCAGGGATTGCAGCTTCCATACCATCTGGTCTATTAGGCCAGCAAGTACCGGGGCGTAAAACAATATGGGCTAACCTTCTTCATTTAAGCTATAATATGTGGGAGGACACTACCAATCCGAAATACGCAGATGATAATTATCAATGCAAGGACTGCCAGGATGCAAGGATGTGGGCCCATGGATACAGGTCCATGCTTACTTTTGATGATTCTGTCTGGGATACTTTGTTGAAAGATATGGCCAACGCAGGAATGAACATGGTCATCATCGATCTGGGAGATGGTGTAAAATATGAGAGTCATCCTGAAATCGCTGTTAAAAATGCATGGACAACAAAAAAATTAAAAGCGGAAATTGCAAAAGCACGGAAATTAGGCCTGGAACCTATTCCTAAATTAAACTTCTCAACCTGTCATGATACCTGGATGAAGGATTACTCCCGCATGGTTTCTACCGATAAGTATTATGGAGTTTGCAAAGACCTTATTAAAGAAGTAACAGTATTGTTTGACAAACCTCGCTTTTTCCATTTAGGTATGGATGAAGAGACAGCAGCCAATCAGGCCGGACAGAATTATGCTGTTTTAAGACAACATGATCTTTGGTGGCATGATCTGTACCTTTTTGTTGATGAAGTTGAAAGAAATGGAATGCGTTCCTGGGTTTGGTCTGATTATGGCTGGCATAACCCTGAAGAATTCTTTAAGAAAATGCCTAAAGCAGTACTTCAGAGCAATTGGTATTATGAATCAGGATTTGATTTAAACAAATTGAATGAACCCAATAAAACTTATTTAAAGTTTTATGATGACCTTGAAAAGTATGGATACGAACAAGTGCCTACCGGGAGCAACCATTCAAATCCCGAGAATTTCGGATTAACCGTCGATTATTGCAAAAAAACGATTGATCCCGCAAGATTATTCGGCTTCATGCAAACACCCTGGAGACCTACCCTCAGACCTTGTCTGGAACGGCATAAAGAAGCAATAGCCCAGGTTGGCAGTGCAATAAAAAGTTCAACAGCTAATTCGTGATTTGTAATTCAATGTCGTTTAATTAAGAAAGCTGTCATTGTGTTTCTTTGAGAGCCTAAAAAAAAGCTCACAAAGATTTCACGAAGAAGAATACCATATTAAACGACATTGATTCGTAATTCGTAATTCGTAATTCGTAATTCGTAATCCTTTTTGAGCACCCTCTTTACTATTATGAAATGATAAAAATGCGGATTCTCTGTTTGATACTATTCTTTTCAGGGAATCAGGGCCATACTCAGAATCTATCATTCCGCGTTCAACAAGATGTTGCAATTCGCGGGGTAAACAAAAACTTCTGCTGGTTTCATCCAAGAGTGGCTGCGATACCCGGTTATGGAAGGGGAGGAAAGCCTGCCGTTATAATGACCATTCAGAAAGATCTTGTTGTGAGCGATTTTTACTCCGGGATGTATTTTATGCGCTCTGATAATCTTGGAAAGACATGGACTGGTCCGGTTGAGATCCCTGAATTGAAATGGCAGTATGAATCTGACGGCACGACCTTGAGTGTTGCCGATGTAACTCCCGGCTGGCATCAGCCTTCCGGGAAGTTGCTTGCTATTGGCATAAAGGTTCGATACAGCAAGGACGGCAAACAATTACTCGATAAACCAAGATCACATGATGCTGCCTACTCGATCTATGATCCAAAAACAAATAAATGGACGACCTGGAACATGATTGCCAATACCCCTGAAGCTGAGTCAAAATTCTTTCTCTTAAATCCAGGCTGCGTCCAATGGCTTGTTAAGCCGGATGGCCGTATTCTTCTTCCGGTCTATTTTAGCGGGCCCGAAAAAAAGAGATCATCTGTCACAGTCCTGGAGTGTTCTTTTGACGGGACGACACTATCTTACATTCGTCACGGCGATGAGCTTTCAATCAACGATGGACGTGGTCTGGGTGAACCATCTCTGGCATTTTACAACAATAAATATTACCTTACCTTAAGAAATGACAACCGTGCATATGTGACAACCAGTGACGACTGTTTGCATTGGCTACCCATTAAAGAATGGACTTTTGACGATGGCGGGGAACTAGGCAGCTATAATACACAGGCTCATTGGCTTTCTCACAGCAAGGGGCTCTTTCTGTCTTACACACGGCGCGGTGCTAATAATGATCATATTCCAAGAAACAGAGCTCCCCTATTCATTGCAGAGGTTCATACCGAAAAGCTCCAGGTGATCCGTTCAACTGAAAAAATACTGATTCCCGAGCGAGGGGTGATGCTGGGCAATTTCGGAGCAGCACCCATAACAAAGAGGGAATCGTGGGTTACTGATGCTGAGTTTATCGTTGGAGAGAAGCCACATCCCAAAGGTGCTGATGGTTCTGTCTGGACAGCTCGTGTCATCTGGTCTGAAAAGAATAAATTAGTCTCAAAACATTAATAAAAACTGAAACACTCCAGGAAGTATCCACTTCGTTATTTTTTTATTTTGAAGATCAAATGTGATAGTAATATTTAATTTTATCTCCGATAATGGGCAAATATTCGTCAAATAAATCAAGATAAATATTATAAATGTAATGCAGAGTATTAGCACATAAAAAGAATATACTTGTTACTTTGTTCGTAAACTTAGGAATAACTAAATGTTAATATGAAAAAGACACTTTTGTCATGGATTCTTCTGTTCACATGCAATCTGATGTGGTCGCTGCAGTTCACATGCATTAAACTTACACAAGATCAAATAGGACCTTATTTTACTGTATGGGCTCCAATGTTCCTGGCAGCACTCCTTTTAGCAGGCTTTGCCTTGCGGGATTTTAAAAGAGGAGGAAAAAAATTCACTGATGTACTCATATTTGCTCAGCTTTCTTTATTAGGAGTCTTTCCTGCACAGGTATTTATGACATGGGGCACACAATATTCACTGGCCAGTAATGCCGCCATTCTTACATTATGCCTGCCTATTTTCACTGCGATATTCGCGTTCTTTATTTTAAAGGAGAAAATGAATAAAATCCGTTGGTTAAGCTTTGTGATTGCCATTATTGGTGTTATCCTTTGTTCAACGGGAGATATAAAACAATTAGACATGGGTTCCAAATACGCTATCGGAAATATCCTGATTTTTATTGCTATCCTCGGTAATTCATATTACAATGTAGGAATCAAAAAAATAGCCGAAAGATATACCGAAAGAGAGATGGTATTCTATACCTATGTTTTTATGGTAATACTACTCACCCCTCTTGTTTTGTTTTTTGAGGGGGACGTATTTTTCAGGATACCCACGTTTACGGGACAGACATGGTTAGGGATGTCAATCCTGACAATATTTCATAATTTCCTTTCCATGCTGCTTTTCTTCAAGGCCTTGAAAATGCTGGATGCCATGCAGGTTGCATTGTCCAATTACCTGATTGCTTTTTTTGGTTTGCCAATAGCCGCCTTCTGGCTTGGTGAAACTTTAAACAACATGGCTATTGCCGGTGGAATCCTTGTGTTGCTTTCTACAATTATCGTGACAATAGCAGATACAAAAAAAAAGCAGATCGTATTACAGGAAGTGAAAAATGAATACTAATATTTAAATAACTTTTTAAGGACGATTTATCATGGGAAATAAAACTAAATGGGGTGTTATCGGCTCCGGAGGTATTGCCAGAAGAAGAACAATCCCTGAAGGGATCATGCAGGCGGAACACGCAGAATTAGTTGCTGTCTATGACATCAATGCAGAAGTTAATAAAGCTGTTGCAAAAGAGTTTAATGCCAAAGCTGTTGACAGTATTGAAGAACTTATTAAATCTGATATCGATGCAGTATATATCGCTTCACCTGTAAGCTTGCATATGGAGCACGCTATTGCCTGTGCCAAAGGTAAAAAACATATTCTTTGCGAAAAACCACTTGGAATGACTGTGGCTGAAGCTGAAAAAATGATTCAGGTCTGCCAAGAACAAGGAGTACTATTAGGAACTGCTCTGATGATGCGTTTTGCTGCACAACACCAGGCTGCCTTGAAATTGATCAAGGAAGGAAAATTAGGTAAGCCTGTTTATGGCAGAGCACAGCTCTCCTGCTGGTACCCTCCCATTGAAGGTTCCTGGAGACAAATTCCGGAGCTTGGCGGCGGAGGTTCATTAATGGATATGGGAAGCCATTGCATTGATTTACTGGAAATGTTCTTTGGAAAAGTAAAAAGTGTAAACTGTTTTATCAACAACACCGTTCACTCCTATAAATCAGAAGACAGCTCGATCGTTTCCCTGCTTTTTGAAAATGGAGCACTGGCTTCTGTTGATTCATGTTTTAGCATTCCTGATAATAGCAGTAAAAACATTCTTGAACTATACGGATCAAATGGGAGCATACTTGCTAAAGGGACAATCGGTCAAGGTCCCGCTGGTGAAATGACAGCTTACCTGGAGGATGGTAATGGCGGATATGATGCCAACCAGGCAAGGGCTAATGGAGAAGGAATTGTAATTAATCCGACTCCTGTAAATACTTACCGCGCAGAAATTGAAGAATTCAGTCTTGCCATTCTTGAGAAGAGAAATCCGCTGAATAATGCCTCTATTGGCCTGGAAAGTCAAAAAGTATTAACTGCTTGCTATTTATCGGCAAAAACCGGGAAAACAATTGAAGTTTAGGCCTTAGGCTATAGACTATAGGCTTTAGGAGCAACCTTCAGCCTTCAGCCTAAAGCCTAAAGTCTTTTTTAAAAACAAATAAATTTAGAAGAAAATGAAAAAAGAAACGGAAGTTCTGTTTACAGGTTCAGACACAGAAGGTGGAATAACCTCAGGTTATACTATGAATGACGGGGTAAAACTTAAGGTTCCCTATTCATTCTTTGGATCAATTTATGATCAGGACGAAGAAAGAGCAGTAAAGATTGCAATGGCTCAGGAATCTCAAACAATGGGCCCGCAAGTTGCTTTGTTCCAGAAGGAATTTGCAAAGATCTTTGAAGTTAAGCATGCCATGGCAGCATCTAATTGTACCACAGCGATGCATGCAGCTACCCAGGCATTCGGAATCGGCGCAGGCGATGAAGTAATCGTCACTCCGAACACCTTCATTGCAACTTCTCTTGTTATTTTGAAAGAAGGCGCCAAACCTGTTTACGCAGATATTGACCCAAGAACTTTCAACATTGATCCTAAGCAAATTGAGGATAAGATTACCGAAAAAACAAAAGCAATCTATGTAGTGCATTATGCAGGTTTAATGTGCGATATGGACCCTATTATGGAAATTGCCAGGAAGCATAATCTCTATGTACTTGAAGATTGTGCCCATGCTGTTGGATCAAAATATAAAGGACGCCCTGCTGGTAGTATTGGTGATGTTGGCTGTTTCAGCTTCCATTCACTGAAGAATATCACCACTCTTGGTGAAGGTGGTATGATCACCACCAACAGCGACGAATTAGCTGAGAAATTACAGCGGATGAGGGTTATGAGTATCACCCACTGGGATCCGAAACAAACAGAATTTGAATTTGGCGGTTACAAATTGACAAAGAAAAGTGTTAAAGATTATTGGGTTCCTTCTCATTTTAACGTTATTGATGATAATGGCAAATGGGGTTGTAACTATCGTATGAATGAATCTCAGGCCGCAGTAGGTAGAGCTCAGTTAAGGAAAATGGACATGCTCATCAACAAACGCAGAGATTACAGTCATTACCTCAACGAGGGAATCAAAAAAATTAAAGGAGTAGAGGGAGTATATGAAGACCCGAATTGCTATCATTCCTTCCACCTTTATACTTTGTTGGTTAAAACAGATGAACTGGGAGTTTCAAGAGATGAGTTCATGAGAGTTCTTTACCAGGAAGAAGGCATCCAGGGTATTCTGCATTATCAGCCAAGCTATCACTTTACAGGATTAAAACAAATGTATAACTATCCTGATAAATTATGTCCGGTGGCTGAAAAGTTCTTCTACAATGAAGAAATCAATCTTCCGATGAATCCACAATTGACTTTCGAAGATTTGGATATGATCATTGAAGGTGTTAAAAATACAGCAGACAAACTTCGCAAGTAACAAGCTACAGGGGTTGTCGAAAAGACAACCCCTTACTAAAACTAACTAAAACAAACACTCTCAAGTTTCCTTTCAGCGATTATAATATGGGAATAACATCCGTTTATCATGTTTCGAAATTGGAACAACCCATAGCGATTGACGGCAATTGGGATAAACAACAATGGCAGAATATCGATGCTGTTGAAATAACGAATTTCATGGGAGAGATTCCCAAGTTCCGTCCTACTGTGCTTGCCAAAATGATGTACAACGATGAGAATCTTTTTGTCATTTTCTCCGTCAGGGATCGTTTTGTCAGGTGTATTACCAATGATATCAACGGACCTGTGTGGGAAGATTCCTGTGTTGAATTCTTTTTTTCACCTGATCCGAATTTGCCGGAACGTTATTTCAATCTCGAGATTAATTGTGGCGGTACTCCCTTGATGCATTACAATATTATTGCCGGAAAAGAATATGGCCCGATAGAAATTGAAGATCTTAATAAAGTAGAAATTGCCCATTCCCTGCCCCAGGTAATTGATCCAGAAATTACAGATTACGTGGACTGGACCATTGAATATCGCATTCCTCTTTCCATAATAAGCAAATATTCAAATTTGGCGAGACCTTCAAAAGGAGTTGAATGGAGAGGAAATTTCTATAAAATTGCAGAGAACAATTCAAATCCACATTATATGACATGGGCTGTGGTAAATAATGTTACTCCGGACTTTCATTTACCGCATTTTTTTGGAACACTAATATTTAACTAAGATATTACGATGGCTTATCGTGGAGTGATAGATGATTTCAGGGCTATAAGGGAACTTAAAAAGCCGAAAAGAATTCCTTGTGTTGCCTGCAGTGAGGAATTTGATGTGAAATGGTATGGGAAATATACCTACGAAGAATTCTGTCAGGATGGGGATAAAATATACGAAGTCTACAAAGCTGCCATCGATGAATTTGACTACGACTGGGCATGGGTACAGATCGATGATTGCTTTGAATTCGAACCAATTGGAGTAAAAGTGAAGGGGGAAGGAAACATTTTAAGGGCTACCTACGGGTATCTGCCTGTAAATGCAGAAGTCCTTAAAAACCTTCCATCAATGGATCCGGCGAAAGATGGCCGTATGCCGGAGAAGCTTAAAGCCATAAAAAAGCTAAAAGAAAATTACAAGGATTCACTATTAATCTGTGGTTCCTGTGCAGCGCCATTTTCAGCCGTGGGATTGATGTGGAGCATCCAGGAATCGATGACGCTGATGTTGACCGATCCTGATTTGCTTTACGAGGCAATGGAATACTGGCTGGAATTTTACAAACGCTACATTAAAGCGCAGAAAGAAGCCGGAGCCGATGCTATCTGGCTGGGTGATTGCAATGCTTTCAGCAGCATGGTTTCAGTGCCACTGTACCAGGAGCATATATTGCCCGTTACGAAAAAATTAGTCCAATACTGTGAAAAGGATCTGGATATTATGATATGGATGCATAACAGCGAAATCAGCGAAGAACACGTCTTATCTCATCAGCCATTGGGATTAAGTTTTGAAAGCATCGGACCGGATGCTGACATTCAGAAAATCTCAAACACGTTGAAGGGAAAGAGCGCCTTTAGTGGAAATCTAAACCCGATTGAGGTTTTATGGCAGGGATCTCCAGAACTGGTTAAGAGAGAAACCACCCGTATCATTAATGCCTGTAAAAATAACGGCGGATATATTTTTAATACCGGGGAGATGAATCCAAGCCAGGTGCCCGTTGAAAACATGAAGATGATGATGGATACCGCAAAATCACTATCGGCATATTAATTAAGCTGTATTTTATATGTACTTTTAAGGTACTTAAAATGCATTTTATACGCAGATTAAACGCTTTGTAAGCGAAGGAACAGCGAACAATGAGCGAACAAACTATGAATCATTAATAAACAATTATAGTGTCTTTATAATCTTGTTACAAACCATAATTATGAAAAAATCAATCATTCTACTTATTAATGTATTAATTTTTATCTCAGGAATGGGTCTGAAAGCCCAAAACCGGACCATCATGCCTGTACCTCAGAATATTCAATGGGGGAAAGAAAAATTTCAGATTTCCGGTGCAAAAGTGTTCGTATCTCCGGACCTCTATTCCAGGGAACAAAAATCAATAGATCAATTTATCGGCCTGGTTCAACAATCTACCGGATTGAACCTGTCGACCATTTATTCCATGGATCAAAATGCAAGCCTTATTGTTCTTAAATCCAATCCTCTGGGTTCTGCACTGGCAATGCCCGGAGATAAAGCAGGCAAAGAGTCCCGCGAGGCATACAAAATTAGCGTCAAAGCCAATCGAATTGAGGTAAACGCCAATTCGGATGCAGGCCTCTTTTATGCACTGCAGACTTTGGAGCAATTAGTTACAACTGAAGAAAAAACCAGCTACATTCCTGAAGTTGAAATTGAGGACTATCCCCAGTTTGCCTACCGCGGTGTGATGATGGACTTTTCACACGGTGGCCTGCTCACCGAAGCAGAGATAAAAAGCCAGATTGATTTCCTGGCAAAATGGAGAAATAATCAATACTACTTTTACAACGAAGTAAGCATTGAAATGAAAGGCTACTCGCTGATCAATTACAATGCCTGCTATTCCCAGGAACAGATCAAGAGAATCGTGGCTTACGGGCGCGAAAAACACGTGGATGTTATCCCATTTGTAAATTTCTACGGGCACTTGCACGAACTGCTCCGCCTTGAAAAATACACCAGCCTTGGTATCGGGAAATACGGTCACGACCTTGATCCAGCTAATCCGGGAGTACAAACTCTGTTAAAAGATTGGATCAAGCAATATGCAGAAATCTTCTCTACTCCTTTTATTCATATTGGTTTTGATGAAACCTGGGAGACAGAACGCCTTACTATCGAGAAACCTGAGATAAAACCAAAGGAATTATACCTAAAACAAATAAACTTTGTTACCAAAACACTTCAGGAATATGGTAAAACAGTAATGGTATGGACGGACATTACTAAAGACCATCCTGATATCATGAAAGAATTTCCAAAGGAGATCATTCCTGTGATTTGGGAATATTCTTCAAGCGCTTCAGAATTCCCAAGATGGTTAAAACCAGTGAAGGAAGAAAAACTGCCATTTTTTGTACAATCAGCTGTTGATAACTGGGGAAATGTCTACTCCGGTGCGAACATGAGCTATGGCAACATTGAGGTGTGTTTAAAGATATGCCGGGATGAAAAAGCACTCGGATACATTACCTCCGTATGGACGGATGCCGTACAACCACAGTTAAGGAATACCTGGCTGTTCATGGCTTATGGTGCAATCGGAGCATGGCAAAAGAATCCCATGGACAGAAAAGAGTTTCTGGATAGTTACTGTAAAATGATGTATCCGGGCGTATCTGAGCAAATGAAACAGGGATTTACAAAAATGGCTGAATCCGAGGCTTTCCTTGCTAAATGTGTTGGAGGACATACCATACTTGAAATGTTTACCAATCCGTTTTCTGCTCACTTCCTAAAGAATACCAATACCCATTATGCAGATTTCAAGAATGCAAGAGCATCTGCAGAATCTGCTTTTGAATATTTCGCAGAGGCCCTTCAAGCAAAAACCAAAGATTCATCATTTATAAAATCCATGGTGCACAACAGCCGCATGGAACATTATGTTGCTTCAAGGTTTATCTGGGCAAAAACCCTGGTGGACCGCTGGAACTGGTCTTATGACTCTGTCATGCGAGGGAAAAAAGATTACATCATGTATTACGATGCTAATTATTCTACCCACGGGCTTACAGTTGATATGATGGACTGGTGTACTGAATTAAAAGAGGAATACCGTCAGGCCTGGCTTGCAGAGTATATGCCTTACAGATTGGGCACTATGTTGGGAAGGTTTGATACAGAATACGCTCTTTGGAGAGACATCTACAACCAGATTCAATTTTACAGGTTCCATCATGACGCAAAACTGCCAAGGGGAAAATTTGAAGATCTTTTTTTGAACAATAAAATAAATAATAAATAATAGGAGAATTGATTATGAAAAGTAACCCTGGAGTGTTTTTAATACTGATCCTATTGACCGGACTTATCCTGATTGTATCGGGTTCTAAATCTTCAGGCATTGTACCAATTGCAAAAAATCAAGGGACTGAGATTAAATTCCTCAGTCCCATTGATGGAGATATGTTGAGCGAACGTGATGGTACTGTCGTTAATGGGAATCTTACTACAACAATTAAGATTGCAGCTACTTCAGGGAGTTGCATTAAAGTGAATGGAGTAAAAGCTAATTACATTGATGGAATTTTTCAGGCAAATGTCTCGTTGAAAGATTATAAAAATGTTCTTAAGATTGAAGAATCTAAGGGATTTAGTGACAATATAACGGTATTCTGGCTCAAAAATTTTGCCAATAAATACCGGCTATCCCTTGATGACAATATCTGGTTTTTGAAAGACATTTCAGACAATTCAAACAAATATAAATCCATTTTTGAAAATCCCTATCTTGGTTTCTTAAAACAAGTACATGACAAATACGGAACAAAGATTCACATCAATATATATTATGAAACCGAAGGATTTAATCTTTCTCAGCTGACCGATAAATTTAAAAACGAATGGAAAGCCAATGCAGGGTGGCTGAGGCTTAGTTTTCATGCTTATGCCAATGAACCTGCCAGACCTTATATTGATGCCAGCTATGACAAAGTCAGAAGTGACTGCGAGAAAGTGTTGAACCAGATACGCAGGTTTGCAGGAGAAGAACTTACAGGTCCTGTAACAACTCTTCATTGGGGCGAAGCAACGGTTGAAGGCTGCAGGGGATTGAGAGATGCCGGTTACAAGTGTTTACCCTGTGACTTTAACGTGGATAATAACCTGGCTCCATGTTCGTTTTACTTTGATGTTGAACAAAGGAGACACATCAATAAGCGGTTGATCTGGAGAGATAATAAGGAAGGGATCATTTTTGTACGCTGTGCAATTATAATTAATACAGAGAAACTTGAGGATATCGTTCCATTTTTGGATAATGTAAAAAAAGATCCACATATGTCAGCTTATATGGACCTGTTAATTCATGAACAGTATTTTTATCCTTTCTATTCGGCCTATCAGCCTGATTACAGGCAAAAAGTACTGACAGCCGTAAAATGGGCCGTCGATAATGGATACTCACCAGCTTTTCTTGAAGAATGTGTTTTTAATTAAATTTTAGCAATTCGTAATTTAAACTTATTCTGATATGAAAAATTATATCATAAGATTTCTACAATTGACTCTTTTAGCCATAGTTGTTCTATGTATTTCTTCATTAAAACCATACGCCAAAGGATCGGTTATGGAAAGTAAGGCAAGTGAAATTAAAATTATCAGCCCGATAGATGGAGACATGTTGAATGAAAAAGACGGAGTTGTCAGTGCCGGTAGTCTGATCACTAAAATGAAGATTGAAGCGCCGGAAGGGAGAAAGATCATGATTAATGGTGTTCAGGCAAAATACGTCAATGGAATCTACGTTGGAGATTTGAAATTAAAAAAATATGAAAATACGATAAAAATAACCGATGCAGGTGAAGGATTTAACCAGAGTATAAAAGTTTACTGGCTAAAGAATTATGTTGGCAAATACCGGTTTTCAATTGATGATAACATCTGGTTTTTGAGGGATATCAATAAAAATAAAGATACCTATAAATCGATCTTTGACAATCCTTATCTTGCTCTGTTGAAAAAGATCCATGATACATATGGCACTAAAATTCATCTCAATTTATTTTACCAGACAGATGGGTTCAATCTCTCCCAGATGACTGACAAATACAAAGGAGAATGGAAAGCCAATGCAGGATGGCTGGGACTTAGCTTTCATGCATTTTCGGAATTCCCGGATAAACCCTACATTAAATCAAGTTATGAAAAGTGTGCAAAAGATTGTGATCTTGTCAAAGCAGAAATCAAAAGATTTGCCGGAGAAGAAGTGATGGGCAAAGAGACTACCCTGCACTGGGGAGAAGGTACTGTTGAAGCTTGCAGAGCATTAAGAGATCGTGGGTATACTGCATTGGCAGGTTACTTCAACGTGGATGATAACGCCGCCCCGGTTTCATACTACCTGACCCCTGATCAAAGAAGGCATCTGAAGAGCCGATTCATCTGGAGAGACAACAAGGAAGGTATTATTTTCGCCCGCATAGCCTTGGTAGTCAATACTGTCAAACTTGAAGAGATCGTCCCGTATCTGGATAATGTGAAGAAGACCTATAATCCAAAATACATTGATCTGATGATTCATGAGCAATATTTTTATCCGGATTATGCCCATTATCAACCCGATTTTAAAGAAAAGATGATGACTGCAGTTAAATGGGCGGTAGACAATGGCTTTAAACCAGGATTTTTGAAAGAGGCTGTGTTTGAATAAGAAAAATTACTAATCAAAAATATATTTAAAATGAAGAAGAGCAGAAGAGATTTTTTCAGGCTTTCCGGTTTAGCTGGCATTGGTCTGGCAGGAAGTAGCATGCTTCAGTCCTTTTCACCGGAACAAAATGGAGAAGCATCTGTTAGTGAAACCACGAAAAAACATGCTCAGCGGTTCAATATGTCAGGATATGCAGCACCCAAACTGGATGTTGTTCGCATTGGAATCATCGGCGTAGGTGCCAGAGGAATAGGAGCCGTTGAGAGATTAAGTCTAATTGAAGGGGTTGAAATCAAAGCAATTTGTGATAAACGTCAGGTTGCGGTTGATGCATCAATGAAAAGACTGGCGGGAACTGGCCAAAAGCCTGAGCTTTACGCAGGGTCAGAAGACATCTGGAAAAAAGTATGTGAACGGGATGATATCGATCTTATTTATATCGTTACTCCATGGCATTTACACACTCCCATGGCAGTGTATTCCATGGAGCATGGTAAACACGCGGCCGTTGAAGTACCTGCAGCTACTACCATTGAAGATTGCTGGCGTTTGGTTGAAACATCAGAACGTACGCGTAAACATTGTATGATGCTGGAGAACTGCTGTTATGACTTCTTTGAGTTACTGACGCTCAACATGGCTCGTCAGGGATTTTTTGGAGAAGTAACACATTGTGAAGGTGGTTACATCCATGATCTTAACGATGAGATCCTTTGGTCTAAGAACCGTTTTGTTGACATGTGGCAAGCGAAGGAAGCAGCCAAAAGAACCGGCAACCTCTATCCTACTCACGGATTGGGCTCGTTATGCCAGGTTCTGAACATTAATCGCGGCGACAAAATGGATTACCTGGTGTCTCTTTCAAATAAAGATTTTTCTCTCGGCGAGAAAGCTGCAAAGCTTGCCGCAACCGATGATTTTTATAAACCATTTGTGGGTAAACCATTCAATGGGAATATGAATACTTCAATCATCCGCACTGAAAAAGGAAAATCAATAACGTTGCAGTATGATGTTTCATCACCGCGCCCATACACCCGTATCCAGTTGATCAGCGGCACAAAAGCCTGTTCTCTTAAATATCCTCTGGAAGGAAGAATTTCCAAAGGCCATGAATGGGTTTCTGCTGAGGAATACAAGGTTCTTGAAAAGCAATACATGCCTCCCATTGTTGCAAAGCTTGGAGACATTGCCAAACAGGTCGGCGGCCACGGAGGAATGGACTTTCTGATGGACTGGCGTTTAATTGACTGTCTCCGCAACGGTCTGCCTCTCGATGAGGATGTATATGATGCAGCGTTATGGAGCTCAATATCACCTCTTAGTGAATGGTCCGTGGCCCATCGCTCTAACTCTGTTGACGTACCTGATTTTACATGTGGTTCCTATAAAACCAACACTCCGGTAGATAATACTTTGTCGAAAGGCGGCAATACCGGAATCAGGAAGGTTGGGAAAAATAAAGATGATATTCAGCTTAAAGTGTGATAATTTACCATTATTCATTCTTTTTAAATAATACCTCAATATCGTAAAACAGTCCCCTGCTGAAACCAACAGGGGAACTGTTTTAAAAAAAATGGCAATAGAGAAAAGGAGGAAATCGAATCAGGTCATAAAAGCGTTGTGCAGAATTAAAAATCCAAACAATATTTTATTTAAAAAAACTAATATAAAGCTTATTAAAACTCATCCATGAAAAAGTTATTATTCCTCTTATCAGTGGTTTGTTCTTGCATTGGTCCGGCCACTGCATCCCCAATTGATTCAAAGAATTTTGACAAATACTTTAAATTATTGCCCAAACCACAGAAGATTGAGTTTTTATCCGGGAAAGCTTTTCAAGTCAACGACCTGCGTTCCATCTGTCTTGACGGTATCACCCAAAGACCTGTTTTGGATCAGCCATTGTATAATCTGCCGATTTCCAATTCTCCAGGGAAAGGAGTTCTTACCTTATCATTATCACAGAGTAAAGATCTTCCATCATCTACGGAAGGTTATATACTTGAAATAAAAGATGGTCAGATTACAATTACTTCCAGTGGCGAACCCGGATTGTTTTATGGCTGCCAGACCCTGCAACAACTTCTTGAGGATGCAAAGGATCAACTGGTGGAAATCCCTTCCCTGCGTATCACCGATTACCCGGATGTTCCCTATCGCGCTGTTCATCTTGATATTAAATATCATCTCGATACCGATCATTACTACTACGATGTAATTGACAGGCTTTCAAGGATAAAAGTAAATGCCATTATCGTAGAGTTTGAGGATAAACTCAGATACAGAGCTCCCAAAATTGGGGCTGACAATGCAATGACCATCGATGAGTTTGCTGCCCTGTGCAGGTATGCTCAAGACCGGAACATTGAAATCAGTCCTTTGGTGCAGGGATTAGGGCATGTATCTTTTATACTTAAACATGACGAATACAAACATCTAAGGGATAATCCTGATATTGACTGGGTGCTCGATCCGATGAATCCGGAAACATACAAACTGGTTTTCTCACTTTATGAAGATGCGATAAAAGCTACACCTAATGGGAAATATCTCCATGTCGGAGGCGATGAAGTACGAAATTACGGAGACTATGCTCTCGGACAAAAATATGGAAAGAGTCCCTTGGAAATTCAAATGTACTGGCTGAATAAAGTGTGTGAATTCGCCACGGCTCATAACCGTATCCCGATTTTCTGGGATGATATGCTATTGAAATATTCCGGTCTGATTGGAACAACCGAATCCTTGTCGCTTTCAAATGAGCAGATTACTAAAATTTGGAATGACAATCAAAAGAGACTTGATCAGAATATCAATCTCTTCCCAAAGAATTGCGTTTACATGCGATGGGCTTATGACAATCCGCAAGTGCTGGGCAATGTAAAAGCAATGGAGTGGTATAAATCACAAAACCTGAAAGTTATGGGAGCTCCGGCTGCTCAAAATATGTCAGCCATGCTTCCCCGTGATAATTCAATCTTTCTCCCTATTAAAAACTTTTGCAGGCTTTCAAATGACATTAAGCTTGACGGTTTGCTCTGTACTCTCTGGGATGATTCCTCTCCTCATTTCGAAACTTTTTGGAGAGGGCTGTATTATTACGGATCTCTAAGCTGGAAATATGAAGATATCCAGCCTGCAGAAGCCCAAAAGGTATTCAGGCATCGGTTTTATGCCCCTGAATTAAGCGATGTATCTTTTGAGTTCCAGGATCAGCTGGAACAGTCATTAAATTTTTGGGATACAGCCCTGCTTAATAAGGGACGACGCTCTCACTATTTCATGAATACAGAGATGATTTCCCTTCCTGATATCAAAAAACCCGGTCAATGGAGTGAAAAATACAAAGAGAGAATTTCAAAAGCACATTTTGAAATCGACCGATATAAAAAAATAAAAGAGACTATTGCAAAAGCTACCAAACTTGCAAGAAGAAATTATTACTCATTAGCCCTGATGAATCAGATCAATGAAATACAGATATACTCATCCCATCTTTTGCTGTTGCTTGATAAATATGACAGAGCCTCTACCGTAGAAGAAAACGCTATTGCCAAATCTGAGTTGCTCGCTTATATTGATTCATTTGATGAGATCCGTAAAGCATACGAAAATGTCTTTTCAGAAACAAGGTTCCTGAAAAATCCGGATGGTTATATCCTTGATCAGAATCTCGATTTCATGCTGGCTAACGGGACAAACAACAGTGATTGGATGTATCTTTTTGAACTGAAATTAAATGGCATGATCAAACAACAGTTGGCTAATTAATAATCTTTTAACTTACTTATTATGAGAGGGTTTATAGGTGTATTAATATTCTGTGCAGCTTTCACTGATCTGGTTGCATCCCCGATCAATCCGAAACATTTTGACAGCTATTTTAAATTACTTCCGAAACCTCAAAAAATAGAATTTCTAAAGGGAAAAGCTCTCTCTGCTCACGACCTTCGTTATTTATATCTGAACGGAGTGAAAGAAAGGCCCAAAATTGATGGTGAATTATACAACCTGCCTCTTGCAGATGCTCCGGGCAAAGGAGTACTCACCCTGATATTATCTCAGGAAAAAGATCTTCCTTCGTCTACTGAAGGATATAAACTCGAGATCAAAGACAACCAAATCACCATCACCTCACGCGGCGAGGCCGGGTTATTCTACGGATGTCAGACAGTACAGCAATTGTTGGAAGATGCTCACGATCAACAGGTAGATATACCCGCATGCCAAATCACTGATTATCCTGGAGTACCTTATCGTGCAATTCACCTCGACATCAGGTTCCATCTTGATGCAGGTCATTATTATTACAAATTAATTGATCGTCTCGCCAGAATCAAAGTAAATGCCATCATAGTTGAACTGGAAGATAAGCTGAGATACAAAAGAGCTCCCTTGGTAGCATCAGCTAACTCTATTTCCATTGAAGAGTTCGCAGCAATCAGCAGATATGCCCATGAAAGAAATATCGATATAAGCCCCCTGGTCCAGGGATTAGGGCATGCCGGACATATTCTCAAACACGAGGAATACAAACAGCTTAGAGACGATCCTGAATCAGACTGGGCTTTCGATCCGCTTAATCCCGATACCTATAAACTTCAGTTTGCTCTTTACCAGGATGCGATGGAAGCCACTCCATACGGAAAATATCTGCATGTCGGTGGGGATGAAGTATACAACCTTGGAAGGTCTGAACTGGCAAAAAAATCAGGAATGAAGCCTGTTGAGCTGCAACTATACTGGCTTAATAAAGTCACAGCTTTCATCAAAGAGCAGGGAAGAATGCCAATATGCTGGGATGACATGTTTTTCAACCTTTCCGGCGTTTATGGCACGATGCGTAACAACTGGTCGGGTATGTCCGATGAAAAGATTGAAAATATATGGAAAGAAAACCAGTATAAACTGGACAGCCATGCGGACAAGTTTCCAAAGGAATGCACTTACATGAGGTGGACTTATTGGAACACGAAGGTTTTAGGAAACAGGAAAGCCATTGACTGGCTTATCTCCAGGGATCTTAAGGTGATGGGAGCTACCGGCGCCCAGGATATGTCACCTTTACTTCCGCGAAATAATTCCATCTTTAATCCTATAAAAGATTTTTGCGAGATTGCCACTGAAAAGAAACTGGACGGGATTCTGTGTACAATGTGGGATGATTCAGCCTACAGCTTCGAGACTTTCTGGAGAGGAATATTTAATTTTGCCTCTTCAAGCTGGAATTATCAGGACATCAAAGCGGATTACTTCAATGCAATGTTCCGGCACAGATATTATGCTCCTGAGTTAAGCAACCCCTCCTGCGAGTTTCAGAATTTGCTGGAGCAGGCACTCTGGTTTTGGGATGGTGCGCTGATAAATAATTCTACGTATGCGAAACATATATCGAAAGAGGGTGTGTATAATCCCTTTGGTGACCGCGGGGATCGGGTGGTTTATCCCAAGACCATTGACCTTATTTCCGTGCCCGACCCCGAAAAACCTGGTATCTGGTGCGATCGGTATAAAGATAAGATAGCCCTGGCAAAAGAAGAAGTTATCAGGTATAATATGATAAAGGAAAGAATAGCCAAAGCTGCTAAGCTTGCGCGAAGAAATTACAGTTCGTTGGAGCTGATGAATCAAATCAATGAATTCCAGATCTATTCTTCAAATATCATACTGCTTCTCGAAAAATACGATAGGGCAAAATCTTCGGTGGAGAGACAAAATACCGGAACTGAAATCCGGAACTTTGTAAACAGTTTCAGTAAAATCAGAACCAATCTGGAAAATGTTATCTCGGGAAACAGGTTCCTGAAGAATCCGGAAGGTTATGTCAGGGCTAAAACCGCTGACCTGGCTAACGGAGGCATCGACAATGAATGGATGTTCCTCCATGAAACGCCAATGAATGAAAAAATAATCAATTGGCTGGATCGGATGCTTTAATTCCTGGTTTCTTAACGGAATAAGGTATCTTCACTTATAATATTGTCTGTCGATTAATATCGTCTGTCAAGGATAATTATTAGTTTTGTAAACAAACTAATGACCTGGCATTGACGAAAAGCCATTGTGCCTTTAGTGATTGTATTCAAACCTAAATTAACAATCATGAAAAGATTAACGGTAAATCTCTTATTAGGCTTATTTCTGTTCTCAGCTTTCGCGTGCAGTGTTCAACTCCAGCAAAAAAGAGTGTTGACATTGGGTATAAGGCATGAATCCAATACGTTCTCAACTCTTTTGACAAAAGAATCCGACTTTAAAGTCCTGCGCGGAACGGATGTTTTGAAGGATCAGGCATGGGCCGGGATATTCAAAAAAGCCAATATTGATCTCATTCCTACCCTTCATGCCTATGCCTGGCCGGGAGGGGTGGTGGAACGCTCAGCTTTTGAGAAATTTATGACCGAGATACTTGACAGTATAAAGAAAGCAGGCCATCTTGACGGTATCTACATGGACATGCATGGAGCTTTACATGTACAAGGTTATGATGATGCTCAGGCAACCCTCATTCAGAAAATAAGAGAAATCGTGGGCAAAGATGTGCTGATCTGCGGAAGTTTTGATCTCCACGGTAATCTTTCGCCTGAATTTGTCAAAAACATTGATCTGCTCACCGCCTTTAGGACGGCTCCCCACAGAGATGGAGCCGAAACAAAAGCAAGAGCGGCACAGATGCTCACCGACGCCCTCCAGAATGGATGGAAACCATTCATCGGGTATGTAGTAATACCCATACTGGTTCCCGGTGAAAAAAGTATTACCGAAGTAGAGCCCTTACATTCTATTTATGGGCAGATACCCGATGTGGCTAAAAAAGAAGGCCTCCTCGATGCCTCTATTTTTGCAGGTTATTGCTGGGCAGACCTTCCACGCTCTGCAATGAGGGTTTTCGTGGTAGCCAAAGATAAGAAATACAGTGCGGCGGCTAAAAAAGAAGCAGTTCGTCTGGCTCAGCAGATTTGGGACCGCAGGGGCAAACTGGAACTGGATGTACCCTCCGGATCGATCGATGAGATGATCACCAAATCGGCAGAATACAAGGGTAAGACGGTCTTTATTTCCGATTCGGGCGATAACACTACCGCCGGGGCACCGGGCGACAATACACAGGTATTGCAGGCGCTGCTCAGGCATAAAATTAAAAACGCAGTAATGGCGGGCATTGTTGATCCCGATGCTCTCAAAGAATGTATTGCTGCCGGTGTTGGTAAAAATATCAAACTTACATTAGGAGGAAAAGTAGATACTGTTTTCGGAAAACCTCTTGAAATAAATGGAAAAGTATTGTTTATATCCCCCGACTCGTTAATGAATACAGGCAGAGGAGCCGCCGTTATTGAAACAGATGGCGTTAAAACCGTTATTTTAAAATCACGCCGTTCTTTCGTCGAAGCAAATGATTTTACCGAGGTAGGGCTAAATCCATTGGATTTCAGCATCGTGGTTGTTAAGTTGGGCTATCTGTACCCTAAACTACGGGACATTGCTCCGGTTCATCTGATGGCTTTAACGTCAGGTTTTTGTAACCTTGATATGCGCACATTACCTTTTAAAAATGTTCATCGCCCCTCCTACCCTCTGGACAAAGACATGATTTGGGAACCAAATTTCTAATTAAATCTTCGACCTGACAGGTTTTGGAAACCGGTCAGGTCTCTTCATCATTTATCGACACTTAATGACCATAAATGACTGTTGATGACCTCAATACTGTAGAATATATAACATATTATTTCCCTGCTTTCCTACTCCCTACTTTTTCTATTTTCTCCTTTCACGGCAATCCACACTTCAGATTCTAATCCCTTCAAAGGAATAATCGGCTAAAAGACGAATTCAGAGATGCAATTCAAAGCCCTGATTCTATAACTAAGCTGGTGGAAGAATGTAAAACAGGGATGTCACGGCAAATAACAACTTGAGCTTTTTCTTACCGGAATCCCCTAAACCTTTTTCTGTATTCGGAGGGTGTTACCCCTGCTATTTTCCTGAATTGTTTGTTAAAATGGCTCAGGTTATTAAAGCCGCTATCCAGACATACTTCAAGTATCCCTAAATCAGGGTCCATTAACAATTTACATGCAAATTCAATTCTTATCTGATTCAGGTATTCAAAAACAGTTTTCCCCACATTCATTCTAAAGAACCTGCACAACGAACTTTCAGCCATGTTGACCAAGGCAGCCAGACTTTTCAAATCCACCTCTTCCCGGTAATTGATCATCAAATATTGATGGATAGCTGCAATTCTTTTATTTTGGTGAGTAAAACGCTTGTTGAGATATTCTTTGCTGGCGAGCTGAATATTCGTTTCACTGCTTCCAATGATGTCCATCATCCTGAAAAAATGAAGCATCCTTTCGAAACCTTTTAAATAAGGGATCTGAAGCATCAATTCACTTACTTCATTGAGGGTCTGTCCTACAATCTGAATTCCCCGTTCAGAAAATGCCAGACCTCTTTCAACATTTTTGAATTCCGGCAGGATTAACAATTGTTGACTCAATACCTTGGGCATAAATTGCAGAAAGACCATTTCAAGTGTTCTGTTCGAAGGAGTCCGGGTCTCTTTGTCAGCTATCCAGACATGAGGAAGATTAGGCCCTATAAAAACCAGATCACCAGGTTGAAATTCTTCCATGGAATCAGCAACAATCCTTTTCCCGCTACCTTCCGTGATAAAGCTGATTTCATAATTATTGTGGTAATGCCAGGTACACTTATCCAGGGTATCCTGAAAAATGCCGATGGAGAATGATTCATCTTCTTTTAGAATAATTTTTTCAAATAATGCCGGCATAATGGTTTAAAATGTACCAATTAGGGGATAAATGCAAATATTGCATCGAAAGTAGTAAAAATTGATGTAGTTTATAATTCCTCCCGGATTTAATTTTGTTTTAATCTTTATACATCTATTTCTAAACATCATGGAAGGAATACTGGAAAAATTACTCGAATCAGTTGAATTAGGTAAAGTGGATAAAAAATCGCCTTATCCGCCTCAGTTAAAAGGAGAAGATGGTTCGCAGGAACTAACCTTAGCCGCCATTGAGGCTGGTATCAGTCCGCAGCAAATACTGGAGAATGCCCTTATCCCTGCAATGGCCATTGTAGGTAAAAAATTTTCAGAAAATAAGATCTTCGTTCCGCAAATGTTGATGTCAGCCAGAGCCATGGGGGCTTCAATGATCCAGCTAAAACCTTATTTCGCGTCTGGGGAAATAAAGACCAAGGGTACTTTTATCATCGGAACGGTAAAAGGTGATTTGCACGACATCGGTAAAAATCTTGTATCGATGATGGTGGAAGGCAGTGGATGGTCAATTGTTGATCTTGGGGTAGACGTTGGATCGGACCGTTTTGTTAATGCTCTTGAAAATAACCCGGGAGCAGTAGTTGGCTTATCGGCTCTTTTAACTACCACGATGGTCAACATGGGCGAAATTGTAACGACTATTAAGAATCAGGTGCCGGGAACAAAAATTCTCATCGGGGGAGCGCCCGTCAATGACGCTTTCTGCCAAAGGATCGGTGCCGATTTTTATGCTCCCGATCCTCAGAAGGCAGTTGAATACATGAACCAGCTTGCATCCTGATAATCAACGGGAAGTGAACGGTGATGTGTTATGAGTGATGACAACCGGAGAACAGTGAGAACTGCTCGTTGCCCGAAGGAAGTAAAGGTAAATACCCACCGGTTGAAAGCGGGACAAGCAACCTTTTTCCCTCAGGAGCTCTTACGGGACTCAATTTGGATTCCTGAAAAATGCAACTGATGATATTCAGGAGACTCACACATTCAACCCCTTCGTGTAATGCTCTCAATTCTTAAAGACAGTTCTAATCTGATTCAAACAAAATGAAATATAAAAGCTTAGTTATAAATAACCCTTCAGACCTGATGTTCGGGATTGCTCCCAATCCGGTAACAACCAAAAGGGGATTGATAATCGGAGGTAATCATGTTTACCCTGAGCTGAATTTTACGCTGCCGATGATGAGCATCAATGACAGTACGCTGAATGAAGTATATGCTCATTACCGTGAAATTACCACAGGTGCTTTGGAACGTGCTTTACAACTTAATTCAAAAGGAATTGTACTTGAATTCGAGACACTCCTGGAAATGACTAAAACACCCTCTATCGGTGTGGAGATCATAAAAATAATGAACGGCATCTGTGAAGATTATTATCAAAAATACGGCCTTCCTTCGGAAATAAGGTTAACCCCCAATGACCTTCGCGAATTTGAAAGACCAGCCCGCCAGCGTTCCTCTTATTTGCTGGAGCCGATGATGGAATTGTTTGAGCAAGGCATGGTGGCAGGCGGAGATCTGTTATCAATTGAAAGTACTGGGGGTAAGGAAGTTTCAGATGAAGCCCTGTTGATGTGCGACATCAAAGGAATGGTCTTTGCCTTGGCTGTGTTAGGCGTTCGCGATATGCATTTTCTATGGGAGAAAATAGTGTCATTGGCCGGAAAGCACGGAAAAATTGCAGCGGGAGATTCGGCGTGCGGATTTGGCAATACAGCGATGGTTTTGGCTGAGAAAAAGTACATTCCAAGAGTATTTGCATCCCTGGTTCGCGTTATCTCCGCAGTACGTTCAATCGTTGCTGTTGAAGAGGGAGCCATTGGTCCGGATAAAGATTGTGCTTATGAAGGACCATTCCTTAAAGCAATTACCGGTATCCCCATTTCAATGGAAGGGAAAACGGCTGCCTGTGCTCATCTTAGCCCTGTTGGCAATATCTCTTCAGCTTGTGCTGATTTGTGGAGCAATGAATCTGTTCAGAATATAAAATTGTTGTCAGGAATGGCTCCCACAGCCTACCTGGAACAATTAGAATACGACACGCGTCTGATGAATGAGGCTTTAAAGGCAGGTAAAACGCACCGTGATGTTTTACAGCAACTGCTTGTTTCATCCGATGTTTATACCGATCCCCAGGCATTGATTCTTGCACCTGAGAATGTGATCAGGATTTCAAATGAACTGATTAAAGGTGATTCCTACGTTGCCAATGCCAAAAACGGAGCTCTGGCTGTACTCGATCTTATTGAAGAGACACTCTTCTCAGGAAAAATGAATCTGCCTGAAATGGAAACCGGTTATTTGCCAATTCTGCGCGATGATTTGAACAGCATCCCCGACAACGAAAGTGATTTTATAGAGATGATGCTGCCTTTAATTGATCAGAGCAAATTCATTCCGGATGAATACGGATTGTAAACAATACATTTGTAATCTTATACAAAGCCGGGCATTCCATTGTCCGGCTTTGTAACACAATGGAAATGATTCCGGTCAACATTATATCAGGATTTCTGGGTTCGGGAAAAACTACGGCTATTCTTAAATTGCTCAGCCAAAAAAACAATGATGAACAATGGGCGGTGATAATAAACGAATTTGGTAAAATTTCCATTGATAGCCAGACAATCAGTGATTCTTCGGAAGCTGGGAAGGTATTCGAAATTTCAGGTGGATGTATCTGTTGTTCCGCCAAAGGATACTTTCAGGAGAATCTGGAAAAAATTCTAAAAGAAGGAAACTATTCGGGAATTATTATCGAGCCTACCGGATTAGGCGGCATTGACATGGTTTCGGAAATTATCAAATCCAATCCGGAGCTTGTGCTCACTCCACTCCTCTGCCTTGTTGATTTAACGATTATTGAAAACCCCAGGCTTCAACTCAATCCCATTTACCGTAATCAGATTTCAAAATCTGATGTGATTGTTTTCAGCAAATGCGACCTTGTGACCAAAATAACTGAAAAGGAGCGTCTCATCAAAAAATTCAGAACTTTATTCCCTGATAAACATGTATATACCGATATTCTAAGCATCTACGGATTCAATGCCCTTCCCGATTCAAACTTCATCAAAGAAAAGCGGACGAACTTCCAATCAGTATATCCTTCATTCACAGACACCAATTACATTGAAAAGCATTACAAATTTAACAGCGCCGTCAGTTTTAATTCGGAAAAGCTATCCGGCCTCTTAAATAATCATTCAGCGATTCTGAGGGCCAAAGGACATATTCAAACTGAAAAAGGTTGGGTGTTGGTCAATTTTACGCTTTCCGGATTCAGCGTTGGACCTTGCAGGCCAAAAGAATGTAACGAAATAGTCCTGATATTTGAAAAGAAAGAGCCTGATTTGTTTTTGATTCCTGAAGACAAAGATTTATTGAGTACTGCCGGAATGTCAATTAATAGTTATGTCAACATTTGCTGAGGTTCACCGTTCTGCCGCCCGGGACACCAAAGTTCGCCAAAGCTTAAATGTAGATTTGGTGTTTTTTGGGTACAATTTAAAATCAGGTTAACTCCTGATATGCTTATTTCGGCATGTATTTTGAATAGTCCGCTTCCTTTCTTTCCGGAACGATTACCGGCTCGGGGATAATCTCGGCAATTGGCTCGGTGGCCTTTATCCCGACGAAACAGGAAAGCCGCTTGGTTAAATTCGGATGAGAAGATACTTTCTCGGCAAACCAGGTCCAGAAACCGGTTTCACTGTATTGCTGTGCGATGTATTCTCTGGCATTGACCTTTTTGTAAATCGTCTTTCCTGCTGCCAGCAACAGCAATCCATTATCAGCCCCAATGGGTGAAAGGGAATAACCAATCGAATCACAGGTATATTCACAAGCTCTTGAGTAAGCAGAGGCCAGAAATGGAATGACATAAGAAGGAAAAAGAATTAAGTTCTTTAACATGTGATTGCGTTTGATATGCCCCAGTTCATGTCCGATAATAAAGGAAAGCATGTGTTTATCCTGTTCTGCAGCTTCTACGATATCTGAATTGATAATGATGTAATTGCTTCCCATAAATCTTGATGCAAAGGCATTCAAAATACCGCCTGATTGCAAAATGAAAACATCCGGAACACTCCGTAGCCCGAGTGTTCTTGAGTGCTTTGAAACCATCTGGTGTATATCGGGGAATTGACTGTTCGTCACTTTTACAGCATTACCTCTCAGGTAACCGATCTTAATGGCAAGGTGAAAAAACAAAAATACAAGAAGCACAACAACATAAATATAAATTATCAGTAGTGACCTGGTCGCGGGATTCTCTGAACTTAAAATTGCTGCGGCAGAAGTGAAAATAAAAAAGTACAACCCAATGCTGACGAGCAATCTGATCAAAAAATACACATTCTCCTTACTGTTTACGGTGTAATCAATTTTTGAATCCATTTAAAAATCAATTAGTTAGTTAAGTATTTAATATTGTTTATCGAATGAACCTGAATACTCAAAAATATACATATTGTTTTTTTTATCCAAATGCGAACAGAACTTATGTCATCTCCATCAGCGAAACACCACCACAAAATTGAAACCGACAATCTGAATTTTTCAAAACGTTTCCATTCCATTTTTTTTAATTTTTTTTAATTTTTCAAAAGCCTTATCCTCACGATTTCTTCATGATCAAAGTCCTAACTTTAAGTTGAATAATTTAAAAAGAATCAATCATGAAGAAATTAGTATGGTTATTGAGTTTGGTGATGATGTTAGGGGTATTTTCAGTAAATGCACAGGAAAAGAAGGTAACAAAGAAAAATAAAACTGAACAGACCCCAATCAAGTCTGAAAAGCCGGTAAAAAAACACAATGAAAAAGCCGCGAAAATGGGAAAGCCCGAAAAGGCAGCAAGCGGTGATAAAATCATTCCCGGCAAAAAGGGTCCTGAAGGCCAGGCCGTTTATGAAGGAGCCAAAGGAGGCCAGTATTACATCAATAAAAATGGCAACAAAACTTATTTGAAAAAGTAATTACATTCAGTTTTATTCTAATCAAGGAGGGTGCCGTGCAAGCACCCTCTTTTTATTCTGTATCAAAAACAAGGCTGCTTAATTAAAGCATTTGGCGGAACATAGGACTTTTTCCCTTATTTTTCATTCTTTAATAAGACCTCTGATGCTTTAAAAATAGCATTTAAACCGTCAGAAATCTGATGTTTGAAAGGCCAGTCAAGATAATTAAGATCATGATTATGGCCTTCAAAGACGAAACACTTCAGATTAGTTTTACCAGCCTGTTTAAACCTGGATTCAATATCATACACTCCCTCAACAGGAACATTTCCATCATCAGTGCCGTGAAAAATATAAACAGGAATATTAACGCGCAAAAGTCTTGTTTTATTAGCCTCAAGCTGAAAATGCTCTTTGAGCCATTTACTGGTTACTTTAAAATAATTTTTCCAAATCCATGCATCATTTCCCTGATCGATCATTTCCTGCAGGTTTTTAAAATATTGAGCAGTTCGGGATCCGAAGTCCCTAAAATCAAGGATGGAGTCTTTTACAACGTCAAGCGCCTCAAAGGAAGCATTTTTCAACACTTTAGTTCTGCCGAGAACTGCAATAGAATCGGATGACTCATATTCAATCTTGCTGATCTTGTTGTCTTTGTTTACATCAAAGAACTTTCTGAGATTGATCATGGAAGCAGCACCCGAAAATTGCCATTTTATGATGTCAAACAGGTTATCATTTGCATAGCCAAACAGTAATAATGCATCAACTTTTTCAACTTTTCTATCTGCAACCATCGAGGCAATAATGGTACCTTCGCTCGCACCCAATAACGCAATTTTGGACTGTTTGAATCGTTCGTCTTTTCTCAGACAGGAAATAATAGATTCAATATCCATGACCTCAACAGACGGCAGGTATTTGGCATATTGGACCGAATCCACGACATCATACATGGGGGGGGTGTCACCAATTTCCACTCCGCGCCGGTTGTAGGAAAAAAAACCAATCCCTCTTTTGGTAAACTCATCTGCAAACAGATCAAAATAATTAAACTCAACCTGGCCGATTTTCCGCTTATTAAGATAAGTGTTGGGACCAGTACCGTGTACAAATATCACGATCACCGGTACATTGCTGCTATCCTTGGGCAGAACCAGCTTGCCGTCAATACTTTCACCATCCGAAAGCCGGATTTTAATAATTTCAGCCCCCCAGCTGCCGCACGATTGTATCCCCCCAGCTGCCGCACGATTGTATCGTGTGGCATTATTTTACGACAATAACATGGTCCAAAATTCCTTTCTCCCCGGCATAATCAAGAGCACTACTGTATAAATAATCTTCCGGCCTGAAAACTAAACCTTCTTCAACAGGATTGTTGTGAATATAATCAATTTTCTCATTCATTACCCTATTGCTCCACAATTCGATCGGTTTATTGTCATGCCTCCAAAATTGATATTTATTTACATTGGCCGATTTTTCACCTGCTTTCAAAAATTGCTCAAGTAAAAATTCCTTCCGGCTTTCTTTTGGATTTTCTATTATAGCTTTCACCAGGGCTTTACTGGTAAAACGCTTAAAATCCCCGATCACTAATTCTGGTTTTTGTCCATTGAGACTACGGAAAATCAAATGAACATGGTTGGTCATTATACCCCCAGCTGCCGCACGATTGTATCGTGTGGCATTATTTTACGACAATAACATGGTCCAAAATTCCTTTCTCCCCGGCATAATCAAGAGCACTACTGTATAAATAATCTTCCGGCCTGAAAACTAAACCTTCTTCAACAGGATTGTTGTGAATATAATCAATTTTCTCATTCATTACCCTATTGCTCCACAATTCGATCGGTTTATTGTCATGCCTCCAAAATTGATATTTATTTACATTGGCCGATTTTTCACCTGCTTTCAAAAATTGCTCAAGTAAAAATTCCTTCCGGCTTTCTTTTGGATTTTCTATTATAGCTTTCACCAGGGCTTTACTGGTAAAACGCTTAAAATCCCCGATCACTAATTCTGGTTTTTGTCCATTGAGACTACGGAAAATCAAATGAACATGGTTGGTCATTATACACCACGCAAATATTTCCATGCCTTTGTGCTGCTGGCAATATTGCAACGCATCGATTAATATGGTTTTGTATTCGATTCGGGTAAATACGTCTAACCATTCAACAACGGCAAAACTTATGAAATAAACACCCTCCGGATTATAGAATTTATAATTACGGCTCATCTGCTAAATTTAATAAACCGCTCAGAAAAAATCAATGCAATTTTATATGAAAAAAGTAACAGTTGCAATACTACTGAATGATAATGCCACACGATAGAATCGTGCGGCAGCCAGGGGAGCAAATGAGACTTATACAACAGCTCGATGAAGAGGATAAACAAACCATATTCCGCCTGATCGAAAAAATGCTTACCAATAAGAAATTTAAAGAGTTCTTCCAGAAAAACGTCGCTGCACTATAAAACAAAACCGGCACTGTGGCCGGGTTTGTTGTTTATTTGTTGTTATCAATTTCAATTTTGCATAATTGTACTCCATTTAAAAATCGGCGCAAACGAGGTTGATTTTTTCAATTAAAGATTCCTTATTCTTACTATTGCTTATTATCTGTAATGCAATTAATTCTTCTCCTCCATCTCCAGATAACTTGTATATGATATCATCATCATTTAGTAATTTAGAAAGAAGGTTTAGGTAATTAATTCTTGAGGTTTCAGTGTGAGACATACATACATCAGCAAACTTTTGGATAAAATCGCTCTTAACAAAATCCGTTTTAGGACTACTAATTATAAAACTTGTCGTGCGATCTCCAAATAACTCCATGATCCCTTCATTCAATTTAGCAATTCCAAAGAGTAAGGTATATTCTCCTTCTATAGGTACCTCTATTTCTCGAAAATCATTCTCTTTTACTTTCTTTCTCGGAAATATTCCTTTATAACTTCTGATTCTATTTTTGATTTTCTTCTTATGTTCTGTTTTTACAATAAAAGAATTCAAAGGAATAATTGTATTAATAAAATCATAATATTTAGCAAAAAGTACATCAAAACTATTGTTCAAGCTTTTATCTCGATAGAAACGTATCTCAATACATGCCATATTCTTTAACTTTTTTGTATCCAAATCATTCAGCGAGTTGGAAGGGTAATATTCATTACCCCTCCAATATATACCTAGGTTTTGATCAAAAATGTCGTCAAAAATTTTAATTTCCATAATTGTGATGTTGTTTTAACTTTTCTCCATTTTGGCCAGCATTATAATGAGCCCCTTGATCCCCTGTACCATTTCCATTGTAAGTGGCAGGTTTATCTTGTCTTATAGTAACTTTCTGTCCTTGAGAGTTAGTAAATTCATACTGCTTAACATTTCTACTATCAAGTCCTGCAGCATTACCTTCTGGTGTATTTGGCTTAATTGTCTTGTCTGGTTGTTGACTTCTTGGAATTCCATTCTGGTCTTTAGCATTTCTGAAAGCCTCTTTTCTAGAACCACTTTCGGTATCCTTTTGTCCTCCGTAATTATATCCAGCGGCGGCATTAGCTGAACCATTAGCCATTAAAACAACTCCACCGGCAGCGGTTGCAGCGCCTGCTTCTGCAACAGTAACACCAATAGCTGCAGCTGGTGCGCCAACGGTGGCCCCAATACCGGAAAGGGAAACGGCACCTCCGGCTAAAGCAACGGCACCTCCTGTTGCGGCGGCACCACCACCACCTTTAACCATTGCTTCGCCTACAGCTAAAGCAGCAGCATCAGTTGATCGTAAAGCATTATTATAATCTGCTGCATCAGTGGGAGTGTAATGTTCTCTTAATGATGTAGTACCTGGTACGATATTAGTGGCAATGCCATAAGCGGTGCCAACAACAGCATCCCACCAGTCATTCCCGTCAGGGTCTGTAAACCTCAATGGATTATCCAAGGCATAAGTGTAAGGACTCCATCTTCTTGACTTCTCGGCTAACGGGTCAACGGTATGCCACCTCCCCAAAGCCGGATCATAAAACCTTGCCCCGTAATCATACCAGTCCAGCTTTCTATTATTGATCGCATCCTCCTGGAACTCTTTCCCGTTGTAACGGTATCTGTTATCGAGTCCCCCGTTATAAACGGTGATGTCCATGCCAAAGGGATAATAGTCGGTTTGCTGAACAAGCGTTCCACCCGGACCAGAAGTATTAACCGCGAGCCTGGTATTGCCCAGGTGGTCTTTCAGGTAATACTGGTAGTTGCCTCCCGGAAGCCACATTCCTTCCTTTGTCAAAATATAACTCAAAGAACTTCCGCTGTAAACAAAACTTCCGGCATAGTACGTATAAGCGCCACCTGTTCCAATTTTCGCAAGTTTTATTCCTGCAGCGTCGTAAATATAGGAAATTTGTTGAGTAGATCCAACAATCCTTTGGGGAAGATTAAGATAATTATATTGAATGCTGCTGTACCCTTTGTTAAGATCGGAAGTTAAATTACCATTATTGTCATAATTATATTCACCTGCTTGTTTTATGTTCCCTTCTGAAAATCCATTGACGCCTGACACAGCATCATCCACCCTGTCCAGCATATTGCTGAAACCGTTGTTTTTATATAAATAGGTAAGGTTATCAATCAGCCCTGTACCTTTCAGGTTTCTTGTCAGGGTGAGAATATTCCCGTTTTTGTCATAAGTCAGGTTTTCGTTGTTGGCGTCGGCATTGGTTGTAAAGGTTGATCCTTCTCCATAGTAAGAGTTTGTCATCCGGTTCAGCCCGTCGTAAGTAAACCTGTACCCTTCTTTTTCTCCGGGGAAAAGAGTCCCTTGTACATCAGGACGCGGAACATTCCACACTAAGCCTGCAATATTGCCGTTGTACTGGGCAGTGGCAGATAAACCCGAAGGTAAATTATTGTAATACAATCCAAGATTTAATTTCTGGGTGCTTGTCAAAGACGGGTTTACATCGGGGTTATTGATCCTTTCGAGCCATCCCCTGATATTGTAGCCATAGTTCAGGTTCTGTATTCCACTACTCACTTCACCGTGCAGCGATTTTTGCTTGAGCTGGCCAATTTCATCATATTCCATCGAAGCCAGTATAACCTCGGTTCCACTGTTGACCTTGTGTTTTACCTGAGTTAATCTCCCGGCATTGTCATAGGCGTTCCTTTCTAACACTGTATTTGGCGTGCCGTTAACCGTTTGCTGTGTCAGGGTCTTCATCACCTTCCGGTAAAATCATAGAGTGTCGAGACAACCTCGTTATCCGCTGTGGTGGCTGCGTAAAGATCGCGCAGTGTCTGTATCACCCGGTAACGGTTATCGTAATAGTGGGTTGTTACCAGCCAGCGGAAACCGGAAGAGTTGTTTTCAGTACCATCGAGCACTTTTGCCCTTGTACCCGTAACCTGGCCTTTGGTCCCGCTGAAGCTGTTATTGCCAATTTCACCATTGTATGTAAAGGACTTCATCCCCGGATAATCGTACGTGTCGTAATAGGTCACGGCAAGCAGATCGGCCTCGGCAATTGACGGGAAAGAGTTGTTGGAATACCCGTAACCGGTTGTACTGCGGTCTTCAGAATAAACACCGAACCCGTTTACGATCGATTTTAAGGTCCCCGGCGTAGTACCTTCAGCCACCTTGTATATTCCTGTCATGATGGGCCTGTTCAGCGCATCGTATTTGGTAAATGTCCATTCATCTTCGTTAGGCGATTTTGCGCGTTGTACCCCATCCTGGGTTGCCGCCAGCCGGTACCTGTTGTCGTAAACCATGTAAACCCAGTCTGCTCCTGGAAGTTTTTTCTCAATCATCCGTTTTCGGCCATCGTATTTGTACTGGTAGCAAAGATCATTAAGCTCGTTACCCGTTATGGCATTGTCTTCCATGGCTTTTGGAGTAAGAACAAAACGAAGAAGGTCAAAATCGTCGTACACGTAATAAGTGGAGAGCGTTTCAGACCCCTTTTTTGATCTTTTCAGCACCACCTTCCCCTGGAGATCCGTAAATTCTTCGGTGCGGTTGATATTATCCGAGCTGTTGTTGTTCTCATCCCAGGTAATAGTTTTGAAAAGAGTCGAAGCTGCATAAGAGCCATCATCGGTAAGGGCATCACTGACAACTTTCCAGCGTTTGACCTCACCGGCAGCGTTTGTGCCGTAATCATATTTTACCGAGTGGTCTGCTGAAGGTGTGGCATTAGGCTGCCATACAGTCCCGGGGGCTCCCTGCTTGACCACACGGTTCAGGGGCGAGGCTTCAAATTCTGTTTTGGCAAAAGGATTTGCGTCGTTGACCACGCTGTTGGTTTCTGTATTGTAAAATTTATAATGGTCGCAGTTGGCTGAATAAGTGTCATCAAGAGCATTTGATTTAAAAGCTCCGGTCCCAGTTGCAGTTGTTGCATACGGCAGGTATTTTTTATCCTCCCGGTCGAAAATATCATACGACACCGGGGTGACAATATCCTGGGAGCCGGGCGATGCCTGCCAGGAGACAGTCTGTGAGGATCTTCCCAAACCGTCAAAATACTGGATGGTTTCGATCATGGCGCCGGCATCCCCCGTATTGGTCTGGGGGATCAGGGTATGGATGTAGTTCCTGTTCAGGGAGGCCTGGGCCCTTGGGGTGAGGTCCTGCGCGAACAGGGGGTAGTTCCCTGAGAGGCCGATAATGGCCATCCCTGTGGTTATTATCTGTAAAACCTTTTTCATATCAATGGTTAATTAAAGTTCACTTTTAAATTTTTAATTCAATGGCGTTTAAATCAGAACACGGATGACGCAGATGATACTGATGGCTAAAGATTTGTTTAGACTTTAGGCTTTAGGAAAATTGCTGATAAACCTATAGCCTGATGTCTATAGTCTAAAAACCTTTTGCCCACAGATCATCTTCGATGAAACAAGATTGTCACAGATCATCCAAATTCTTAGGTAACGGCATTGATTTTTCATTTCTCATTAATTAATTACCGTAATGGTATTTATAATGTCTGGTAACCTTACTCTCGTTGTCCAGTGTTGTCTTGAGCCTTCCTAAGGGATCGTACTCATAGTAAGTGGTCACCCCGTTAGGATCGGTCTGGGAGGTCATGCCTACAAGAGGGATATAGGTGAAGGTGGTAACCATTGCCCCGGCTGGCACATTGTTCCGGATATTATCATTCAGTGTTTTTAAATTACTGCGAACAGTCGCATCAGTTAAATCAGTATAATTCTGCAATTGATTGAGATAATTCATCAATGTTGAATTTGATGAAACTGCCGAATAAGATAGATTGTCAAATTTAGCGACAGGGTAAGTTTGGTCGTACCCCCAAATATAGGTTTGGTGTACATCATTATTTTTAGATACATCTGCCGGATTACCATACTCATCATAGTTATGATACAGGATTCGGTCTTCCAGGAGATTATCCAGGGTAGATGTTTGTATCTTTTGCAACGCTACCAGGCTGTTATTGGAAAGCCAGCTGTTGCTGTAAACATTCTTCACACTTTCTTTTAACACGTCATTAACATAGGTCTGTTTGTTTATCAAACTATTTAACCGCCCCTGATTTGCTAAAACCGGGCAATCAGTATTTGAATATCCATATAAGGTATTGATGGTTTCACCACTGCTTTTCATGGTCGTGACTTTCTTTGCAAGCAATAGATTCTCATCATATTCAAAAAGGGATGTTTCAGTAACACAACCACCATCGGAATATGTTTTTACAACGGTAGTATCCATAATTACATAACCGGTACGGTCCCAGCCGTCTATTGTAGGAATGAAAAAATCAGGTACACCCGAAGTCGTCCGGATATAATTAAACAGGGCCATATTTTTTGTAGCATTTGTCAAATAGTCGAAATGGCGTGTACTCAAAAAAACATCGACACAGCCGGGAATGTATTTATAAGTATTTGTAACGGACCGCACCGGATCGAAAACTATAACACCGCCATTATCCCTTGCCTTGTAATCTGTTTTTGAAACAAGGTGGCCATAAGCCCATTCTGTTGGTGAATTATAGATACCATAATGTCCAAAAGTGCCAAAGAGAAAATTGCCGGCTTCAGTATTGTATTTGTAAACTGTTTTACCGGTATTGGCACCTCCTTCTTCCCGGTACTCTGTCACCACGTCGTAGTAAACCGGACAGTTATAGGAAAACGGGATATTACCAGCTTTATTGGGATGAAACTGCAGAACTTTGCTTCGTTTTAGCTTTTCATATTGATATTCGTATTTAGGATTGCTGGTTGCATTAAAAGCAAAATTCAACTCTCCTCCCAAGGACATGCGGACATCGTCGTCAAATCTGCTGCTGTAATCATCTCCACCAGATCCGGTGTAACTAGAGTTTAATATTTCGAGAAAAGTATAGTACTCAGCATCTTCATAGTAATTTTTTAGCATGGAGACTGTTCCTCCGAATCCCTGATCAGCTTCAGCAAAACTCATTGGATTAGCCAGGAAATTCCCCGGATAACGTTCATGTCACCTTAATATCGGTTGTCGCTTAGCCAGTAAACAGGTAGCCGCCAAACTTATCCTTTCATCTGCAGTGTAAAGAACATTCTATTTATTTCATAATCAAAAAAATCAAAAAAATCACACTAAAATCACAGTTCAGACTTTACCGCACGGCGGTTTGCTGACTGCCCCTGCAGACCGCCAGCGAAGGATCATTCCTTCCCAGAAATCCCTTCATCTTTTGTACAGCATGTTAAAGAACTTGATTAACTCGTCCTCAACTTCAGGACACACAACGCGCCAGCGAGGGTCTATTTCATAGAATCAAATAGCTTATTAATTCAGTTTGCCAATTTGATATTTAATCAGCGATATCCTGGATTGTCTTTCAACAGAAAAAGTTTTTGATTCCTTTTCAATAAAATCAAATAAAGTCAGAGACTTCTCATAAAACAACATGCTTTCGGGATGTTTCCCTTGTGCAAAAGATAACTCAGCCTGAGCATAGAATAATTCGGCCAGTATTTCCAAATGACCATTTGTGAAATTGTGCTCATCGAGAAGTTTGGCGGTTAAATCTTCCTTTGGAATGAGGTTAAAAAATGCTGCATCCTGCTTCAAATAATCATAAAAGGCAATCTCAAGTGCCTGGGAAGCCTTTTGAAAGTCACCCTTTTTAATCAGTGCCAGGATGCCTGCAATTAAATCAGTAAGCATCTCAATCATCCGAAGTATGTAATCTTTCTGATACATCAAATCATCTCTTTATTTAATTCCCGAATAGATTTATCCGGGCTTTCAATGATCACAGAGAATCCCTTTTTTTAAATATTACAAATGACCCAGCAGCCAAAGATACAACAGAAATAATCAGAATAATCGTAAAATTACATCGACAGATGATGATGATCGCCCAATTGATTTGACCTTATCCTCTCAATAACATAAAACGGGAAAGGTATTGGTCAAATCATCCACCGGAAGCTGTAAAATATGCTGTCTCCGGAATGAAACCTCAGATACAGAGGTCCTTTATGGAATAAGAGCATAGCTAATATTGAGCTTATTGATCCTTGGAAGTGCCGGTTTCTAAAATGGAAACTTCAGTTTGTATTTCGGCCAGATCAACAGGTATTTCTTCTGCTCCTGTTGTCTTCATTTTTGGTTTCCCCTTGATCCATTTTGGAATAGCCTCGATGATAATCAGCAAGACACAAACCAGGATCAATGTGGTCAGTACCGTATTAATGGTGCCTTGAATCCGGGTGCCCCGATCAAGCATTTGGGGAATATAAATATTGATCATATTCATAATTCCCCCCGTGATGGTGGTGATTCCGACAAAAACCATCGGGCCAATGGTGATCCAGATGTATTTCCGCTTGCCGTGATTGATCAGGTACGAGGTACCCACCACAAGGGCGAGGGTGGCCAGAAGCTGGTTGGCAACTCCGAACATCGGCCAGATAGTGGCTACACTGCCCGTATAAATAAAATATCCCCAGGCCAGGACAACCAGAAAACTGGTGATCAGATTTCCGGCCAGCCAGTTGGTTCTTGCAAATGGTTTATGAATTTTACCCATGGCCTCCTGAAGGATAAACCGGGCAATACGGGTGCCGGCATCGACAGTAGTCAGAATAAACAACGCCTCAAACATGATGGCAAAATGATACCAGTACGACATCAAGCCCCTCAGTCCCGGGATATTGGAAAAGATCTGTGCCATTCCCACGGCCAGGGAAACTGCACCTCCGGGCCTTCCGGCAATCTTCTCACCTACCTCGCTGGATAAGGTGGTCAGATTCGTTTCTGTAAAACCCATGGAATGAAGCTGCGGCAGAATTTGGGTAAATTTTTCGGGAGAAACATTGATCTGGAAATAATCGAGCGGGAAAAGACTGGTGGCAGCAATCAGTGCCAGGATACTTACCATGGCCTCAGCCAACATGGAGCCTACGGCTATTGGCTTTATATGAGATTCCTTCATCAGCATTTTGGGTGTTGTACCCGAACTGACCAGTGCATGGAAGCCGGAAATAGCTCCGCAGGCAATGGTAATAAAAAGATAAGGGAACAGGGTGCCGGGAATAATCGGGCCGCCTCCGTGTATAAAAGAGGTAAAAGAAGGCATTTTAATTTCCGGGGCAACCAGGACAATACCAAAGGCAAGCATGGCCACTACCCCAAGCTTCATAATGGAACTAAGATAATCGCGGGGAGACAGGAGCAGCCATACGGGCAGAACAGAGGCCAGAAATCCATATCCGGCCAATAAAAGAGTGAGTGTTTTTCGGTCAAAAAGAAACCATGATTCAATTGAAGATCCGGGAATATTCTTGCCAAAAATCACAGCAAAAGATAAGAGTATGACTCCCAGAATAGTAGCTTCAACAGTTTTTCCCTTCCTGAATTTAAACATCCATAAACCCATGAAAACTGCAATAGGAATAGTAGCTGCAATGGTAAAGGTTCCCCAGGAGCTTTCGGCAAGGGCATTCACAACCACCACGCCAAGTCCGGCAAGGGCGATAACCAGGATGATCAGGACGGCTATCGAAGTGATACCTCCGCTAAAGCTGCTGATTTCCGTTTTGGCTATTTCAGCCAGCGATTTACCATCATGCCTGACCGAAGCGGTAAGAATAATCAGATCATGCACGGCCCCGGCCATAACGGCTCCCACGACCATCCAGATAAATCCGGGCATGAATCCGAACTGTGCAGCCAGAACAGGCCCTACCAGCGGCCCGGCTCCTGCGATGGCAGCAAAATGGTGCCCGAAGACAATCCACTTTGGCATCGGATAATAATTTTGTTTGTCAAAAAGCCGGATTGCTGGAGTAACAGTCTGGTCATTAAGCATTAATACTTTGGTGGCGATAAAACTGTAATAGAATCTGTATGCAAGCGCCAGGATGGCCAGAGCACCTATTACAAAAGGCATTGCATTCATTTGGAAATAAAATTTATAACCATTTAATTATTGTATGTGTAGAGACAAGGCATTGCCTTGTCTTTGCTGAAACACCAGTGATAATTCTGTAGAGACAAGGCACCGCCTTGTCTCTGTTATTATTAACATATGCATGAGACAATATACCGCCTTGTCTCTGTTATTATTAACTGTGATTGTATTAGTGCATGAGACAAGGCATTGCCTTGTCTCTGCAATCCGGCATTTTATTGTTCTGTGATTTCAACAACCATGCTTGTTAATGGGTTCCCGGTGGTAACGGTTAAACCTTCCTTCATCAGATAATCTCCTGACAAGGTTTTCCCGTTGTCACCAAAAGCCGGTTTCCCCATCACATTGATCTCATTGATTTTATAATTCTTATCCGGGTTTAATCCTTCCAGTCTGACCTTGTTGAAGTCTTCGCCGTAGCGGCTGTTCAGCGTATAGGAAAAAAGCACGGCTTTATTCTTCTCTTCACTTACATACATCAAAACGGCACGGTTTTCCTTGTATGGAGAAACAAGCCTGTACAAATCGCCTTTCCAGATGACATCACTCAATCTCCTGTAATCGCGGATAGCCTGCTGACTGAATTTAAGTTCCGGTTCGGACAGCCCTTTCACCTGGATATCATACCCGAGTTTGCCCATCATGGCTACATCGGTACGGAACTTGATGGATTGCTTGCCCCAGGATGTTATGTGATTACATACGGACAAAGCAGGAAAGAAATAAGAGTAGCCCCACTGAATGAAAACTCGTTCAAAAGGATCGGTATTATCGCTGGCCCAGTATTCGGTAAAGTATCTTAATGCACCGTAATCGACGCGTCCGCCCCCTCCGGAGCAGAGCATAATGGGCAGATGTGGATACTTCACCCGGATTCTTTCAAAGATTTTATAGAGATTGTTTACATAGTCAATGTAAAGATGCGACTGCTGGTTTTTCAGATAGGGTGAGTAAGCATTAGTCATCATCCGGTTGCAATCCCACTTGATATAGGCAATACCTGGATTCTT
Organism: Prolixibacteraceae bacterium; assembly: GCA_963677325.2. GTDB lineage: Bacteria > Bacteroidota > Bacteroidia > Bacteroidales > Prolixibacteraceae. The sequence continues at coordinate 141,812 of CAXXGM010000002.1, forward strand.
ATCCATCATGTCGACCACCAGGTGATAGACAAATTCCTGCACTTCCGGATTGGTTAAATCGAGAACCAGCTGATTGCGGTAGTAGTGTTCCGGACGGTTGGGAAGTTTTAAGATCCAGTCAGGGTGCTTTTCATACAGTTCACTCTTTGGATTCACCATTTCAGGCTCAATCCAGATGCCGAACTTCACTCCTTTATTCTCAGCTGTTTTTACAAGCGAACCAATTCCATCAGGCAATTTAGCCTTATTCTCCTGCCAGTCGCCAAGACCTGCCTTATCGTTATTGCGGGGATATTTATTGCCGAACCATCCGTCATCCAGGAGAAAAAGATCCACTCCCAGGGATTTGGCATCATCCATTAATCCGGCAAGTTTAGGTTCGTCAAAAGTGAAATACGTTGTTTCCCAGTTATTGAGAAGAGTCATTCGGGATTTATTGCCATCCATCAAACCGTAATTCATCGCCCAGCGGTGGAAGTTGCGGCTGGCTTCTCCCCTTCCCTTGTTGGAATAGGTAAAGAAGAAAGAAGGAGTAACAAAAGTTTTCCCGGGAGCCAGGCTGTATTCCGAGGCAAAAGGATTAATGCCGGAAATAACTCTTAAAGAATTTTTATTATCCTGTTCAAAAAGCAGCCTGAAATTTCCTGACCATCCCAAGGTGCCGGCTATTAATTCGCCGCTGTTTTCATCGGATGGATGATTCAGTGAAAGAAAGAAATAGGGCCCCTGGTACATATGGGTCCTGCTACCCAGTTTGCTGTCTATGATTTTAATCCCGCTGGTCAGCTCACTCTCCTGCATCCTCATTTCTTCGGCCCAATCTCCGTGAAACTGGGTAAGGAAATATTTGGTTGCATCAAAATGCAGCATTGAAGAAGCATAATTAAAAAGATTGATGGGTTCTTTCTCGTGATGAATGATTTCTACCCACTCCTCGATGATATTTTCTTTGAAATAGACCTTCAGATTCAGCGTCACTTCAACCGGATAAACCGGATCCTTCAGTTTAATGCGGGTAAGGGTGACATTGTTATCTTTTTTCTCAACATGATGGCTGTCGTATTTCAGTTCCAGCGATGGATTCCCATCATTATGGGTAACGCGGATGGCTGGTTCAAAAAGATTATCTGTCCCAAAGGTTGCATAACCGTCATGTACCGGTGAGGACAAAGAAGCGGCATTTTTATCATTCGCTATACCGGTACCCAGGTAGGATTGATACAGACGCTGATCCTGGCCGACGGTATATATAAGACTCGTTTTTTCAGTTTTAATAACGATCCTCGTGGACAGATTCTGAGCTTTTACAAAAAATAAACTCAAAAGAAGGAATAAGGATAGATTAATCTTTCTCATGTTTTTAAATTAGTTTGATGACATTCTTTCAAAGAAAGGGTAAAAATACAAAAATCGGATTAATATAAACAAGCTTCACCGTATCTCAATCTATCAATGGGGTTGTCCGAACCATCACACATCATACAACGAAGTCCTCTCGGTCTTGAAACCGAACCTCAAAATAGATAACTTTACTAATTGCCGCCAAATCTCCAATACTCCAAATTGCACCAAAGCAATATTTGGTGTTTCCTTTGATGTTTTTGTGTATGGGTGGCATAATTTTAAGTTGAAGATTATCAATTAATTGTAAATTATGCGAATTAAGAGTTGAAAATATCATCTTCGATAACCTAATCTTTTAAAAAACACCTCAGTAGCGGGATTTATTTTACCCCTCCACCGACCTAATTACCTGATTAAATTAGGTAAATTTTTCTCTACCGGCCATTTCTACTGAGGTGCTTTCGACAGATTAGGTTATCCATTTCTTATTTTGAACGTTTAATGAAAATAGCTTTATACATAATTGGCTACAATACAATGTCAACTTTCCAAGTTTCATTATTTTCCAACCCTTAATTCGCATAAATTATTACATAGTAGGTTATTCCGGAACAATGAGATTGATCAAAATTCTCATCTGATCAGCCCATCAGAGTAACCTTCATTTGAAGCTTTTAAATCTGAAAGGGGAAAAAAACATTTCATTGTTCAATGATTTCAAGCACCATGCTGGTCAAAGGTTTTTCAGGAGAAATGCTTAATCCTTCTTTCATCAGGTAATCGCCTGGAAAAAATTTCCCGTTATCCCGGAAAGCCGGTTTCCCCATCACATTGATCTCATTGATTTTATAATTCTTATCCGGGTTTAATCCCTCCAGTCTGACCTTGTTGAAATCTTCGCCATACCGGCTGTTCAGGGTATAGGAAAAAAGCACGGCTTTATTCTTCTCTTCACTTACATACATCAATACGGCACGGTTTTCCTTGTATGGAGAAACAAGCCTGTACAAATCGCCTTTCCAGATGACATCACTCAATCTCCTGTAATCGCGGATAGCCTGCTGACTGAATTTAAGTTCCGGTTCGGACAGCCCTTTCACCTGGATATCATACCCGAGTTTGCCCATCATGGCTACATCGGTACGGAACTTGATGGGTTGCTTGCCCCAGGAAGTCACGTGATCACACATCGACAAAGCAGGGAAGAAATAAGAGTATCCCCACTGGATGAAAACTCTTTCCAGCGGATCGGTATTATCGCTGGCCCAGTATTCGGTAAAGTATCTTAATGCGCCGTAATCAACGCGTCCGCCCCCTCCGGAGCAGAGCATCATAGGCAAATGCGGATACTTCACCCGGATATTTTCAAAGATCTTATAGAGATTGTTGACGTAATCAACATAAACATTGGACTGCTGTTTCTGCAGATAAGGCGACCATACATTGGTCATCATCCGGTTGCAATCCCACTTGATATAGGCAATACCTGGATTTTTATCCATCATGTCGACCACCATGTGATAGACAAATTCCTGCACTTCCGGATTGGTTAAATCAAGAACCAGCTGATTGCGGTAATAGTGTTCCGGACGGTTGGGAAGTTTTAAAATCCAGTCAGAATGCTTTTCATACAGTTCACTCTTTGGATTCACCATTTCAGGCTCTATCCAGATGCCGAACTTCACCCCTTTATTCCCGGCTGTCCGAACAAGAGAGGCTATACCATCGGGGAGCTTAGCCTTATTCTCCTGCCAGTCGCCAAGACCTGCCTGGCCGCTGTTGCGGGGATATTTATTACCGAACCATCCGTCATCCAAAAGAAAAAGATCAACTCCCAGGGATTTGGCATCATCCATTAATCCGGCAAGTTTAGGTTCGTCAAAAGTGAAATACGTTGTTTCCCAGTTATTGAGAAGCGTCATTCTGGGTTTATCGCCATCCATCAAACCATAGTTCCTGGCCCACCGGTGGAAGTTACGGCTGGCTTCTCCCCTCCCCTTGTTGGAATAGGTAAAAAAGAAAGAGGGAGTAACAAAAGTTTTCCCGGGAGCCAGGCTGTATTCAGAGGCAAAAGGATTTATTCCGGAAATAACTCTTAAAGAATTTTTATTATCCTGTTCAAAAAGCAGTCTGAAATTCCCTGACCATCCCAGCGTGCCGGCTATTAATTCGCCGCTGTTTTCATCGGATGGATTATCCAGGGAGAGAACGAAACCTGGACTCTGATACATGTGAGCCCTGGTCCCCAGTTTGCTGTCTATGATTTTGATACCGCTGGTCAGTTCGCTCTCCTGGATCTTCAGTTCTTCCGTTTTGTCTCCATGAAACTGGGTGAGGTAATATTTGGAGGCATCAAAGTGCAACATGGAGGATGCATAATCAAACAGGGTGATGGGATCTTTCTCGTGATGGATGATTTCGACCCATTGCTCAATGATATTTTCCCTGGAATAGGCTTTCAGATTCAGCGTCACCTCAACCGGGCAGACCGGATCCTTCAGTTTAATGCGGGTAAGGATTACATTATCATCTTTTTTCTCAACGTGATGACTGTCGTATTTCAGCTCAAGCGACGGATTCCCGTCATTATGGGTAACACGGATGGCTGGCTCAAAAAGATTGTCTGTTCCGAAGGTTGCATAACCGGCATGTAACGGTGAGGGTAAAGAAGCGGTATTTTTTTCTCCATTAAAAGAAGAGCCCAGGTAAGATTGATAGATACGCTCATCCTTTCCGACAGAATAGACAAGGCTTGATTTTTCAGTTTTAATAACAATATTTAGTGGATGGTTCTGAGCAATAATCATATAAAAACTGAAAAGCAGTAACAGTGATAGAATAATCTTTTTCATGCTATGGATTAGTTGATGAAATACTGTTAAAGAAAAGGTAAAAATATAAAATTTAAATGTGGAGCCAAATCTGCAGGGAGGTTATGGGTGATGAGATCTGAGTGATAAGTGATGAGTATCGCATCATCAGCAAATCAGCAAACCAACAAATCAGCACACGCCTTTAGTCATCCGATGTTTATAGAAAATGGAATATGATTTGAACCATCGTGTCTTTAGCTGCGAAATGATGAATTGAATATTTTTCCCCTAAAAAGACAACCCGTCTCCTTCTCCTATTTTTTCTATAAACATCTGATCCCAATGGGGATTTTTTTGGACAGGGGTATATTCGTCATCTGTCTTAAAAAAAGAAAATGACACACTTATTTGAACACTCCCAGTCATGGCCATCAACTATTTCCTCCCTGCTACCATCCTGCTACCATCCTGCTACCTCCCTGCTACCATCCTGCTACCTCCCTGCTACCATCCTGCTACCTCCCTGCTACCATCCTGCTACCTCCCTGCTACCTCCCTGCTACCATCCTGCTACCATCCTGCTACCTCCCTGCTACCATCCTGCTACCTCCCTGCTACCATCCTGCTACCTCCCTGCTACCATCCTGCTGCCTTCCTGCTACCATCCTGCTGCCTTCCTGCTGCCATCCTGCTGCCATCCTGCTGCCATCCTGCTACCTCCCTGCTACCTCCCTGCTACCATCCTGCTGCCTTCCTGCTGCCATTAACCATTAATCATTAACCATTAATCACTAACCATCACCGCATCATTCCTCTCTGGGAAGCAGCGGGGTGTTTAAGATTAGCTGGTAAAATGCCAGGTCCAGCCATTTACCGAATTTGTATCCCGATTGTTTGATCAATCCGCAAAAAGTAAAGCCTTCTTTCTCGTGCAATCTTATACTCTCTGCATTGGAAGCATCAATACCGCCAATTACCACGTGATAATCCTGTTCTTCGGCTTTCTTCAGGATCTCTTTCAGCAGCCTTGAGCCGATACCCTTTCTCCTTGCGTCGGAGCGCACGTAAACGGAATGCTCGACCGTATATTTATAGGCTGGTTTGGAGCGGAAAGGGCCGTAGGTCGCAAATCCCAGTAATGAATTGTTTTCATCAAAAATCCCGATGATGGGGTAATTTCCCTCCTGCTTTTCCAGATACCAGGCGCACACCGTTTCGATCGTGCGTGGCTTATATTCATACAAGGCGGTGGTATGGATAATCGAATCATTAAATATGTCCATTATCTCACGAAGCTGCTCTTCACCGCATGATTTAATCTGGTAGTCAGTATTCGGATGAAAGTTTTTCATTCTAGGAGCATTTAATCACTTACTGTTATTAAAAGTCATAAAAATAATTATTAAAGTCATTAAGTGTATTATTAATTACTAAATACCCTGAAAGTGCACCCAGTCAAAGATTTCAGGGGACGGTGATTGTAACTTTTGTAGTTGAAAGGGATGGTAAAATCGAAAATGCAAAAATCGTTCAAAGTGTCCATCCTTTGCTTGATGCGGAAGCTTTAAGGGTTATTCATTTAATGCCCGATTGGATACCCGGAATACAAAATGGAAAACCAGTAAAAGTTTTTTTCAAATTACCCTTTAGATGGAAGACTGAAAACAATTTCTATCCATAGAATACGGCTGGAACTGACTTCCTTCCTGCAGCTTAAGGTTTGATGTTCAGAGTTACTTGCGAATTTCCACGAACCCACAGAATAAGGTCTGTGTATTCGGATCTTTCATCACTCAACACTCGTCTGCAAAACCTTTGATATATTTCCTGTTCAGGCTGTTTTAATCTCTCCGATCATAAAGAGTTTGGCTTTTCCGCTGATTTCGACACGGTCGCCGAGGTACCGGCATTTGAGAAAGCCTCCGCGGGGGGAAAGCTGCAAGGCCGTCATCTCTTTTTTGCCCAGCAAAGCCGACCAGTAAGGGGTCAGGCTGGTGTGTGCCGAACCGGTGACAGGATCTTCGTCAATTCCGACATTGGGGGCAAAGAAACGAGAGACAAAGTCGGCCTCCTCTCCCCTTGCCGTGACGATAACCCCACGGCCGAACTGCGCCTTGATTTTATTCAAATCAGGAAGGATGCCGCGGATCTCTGCCTCGTTTTCAAAGACCAGCAGATGATCGGTCCTTCCCCTGAATGCTTTTACCGGTTTGCTGTTAAAGCAGGCAGCCATTTCATTGGTCATAACTACCGGTTCTATTGGATCCGTGGGAAAATTCAGGGTCAGGTATTCACCTTTTTTCGTTACGGTCAATGGTCCGCTTTGACGGGTTGAGAACAGGATCTTTTCTCCCTGGTGATGCTCGTAATGAAAGAGCACAAAAGCTGCTGCCAGGGTAGCATGCCCGCAAAGTGCTACCTCAACGGCCGGGGTAAACCATCTTAATTCGTATTCATCACCCCGTCTGACATAGAAGGCCGTTTCAGCCAGGTTGTTTTCCATGGCGATGTTCTGCAATAATCTGTCATCCGGCCACTCGTTCAACGGGCACACGGCAGCGGGATTGCCTGAAAAAAGACTATCCGTGAAGGCATCTACCTGATAGATTTTAAACATATTTTCTAACTTCAAATTCTTTCCTATCCAATGTCTGAGGGCGTATGACAAAATTCCCTTTTCCCTAATTAACCAGCTTTTTTTATAAATTCATTTAAACATTAGGCTTAAAGTAAGGTAGCTCCTCCTTAAGTCTTCAGTCTAAAGCCCAACTGACTCCTTTTTTTCCCCATTTCCCCATTTTCCCCACTTGCTATTTTTTACCACAAGTGATACAAACCATATTTTTCGATTAAGAGAAGTTTGTCGTACACCCCTGCCAGAAAACTCCGGCACCCATCGAAAACAGCCGATACTACTGTTGCTTTATGGAATGTTATTTGATTTCAGAAAGTCTCCGTCAATGATCATTAATTTTACCCCGCATTCTGTGGATGAGCGATGTGAACTCAGATCATCGGAAACGATATAGGTCATTCCCTCCTTAAACAGAAATTTTTCACCATTCTCAAGTTCGCTTACAAATTCTCCATTCAGGCAATGGACAATGTGTCCTTTGCGGCACCAGTGATCAGCGATATAACCTTTGGAATATTCTACCATCCGGACGCGTAATCCTTCCAGTTGGATGGTTTGCCAATATGCAATACCTTCCTCCCCTTTGTGTTCGGTTTTTGGAACGGAAGTCCAGTCAATTGTCTGAAACGGATAATTCTTGTTCATTGATTATATTTTTAGATCCTTATGTAAATCCAGGATGGAATCAGTTTCATCATCTGGGCCAGTAATCCCCAACGCCTGGTAACGTAAACCACATTTCTTTTGGCCACGAGGGCCTGGTAGATCTGCCGCGAAGCTTTCCCGACGGGAGCTACCCAAAATACATGATCTCCCTGGGCCATCACCGTATCTACGAATCCGGGACGAATGTCGGTGATGCAAACAGGAAGGTTCATCTTCCTGGCTCTTTGCCTCAGCCCCTCGAGGTAGTTGATCTGGTAAGCCTTAGAGGCCGAATAAGAAGGTGCCCACCTGTTGCCCCTCAGTCCGGCTACCGAGCTTATGGCAGCCAGGTGTCCGGAGTCCTCCTGCCGGAACCGGTTGAAGGCCCAGTTAACAATTGCGGTGAATCCCAGAACATTGGTATCGAGGATACTTTTGTCTTTCCGGAAATCAAGTTCACTCATCCGTTCCCCCACCCCGCTGCACAGGATAAAAAGGTCAAGGCTTCCCAGCCGCTGAGTGAGTTCGTTCAGGTGAGAAGGAATATTCTCAAAATCCTTTACATCAAAAGCTGAGGTGATGTAACTCGAGGGTTTTTCTTTTTTAATTTCATCGAGAAGTTCTGTACGCCTGCCCGTAATGCCAACCAGGTAATCATTCTCTGCCAATATCCTGGCAATTCCACGGCCAATACCAGAGGTAGCGCCTATTACTATTGCTTTCTTCATTGTAACGAATTTACACGAATTATTGACGAATTAACACGAACACGAATTACACCAAGATGAATGCTAAGATAGATGAAAGAATTAAGAAAGAAGAAGCACTGTTCGTGAAAATTCGTCCCTAATTCGTGAAATTCGCCCACTAAGGATTACAAGATATAATTATCGACTACCCATTTGGCGAAGGGGAAACTGCAGGTAAAGGCAGGCGATACAGCGTTGAGCACATGAATGGAATTTTTATCGCCTTCGACCACAAAATCCATTACAAGCTCCCTGGTTTCCTTATTCAGTAACTGAGCCCGTATCCCAGGCCTTCCCCATTCGTTAAAACCTTTTACATCCATGGTCTTTACCATCATCTGAGCCAGAGAGGCAAAATAGCTTTTCCTGTATTTCTTAATCTCATCGAAGGCGATGTTCCGGAAATTAAAGGCATTGGTTAAAAACAAAACAGATTCCCATCCCAGAATATTAACAGCCTCCTTTAAATTAAAATTGCCACATCCGTTGTAGTTCTCTCTCCAGAAAGCAGGCATGGAGGTGGGGCCTATTTTTACCGTCCCATCCACCGTAACGGTGAAATGAACTCCCAGCCACGGATTCTTAAGAACAGGGACCGGATAAACGTTCAGGGAAACAGGGTTGACTTTGCCGTGATATTTGAGGTAAACCCCCTTGAAGGGAATAATGGTGTACTTTTCAGAATAGCCGAAATCCCTGGCCACCTTATCCGCGTATAACCCCGCGGCATTAATGATTTTTGAGGCGCTGAAAACATTTCCCTTTGAAGTACGGATGGTGTTTCCGTCTAACCGTGCAGTGTAAGCCTCATTGAAAAAAAACCGTATTCCTTTAATTTTCAACTCTTCCCGAATAGCCTGATTTACCTCAACTGGATCGACTGTTGCCGTATTGGGAGAGTAGAGGGCCTGTTTAAAGGTTTTTACATTGGGATCAATATCGGCCAGCTGCTTTTCATCAATTAGACTAACATCCACCCCGTTAGCCTTGCCTCTCTTGTCGAGTTCATACAAAGCCGGTAATTCTGATTCATCCTTTGCAACAACAACCTTTTTGCATTGGTTGATCCGGAGGTTATTGGACAAACAATATTCAGTCATCTGAAGATTGCCGTCTCGGGTGAATTTTGCTTTCAGAGAATCCTTCGAATAATAAAAACCTGCATGCAGCACGCCGCTGTTTCTGCCGCTGCTGTGATAGGCTACATCGGGCTCTTTTTCCAGCACAGCGATACTGGCTTTGGGGAAACGGCCAATCAGATCCCTGGCGATTGCCAGACCGACAATGCCACTTCCAATAATTAGATAATCGAATTTCATTTTATTACGAATTACACGAATTTATTACGAATTGCGCGAACGAATTTATACAAATTACCTGAATTAGCTAAGAACATATTTAAAACTCTCCTTTAGGTTTAACAGCAGAAGAGATTAGGTAAACAAGAATAGTGATCAGTAATCCGCAAACGTAGATCGTTCGTGTAAATTCGTCATAAATTCGTGTAATTCGCATTCCTGATTTCATAATTCCCGTAAAGGTTCTTCCTGTGATCCACGTCCGCAAACAGATTATTTTCTATCGCATTCGCCACCTGGGTAATGGAATCTTCGGCTGAAATGCGGGGTTCAAATTCAAGCACTTCTTTCAGCTTATCGAAGGAAACTCGGTAGTTTCTTGCATCAAATCCTCCTTTCCGGTATTCGATACGTGCCTGTTTTACATGTTTCCCGATAAGATCCAGTATCATTTTCTTGGTGTAATTATTGCTGTTGGCTCCCACGTTGAAAACCTGTCCGAATACCTTTTGTTCAGGGCTTTCCAGCACTCTGATTATGGCATCCGAGATATCCGAAACATTGCAATAGGGCCGCCAGGTATTCTCGTCATAAACAATCAAATCCTTCCCCATGGCCAGCTCTTTGGTAAATTCGGAGATAGTCAGGTCGAATCTCATTCGTGCCGATACTCCAAAGGCCGTGGACAATCTCAGTATGGTGGGAGAAAAATCAAAACGGTTAAGATTTTCGAGTATGTATCTTTCCGTGGCAATTTTAGTTTCTGCATACAACGACTGAGGATTTAATTCCGATTCCTCATTGGCCGGAGTATCATCTTTTCTTAACCCATAATTGCTGCACGTAGATGTAAAAATGAGTTTGGAGATGCGCCGGCCGTTCATTTTCTCAATCAGTTTAATGGGATTTTCCACATTGGTTTTTCTGGCCAGTTCGGGATATTTTTTGCAGATCGGATCACCAACCAGCGCCGCCAGTAAAACAACATCCGTTACATTTTCAAGGGCTTCCCCCAGTATCTCATCGTTGCCGAAATCACCGTAAATAAAAGAAAATGATTTTTCCTCGATCAGATTACTGATGGAACTTCCATTCTCATAGATCAGTTTGTCAAGAACCCTTACGCCGTATCCCCTGGATAGCAGTTTTCTGATCAGAACAGATCCAATGTATCCGGCTCCTCCGATGACCAGGATGTTGGCTTTATCTACTTTGTTGTTATTGGAGGTTTGTTTTGCTGTCAGATTGAGGGTTTCATTTAAATTCCGGCTTATTTCTACTGGTTCCATGATTAATAATTTAAATGGTTCACTTAAAATCATTTCTTAAACTCCTGGGAAAGTGCATTCCAGGATAAGATTGATTATGAGAAGTTAGTTCATACCCGTAGAATTTCCAATAGCAGGGCCGTTCTTTTTTTCAATCAGCTCACAAATTTTTATTTTTCATCATCTTTATAGTCATCCAGTCTAAAAGTATAATGATCAGAGTTTAAAAAACAAGGAGTTAAAAAATGTTCCGGAAAGAGGAGCTTAATCGGCAGTCTATTCATTCCCTTCATTCAACGAAACTAAATCTGAAAATATTTAATCAGAAGAATGAATCAGAAAAGACAGGAATCCGGTTGTTTTCCTCCATAATGAAAGTAGATCAAGTAGTTACTATACCCCAAATTCCTCAGGGAATATTACTACTCCAGCCTTACCCTGTAAAGCGTCAATTTTTAATTCAATCGCCATAAAAGCATCGTCCGGCACTTCAAAAGCACACCGGATATTCCAATTCGAAGCTTTTTCAAAACCAAATCTTGGATAGTAAGTGCTGTGGCCGACCAATAATACCGATTCAAATCCGAGATCTTCAGCTTTTAACAAGCCCTCCTTGATCAACTCGCTTCCGATACCCTGATTCTGATATTCAGGGAGCACCGAAACAGGTGCAAGGCAAAGTGATTCGGTTTCCTTCTCACCTTCGATCGTAATCTTAGAAAAGAGAATATGGCCGACAATTTTATGATCCATCTCCGCCACCAGCGAAAGTTCCGGAATAAAATCTTTGCTTTGCCTCAGCTTCTGAACAAGTAAATGTTCATTGTGGCTGGAAAGCTCCAGGTCCCGGAAGGCTTGTTCGGTCAGATTTTCTGTTTCCCCGTAATCCTCTTTTGTTTCTTGCCTGATGATTATTTTTCTTTCCATCTTATGGTCCGTTAGTTGTTAATTCAGTAAATTTATTCAGAAATACAATATCTCATGACAGGCCTGGAGGGAGATCTTCTTTCCGCTACAACGAATCCTGCCTTTTCAAAAACACCGGGAAATCCAGTCCAGGCAAAGGCATCCGGAATTTTCTCCCTGTAAGGTACCACAGGATAACTTTCAATGATTTTTACCCGGTTGGCTTTACAAAAATTGATGGCTCCTTTGATCAGCTCGAGAGAAAGGCCTTTTCTCCGAAATGATCTGGCTATGAAAAAACAGCTGACTGACCAGGCCGGCTCGTCATCTAATCTCTTCCAAACTTTTGAATTTAAAAGTCTTGTATACTTTTCCCTGGGCGCAACTGCACACCAACCCACCGGGACGCCATTCATATAAGCCAATAATCCAACCTGTTCATTCTGCCTGACCAATGACTGCAGAGCAAGACGGTTTCCTTCCCCTTTCTGCCTGTTAAATTCTGAAGGCTTCAGTCGCCAAGCCATACACCAGCATCCCCCGCAGGCTCCGCGCTTACCAAACAGGGTTTCTAAATCATCCCATCTTGTCATATCAAGGGGAAAGATTTCCAGGTTCAGGTCCCCGTTAGCATAGACAGCCATATTATTAAAATTTTTATTCCCAACGCAACCGGTTTAATTGCCCGGCCTGGCTGTATCCATCTTCAATCTCCTGATAGGATTCTGAAAAATGAGCCCAGCCTTCAAAATGCAATGGAATAATTACCGCATTGAGAAAGAAATTCAAAGCCAATAAACTTTCCTCAACAGTCATGGTCAGATGAGCGCTCCCGACTTCTTTTACTATGGCAGCCCCCATAAAGAGCAGAATCACTCTGACATCAAATCTTTTGGCAACTTCTTCCACTCCTTCAAACCAGACGGTATCTCCGGTAATGTAAACCGAACCGCGGATATCGTCTTTATAGTTCAAAACAAAACCGGTCACCGGTCCGCGGTCTCCTCCAACAGGCCCGTGCCGGCAGGGAGTTGCGGTGATTACTAATACTCTCCCGTCTCTGGTGGCAATCTCAGCAGTCTCCCAGTTCTGAAGCCCAATGGCATTTCCGCCAACTCTTTCTGCTCCGATTGGTGTAGTAAATACTTTATCAACCGAAGGTAACAAGCTGCGTCCCGTACGATCCAGATTGTCAAAATGATGATCATGACTAAGAAGGACCAAATCGATCTTACCTATCTCATTCAAAGAGATCGCAGGATCTGACAATTTATGCAGCACATAAATACCTGTGTCATAAAGAGTATCCTTCGGATCAAAAGTAGGATCCGTCAAAATCCTCAATCCGGCTACTTCCAGCAAAGCGGTAGGTCCACCAATCCGTGTAACTTTGATTTCATCAGCTATCATAATCCCGGATTTATTCCATCATTTCATCCAGAATACCGACCGAATCCGTAATACATTTCTCACAAACCTTTTCGAACAGATGGTGATCATGTGCGTATTTTCTCCCCTCTTCTGTCGATAGATCACAATTTATCAGTTTTCTGCACTCGGTAGTGCCGTTTAACGACACAAACCTGTCATTAAACCTCTGGATCATGGCGTACGTTTCTTCTTTCCGGTCTTTGTTTTCGCTGTACTTTTTGCAGTTATATGCCCCGATCGCCATAAAAGCGCCGGTCACCGCTCCGCAGGTCCCCTGCAATCTTCCCATACCGGCTCCAAAACCGCAGGACAGGCTCAAGGCCAGACCATTGTCAACTTTCAAATCTTCCGTATAAGCGCTCAATACAGATTGTGCACAGTTTAATCCGGACCTGAAGGCATTTAAAGTATTTTCTGCTCTGTTTGTCATTCTGTTTTATTTTTAAATAATAAAATTACATAATTTTTTTGTTCCCGCTCTACATTATAGTCAATGTCGAATGTTTCTTTCTATTAAAACACTAAAGTCCACCAAATCAATCCAATTATTTTATATATAGATTTTGGTGTGGATTTGCTGACTTGAAGATTTGGTGGCCTATTTTCGTTTCCCTTTCCATTAAAATAAAAAGATTTGACACTTTATGTCAAATCTTTTCACATTTTTAGTCTTACACGAATCTAATATTTAAATCCCTTCTATCTACTGAATTTATTAATATCCACATCCAAAGCCTTGGTGACTTGACCGATTTCCATTGGATCAATGAGTCCCCGGATACTGATTACTTTATTCTCTTTCCCGCCAATTACGATTAATAATTCATCATACTTATCGTCCCCCATAATTTTACGTCCATAGAAATGTACCATCTCGTCTTTACCGGTTACCTCCATCAAAACTTCATAGTTGTTAATATTGAAAAATCCTTCTTTTTCAAGTTCCTTGTAAAAATTGACACTTTTATTCAGATTTTTATCTTCCACTGTCAGAATACTGATTCCCTTTATTTTTAGGAGAGTCCTAAATTGTTGTTTATAAAATTCCTCGAATTGAGGCATAGACACAGGTGGATTACTCCTCATTGAGGCAAATAATTTACCACTGATATCTACTTTTTTAAACCCTGCTTTATCTGAATACTTATCAAATAATTTGTCAACAGGGCTCTTTTCAAGTGTAATATTCGCTGTTTTCGTTTGTGCCATTACAAACAATGGGAGCAGCATTACCATCATCATTACCAATCTTTTCATAGTTATTCGTTTTTAAATTCCTTGTTAATTTTTCTAATCTCTTTCATTTGATTAAATCCATCGTTCACATCACTAATTCCGGATTGAATGGGTTCGGCAGCTTCATCAATCTTCTTCAGCGGCGCCAATTCTGCCAAACTTTCTTTATATTCTCCGGCTAAATACCCGAAAGCTTTGACGACTTCTTCATACGCCTCGCGCTGATCATCAGCGATAACTTTAGACGGTTTTGGATGACTGCTAAAATTGACAGCCAGCAATCCCATAATCACAGAAGCAGCAACGGCAGTAATAATACCCATCCTCAACCTGAATTGTAATTTATGTTTGTGCTCAGATCTAAGAAGATGATTCATTAATTCGTTGCTCAAATCCGGAATCTCCTCCTTTGAAAATTTCTTTAGCCCCGAAAAAAGAGGAACATAGTTCTGCAATGCTTCATCCACCTTGTCTGAGTTAAAATAATTGATCAGTTCATTTTCTTCCTCCAGAGTAGTTTCAGCCTCAAAGTACTTTTGCAGCAATATATTTATTTTCTGTGATTCCATAATTTTGAATTTTTAAGATTTCATCCCGCACCTTTTTCCGGGCCCGTGAAAGATTTACCCGCACCGCATTGATATTCAACCCCGTGATTTCAGCAATCTCTTCATATTCCATCGCCTCTATATCACGAAGATGAATAACCGTCTTTTGAAGATCCGGCAGATTTACAATTACCCTTTTGATCAGCTCAATTGAATCAGAATTTTCCAAACAATCCGTATAAGTCTCATTTTCTGAATTATACGGCCTTGCATTCCTGCACTCCGTTAATTCAATTGAATCGGTATGATTTAACCGCTTTACATCAAGGCAGCGATTCCGGATCATTCTCATGGCAAATGCCTCAATATTGTCAATCGTCTGAAGTTCATCCCGTTTCTGCCATAGTTTTAGAAAAATATCCTGAAGCACATCTTTTGATTCTTCCTGATTCTGCAGAAGCTGGGAAGCAAAGCGCAAAAGCTTTTTACTTAAAGGAAGTACTTTATTCTTAAAATCCTCGTCCAACATCCAAATCAGGTATTTCAGGTTATTTTTTACAGATAAGACGATTGAAGATTGATTTCATTACATAACAGGAACGAAATTTACTAAAAAAATCTTATTATAATTAAAATGAAGTTGATCTGCTGAATTTATAATCTCCGGTCCATACCTGAATTAATATTAGAGTGGATTCACTGTGCATTATCTGTGCATTATCTGTGCATTATCTGTGCATTCATTGTGCAATTATAGCACAGTAAGTGCACAGACAACATGGAGCGATCATATCTCAATTAGGACAAAAGAATATTCATCATACAACAGTTTATTGCTGCAGAATTGGTTTAATCAATCAAATCGAATGGCTTTATCCGGAGAAATTCGCGAGATATACCAGGAAGGGACCAGTAACATTATGGTGGTAATGATCAATGTCCCAATATTTAGCAGTATAAGATGACTGATTTTAAGATTAATCGGAACCGTATCGAGGTAATAAGAGGTCGGATCAAGATGAAAGATGCCAAAATGAGACTGAATAAGACATAGCAGAATTCCAAGGACATTTCCCCAGATCATTCCTTTACCGATGAGAAAAACAGAAAGATAAATAAATACTTTACGGATGCTCCAGTTTTCGGTTCCAATGGCTTTCAATACCCCGATCATAGTAGTCCTTTCAAGAATCAGGATGAGCAGTCCGGAGACCATATTGAATCCGGCAACCAGAATGATAAGAGTAAGGATAATCCACACATTCATATCCAGGAGGTTGAGCCAGTCAAATATCTGGGGGTATTTTGAAGTAATGCTGACGGGGCGGAGAATATTCTGATCATCTTCCCCATAGCTTAACGTTACTTCTCTTACCTTGTGAATCATGTTATCAAGCTGATCAAAATCGTGGATGGTAATTTCAAAACCACTGACTTCGTCTTCTTTCCAGTCATTGAGTTTCCGAAGTTGATTGATGTCGGCAATAACAAAGGTCCGGTCAAATTCCTCAAGACTTGTTTTGTAGATGCCACTGATCTGAAAGCGGCGCATCTTCTGGACATTGGTCCCCTCATTGAGAAAATAAGTAAAAAGCGGATCACCGGCTTTCAATTTAAGCATCGTGGCCAATTGCTGAGATATCAGCACTTTATCGGTCATGCCTGTGTCAGAAACGGAAAAGAGCTGACCTTGCACCAGGGATTGACGGAAAAATGACCAGTCGTAATCACGACCTACCCCTTTCAGCACGATTCCCTGAATATCTTCATCGGTCCGGATGATCCCAGGTTTTGTGGCAAACACTTCCAAATGCTTTATTCCCGGGATCGATTTGAGCTGATTGAGCCAGGGCTGATTTTCAGAAACGGGAGTCGTGGCATAAGAAGCATTGGAGTCGTAATTTACAAGCTGGATATGCGAGCCAAATCCAATAACCTTGTTGCGTACCTCCTGTTTAAATCCAGTAACGATGGCCACCGACATAATCATGACCAGCAAACCGAAAGCAATACCAAATACAGCAATGGAAACAATTGATTTGGAGAATCTTTTTGAGATCCCCTTATCAGAATAGATTCTTTTGGCAATGAAGAGTTCGGTATTAAAACGAGCCACAAGTAAATGAATTATGAATTACGAATTATGAATTACGAATTAATCAGCCACTACAAATTTTAAACGACTGTGGATGATTTTTTTTTCAGCAATAATTCAACACAGTAAAATTAGCCTTTATTTTTATTCCCGTAAATTCTGGCTTAAATAAATGATTTTATAATGGAACAATAAAATTCAGCTGAATAAATTTGATGTTGTAAGTGATGATATGTTTCTATTATTTCTCAATAATTGAAATTGATTACTTTTAATTCATAATACTAATTAATTTTGCAACTCACAATTCTTAATTCTTCCAATGACAGTAAGGGCGAAGAAAAATCTCGGACAACATTTCCTGACTGATAAAAATATAGCCAATGATATTGTAGAGAGCCTGAAAGGCAACGGATACGATCACGTTCTGGAAATCGGCCCGGGGATGGGTGTGCTGACCGGTTTTTTACTTGAGCACGAGCAATATGAAACCTCTGTCATTGAGATAGACCGTGAATCAGTTGCTTATCTTATAAAGCATTATCCGGTTCTAAAGGATAGAATCATTGAGGGTGATTTCTTAAAATTGGATCTGGCAAAGTTATTCTCCAATAAACCAGTTGCTGTCATAGGAAATTTCCCCTATAATATTTCATCACAGATCTTTTTCAGAGTTCTGCAGATAAAAGATCTTGTTCCCGAAGTGGTCTGCATGCTGCAGGAGGAGGTGGCACAAAGAATTTGTTCAGGTCCGGGTTCAAAAGTCTACGGTATTTTAAGTGTTTTTCTCCAGGCCTGGTACGATATTGAATATCTGTTCAAAGTAAACCCGGAAGTTTTCAATCCTCCTCCCAAAGTATATTCAGCTGTG
This sequence comes from Prolixibacteraceae bacterium, assembly GCA_963677325.2. GTDB lineage: Bacteria > Bacteroidota > Bacteroidia > Bacteroidales > Prolixibacteraceae. Next base: position 159,651 of record CAXXGM010000002.1, read on the forward strand.
ATCCGGCTGAACAGAAATAAAAGAACTGATCTTGGCTGCAACGAAAAATTGTTCTATTCTATTGTTAAGCAAACATTCAACCAGAGACGGAAAATGCTAAGAAACAGTTTGAAAAGTCTTGTCCCCAGCCTGGAAGAAATAGACGCCATTTTCCTGACTAAACGTCCTGAACAACTTTCAGTAACAGATTTTATTAATTTAACCAATCAGATAGAAAAATTGCAAAAGAATTAAATAAATTGGTTGTCAAATCTGACCCGAGCAATTTGACTAAAAAATTTATTAATTAATGATCAGATAAAAAACGCAGCGGAAAATTTCAATAAAACTTAAAGGTTTTTGTTACCTTTGCGGAAAATTTTTAACAAATTTAAAATGAGTGGTTTAAAAAAGATTCAGTCGGCCCTAATATCTGTTTATCACAAAGAAGGTCTTGATGATATTATCAAAAAATTGGATGGTCTCGGAGTAAAATTTTACTCAACAGGAGGTACAAAAGATTTTATTGAAAAGTTAAATATCCCCGTTACAGCAGTTGAATCTTTAACCAGTTATCCGTCTATCCTGGGAGGAAGGGTAAAAACACTTCACCCGAAGGTTTTCGGGGGAATTCTTGCCCGTCGCGAAAATAAAGGAGATCTCGATCAGCTTCAACAATATGACATTCCCGAAATTGACCTGGTTATTGTCGATCTTTATCCTTTTGAAGAAACCGTTGCCTCAGGAGCTGATGAAGCGGAAATTATTGAGAAAATCGATATTGGTGGAATTTCTCTTATCAGGGGAGCAGCCAAAAATTACAATGATGTTATCATCATTTCCCATAAAAAGCAGTACAGCGGATTCTTTGATTTACTGAACGAAAAGGAAGGCATCAGCTCGTTGGATGACCGTAAAAAGTATGCAAAGGAAGCTTTTGCAACCTCTTCTCATTACGATTCAGCCATCTATAATTATTTTGCAGGAGAATGGCCGGAAGAATTCAGGCAAAGCTTTACGGAAGGCAAACATCTGAGATACGGAGAAAATCCCCATCAGAAAGGAGCATTTTTCGGTGATTTTGATAAAATGTTTACCCAGATACGGGGTAAAGAAATTTCATACAATAATTTGCTGGACATTGATGCAGCAGTCAATCTGATTAACGAATTTACGGAAACCACTTTTGCCATATTAAAACATAATAATGCATGTGGCTGCGCTTCACGCGAAACTGTTCTGGAAGCCTATAAAGCTGCTTTGGCCGCTGATCCTGTTTCAGCTTATGGCGGAGTTTTTATTACGAATAAAAAAATAGATCTTGCTACAGCAGAAGAATTTGCAAAAATCTTTTTTGAGGTATTGATTGCTCCTGATTACGACGAGCGAGTTCTTGAACTTTTAAAGACCAAGAAAAACCTCATTATTCTTATCAGAAAAGATATCAGTCTTCCAAAAATTCAATACCGGAGTGCTTTGAATGGCGTTATATTCCAGGAAAGGGATATTAAACAGGAAAGTACTGAAGATTTGAGAACTGTAACGAAGATTGCACCGGCAACTGAAAAAATTGATGATTTATTATTCGCGAATCGTTTGGTGAAACAATCAAAATCCAATACTATTGTACTCGCAAAAGGCAAACAATTACTTGCCAGCGGAGTGGGTCAAACTTCAAGGGTTGATGCATTGAAGCAAGCGATTGAAAAAGCCAAATCGTTTGGATTTGATGTGAAGGATTCGGTAATGGCATCTGATGCTTTTTTCCCGTTTCCTGATTGTGTTGAAATTGCTGATAATGAAGGCATAAAAACAGTAATACAACCGGGGGGATCAATCCATGACAAACTTTCAATTGAATACTGTGATGATCATGGAATGTCAATGGTTATGACCGGTTTCAGGCATTTTAAACATTGAATTTTAGCGTAGAACTAAATAAAAGAATAATCAAATGGGTGTATTTTCATTTCTTACTCAGGAAATCGCTATCGATCTTGGTACGGCCAATACAATAATTATTCACAACGGGAAAGTCGTGGTTGATGAACCTTCAGTTGTTACCATCGATATGAAAACGGAAAAGATGGTAGCTATTGGGGAGAAAGCGCGTCAGATGCAGGGAAAAACGCATTCAAATCTTAAGACGATTCGTCCACTGCAGGACGGGGTTATCGCTGATTTTAATGCAGCAGAGCAGATGATCAGGGGGATGATCCGGATGATCAATCCTAAAAAGAGATTCTTTTCGCCCGCACTGAAAATGGTGGTTTGTATTCCTTCCGGATCAACCGAAGTTGAAATACGTGCGGTACGTGACTCTTCTGAACATGCAGGCGGTCGTGATGTATACATGATCTATGAACCGATGGCTGCTGCAATAGGAATTGGCCTTGACGTGGAAGCACCTGAGGGGAATATGGTAGTGGATATCGGTGGCGGTACAACAGAGATCGCTGTTATTTCACTGGGGGGTATTGTTACGAACAAATCCATCCGCATTGCAGGAGATGATCTAACGGCGGATATTGTTGAATACATGCGTCATCAGCACAATATAAAGATTGGTGAAAGAACCGCCGAAGACATAAAGATCAATGTAGGCTCCAGTTTATCAGAACTTGAAGAACCACCGCTGGACTATGTTGTTCGCGGCCCTAATCAGATGACCGCTCTGCCTGTGGAGGTTCCTGTATCATATCAGGAAATAGCCCATTGTCTGGATAAGTCTATTTCCAAGATTGAAGCTGCTATCCTCAGTGCACTGGAACAGACTCCTCCGGAACTCTATGCAGATATTGTCACAAGAGGTATATGGCTGGCTGGCGGCGGCGCTTTACTCAGAGGCCTTGACAAACGTTTTTTCGATAAAATCAATATTCCTTTCCATATTGCAGAAGACCCGTTAAGAGCTGTGGCACGCGGAACAGGAGTTGCTTTGAAGAATGTTGATAAATTCTCTTTCTTACTGCGATAAACGAGGAACTGAAAGGCTTTGCCGCTTTCTGAAATTTTATGAGGAACTTATTTAATCTAATACTTAGATTCCATTTTGTCCTGCTGTTCGTTTTACTGGAGGCAATCTCCTTTTCGATGATTGTAACTTACAATAACTATCAGCGCGCTAACTTTTTAAGTTCAAATAACATCTTTGCCGGTTCAGTTTTTGAATGGTTTTCCTCATACAAACAATACTTTAATTTAAAAAAAGTAAATATCCGTCTTGCAGAAGAGAACGCGCAATTAAGAACTCAACTTCAGCAATACCTTGTAAAATCAAATTTTGGCAATTCACTTTTAAAGGATTCGCTCTATCTCCCAAGTATCAGTGTGGATTCACTTAAGAGAGCCAATTATTTCTTTTCTACGGCAAGGGTAATAAATAACTCCATCAACCAGCAGCATAATTTTATTACCCTGAATAAAGGAAGGGTAAATGGGGTGAAACCTGACATGGGAGTAATCGCCAACGGAGAGGTAGTGGGTATGGTCCTCAATGTTTCAGACCATTTCAGTACCGTAATCTCTCTGCTCAACAGCCGGTGGAAATTAAGTGCGAAGATCAAGAGCAATGATTATTATGGATCCCTGTCCTGGAACGGGAGGGATTACAGAAAGGTCACTCTTAACGAAATACCTTACCATGTAAAAGTTCAAAAGGGAGATACCATTGTAACAACCGGTTATACACCCACTTTTCCTGAAGGTCTTGTGATTGGAACAATCTCTGACTATTCTATTGAGAGCGGAAGCAATTTTTACAATGTTGAAGTTACTCTGGCGGCGGATTTTAAGAATCTTGTTATGGTGGGACTTGTAGAGAATAAACAAAAAATAGAGATCAATCAACTGGAATTTTTAAACAAAAATGTTAATTAACGGTTCAAAGTACCTGCTTATTTTTGTCATTTCTGTTTTGTTACAGGTTTTGATTTTCAATAACATCCTTATTGCGAGGATGATTGTTCCCTATTTTTATATCATCTTTTTGATCTTACTGCCCTTCCAGACTCCCCGTGCTTTTCTTCTGATTCTTGGATTTCTTCTCGGTTTAAGCATTGATCTTTTTACCAATACAATGGGTGTGCATGCTTTTGCTTGTGTATTAACAGCCTTTTTTCGGTCCGGAATACTTTCACTCATTTCTTCCCGCGAAACACTTGAGTCAGTTGCAGCTCCAAGAATCCAGAATATGAGTATACAATGGTTTATAGGATATGCTGCTTTTATGGTAATAATTCACCATCTTACATTATTTTTTATAGAAGCTTTCACTTTTAACGATTTTTTATTCACTTTACTGAGAGTAATTCTCAGCTCCTTATTATCTTTATCGCTTATAGTATTGAGTCAGTTTTTAATTTTCCGCAAGTAGCGTAGCAAGCAAACATAAAAGTGGACGTTTATACCAAACGAAAATATTTAATCATTGGCATTTTTTGTGCAGCGGCTTTGACCATTGTGCTGAGGTTATTTTATATCCAGGTAATCGATGTCTCCTATAAAATATCAGCCTCCAGCAATGTTCTGAGAAGAGTGATCAATTACCCGGCCCGGGGATTGATTTATGACCGTAATGGAAAACTTCTGGTTTTTAATCAGGCAGCTTATGATGTACTGGTTATTCCTAAAGAACTAAAACCTTTTGATACGCTCGGGTTTTGCCATATTGCAGGCATAGAAAAGGAAGAGCTGGTAACGGAGATAAAGAAGGCAATACTCTATTCGAAGGTTAAGCCCACCCCGGTGGTAAAACAGCTATCCTCACAGCGCTATGCGATGCTGCAGGAGCACCTGTTCAGGTACCCCGGGTTTTACATACAAGCCAGAACGATCAGGCAGTATCCTGAAAATATTGCTTCTCACGTTATTGGATATGTGGGAGAGGCTGATCAAAGAGTAATTAACTCCAATCCCTATTATGAAAGCGGGGATTACATTGGCAGAACCGGGATCGAATCGGCTTATGAAGAATATCTGCGCGGAGTGAAAGGAATCTCTTACATGATGGTGGATGTTCATAACAGAATAAAAGGCTCATTTGAAAAAGGGAAACACGATACCGCTGCAGTAATCGGTAAAAATCTGATCTCCACTTTAAACAAGGATCTGCAGAACTATGGAGAACGATTACTTAAAGGGAAAATCGGAAGTATCATAGCCATAGAGCCTTCCACCGGTGAAATTCTTATGATGGCAAGCTCCCCTTCCTTTGATCCTTCGCTGTTTGTTGGCCGTGAAGGGTCCAAGAACAGGATTAAACTGATGTTCGATCCTCTAAAGCCAATGCTGAACAGGGCCGCCTCCTCCTCATATCCTCCGGGATCGACTTTCAAAATAGCCAATGCATTGGCTGGACTCGAGGATGGTGCACTGAATGAATTTATGAGATTTTCCTGTGCAGGAACGGCATCATCACCCATCAGGTGTACACACTCCCATGAATCACCGCTTTCATTGGTCTCTGCCATTCGGGAATCATGTAATTCTTACTTTTACCAGGCCTTCAGATCCGAAATCAATCATTTCTCTACTCCGGCAGAAGGGTTGACTTCATTCAGAAATCATCTTCTCGAAATGGGAATAGGGAAAAGGGTGGGGGCAGACATTTTTGACGAGAAATCGGGAAATGTTCCATCTGTTGGTTATTATGACAAAATATACGGTGCAGGACATTGGAATGCAGTCACAATCCGTTCTCTTTCCATCGGCCAGGGTGAATTGTTGCTTACACCGGTTCAACTCGCAAATCTCGCTTGTATAGTGGCTAACAGAGGATTTTACTTTTCCCCCCATCTGGTTAAGATGATCGAGGATATTGATGGAAAACAAAAAAAACAAAAGGTCCTTCAGTTCGATAAACACATACTTACGGCAGGCAGCAGTAAATTCGACCTCATTGCAGACGGAATGGAACAAGTGGTAGAATCGGGCACTGCACGTGCTGCTGCCAAAGTTGACAGTTTATCCATATGCGGAAAAACAGGAACAATCCAGAATCCACATGGTGAGGCACATTCTGCATTTATTGCGTTTGCCCCCAAAGAAAATCCCCGCATTGCTATCGCTGTTTACATTGAACAGGGGGTCTGGGGAGCTCGTTACGCAGCTCCGATCGCCAGTTTGATTATAGAAAAATATATAAAGAACAAAATTTCCAAGAGAAGACAGTCTCTGGAAGAAAGCATGCTTAATTCGGATCTTATATCCACAATGAAAATTGAAGTAGGAGATTGAACAACAGAAATAACATATGGTACAATCTTGACTGGTTTACAGTCATTCTTTACCTGGCTCTTATTCTTATAGGCTGGATAAATATCTATGCCTCTGTTTATAATGATGAACATCAGAGCATTCTCGATATGGGCCAGAGATATGGCAAACAATTGATCTGGATCATAGCTGCGATTATCATATCAATCATGGTTTTGAGTGTGGACGGAAAATTTTATGTCATTTTTGCATACCATTTCTATCTCTTTACTGTGGTCCTGTTAATTTTGGTACTCATAATCGGTAAAGAAGTGAATGGAGCCAAGGCATGGTTTGAATTTGGGAATGTAGCGTTACAACCTGCTGAACTGGGAAAGTTTGCGACTAATCTTGCCATTGCGAGATACATCAGCCAGTTTGACTTTAAGATGCATTCCCTGAAAACATTTATTTCTCTGGGTTTTATCATTCTTTTACCCGCCTCCCTTATTATCCTGCAGAATGATACCGGATCGGCATTGGTTTTTGCCGTTTTCATTCTGGTCTTTTACCGTGAAGGTCTTTCAGGCATTGTGCTGTTCTGGTGTTTTGCGGCTGGCGTTTTATTCGTGCTGGCTCTTTTATTGGATCAGTTTAAATTGTTCCTTTTCCTGGTAATTATTTCTATTGCAGCCTATAGTTTCCTTCGCCAGGATATTAAAACAGGGCTAAAGGGACTGATCATCTTTGCCGGTTTATTTTTATTATCCTGGATTAGTAACCAAATCCTTCACCTGGGAGCTTCCCCTCTTCATGTCGTAATTGCATCCACCGCAATTCTTGCTCTGGTCTTCCTGATTCATGGAATAAGAACGCGCATCAGACCTGTCTTAACCATTTTCCTTTTCTTCATTTTTTCTATAGGCATCACGTTATCCGTAAACTACTTTTATAAAGATGTGCTTGTAACACATCAGCGGGAGAGAATTGATCAGGTGCTTGGAATACAGAATGATTTGCATGGAGCAGGATGGAATGTGAATCAGTCGAAAATCGCTGTTGGGTCAGGAGGATTATTGGGTAAAGGTTTTTTAAAGGGAACGCAAACAAAATTTAATTTTGTTCCGGAACAAAGTACTGATTTTATTTTCTGTACTGTTGGAGAAGAATGGGGATTCATTGGTTCTACCGTTGTTGTTGGATTGTTCCTTTTAATGCTGATCCGGTTAGTTACTCTTGCCGAGCGGCAACGGTCCAGATTCAGCCGCATCTATGGATATGGAGTTGCTTCCATTTTATTTTTCCATATTGCCATAAATATTTCCATGACGATCGGACTGGCGCCTGTAATAGGAATTCCTCTACCCTTCCTAAGCTATGGTGGTTCCTCATTATGGGCTTTTACTATTCTGCTCTTTATCTTCTTGCGTCTTGATGCCAACAGAAAAGAAAACCTCTGATCGGATTTTCAGATTTACTTTTCAAAAATCAGCACACCTATAATATAAATTAAAAGAATCCCGAGTACTGATACCGCAACAACTTTCAGATTCTTTTGCAAGACAGCTCTTACTCCTTCCCCAAATTTAATAACAAGATAGGCTAACACAAAGAAACGTAATCCCTGAAACAGGAAAGTAGTCAAACCAAAGATCACAACATTAACATCAAATGCTCCCGCAGTAATTGAATAGAGCTGAAAAGGAACAGGTAAAAATATGGCGGAAAAGAAAATACCATAACTCCACCTGTTATATAATTCGCTTATATACTGATATAGATTTACATCAAAACCTGGGACATGATTAAAAAAAAATCTTGCTACAGCAGTAAAATCACCTCCGGGAGTAAGCCACATGAAATAACCAATACAATACCCTAAGATTCCACCGATCCCCATTGCCAATGTGGCAATTACTGCATTATATTTTGACCGCTGAGGATAAAAAAGTGAAAGGGTAATAAAAAGAATGGTTGTGGGGAAAGGGAATAAAGAAGCGTCAAAAAATACCAGAATAAATAAGACCCAGATGCTACATCTGCTCCTTGTCCATTCCAAGGTCCTTCCACAGGTTTTACTCAGTAAACTTTTCATACAGTTACAACTCAAATTCGCTGCTTCTTTTTCAGTTATATATTTACAACTGAAAGATTTTAAAGTTCACTGTTAACAATACGATTTTATAAAATTATCGTATTAAAATTTTTAGTGCTGATTCAAGATCTGGATATTTGAAATTAAAACCTTCCCTGATTATCTTTTCGCAGGATACTTTATTCCCTTGCAGTATGATGGAAGCTCTCTCCCCTAAAATGAGTTTCATTACAAAAGCAGGAACCTTAGGGAACCAAAAAGGTTGATTTAAAACATGCGCCAACAAACGCATGAATTCAGCATTTGTTTTATTGTCGGGGGTAGCTGCATTATACACGCCGGACATCTGACTATCTTCAACAGCTTTGGTGTAAATTGCACAGAGATCATCGATATGAATCCATGGCATATACTGCCGTCCGGTACCAAAGGGAGAGCCTATTCCTAAAACGACAGGCCTTTTCATTTGGGATAAAGCTCCTCCCTCTCTGGTCAATACAACTCCTGAGCGTATTTTGACCGTTCGGATGCCCGATTGCTGAAACCTGTCAACTGCTTCTTCCCATTTTAAGCATACTTCCGCCAGAAAATCATTACCTGGAGGATCCGATTCATTAAATTTCCTTTCAGTGGGCGTAGTGCCGTAATATCCGATTGCCGAAGATGAAATGAAGGCTTTTAATGGATGTTTCTTTTCTTGAATCTTTTCGAAAATAAGATGGGCCGTTTTTACCCTGCTATCTATGATAATCTGTTTCTGTTCGGAAGTCCATCTTTTGTCACCAAGATTTGCACCGGAAAGATGAATAATGTAATCTGCCGATTCAATTGCGCCCTCCTCTATTTCAGAGCTATCCGGATCCCACCAGAATGTGCGGAATTGATTATTTCCCCTGTTTTTCCTGCTTAAAACAGTAACATCATAGCCTCTCTTCTTTAGTTCCGGACAAAGATGTTTACCAATCACTCCGGCTCCTCCGCTGACTAATATTGTTTGCATTATCTGTATTTTTTTGGTCAGATTATTCTGAACACTTTTGAGATTTAAAAGTATCATAGATCAAATCTCCTTCGGGTCAGGTATAAATCCTGTTCCAGTCTCCAGTCTCCCTTCTCCCCGCTCTTTGCCCTCTGCCCTCTGCTCTCTGCCCTCTGCTCTCTGCCCCTAAATTACCTTATTTAATCGTTCGCTGGGAACCATTCTCCTGACTGTTGATTTTTTGCAGGAATAAACTTCCCCATCTTGCGTGTTATTGGTTATAGCGCACCCCATCCCAATTACATTATCACTGGCAATAATGGTATTTTGTTTTATTGTTGCATTCAAACCGACAAATGTATTGTTTCCAATCTTTACACTTCCCCCCACGTAACAACAACTCAAAAGTACATTATCCCCTATTGATGAATGATGCCCGATTTTAGATCCTATCACAATCGTATTATTCCCGATACGAACAAACGGCTGAATCCCGCAACCTTCACTTATGAATACATTTTCTTTAAGTTCAAGATCATCTGAAACAATTGATTTTGGGGAAACACAATTGATGAATGAATAGCCCTTTTCTTTTAACTTTTTATAAATTTTCCCCCTGATGAGATTATTCCCGATTGCCACAAAAAACAGGAATTCACCAGGCGGAAAGATTTTTTCTATACCATCAAATTCAACAAGAGGCAGATGAGGGAAATAGGGTACTGAATCCCTCATGTATTCCTTTTCAATACAAAAACCAGATAAACTAACTTTTTTATCCTGTGAAATGACATAGGCAAGGTATTGGGCCAATGTTCCTGTTCCATAGATCACTACTTTCGATTTTTTCATCACAAACCTGAAAAAGGGTGCATTAACTGATTTATCCTTTGCTTAATATACAACTTATGTCAATACAATCAAAAAGAAAAAGATTTCCTTACCTCAATGCTGGTTAAAATGATCTTCGGTTTTAAGTCCTTATCCGGTTCTGATTATGAGGTCTGCCGGCTTATCCCAAAAGAGGCTCAGATGTTTAATTTCCTCGGCTATTAATCTTTCGGTGTGTTCATCTTGTTGAATTAAATCAGCCTCCACAAGAACAGTATTGTTCCTTGTTGATTTCTTCCAAAGTCCCGTGACCTGACCATTATTGACAATGGTTGGCCAAAAAATTCCATTTGTTGAAACGACCCTTTTTTGATCCATTAATGAAAGAGCAGCTTTTCTATTCCGGTAGCTGATCAGAAATTCATCGTAAGCTGGCAATAAAACAACAGTGGGATCCAACGATTCAACAGCTGAAAATGAATTCGGAAGCCAGTATTTTTCCTGATCTATATTCTCAAAATGGAAATCATCCCGAACCAATTCCAGCCCTTTCCTGGCATCACTCAGTGATAATCCCGACCACCAGCTATAGTCACTTAAAGTGGCAGGATAATGACTTGAGAAATACCGGCAGGCCAGTTCTGCCAATGATTCTTCCCTGGTAAAGGTTATCTTTTCAGAAACTCTTTCAGAAAGCAAAGAATAGGTTATTTTATTACCTCGGACAGCACCACTGCAGATCACTCCTTCTAATTCCGCCAAAAGCAAAATATGGGACAACCTGTTTTCATCCGTTCTGATCTTTTCCTTATTTAATACACTATTGAGTTCTTCCCGCGTCTTATTATTCTCCTTATAAAGGACTTTCTCAATCAATTTGAGACTCTTTCGAACTATTTCCTCGGATAGTTCAAGATTCCGATGCCTGGTTTTCAAGGACGTTTTTATTTGCGGGGCAGTGAGCTTAAGCAGCCAGTAAATATCATCCGGAGAAACAAAATGCCAGGTTGGGCGCATCAAATGAGTTCTCAGTATTTCTCCCTTGTTGAAAGCATCCGTTATGTTTTTCTCTGTCGAATTAACCAATCTTAATCCGAGCGCCCATTTGGCCATAGAAAAGTCCTGAGCCTGCATGGCTCCCATCCACCTTACAATTTCATCTGGCGACCTGAATCCGGATCCAACAATCTTCTGATTAAGTAAACGGACATTGGATATTTCATTTAAAGTCATCTTCTTTTATTGAAAATTAGACAGATTCGATTAAATCATCTGCCGGATAAGTATTACAGAATTTATTTAACGGAGGCTATTTCAAACAGTTTAGTGATTGTATTCCAGTTTCGGGTTGTTGCTTTTACTTTAAGCTTATTTTCAAAAAAGGTATTGGATAGCCTGGTTCTTCCATATCCCGCAGGACAATATAAATAAACATCCTTACCATGAATTTTAAATTTATCGGGAGAATAATCATATTTTCCAATGGAGATTAAATTCACCTCGTCAGGAATTTCCGAAAGTAACGTAACATGAAATTTTGTTGCATCCAATTCCTTATTTTCAAAAAAAGGATTAGAAGATATGATATTCTCTGTTTCTTCGACTGTCCTTACAATCACAGCCACATCACAAGAAAATTTCTCCTTAATGGCGCTTTCAATCTTTGTTGCAGCTTCTTTATCGGTCATCCTCTCCGAAGCCTGAAAAATAACATTACCGCTTTGTATGTAAGTAATTATTTTTCCAAATCCCTGTTCTTCATAAAGGGTCTTCAGATCAGCCATGAGGATTTTTCTCTGTCCCCCAACATTAATGCCCCTGAGAATTGAAATAAAGGTTCTCATCAAAGAGCTTTTGATCTTAATCTTTCCTGGGCCAGCTTTGGCAAATCCATATTTCCATCAATGTACTTCAGGTTAAACTTCATCTTTGTGATTCGCCAGGAGCCATAATTGGATTTCAATTCAAATTCATAACTTCCTACAACGGTCCATAAATTATCACCTGATTCATTTTTAAGATAATGAGTCGCGGTACCGTAACAAAAAACTCCGGCAGTGTCAGAATCAGTTTCCACAATATAATTTCCCAATTGGTGATGAGTGGCATCAAATCCGGGTATCATGCACTGCCATGATTTAAGGATCAGGTCTAAAGGAACATGATCGGCCTTCTCACCCGTCATCGATGAATAATCCATGCAAACAGAATCATTCATGATGAATTTAAGGCTGTTCCAGTCTCTCTTGTCAACCGCGAGAAAAAGCTTATTTACTGTTTCAATAATTTCTTTCGTCTCCATTGTATCAGAAAATCATTCATTTTTCTATATGAAACAAAATTCTTTTGGTGTTTCATTTATCCCTCGTCTTATCTTTCTTTCTCGAAACCGGCAAAACTATTCCAATGATTATTGCAAGCCGAAAAGAGGTTTTCCAGTCAACAAATGCGCCCGACTTTTCAATAATTAAATTCCACAACAAGGTAACAATGGCTGAGATCACCAGTGTTATAACAAACGTCAGTATCACATCCGGTATAATTGGCTTTACTTTCATTTCAGGCTCTTTTTATAATCGATTATCTTGACAACATCCTCAATTTGTTCCCTTTCAGTTACATTAATTATCAATGGAATGAATTTCCCGATGCTCTGATGTTCCTTAAACTCTTCTTTGAGGCCTTCATCAATATCCAGGTCTGAGATTCCGGTGCAATTTTTTACAGTAAAATAAAAAGCGACCTTGAAGTATTCGTTCCAGACCGAAAGCCAGAAAACCGTCTTCTTCCTATGAATGGCTTTGCACAACCAGGCTTTCCCATCCCTGTAATAATTCCATTCCGGTACAACCTCAAGCGCAGGTAAAATCCCCATCAGTTCATCAAATAAGAGATAACTCCCTCCAAGGGCATTTTTCAGAACCTCCCTTGTCGGCTGAATGTCCGGTTCTCTTAGCAACATTGTTTCAGTCTGAATTGAAGTTTTCATCTGATCTCATTTAATTGAATAATCAACATTCACAACAACCCTCACTTTTTTATACAGATCGGAACCACTCATTCCATAGTTTGTTTGCCCCGACAGAAAATCATCACGATCGATGATGGTAAACAATCCCTGGGTGGCTTTACGGAGATGGCCCAACCGCGTATTGCTCTCTTTAGCAAACTTTTCAGCCGCTTCCTTTGCATTCCGCGTAGCTTCGCTCAGCATATCCGGTTTGATTTCGTTCAATTTGGTAAAGAAGAATTTTACCGATCCTTCATACTCATTTCTGTTGCTTAACACAACGCCTGCTTTCAGCAATTCATCCGTCATCCTGCTCACTTTTTGAACATTGTCCACCTCAGAGCTCCGGACCTGAATGATCTTATCGATAATAAACCGGTAGGTGTCCCCGACCGGATTGTTATATTCCTGTGCTTTTTTATCATTAACGATCAAATCCTTCTGGATGATATCCTCCTGTTTAATGTTATTCCGTAAAAGAAATTCAATCACTTTATTCTTGGCTTCCTCGATTGATTTACTGCCTTCACTCAAATCATTGCTGGCAATCCGGGTTCTTATGGTCCAGACTACCAGATCCGATTTTACCTCACGCTCTGAAAATCCTTTCACTGAAATAGTGCGGTCTTCCGTTTTGAACCGCTGCAAAGATCTCCCCAGAACAATTGAAGAAATAATAAAACCTATGATTATCACAATAGTTAGCAGCTGCGTGTTTCTGTTTTCCATAATTTTAGTTTCTATAAAGATTTCGGTAATTATTGTATTTATCAATTACTAGACTCCTAAACCAAAGTTACTAAAAAGATTGCTGACAATCCCAATAAATTAATCCGTTCTTAAGTACAGGGATGAAGAACTTTGACCTATGAATCAATTAAGAATTAATTCCCTTTTCCCCTTTTCCCCTTTTCCCCTTTTCCCCTTTTCCCGATCTCCAGTCTCCGTTTTCCCTTTTCCCCTTTTCCCCTTTTCCCCTTCTCCGGTTTCCCTTCTCCCTTTTTCACCCCACCGCAACCCCTATCAGATGTCCGATCGTAAAGGTGATGGCAGCAGCAATTAAACCGAATACAACCTGCCGGATGCCGGAATACCATACATTTTTACCGGTAAACAGGGTGATGGCAGCACCGATTAAAAACAATCCCGCTGCACTCAGACTCACGCTCAACACAATCGCCCTTAATCCGGTTAAAAACATAAATGGCAATACGGGAATCACAGCGCCTATTGAAAACAAAACAAAAGAGTAAAGCGCGGCTTCGATGGCAGATCCTTTCAACTCCTCGGCGTTTATTCCCAGTTCTTCCCGGACTAAAAACTGATGGGCGCTCCCTATATCCTTTATTTTCTCCATGGACATCTGATGCGCCTGTTCTTCCGTTAATCCTTTGGCCATATAGATCAAAACCATTTCCTGTCTTTCTCCTTCAGGATTGGACTCCAGTTCATCCATCTCCAGCTGCATCTGGTTTTCATACAACTCCTGTGAGCTTTTAACCGAAATCCATTCACCCAAGGCCATGGACAGCGCTCCGGCCAACAGTCCTGCCAGTCCTGCCAGCAAAACCCCTTGCTGCCCCGCTGTTGCACCCGCGATTCCCATGACCAGGCTAAAATTGGAAACCAACCCGTCATTTCCGCCTAAAACAGCAGCCCTGATCGCATTTCCGCCCATTGTATGATGCTGACGTTCAAATTTAGTGATCTGTGCACCGGTAATCTTTCCCTCGTTCTCCATGATCGAGCGGAGTATTTTGACATGATTTGTTTCGGCACCCGTTAATTTCAGGCTGCTTCTTTTCTTTGATGAAATAATAGCATTGGAGAGACTCTTCTCCGTATCCATCAAGGCATCCAGCACATAATTATATCCGAAAATCTTGCCGATCCGATTTAACGTTCTGGCTCTCCAGGATGGCTGAATTAAGTTTTCCAAACTAACGTTCATCCTTTTCGCGAAAGCCTCCGCATGGCCTTTTTCTATACCGCTCATCTTTCGGTACACTTCCGCGATGGCCGGATCGGGTTCATGTTCTGCCAATTTCCGGTACAAATAACAAGCGTCAATTTCTGTCTGTAAATTTTTATTTTTCATATTTAATTCCTTCCACGCTGCTTCAACTATCGCCCAGCCTTTGCGTGTATCTGTGTAATCTTAAGTTTCAGAACCTCCATCCTGGAATAAGCCTCCTCAGCCTTTAACTGGTATTTCCTGATCACCGAATCCTCCTGCTCCAGGTGAGTAAGCAACACATTCATCCCGTGCTTCTTTTCTTCTGCATCGGCAACGATTTCCATCTTTCCCCAGAAAACCACGCTTCTAAACACGTGTTCGCACACTCCCTTTACATAGCCTCCATCCTCGATAACCGTTCCGCAGACTACAGGATTTTCCCGCAAAAATTCAAGCTTCAATCCAACTTTGGAAGTATGAAAATACAGCGCATTTGCCTCCGGATCATAGCCATAGCTTAAAGTAACAACATAAGGTTCATTCTCCCGGCACATTGAAATCACGGCATATTTGCCTTTTCTTAAAATTGCCGTAATCTCCTCCGGGGATATTATTTCTCTGTTAGGTCTGTTTAGCAAGTGGTATTGTGTCATTACTTAATTTTAAGCTTATATTTTAGTTATATTTCTATTATTCCTCGTCTTTTACAATTTTCATAATTTCCTTTATTTCTTCTTTATCCGGGATGTTCTGGTTAGTTGCATAATAATGTTCAAACACAAAATCCCCCAATTCATTGCATTGACTTATTCCTTTTTCGATGAGACTCCCAACAGCCACATCCAAAGGAATCAATATCTTTAGTCCAACATACATTTCTGAAAGATCAAAAGATTCAACAATAGAATTCAGGCCCTTTGACACGAAAGTTAGCTCTTTCTGTATTATGTTTTTTTGCAATTTGGTAAAGGGGCGGTTCGTAGCCGGCAAAAGAAGAAAGTAATATCGCAATCTTCCATGTTCACCTCCAAGTCCGCTGGAAATACAGCAGGCGCTTTGGCCTGTCAGATCACTTTCAAGAAACATTTTACATTCCTGCAACGCCAGGGCAGTCCATTGTTTAATATTTCCTTCGCAAATTTTATAGAATTTTTCAATCTGTCTGAACGCAGTGATGCTACCCAAATGTGCCAGTAAGGCCGATGCTTTTTTCTGAATATCAACTGTACTTTGGGGATCAAATAGGATTTCTGCCAATTTATTGGTCTGATCTTCTGTCAACTCACCCTTCTCAAAAGTTTCCGAGTAGGATATATACTCATTTTGTATTTGTAGATCAATTCCTTCTTCAAGAATATCGTACTTTTCAGGCAGATTTAGTAAGAATTCTCTTATATTTTCATTTTGATCAGTCATTATATAGAATAATAAAGTTTGATCGAAAGCTCTGTGTCCACCTAATATAAACGGTAAATCTTACATTGTCTTTCTGCTGATTCAGACCATTCTACCTTAGCCCCATGATTTGATCTTCTTTTTCAGATCATGAAATAACAGGCATATCTTGATAAATGAATATCTCCAATATCCCTTTTTGCACCAGAGCCAATTTTGACCATATTCTCCACCCGGGGAAAATGGTCTTCTGGTTCTTGTCCTGAGTTCTTGCATGCCAGTTTAGCTTTGTCAATAACGTTTAGAAATTTATCCCATTTTATGTAATCTAAAACGGTGAATAATTCTCTGGCACTCCAGTATTCCTGACCAATATCATTGAAGTGTTTGATCTCTTCAAATATTGTATTGTTTGCCATATTTATATTTTTTCAAGCAATTTAATAAAAATACATCATTTTTATTGCTTATTCAACACCGGGTTTTCGATCATAATGCATATAATAAAAACCTGCAGCATAAGAACCATTTTTTGTTTTTGCCATTCTTAATAAGAAAAGCTACATTAGATACTCAGTTTCAAATGTTTCCCGAATCCCTGCCTGACAATTCTCATAAGGGTTGAAAGCCTGATATCGGAGGCATTGTTTTCAATGCGGGAGATGTATGTTTTAGTGGTACCGCATTTCTTTGCAAGCTGCTCCTGTGTCATTCCTTGCTCTTTACGTAATTCCTGGAGCATAACCCCGATTTTGAAAGCTTCAAATCCTTCTTCAAATTCCTCTCTATCTTTAGATCCTCTTTTGCCGTATTGTTCATCCAGATGATCAGCAAAGGATGTTAAATTATTATTCCCTTTTTTCATCGAAATACTGTTTTTTTAATCTTTCCGCCAATTCAATTTCTTTTCTGGGTGTTTTCTGTGATTTTTTCTGAAATCCATTGAGAAGTACGATAAGCTTTCCTTCATCAAAAAAACTGAAAACTCTGTAAATATCACTTCCAACTTCAACCCTAATCTCATAGAGATTAAGGACACCCTCAATATGTTTAAAAAATTTAGCAGGAACCCATTCAACGGTAGCTATTAATTTCAGTGTCCAGTTAAACTTTCTTTGTGCCTCCGGTTTTAAGTTCTCAAAGAAGTCTAAGTAGTAATTCTTATAATAGTAGATGTTCCTGATAAATTTTCCATCCATCACAAAGTTAGCTAAATAGATAACAAAAAACAATAAATTACAACCCAAAATACTCATCCCCCGAATACCCATCCTTCTTATACCCCCTGAGAAACAGCCAGATTCCCTTTATATTTTCAGCTCCTTCGGGTAGATCAATCAAAGCGTTGCCTTTGGGGGCCGTAATTTTATTGTTTTATCGCATTTATCATTATATACGGAATACTAATTGTAATTCCTCCCAATATCCGGGATTGTTCATTTAACCGTAATTCAATTGTATCAAATATTAGCTCAACTTTATCCGGCGGCAATAACTTAATCCAGGAATCCATAAATGCCAAGCGAATAAAATAATGGTTTAAAAAGGCTGTCCCGTTGGCAAACTTATAGTTAAATTGGTCGTGTTCCAGATTCTTGATTATAAACCCATGCTTTTGAATCATTGAAATCATTTTATCGATCGGTGGACGTTTATGCGAAATATGCTCCCGCATTAATTGGATCTCATTATCCATGTTCAAATCCGATAAGACTTGCTCTAATTGGCCATAAAACTCGATCATACTCAAATCCGTATTCATTGTCTGAACAAATTGTCCTCCCTTTTTTATAATCCTTGAACACTCCAACAAAACCTTATCAATGTCATTAACATTATTAATCCCATTATTACTGGTAATTAAGTCAATTGAATCGTTATCCAAGGGGATCGACTCCGCACTACCCTCTATAATCCTTATGTTTTTTAATCCATAGTAATCAACTTTTTTGTTTACTCTTGCAATTGCCTCTCTCCAAGGGTCAATCCCATAAACAACAGAAGTATCACCCAGTCGCAGCGCAATTTCGGTTAAAGGAAATCCAGTTCCAAATCCTATGTCAATTGCCGAAATGTTGGATTTATAATCAATGAAATCAAGGAGTTTAAGTCCAAACGGAGCAGACCAAAGCGGTAATTCATCGGCTACCTCAATATATTTTTCGAAATCAAAATCGTTATCTAAATATTTTTTCATAGTTGTATATCTAATCGTATCCTTTGTTGCTGCCAGTTTTCAAGCATTCTCCTCATTGTTTCTTTTAAAACCGATCTTCTTCCAAGGTTCAACATTCTTCGTTTTCCTTATCAATTCATCCATGATGCTAAAGACCAATTCAATGTTTTTATCCTGATTTGAAAGTTTCCTTTTTATCTCCTCGACTTCAAGTTTTAAAGTTAAGTTATCCGTCAGCATTACACGTATCTTACTGAATATACGCATGATCTGAATGTTTACCCTTATTGCCCTGTCGCTATATAATATACCTGACAACATGGCAACACCCTGTTCTGTAAAAGCATATGGCAATTTTCTCGTTCCTCCCCAACTTGATCTTCCAAATTGGAATATCAAGTTATCAAACTCTTCTTTAGTCAACTGAAACATAAAATCCTGGGGGAAACGTTGCAGGTTCCTTTTAACAGCCTTGTTCAGGTTCCCTGTTGATACACCATAAAGCTCTGCCAGATCTTTATCCAGCATTACTTTTATTCCCCGGATTAAATATATCTTGTTGCTGATTTATTCATCCGGCACCATGGAGTCAAAGTTCTTTCCCGGAGGTTTCATTTTTACTGATCTTTAAACCCGGCAATTCTCAATAACAATGCTTACATAAAAATTATTAATGATACAATATATAAAAAATTCATTGTTTTGGATTCTTATCAAGCTTCATATCCCAAAATACTCATCCCCCGAATACCCATCCTTCTTATAAGCCCTGAAAAACAGCCAGATTCCCTTTATATTTTCAGCTCCTTCGGATAGATCAATCAAAGCGCTGCCTTTTCTGGGGATGGTGCCTGTAGCGATCAGATCTGAGAAATGATCAGGCCGGGCGGTTCCCATCATCAATTGCTCAATCCAATATTACATAAATTTTATTAATTCTGAGCAAATGAAAAGGAAATACATGGCGAACAACAATCAAAGAATAATTTCTAACTTTGGAATAAATAATTCATGTCATGATCATTGAAAGAACAGCTAAAGAAGTTATTATCAGGCTTCCATCGTATGTGAATACAAAAGGATTGCAGCGCTTTGTTGACTACCTTACTTATAAGGAGGCTACAGCTTTATCAAAAGCCAAACAATCGGATGTCGACATTTTAGCCAAAGAAGTTAAAAAGGATTGGTGGATGAAAAACAGAGACCGTCTTATTAAATGAAAATTGTTGTCGATACGAATATAATTTTCAGTACACTGCTAAATTCAAATACCACCTTCGGAGACATTTTATTCAATCCGGATATGAATCTTGAATTTTACAGTTGCAACTATATGCGTTATGAAATCCAAAAGCATTGGGAAAAACTGAAAAAGATTTCAAAATTATCCGACGAACAACTTGAGGTATCTCGCGCACTGGTACTTTCCAGACTAAAATTCATCAACGAAGAAATCATTCCATCAAAAACATGGTTATCAGCGGAAAAACTTACTAAAGCAATAGATGTTGACGACATCGATTTTGTAGCCTTAACAAAGTTTTTACGTGCAACTCTTTGGACAGGAGACAAATTGCTTTACAACGGACTCCGAAAGGCCGGCTTCAAAAAAATCGTTAATACAGCTGAACTACTCGCCCTTATAACCCAAATGGAAAAAATAAAATGATGAATTGATCATTTTATTTCAACAACTCTCTGTATCCAAACAAAACACCCATCCTTCTCATACGTGCAAAAAAATCCATCTCCCTGTATTATCCAAGAACATCCGTATAGCGAAAATCTTTGTAAGTAAGATTTGTTTTCCCAAGCAAGTCTTTTCTCATTGCAATTACAATGTTACCAATAGCTTTTCCGCCTTCAATTGGATCAGGGCCTTTTTCCCCCGATTCAATAACTAATTGTACCAGATTGTTAATGGCTAAAACAACTTCGTCAGAACAATAGACCCAAGATTTATATTGTTCTTCGAAAAATCTCTTTTTTGTATCAGCGCTTACTGTGTTTCCAACAAAGCCCTGGAGTAAAACAAGAAGGTTTGAGTACTTTTCTTCTCTAAACCTTATAATTGCCTCCAGTTTTTTGGCTTTTGAAGCAAAGTAAAACGAAACTGTACCTCCGACAACTGCGGAAACTAAGGCTATGAAGACTGAAAAATAATTCATGATTAAAATTTGAGTCAAATATTTAAGTATTTTGGATTCTTATCGGGCTTTATATTCCAAACCACTCATCCTCCGAATACGCTTCTCCTTTATACCCTCTGAAAAACAGCCATATTCCCGTTATCATCTCGGCCCCTTCGGGCAGATCGATCAATGCGCTGCCGTTTTTTCGCAGAACGCCGGTGGCAATCGGTT
The DNA here is from genome assembly GCA_963677325.2 of Prolixibacteraceae bacterium. Lineage (GTDB taxonomy): Bacteria > Bacteroidota > Bacteroidia > Bacteroidales > Prolixibacteraceae. The sequence continues at coordinate 180,631 of CAXXGM010000002.1, forward strand.
TGGTAAAGCGATCGGGATAGGCGCAGACCATCATCAGCTCATCACGGGAATAATAGTCCGGGAGATTTTCATCCTCCGTCCAGGCCGCTTCAACTTTAGAGGGATCGCTTTCGGAGCGTTTGGCCGTTAACTGCTGGGGAAGCGGAATTTTACCCTCTGAAAAATGCAGCTTCTCAACCATCGTGAGCTCCCCGTCCAGCGCAAAGGCAGGGGCATTGGCTTTCAAAAAGAGGTTGTACCCGTGTCTGTTCTCCGCGGCAAGGTCCCAGATCGTCTGTATCACGAAAGCGTTCTTCCCGCAGTATTCATTGATCGCCGCAAATCGCTGGCGGTGAAGCTCCTGCCTCGGGCTCCAGGATTTTTTGCTCCTTGATGCAAGGGACTTGACTACCTCAATGCCGTTCCACTCCGTGTAAACAACATTCCCTACCTTTCCGATCAGCTTGTTTCCTTTTATTCGTGCCATAGCAAACTATTATTTAATGATCATTCATTATGCAGTGGTTGTGCAGTTGCTGTGCATTTTTAGCACAGCCAGTGCACAACAACTGCACAGTGAATGCACAGCAAACCCGTCTTTGGTACTTCCCTGATATCGTTTTCTCCGGCAGTATTGATATGATTTTTTTGCTTTCAAAGATCACAGGTTTAAAATTAGTCATCACAAATATAATAAAGATCATGATAATTGATTTTATGTATTCTCTTCTTTTTTTGAAGGTTAATCCAAAGTTTGGCTTATCCACAACGAGTCTTCCCAAAGATCCTGTAATCCGACCCGATGCAGATTCACGGCCTTAAATCCGTGTCAGGATCATGAAAACCGATTCTCCTGCGCCTTTGCTGGTCACTGATACGCTTGTCCTTTAGCAGGAGATAGTTGATGGCATCGTAAACGTCTATAAACTGTTTGTTGCAGCGGTTTTCCAATTCCCATAGCTTGTCCGAAATTTCGTTGTAGTTGAGGGCAAATTGCTTGAGGGCGATGAATGCCCTGATCACAGTGATGCTGGTCTGTCTTGCTTTTTTGCTTTTCAGGATATTGGCAAGCATGGTGACCCCGTGCTCGGTGAAAGCAAGGGGCAAAGCATTTTTTGGACGTTTTGAGGGGTATGTCATCACAAATTGTGATGACATACCCTCCCATTCATTTAAAGAAAGCTGGAACATAAAATCCTCCGGGAACAGATCGATATTTCGCTTAACAGCCTGATGTTACTAAGGTTGGGAATAAAGGCAAATAAAGTTGGGTTAGTTAATTTCACTGTCACTAAGGTTGGGAATAATTACAAGATTAATGTAAAAACCTTATCTACAGTTGCTTTTTAACCTTAGTAACTACAGAACAAAGATATAACCAAACCTTCTTACCTTATTGTTGGAGGCAGTTTGCTAAAATAAATAATGTAATAACGTGAGTTCGATCTAAGGAATGGATAACCTAATCTGTCAAAAACACCTCAGTAGAAATGGTCGAGAGAGAAAAATTGACCTTATTACCTGATTAAATTAGGTAATGAGGTTGGTGAAAAGGTGAAATCAATTTCATCTACTGAGGTGTTTTTTTTTAGATTAGGTTATAGAAAACAACATTAGCGCTCAAACAATCAAGCATTACCTTATCCATTACTTAGATCGAACTCACGTTAATAAGGTTAGCTTAGTAATTATGTACACTGTTACTAAGGTTAAGACCAAAGGCAAATAGGTCGGATAGTTATTCTGAAATCTCTATTAATTTCAATCATTTTTTATGTAAATTTGATTACTAAATTCCTGTTCATGCTGAACAAACAACTGCTGGCTCCGGAAAGCATCGTGGTGGTGGGAGCTTCAAACAACATCACAAAGCCGGGAGGGAAAATACTGAAGAACCTCATCGAACATGAATACAAGGGCAAACTCTATGCCCTGAATCCGAATGATAAGAACGTTCAGGGAGTCCCAACTTTCAATTCAATCGATGCTCTGCCGGATACGGATCTGGCCATCTTAGCGATCCCTGCAAAATTATGCCCTGAAACAATTGAAAGATTGGCCAAAGAGAAAAGCGTGGCTGCGTTTATCGTGATTTCGGGCGGATTCAGCGAGATAGGGAAAGAGGGCGCCGAACTGGAGAAACGAATGGCCGACATGGTAAATGAAACCGGGGGATGCCTGATCGGGCCGAATTGCATCGGGATGCTGACGCCCAATTATGCCGGGGTTTTCACCACACCCGTTCCCCACCTGGAGCCCGATGGTGTTGATTTTGTTTCAGGATCAGGGGCCACGGCCGTTTTTATCATGGAATCGGCCATCCCCAAAGGAATTCATTTTTCGAGGGTGATCTCGGTTGGGAACTCTGCGCAGATCGGGGTGGAAGATATCCTGGAGTATTGGGATCAGCATTCGGAAACAGAATCGGAGGCCAAAGTGAAGCTCCTTTACGTGGAATCGATCGATGATCCCGATAAGTTTTTATTTTCAGCCAGATCACTGGTACAGAAAGGTTTCCGGATTGCAGCCATCAAAGCGGGCAGTTCGGTAGCAGGCAGCCGTGCCGCCACTTCGCATACAGGGGCAATGGCCAGCCCGGATTCTGCCGTAGAAGCCCTTTTCCGAAAGGCGGGGATCGTACGGTGTTACGGAAGGGAGGAACTCACTACGGTGGCCGGAGTGCTGATGAGCCGCAAAATGGAAGGAAAAAACATGGCGATCATCACCCATGCCGGAGGTCCTGCGGTGATGCTGGCAGACGCCCTTGAAGCAGGAGGACTTAACATTCCTCATCTCCCGGACACACCGGCCAAAGAGCGGTTGCAGGAGAAATTACACCCCGGATCTTCGGTTGGGAACCCCATCGATTTTCTGGCCACAGGGACCGCCGAACAGCTTGGAATCATCATCGATGCCTGCGAGAATGATTTCGAAGAGATCGACGGGATGGCGATCATCCACGGCAGCACAGGCCTTACCTCGGTAAAAGACGTGTACGAGGTGCTGGACCATAAGATGAAAACCTGTAAAAAGCCGATTTATCCGATACTCCCGTCCGTATTAAATGTTCAGAAAGATCTTGCCTATTTTCTCTCGCACGGCAACATCAATTTTCCGGATGAGGTGCTTTTGGGAAGGGCACTGACACGAGTCTACAGCACACCGGCCCCCCTCTGATGAGGTTATTGAACTGGAAGGTGTGGATATAAAAAGAATCAGGGAAATCATTGATAGTTCAGAAACCGGACAGCTGCCTCCGGAAAAGATCAAAGCATTATTATCGGCAGCTTCTATTCCGATGGCCCGTGAGATGATTGTACAATCGGAGGCTGAAGCGCTGCAGGCTGCGCATGAGATAGTTTTCCCGGTTGTGATGAAGGTAGTCGGACCTGTTCACAAGACCGATGTAGGAGGGGTTTCATTAAACATCCGGTCCGATGAATCGGTCAGGCTGGAATTCAACCGCCTGATGAAGATCGAAGGAGCTGTTTCGGTCAGCATCTCCGAACAGCTGAAAGGAACGGAGCTTTTCATCGGGGCCGTCTACGAACCCAGGTTCGGGCATATTATCCTTTGCGGGATCGGCGGAATATTTGTAGAAGTATTCAAAGATGTAACCTCAGGACTTGCTCCGCTGACCATTGACGAAGCCCTTTCGATGATCCATAACCTCAGAGCCTATCCTATCATCAGGGGATACAGGGGAAAACCGGGAGTGGACAGCTATAAATTCGCCCGGATTATCGTCCGGCTTTCTATGATGCTCCGGTTTGCCACAGAAATTAAGGAAATGGATCTGAACCCTTTAATCGGAACAGGGGATAAAATTGTTTCGGTTGACGCAAGGATAAGAATAGAAAAATAGATTTTATCCATTGCCGTCAGCTTTAGCTGACGGAAGAGATTGTGTGTGAGAAAATGGCTTTAGCCACATTCTGTAAAGTGTTTCATGAAAGATGTGGCTAAAGCCAAAGTAATTCAATCACTTCTCCGTCAGCTAAAGCTGACGGCAAGGGATAAGCTGCATGGACGCAAGGCAGCACTACATAAATTTTTTTATCTGATAAACAATTCTTATATTAAATAATATTTTCTGTTTGATATGAGTTGGGTAAGAGTATATATTCATTTGGTATTTGCCACAAAAAACAGAGAGCACTTGCTAAATTCAATAGAATTGAGAGAGCAAATTTTTCAGCACATTAAAAGAAATGCCACAGAGAAAGAAATACGACTTGACTGTTTGAATGGCTCAAAAGAACATGTTCATTGTCTTATTTCTTTGGGCAAAGAACAAACCATCAGCAAGGTAGCTCAACTCATCAAAGGGGAATCTTCATTCTGGATCAATAAAAACAGATTGACATCAAATCTATTTAGCTGGCAGGATGATTTCTGGGCAGTTGGAGTAAGTGAAAGTCACATCAAATATGTAAGGAATTACATTTTCAACCAGGAAGAACATCATCAGAAAAAATCATTTGATGATGAAATCAATGAGTTTATGGCAAAATATGGATGGACTTTAATTAAGGGTTCCTGATCCATTGCCGTCAGCTTCAGCTGACGGCAATGGATTTAGCCACATTTTAGATTACTACCGAATGCGGCTAAAGCCGTTCCCTGATAACAAGCTCCTCCGTCAGCTAAAGCTGACGGCAATGGAAGCTAAAGCTTACGACAAGGGAAGTTAAAGCTGACGACAAGGGAGGCTAAAGCTGACGACAAGGGAGGCTAAAGCTGACGACAATGAATAGGGAGAATTTCTTCATGAGAAGATATGCATGGGATTGCCATTGGAAATTTAAATATCTATTTTCCAATGATTTTCTTAATCTCATCCAGCTTATTCAGGGCCTCGATCGGAGTGAGGTTGTTCGTATCAAGATTTTTAATCTCATCACGGATTTGCTTTAGTACCGGATCATCGAGCTGGAAAAAGCTCAGTTGAAATCCTTCCCTTGTCTCGGCAAGATCTTTGACTTTTTTGACAGGAAGATCCTTCCGGTTTGCTTTTTCAAGCTGTTTCAGGATTTCAGCCGCACGCGACACCACGCTTTTGGGCATCCCGGCCATCTGGGCTACGTGAATACCAAAGCTGTGATTACTGCCTCCGCTGACCAGCTTTCTGAGGAAGATCACTTTGTTGCCGGCGTCCTTTACCGTCACATTAAAATTCCGGACCCTTGAGAAAGATTTTTCCATCTCATTGAGTTCATGGTAATGGGTGGCGAAAAGAGTCCGGGGCCTGGCCTTCGGATGTTCGTGTATGTATTCTGCAATGGACCAGGCAATGGAAATTCCGTCGTAAGTGCTTGTACCTCTTCCCAGCTCATCGAGCAGAATCAGGCTCCGGTCGGACATGTTGTTCAGAATACTGGCCGCTTCATTCATCTCCACCATAAAAGTGGATTCCCCAAGGGAAATGTTATCCGAGGCTCCCACACGGGTGAATATCTTATCAACAAGACCGATACCGGCTGTTTGAGCAGAAACAAAGGATCCCATCTGAGCCATCAGTACGATCAACGCAGTCTGGCGCAGGAGAGCTGATTTTCCCGCCATATTGGGACCTGTTATGATCAGGATCTGCTGGTCGTCGCTATCGAGGAAGACATCATTGGCTATGTATTTTTCACCAATGGGCAGCTGCTGTTCGATTACCGGATGACGGCCTTCATGAATATCAATAACCTTTGATTCATTGACGTTCGGACGAAAATAGTTATTCTGAAGAGCTGTCGTGGCAAATGATAAAAGGCAGTCGATCTGCGCAAGCACATTGGCATTCAGCTGAATCGCCTGAATGTATTCAGTCAGATCAAGCACCAGATCGTTGAATAATTTGTTTTCAAGCGCCAGGATCCGCTCTTCGGCACCCAATATCTTGGATTCATATTCCTTCAGTTCCTCTGTAATGTAGCGTTCCGCATTGACAAGAGTCTGTTTGCGTATCCACTCCGGCGGTACTTTATCCTTGTGTGTGTTGCGAACTTCAATGTAATATCCGAAGACGTTATTGAATGATATCTTTAAAGAAGGAATACCCGTGCGGGCGCTTTCACGATCCTGCATTTTCTGGAGAAAATCCTTTCCAGAAAAGGCCAGTCCTCTCAGTTCATCCAAATCAGCGGAAACACCATTGGCAATTACTTGTCCTTTTGCTACGGCGAGAGGAGGATTGGGGAATATTTCCTTTTCGATCCTGTCCCTGATGGTCCGGCAGAGATTAAGCTGTTCAGCCATCCTGCCAAGGACAGGGTCTCCAGAACCGGCGCACAGTTCTTTTATGGGTTCAACGGCAAAGAGGGCGGTTTTCACCTGAGCCATCTCCCTTGGATTCATTCTCCCCACTGCCGCTTTGGATATAAGGCGTTCAAGATCCCCTACCTGCCTCATTTGAGATTCAATCTTTTCCTTCAGCTCTGTATTTTGGGTGAATTTCTGAACCACGTCCAGACGTTCATTAATTCGTGCAATATCCTTTAAAGGCAAAGCGACCCAGCGGCGCAAAAGCCTGGCTCCCATGGGAGAGATTGTCTTATCAATGACCTGAATCAGGGTTTTCGCTCCTTCATTGAGAGAGTGAAATAATTCGAGATTCCTGATTGTAAACTGATCCAGCCAGACATATCTTTCTTCTTCAATTCTTGAAAGAGAAGAGATGTGCTGAATCTGGGTATGCTGCGTCAGGTCCAGGTAATGCAGGATAGCTCCCGATGCAATGATACCAAGTTCGAGTTTCTGTATGCCAAAACCCTTCAGCGAAGCCGTTTCAAAATGCCGGAGAAGACGGTCATTGGCGGCGTCTGAAGTATAAACCCAGTCATCCAGTTTAAAAGTGTAAAACTTGCTCCCGAATTGCTCGATGAAAAATTTCTCTTTCCCTTTTTGGAAAAGCACTTCTTTTGGCTGAAAACTATTGAGCAGTTTATCCACATACTCAAATGAACCTTCGGCCGTAAAAAATTCGCCTGTGGAGATGTCAAGAAAAGAAATTCCGGCCAGGACTTTATCCATGTGTACCGAGGCCAGGAAATTATTCTCACGATGCTCCAGTACATTATCATCGATGGAGACGCCGGGAGTAACCAGTTCGGTAATGCCCCGCTTGACGATAGTCTTTGTGGTTTTGGGATCTTCCAGCTGTTCGCATATGGCTACGCGCTGTCCCGCCCGCACCAATCTTGGCAAATAAGTATCCAGGGCATGATAGGGAAATCCGGCCAACTCCACAAAGCTTGCCGAACCATTGGCCCTTCGGGTCAGAGTAATCCCAAGAATCCCGGAAGCCTTTATCGCATCCTCACCGAAAGTTTCATAAAAATCCCCCACCCTGAAAAGCAGAACAGCATCAGGATATTTATGCTTGACGGCATAATATTGCTTCATCAAGGGCGTTTCAACGTATTTATTTTCGCTTTGTGACAATTCGGGTTAATCAGATGATGACAGACAAAGATAGAAGATTTAAGTGAAATGTTGATGGGTTGATGGGTTGATTAGATGATGTGCTGATCTGAGCAATAAAGTCAGGGAAAGCGGAATAACGAGCCAATGGAAGGTTTGTGGAAGAAAATACATGGTTACAAGAAATGCCAGCAACACATAGGTAGTGATCTTTGGATACCAGCTGAGCTTATCGCGCAAGGCAGGAACGAACAATAAGAAGGCATAAACAAAATGCGTAGGTAATGCCCACAACAGATTCAGGTTCCATCCTGTTGCTTCAAGTTGGGAGTAAAAACATAGGAATCCGAGAATAAGTCCTGCTATTCCAAAGGTCAGATAAACAATAAAATCAAGCCATACAAATCTTCTTTTTAACTGGTATTCCCTAATCGAAAGAATAAGAGTGGCGAAAAAAAAGTAAAATACTACCATTGCAGGAGAGGTGAAACTGAATTCCTGTTTGAGCTGGGGAGCCTTGTAAATAGTCTGTACCGGTTGGGTAAAAGGAACTTTCCCTTCGGGCCGGTCAAGTGAGGCACCGGTCATGTCTTTCTGGAGATAGGCCGGCAAAAACATCTTTTCCGGGAAAGTGGTCTTACGGTCACATGGAACGCCTAATGCCAGTTTGATACCAAATCCGCTCCAACTGTTATCGGGAAGAGCTTCGTCAAGCATTTGCCTGAAAGTAAGAGGCTTGTCCGAGGAGGTGTTGTACACGAGCTTTCTGTCCGTGGCCTTCTCAAACTGATCACGGATACGGGTTGCGCAATTATCAAGAAAATGGTTGTAACGATAGTAACGGTTCTCCGGTTTGTAGTTGTCGAGCAGGGAATCAAAAAGCTTTTGTTTTTCCTCCAGAGTCAGATTAAGCACCTGTTCATACACATCCCGCCTCTCCTCATAATAAGTTTCCAGAAAAGACTTCATACTTTGGACTGCAAGCATGTAATCGGTTTCTCCTTTGCAGAAACGCCAGACAAAATGCGGAGTTTCAAAACTAAAAACCCCGTAATTAAATACAGTATCCAGATTTTGGGCTGGATCACTGACACGGATAGCGCTGTGCCCGAAATAGGAATATATTTCAGTACCCGCCGAGCAGGTTAAAAGGCTTGTTTGAGCCTGAGGTGAAAGTGTTACCGATTTGCCTTCAATAAGAATGCAAAAGAATAAGAAAAAGATAGCCAGAATTCGTTTCATGATGATGTTTGAGATTCCCGGCCAAAAATACATAAATTTCGTTGATGTGCTGATGTGCTGATGTGAGGATTAATGCCACGCTCCTACGATCATCCCCATTACCATGTATCCGAAAATATCATATCCGGCATGAATAAGAAACAACTTGAAAGATCGATGTTCAAATAAGAGATGATTTGCTTTGGAGGTTGTAATCCAGCAAAGTGAAATAAAAAAGCCTGTTATGGCCCCGGTCAATGCATTAGCTGCCGGACCTGTAAAAACGGCTATCGCAAAGGCTGCGATAAAGGAAGCCATGAAAGAAAGAAGGAGGATCATCTGCAGGGACAGGCCGTCTTTAAAGTCTTCCTCGGTATATCCGCGTTCCTTCATCCAGTGATTTCCCAGAATAAAAGGAGAATACCAGAAGCTCCCGATGATAAGATTTGCAATTGCAGCAATGATAACAGCCCAGAAATTTACATGCGTCAGAGAATCCGGAAACATGAGAGGATTTAAATTATAAAATTTACAGGAACAATTTACAGAAAATAAACAGAAGTGGGGATCTATTGTTCAAAAATTTAAATAGTAAGGCGCCGTCATTTGTTTGAAGATTTCGGAGAACTGATCTTTTTCGTCCCTGATCATTACGACATCCATTTCAGGAAAAACCGGTGATAAAGAAAATTCCATCAGGGTACGAATGGCGGGTTTAGAAGGTTTGGCCATAACGTCTGTCCGCCTTTTTATAAAGAAACCTGCCAGACGGGCCGTTTCTCTAATGAAATCCAGATTTTCATAAGGGAATACAACCGAGAGCCGTCCGCCCGGTCTCAAAAGGGAAACAGCTTTGTTAAACAGCTGTTCCGGAGACATATTCACGTTGTGCTTTGCAAGGGCAAGCCTGGCATCGGGCGTTTTTAATGAATCAATAAAGAATGGAGGATTGGAGACAATCAGATCGTATTTCTGATCTTTTCTACCGGTGAATTCCAGAAAATCTTCATTAAATACCTTTAACCGGTTCTTCCAGGAAGATTGATTAAAATTATACGCAGCCTCACCGGATGCATCTTCATCTATTTCCACGGCATCAATCATGGCATCACAGCGCTGGGCCAGCATCAGTGCAACCAGTCCGGTCCCGGTTCCCACATCGAGGATTGCGGAAGCATCTTCTACTGAAGTCCAGGCCCCCAGCAGAACTCCATCCGTACCGACTTTCATGGCCGATGCCTTTTGCTCTATCCTGAATTGTTTGAATTCAAACCAATTGTTCCGGCCCATTTTTTACGGTTCAGAATTTTTCAAAAATACCTAATCCAAATAATGCAAAATCATATTTTACCGGATCTGCCGCATCAAAGATGCAAAGCCGCTGAGTCAGTTCATCCACAGCCTGCCAGTCGTTCTGTTTTCGTTGGAGTAATCCTAATTTTCGTGCCACATTTCCTGAATGTATATCAATCGGCATCATCAGCGCCGAAGCAGGGATTGACTTCCATATACCGAAATCTATTCCTGGTTTACGAATCATCCAGCGCAGGAACATGTTGATTCTCTTGGCCGAGGATCCTGCACCGGGATTTGCAATATGTTTTGAAGTTCTCGCAGGAGGAGTAAAAGAAAGAAAGATGTTGCGGAAATGACAAATGGCCGTTTTTATGGTCCGGTCCTTCTGAAAACCATTGGTAAAAACCTCTTCCAATCCTCCGTGGTGACGATAAATCTCCGAAAGGGCTTCTATGAAATAATGGCAATCCACACCATTGAAGGTACGGTGCACAAAGGAATCAAAATGATCCAATTCCTTTTTGCTGCCATTCAAGATGAAATCGTAGGGATGATCATCCATCATGGACATCAGCTTTCTTGCATTGCGGATTATCGTGGGACGTTGTCCCCAGGCGATTGCAGCAGAAAGAAAGGCGGAAATTTCAATATCCTCTTTCCGGGAAAAAAGATGAGGAATTGCAACGGGGTCCGATTCTATAAACCGGAAAGAATTGTACTGAAGATATTTCTCCTCGAGAAACTCTTTTAAATAACCAGGATTTTGATATACCAAAGACGGCTGTTCCGTCTCCTCAAATGGATTCATCTTATGCATGAACAATGCCATCCCGGATATGTATTGAGCGGTCGGTCATTCCTGCAAAATGTTCGTCGTGGGTGACGATGATGAATGTATGTCCGAATTGTTCCCGAAGGTTGAAAAAAAGGCGGTATAAATCTTCCTGGTTTTTTGAGTCAAGATTACCGGATGGCTCATCCGCCAGAATAACAGAAGGATTGTTGATCAGGGCTCTGGCAACAGCCACCCTTTGTTTCTCGCCTCCGGACAGCTGTGAGGGTTTATGATCGAGACGGTCGCTTAAATCGAGAATTTTCAGCAATTCGCGTCCCCTTGATTCTACTTCTGATTTCCGTTTTCCCGAAATATATCCCGGTATACATACATTTTCGAAAGCTGAGAATTCAGGTAAAAGATGATGAAACTGGAATACAAAACCGATCTCGTGATTGCGGAAGCGTGAAAGCTCTTTCTCGCCAAGGGAAAAAACATCTTTCCCTTTGAGATAGACCTTCCCTGAATCCGGTTTTCCGAGGGTTCCCAGGATCTGAAGCAAGGTCGTTTTTCCAGCCCCACTGGCTCCGATAATGGTCACAATCTCCCCTTGGGCCACCTCAAGCGAAACGCCTTTCAAGACTTCCAAATCTCCAAATGATTTTACAATCAGTTCTGCTTTTAACATTCCGGAATTAGCTATAACCTAAGTCTGTGCTGTTCGGCGTCGAGTTCAATCTTTCAATTCGTCCTCGATTTTCCGCTTAACATCGGATGCACCGGTTTCGATTTTATCGGATAATTTATTGAAATCACTTTTTATATCAGAGGTATGATTTTCAATCTCCTGTTTAATATCATCCGTAGCCTTTCTGAATTCACGCATTACCTTGCCAATAGTACGGGCAAATCCAGGAATGGCGTCAGCACCAAAAAACAGCAGAATAGCCAATACCACCACCATTAGTTCGCCGCCACTTATAAAGAGTACCAAATGTCCCATATACAATATTACTTTTTGACAAAGGTAATATTCTCATGACAAATGTAATAGGGAAGAAAAATTAATTTTTGAATGAAAAAATTAATCTTCCACAAAAATTATCTTAATATTATTTTTAGTTTTGTTACCGTCCGTTTTATGGCCAATAAAAAGATAAACCTATGAAATTCAATGACTCTATACATCCAAGGATTGCCAACAAAGGATTATTTATTGTAAGATTTCTCACATTTAGCTTGGTTCTCCTGCTTTTACCTTCTGTTTTATTTGCGGCACAACCTCTAACAATACCTTCCCTGCTGGGTGTCAGAGTTGAATTTATCCTTTTTGCGTTAACTCTTTTCGGAGTAGCCATCTTTCACCATCGTACCATGTATGTGGCCCTGACCGGTCTGCTTGCTATTCTGATCTTTAAATTTTCCTTTGATCCCTCTTTTATTCTTTACGAGCATATGATGGGAACCCCGGTGCGCGAAGGAGAATGGCGGACTTTGCTCAACCTGATGGGACTGCTGCTCGGTTTTGGCATATTGGCCAAACATTTCCAGGAATCACGCCTGCCCGAATTACTTCCGAAGTATCTGCCCGAAGGATGGAAGGGCGGTCTGGTGCTCTTATTTATGATCATGTTTATCTCAAGCTTCCTTGATAATATTGCCGCCGCAATGATAGGAGGGACTGTCGCCATGGTCGTATTCAGAGGGCGGGTGCATATTGGTTATCTGGCGGCTATCGTGGCCGCAAGCAATGCCGGCGGAGCCGGAAGCGTGGTTGGGGATACCACGACCACGCTCATGTGGATCGATGGAGTAAATCCTTTGGATGTGACTCATGCTTTTGTAGGATCGATCGTTGCGTTTGCTATTTTTGGCGTTTTCGGTTCCATTCAGCAGAATAATTACCAGCCAATTCAAAGTGAGGCAACTCCCGGAATCAAAGTTCATAAAGGCAAATTAGTTCTGGTTTTCATTATTCTGGCCGGAGCTATCATCACCAATTACGCTGTCGATTTCCCTGCTCTCGGGGTATGGATTGCTATATTTGGCGGAGCCCTGTTTATAAAGACCCCCTGGAAAGAACTGAAGAGCTCCTGGCAGGGAACCATTTTCCTTTTAGCCCTAGTCACCAGCGCTTCTCTGATGCCGGTGGAAGAACTCCCCAAAGCCTCCTGGGGAAGCACTTTTGTTTTAGGTTTTGTCTCTGCGGTCTTTGACAACATCCCATTGACCAAACTTTGCCTGGAGCAAGGCGGCTTCGACTGGGGTTTCGTAGCCTTTGCCGTTGGATTCGGAGGATCGATGATTTGGTTTGGTTCCTCGGCCGGCGTGGCTCTTTCCAATGAATTTCATCAGGCCCGTTCCGTATTGCGTTACCTCCGGTACGGGTGGCATGTTACCCTTGCTTACGTGGTCAGTTTCTTTGTCATGTTGGCCGTTGTAGGCTGGCATCCTCATGCTCCTCACCGCAAAAACCCGGAATTGATTAAGAAAACGGAACAGCGGGTCATTTCTAAAACAGATATAATCAGATAATCTCAAAAGACAGCCCCCATTCTTTTGATTGGTGTCAGCTTTATTGAGTGTTGCGCAACTCCGGCCAGACAAGTAAGAGACTGTCCAAAAAGTATCAAAGAGCACAAAAATCGAAAATTTTACCGGTTCGATTTGGGTTCTCATCCATTGCCGTCAGCTTTAGCTGACGATTATAAAGCAGTTAACAAAGGCTTTAGCCACATTTTACTCTGACAAAATGAGGCTAAAGCCCTCCTTTTCTGAACCTCTTTTCCGTCAGTTGAAACTGACGGCAATGGATGAGGACAGCTTTTTGGACACCCTCTTCCTTTTATCTTATGCAAAGGCAGAGTTTATTTTTTACCTTCTGAGGTTGTACAACATTCACTTCAGCTGACGGGGAAGTATTGAAATACAATGCCTTTAGCCGCATTTATTATAAAATTACGGAATGTGGCTAAAGCCATGTCCTGATACAATATTTTCCGTCAGCGGCAATGAATGGGTGACCCTGATGCGAGGCCGTACCTTAGGAAAATGCCCTTTTGACAGCTGAATCCTCACATCTCCCCACCATCAATTTCATCAGCAAATCACCTCATCAGCACATCGGCACATTCTTTCCAACTATTTAGAACATACAACAAAAAAATAACTGAAAATTTGAATGTTTGAATCATATAATCGATATTTTTGTAAATATATTTTACTCAGATCCTGCTAAAATGAAATGGATCAGAAAAAGAAAAATTTAAATCATAATACTTTAGAAATGAACCGCAAACTATTAATCAGAGATCTTACCTTACGTGATGGACAGCAATCCCTCTTTGCTACCCGTATGAGCCAGGATCAAATTGAGCGGGTTTTACCTTTTTATAAAGAGGCTGGTTTTTATGCAATGGAAGTCTGGGGAGGAGCTGTTCCCGATTCCATTATGCGGTTTCTTGGTGAAGATCCGTGGTACCGCCTCGAAAGCATAAAGCAGGAAATCGGAGATATATCAAAGCTTACCGCGCTATCCCGCGGCAGAAATCTATTCGGGTATAATCCTTATCCCGAAGATGTTATTGAAGGATTCAACCGCAATGCAGTCCGTTCAGGGATAGGCATCATGCGTATTTTCGATTGTCTGAATGATGTGGATAATATGGTCTCCACCATTAAATACGTAAAGGAAAACGGAGGAATGGCCGATTGTGCAGTATGTTATACAGTAGATCCAAAATTTACCGCTTTACAAAAAGTAAAATCACTTCTCAAGGGCAAACGCCTACCTTCCGAAATATTCAACATCGATTATTTTGTGGCCAAAGCCAAAGAAATGGAAGCTTTGGGAGCTGACATGATAACTGTTAAGGATATGGCAGGGCTGATTACTCCTTCTGTATCGGGGAAATTAATACGTCAATTAAAAAAGGTAATTGAACTTCCAATCGATTTCCATACCCATTGTACCCCGGGTTATGGATTGGCCTCCGTGCTGACGGCCATGATCAACGGAGTCGACATTATCGATACCAATATCATAACTTTTGCAGGTGGTCCGGCTGCTCCTTCCTATGAAATCATAAGAATCTTTGCTGACAAACTGGGATTGGATACAGGGGTAAACCTGGAAGCGGTCATGAAAATTGATAAGGAACTCAGGATAATCAGGCAGGAATTGGCTGGCTATGATTCCTATAAGCAGTTCCCGATCGAGTTTGATTTTATCAATGAAAAACTCCCCGATTCTGTTGATAAGCTCTTTGATATTGCCATTGATCTGGCCAAAGCTGAGAAACAAAACGAATTGCTGGATGTAATTCATCGTATCGAGGAATACTTTAATTTCATTGCTCCCGATGAAGCTGTAAAGGCTGCTGAAATCCCGGGCGGGATGTACACCAACATGCTGGCCCAGCTGAAGCAATTGAAACTGGCGGATCTGCTTCCCAAAGTGCTGGAAACCGTTCCACTGGTTCGCATCGACTGCGGGTGTCCCCCGTTGGTCACTCCTTCAAGCCAGATTGTCGGAGCTCAGGCTGTGAATTGTGTAATCGACGCACAGAATGAAAAACCCTTTTATACCAATGTTTCCAATCAGTTTTTCAACCTTGTAAAAGGTTCTTACGGAAAGACTCCCATCGAAATAGATCCCGATTTCAGGGAAAAAATCTGTGGTATCCGCGAGGCTGTACCTTATGATACCAGCAATTACAAGAAACAGGAAAATCCGGTTATTCTGGAAAAATTCGGCGGTGTCAGGCTGGCGGAGAATGAAAAGGAAGAATTATTAATTGAATTGTTCCCCAATGTGGCCCAGCCCTATCTTAAGGACAAAAAGGAACGGGAGATCATGGAAATCAGGGCTGAGATCACCCGCCAGAAAGCTCTTGAAGCAGAGGGAAAAAGAGCGAAATACCTTGGCATGACTCCCGAAGAAAAACAAGCCCGCCTTCTCAAAGGATTGGAAAATTATAACTGGGCCTCTGTTGAGAGCAATCCCAATCTGAAAGAAGAATAATACCCCCTGTTTTTGTAGAGACAAGACATTGCCTTGTCTCTACAAACCAAAATATTGATTGGTCGAGCAAAGCTTCCTTTCTTTCGATTTAAAATAAAGGGAAACACCATTTACAGGATCGGGATTTTCCGGCAGCTGAATAACGGCCGGTTCCTGTTTGCGGATGGCTCCCGTTGGCACGGGACCTGCAAAAGTCAGATCGGCGGCCGAAATCATGACCAGTTCATACTTACTTTTCTAAGCCATACTCTTAAAAAGGAAGGTTTTTAAGAAATTTCAATTAACCAGCATATTTGTAAACTATTTGGACACTCTTTACTATTGATGAACAATACAACTTGTACAGATCAAATCTTCAGCAAGATTAATTATGCCGGGAAAGAGATAAATTTCAAGGAGTTTGACTCCTGTCAATTTGATGAATGTAAATTTACTGGTGGGAATCTATCCGGTAAAATATTTATTGATTGCAAGTTCATAGATTGTGATTTAAGCTCAGTAAAATTTATCAATGCTGAATTAAAAAATGTCAGCTTCACCGGTTGTAAATTGATGGGTACGGATTTTTCTGAATGTAAAGATTTTCTATTGTCTTTCAGCTTTGAGAAGTGCATGATGGATTATTCAACTTTCTATGAAAAGAAAATTCAAAAGACTGTATTTAAGGAATGTTCAATGAGAGAAGTTGATTTTTCCTTCTCTGACTTAACAGGATCAAGTTTTTTTGAATGTGATTTATTCCGGGGCCTATTTCATCATTCAAATTTAACCGGCGTAGATTTCCGTTCTGCTGTTAATTATTTTTTCGATCTTGAATTAAACAAAGTGAAAAAGGCAAGGTTTTCATCATCCGGAGCCATTAAATTATTAGACAAATACGGGATTATTGTGGACTAGCTTCCAGGGCTTTCTTAAAAGGAAATAAGAGTCAAGCAGATTTTTTCTGTGTAGCCAGAATCATTTTGATCTGAAGTTTGTTGCCTATTTCCAGCACTTCTACAAGATCCTGAACGGTAAGAGAATTATCTGTCCGAAGGACAATGGTAACATCAGCTATATTTTTCTTGATTTTAGCCAGTTCCCCTTCCAGTTGGGTAAAAGCAACCATTTTTTTGTCGATAAAATACTCCTTGTCTTTGGTTATGGACAATGTGATCTGCTTCTTATCAAGTGTTTGAGTGGAAGTTGCTTTTGGCAATAAAAGTTTGATGACATTCGGATTGGCAAAGGTAGCCACCAGAAGGAAGAACAACAGGAGAAAAAACATGATATCATTCAGCGAGCCTGTTGCAACTTCCGGTTTAAATCCAAGACGCTGTTTGAGTTTCATTCCCTGGTACTTTGAATGATATTCGTAAATTCGAAAGCTTCCAGTTCGATCCTTGACATGTATTTATCAATCATGATGCTTAACAGGTGATAACCGGTATAAGCGACCACCCCTACGATAAGACCTGTACCGCTTGAGATCATCTTTTCATACAGACCTCCCGAGATGATACCGATGCTGATATTATCGGCAAGAGAGATATTGTAGAAAATCTTGATCACACCGGCAATGGTGCCAATGAATCCGAGCATGGGAGCAATTCCTGCAAATAAACCAAGATAATGAAGGTTATTGTTCATCTTGCTTAATTCAATCTGGGTGGCGCTTTCAATGGTTCCTTCAATATCTTTGATCGGCCGTCCTATGCTTTGAGCAGCATGATAAAAAATATTGCAATAGGAGCTTTGTCCCTTTTTCAGCTGAGATAACGCCTGGGAGATATTTCCCTGCTGCAGGGAGCTTTTAAATCCCCTTATGACATTCTCTTCCGGCTGGGTCAGTCTCTTTATTTCAAAATATTTGAGAACGATAATATAGATGGAAAGAATGGATATCAGAATAATAGGAACTAAAACCCAGCCTCCTTTTACAAGTAATTCCATCATCGACATCTCAGGGGAAAGAGTTTTTTGCGCAATCTGGACAGGAACGTTAACCTGGAGTAATGAAGAAATCATTCCAAATGAGTTTATTTGGTGATAATAAATTAAACAAATATAAAACAGAAAAAGCAGTAAACGTTTGCTTATGCTTTAATTTCAGCAGTTGAATCTTTTATTTCAGTAGCTGAAACTTCTTTTGGTTCTTCTTTTTGGCCTTCGGGAGCAGTTTCGTCTTCCTTCATCGCCTTTTTGAATTCCTTCATACCTTTTCCGATTCCTCCCATAAATTCAGGAATCTTTTTACCGCCAAACAATAAAACCAACGCAATAACAACGACAATGATATGCTCACCTGAAATTGCAAGGAGAGGATTACCAAAGAAAAGCGTTGAAATGATGTATAAATTCATATTTAAAAATTTGATTATTCTTTTACTTCCTTTTTAGGATCAGCAGATTCGTCTTCCTTCATGCTTTTTTTAAATTCTTTCATCCCTTTACCTATTCCTCCCATTAATTCAGGAATCTTTTTACCGCCGAATAGAAGCAACAAAGCTAAACCAAGAATCAGGAAATGCCCTCCTGAGAATAAAGTAGCAATGGTTAAAATATTCATTTTGCTCTAATTAAATTTCGGAGCAAATATACAAATGTTTTCATCCCTCCAATAAATTTTTAATTATTTTAAGATTTACAGCAATATTTTATTAACCTTCTATTAAACTCAATTGTTATACATTATTTCTATTGAATATTCTCTATTTGAAAAGGCCTTTTTGCAACCTCAGACTTTGTTTTCCCGTATTCATTAAAATTCACGGGAGACCACATGACGACGGATTTGCACCATTTCATGCCGAATACACGAAATGAGAAAGACATGAAAGTAATTGGAGAGAAAAGAATCTCAACCGTATTTTATAAAAAAGGAAACAGAACAAACCCATATCAACAAATAATTGAAGAGATGAGCAGAATACACAACACAAGCGATGATGGATTTAGGGCTTTTTACGGGGACCCTTTCGATGATCGGACCGATCTGATCCATTCAAAGCTTCGGTACCTTGAGACAGATGGTGAGGATTTTGAGGCTGGAGACGAGGAAGATGAGGAATTTTCTGAAACAGATGGTGAAGATTTCGGCGAGGAGGAAGACGAAGATTTTGATAAAGAGGATGAGAAAATTGAGGAGGATGACCTTGAGGAATATGAGGTAGAGGAGGAAGAGAAAGACGAAGATTTTGATGACTATGACGAAGAAGATGAAGAAGAAGATGAGGAGGAGGAAGATGACGAGTAAAAGTATGAATAGGATAACTGATTTATTAATTATTTGAATTAGCTATGACTTTCTTGATCACGCACCTCTAAAATCCCTTCTTCTTTCAATGCTTAAAACCTTTTCCATTTTTCATTGACCAACCTTTGGACAGATTTATTCCACACTAATCAAAGAATATTAACCTGAGTTCGATCTAAGAAATAAATAAAGGAACGCTTGGTTATTTGCTTTCGAATTTTGTTTTTGTAACCTAATAAGGATCGAAAACACCTAAGTAGCTGATTGAAATCCCTTGACATCTAACCTAATTACCTAATTTTATTTCTCAATTTATTAAACCAAATTAGGTAATTAGGTAAAATAAGGGGGTATTCCATCAGCTACTTAGGTGTTTTCGACAGATTAGGTTATCCATTACTTAGGTCGAACTCAGGTTATTAGGATTAGTACCGCGAAAGAATTATCCTTGCAAAGGACCTGTTAATCTTCCCTCAGAATTTGAACAGGACCTAAAAGACCTGAAGGAGTCAAATTTGAGTCTTTGTTAAAGTAATTATAGGTAAGAAAGCAATATCTACCGTTGGAAGGTCTCTGCTGATCTTTCAGAAACCATTCCGGGAACTGCTTTAGATAACGAAAATTTCCGTACCCAAAATCAGCAGTAATCCATTCACAATCGTCAGGTTCCTGTTCGTCGCCTATTAATCTGTTAGCCCAAACATTGGTAATTTCGATCTCGATCTTATTGTTGGCGGGCTTTAAAGACCTATATGGTATTTCGGTCCTCCAGGGTGCACACCATACTACTCCTAAATCCATCCCGTTTAGTTTAATCCTTGCAATATGGTTAACGGTGCCAAGATCTACAAACAATGGCTTCTTTGAGATACTGTTATCGTAATTGAAAATTTTCGTGTATGTTGCTGTCCCGCTGTAATATTTAATTCCCTTAATATTGTTCTTCGTCCAATCAGTTAATTGGGTAAACTTTACCGGGTTTTCAGGGCCACCCCATTTAGTATCAAACGTAACGGTCCAATCCTGTGAGATATCCATTACAGACGAGTAAGTCGGAAAATTTGACAAGGATTTACTTGCCATTGCGCCTTTATTGGGCTTTCTGAAGACAATGAAAAAACTTTGCGAAGGCTCAAATTTCAATGGAATAACTATTTTATTGCCTTCTATTGAGTATATTGATAAATCATGGATTTTGGCTGTAACCGGATCCCATAATTCAGGTTTCTTGCCAGTGTAAGTGAAAGAGCATGAAGCTTCACCAGCCTTAAGAGCAGTGTTTGCAACAAAAAACAGATCTGTTTCTCCTGATTTTCTTTGAATAAACTTAATGTCAGCACCTTCGCTGCTCGACAGTACTTTCAAATCATTTTTATTTTCAACTACTTTTCCCCATTGTAAAAGGGCCTGGCAACGCTGCCAGTACGTAAACATTGCTTTCGCGGGTTTCCACCAGGTTTGTGTCCGATCAAAATGTGAGCCCCATTGACCCATGGTAACTCCAGGCTTGTACTTATCGTCAAAAGGCTGTTGCGTAAGGCGGTGCAATACAAATTTGTTTATACCGTCACAAAACGCGATATCACCGAGAGATTTGAACCAATAGGGTGTTTCATTCCATTGGCTAACTTGTGGCTGGCCAGAAAAGGCTTCTGATTCGATGATATTTTGGCCGGTTTTAAGCGCTGCATCCTTTGTGGATTTAACCCATGATTCAAAATAGGGTCTGTTGGAAGTCCAGAATTCAGTCATGACACGATCAACCATAGGCATAATCTCTTCTGGCCGCCACGGGCCTCTGTAGGGTTCACACGAAAACTTCAGATTGGCCTCATGCAGTTTTTTTTGAATAGTCGTAAAATAAACTTCTTTATACAGATCTTTGATCGTATTATCGAAGTCTTGATTAAATTTTTTTGTTTCCTCAGCACCGATTACCACCCTGTTGAAAAAAGTCAACAGATACGGTGTCAGATCATAGCCTCTTCTTTTTTGAAATTCCTCCTTCATCCGTGGGGTCCAGTTTGATACGCCCGCTTCATAGCTGTCAAAATGGAAATTGGAGAAGGTGGTGCCGACCAAACTACCCAGATGTTTTTTTGCCTCACCGATGATGTAATCCATATGAAACGCAATAGCATCAGGATTCATCTTATCACATTCAAATCCCCGTGCTTTCCACTGTGTCGGATAAATCAAGGAGCCTCTGGTCGTATGGCCTATCCGGTAAATTTTCCATTCCCCTGCGGGAAAATTGCATTCAACTTTTCCTTCGGAGGTCATTTTATCCGATAGAATGATTATTTTCTCTTTTGAGATGATTCCATTTGCAGGAACGGCCATCACAGCAATATCACGATAGTATGTTTTACGTTCCGGGATTAACGGCTTTTCCAATATTCCAGTTTCGGGGTTATGCACCGGTCCGAGCATCACCGCATGTAAATCGACCTCAGGTTTCGGGAGAGTGACCCACACATGCTGTCCTCCGTAAAGAATCGTTTCCGATCGACATAGCTCTTGCATGGAATATTCGACAGGAATCCATTTGCCGCCACTGGTTTCGGAACCCGGGCAGTTAAACAGCCCTAAATCCAGCCCCAATCGTTTAGATTCCTCAGCAGCATACCTGACTAACTCCCACCAGGGTTCTGTCCATGCAATCTTTTCTCCCTGAAATGAATTCAGCAGATCGTATGCATATACCGTACTCATATCGCCCAAACTGAACATGGTAGTACCACCAAAGCCAGCTTCCTTTAGTGCTTCCAGATCCTTTCTGATCCCTTCTTTACTAATGCTGTTACCCATCCACATCCACATAACTGTTGGTTTTGCTGATTGAGGAGGAGATAGAAATACTTTTTCAGGATCTGTTGATTTTTGCTCTGGTTTAGCTTTCGTTTCACGTACTTGAGCAGAATGTAAAAACCCTGAAAAGAAAATTAAACCAAGGAATAAGCATGATTTGATTACGAATGAGTTGTTATAATTTTTAACTATCATAGGTATGTTTTTTTAAATAAGCGCCTGAATCTTATTATAATGATATTGCTAACCTACTCAATTAGAATCATAATGCATGTCTCCAAAACACATAAACACCAATGTTGAGAGTAAAAATAGCATTTAATTCCCAATGCATAATCTATTTACAATCTTAACCTATATTCCTTATTTAGGCAAAGAAAACAGAAATTCCAGCCCTCCCCCTTTTCTTTTGCGGGCCGATATTTCCCCTTTGAAACTCAGCACTGCATTCTTCACAATAGCCAATCCGAGACCTGTTCCCCCCACTTTTCTTGAACGGCCGGAATCAATCCTGTAAAACCGTTCGAATATCCGGATCAGGTGTTCATCCTCAACTCCGGGGCCATTATCTGAAAAGGAGAAATAATCATAAACCTGATCCTCATGATATTTATTGATCCGGATGGTGATGTTATTCCCGCCATAATCCACAGAATTATCCATGAGATTCCTGAAAATTGTGAAGACAAGAGAGGAATTTGCATTCACATAAAGGTCATCTTCAAGCTCATTTTCTATTGTGATTCCTTTCCTGGAAATCTGATCACTGAAACTTTCAACAACCTCATTAACGACTTTCTTAACATCGACCTTTTCATGTGGATACAGATCGGAATATTCTTCGATTTTATTGAGCAGGGCAATATCATTTACCAGTTGAGTCAGTCTTTCCGATTGATTGAAGGCTTTTTCGAGAAAGTAATGCTGTTTGCTATCATCCAGTTCCGGATTATTGAGAATTGTTTCCAGGTATCCTTTTACAGACGCAATGGGAGTTTTAAGTTCATGGGCAATATTTGAAGTAAGCTGCTGTTTCATGATGCTTCTTTTCATCATTGCTGTAATGTCAGTGATCAGTATTTCAAAACTCCGGTCACTAAAGAAAATACATTGAATCGTAAAATGGTAAGCTTCCCTTTGAATGCGGAATTCAGTTCTTGGAAGTTCCAATGTATGGAATGAATTACGTTCGGAAAGATTATTATCAATAAATTCATTTAAATCTTTAAGTTCCTCTATGTTAAATATCCTGTCAGCAGAGATGGCCGTGTCCCCGGAAATAATATTCAGGTAAAAAATAAAGTGACTGTTATTGAGAATAATTTTCTTCTCCGGGGAGAAAAATGCGACTCCCTCCTTCAATACAAAGAGGTGATTAATCAGTTTATCTTTTTCGAGAATCAATTCGTTTCTGGTCTGTCTTAATTGTTCGTAGAGCTGAACAATTTCATTGCTGATAAATCCGAGTTCGTCGTCGGGAAATTTTGTCTCCGAAATAGCTTCATTCCGTCTGATTTTTACCACAAAGTCCTTTAATTTGGTGACGGTAGTTCCAATATGATTGGCAATATAAGCCAGAAGCAATCCGAAGATCACAAACAAAAAAATAAAAAAGGGAAGGAATAGCTTGTCACTTTTCAGAAAATTCCGAATATTGTTATTGAAAGGCAATGCAGCCCGGATAATATATTTTTCATAAGATTTTGCATAATAGAAATATTCCTCTCTCGTGGTTTCAGAAAATCGAATATTATCCCCTGATCCGCTGTACAAAGCTTTCTGAACCTCCGGGCGTTGTTTATGATTCTCCATTTTGGAATAATCAGCAACTGTATTGTCGTACAGCACTTTTCCGCTGAAGTCAATTACTGTTAATCGCACTTCATGCGGAGGAATCAACGTTTTTAAAGAATCTATCCTGGAATAGGATTTGTTTTGATTCAGATCATAACGGACAATGAAGCGATTGGTGAGATCAGTATACTCATTTAAAGTACCGGCCAGTTGAGCAACCCTGAAATGATGTTCCCTTTTGTTCTGAAAAACAACCATGGAGAAAACAAAAACAGCCAACAGGAGGAAGTAATAAATGAAAAACTTCCATTTTATTTTTTTTATTTTAAGCATATTAATCATTTCATCCGTTTATAACTTGTTTTTAATGGCCAGATGGAACTCCCCCTGCAATCATGCTCCATTGTGAGGAAGATTTTCTCATGGTCGTTTCATCTGATTGAATCAAATTTCAAAGAAATATCCGTAACCCGGTTTATTATGAATACAGCTGCCATACTCCTCCATTTTCCGTCGTAACCTTGTGATATTTACATCCACCGTCCGATCGGTTACGATCACATCATTTTCCCAAATCCTTTCGAGTATCTCTTCTCTTGAAAAAATCCTTCCCGGAGATTTGGCTAAAAGAGACAATATTTCAAATTCTTTCCGTGTGAGATCAACCCTCTTTTCTCCAATAGTGAATCTTTTTGTAATGGGATCTATGCTTAGTTCACCGGCAATGATTGAATCATTAATCTGGTTTGAGGCAACGGCTTTTGATCTGTTAATTACAGCCTTTACCCTTGCCTGTAACTCGCGGATCGAAAAGGGCTTTGTAATGTAATCATCAGCCCCGATATTAAATCCGGTAAGCATATCTGCTTCAGCATTTCTTGCTGTAAGGAAAATGATGGGGGTATTTAGTTTCATTTCCTTTCTTACTTTATTTGCCATCCCAAAGCCGGATATTTTTCCCATCATCACATCCAGAATTATAAGGTGATAAACTGACAGGTCCTTTTTTAAAGCTTCCTCAGCAGAAAAGGCTGTATCTACGGTATAACCTTCGCTTACAAGATTAAACTGAATGATTTCATTCAGATCTTCTTCGTCTTCAACAACCAAAAGTCGAAAGCTTTCATTCATAAGAATTAATAATTAAGTCGTACACGAATTTGGATGAAATTACATAATGGTTTTGAATGTTATCCATAAAAACCGGAAAAAGTAGGGAGTAGGAAAGTAGGGAAATAATATGTTACATAAGACAATGCTAACCCCCTATCGTTCACACTAATTCATCCCTCATTTCTTATCTCACACACCTCATATTTCATAACTCATATTTCATAGCTCATCTCCCCGTATCGTAAAGATAATTTTTAATCCTCTTCCTCATGCTGGTGGCGTATATCTTTCCCTTCCATTGCGTAAATGGAAGCTTCTGCGATATTGGTAGCATGATCGGCAATTCGCTCTATATTGGAGATAATGCTGTTAATGTGTATTAAACTTAAGAGCAAATCCTCTGTTTCAATAGGGAGCTTACTTTTACTTATTAAATTATGAATCAGTTTATGATTCATTTTATCAACAACATCATCATTTTTAATCGTCCAGATAGCATATTCCTTATCGTTATTAATAAATGACAGAATTGATTTTTCAACCATTTCCCTGCTAACTGACAACATATTTAAAATAACATCTGCCAGATGGCCAAAAGTTTCTGCATCCCTGATTTTAGGATAAAGTTTTATGATATTCATCACTGAATCACCTATTCTTTCGAGGTTCATCACGATGCGAAAACACGCCATTAATTTCCGTAAATCAGAGGCCACAGGTTGATGCAAAACAATGATTCTTGTGATCTTATCACTAAGTTTAATCTCCAGGAGATCAGCCTTTTCTTCGTTTATCACCACTTCCCGGGATATTTCATCAGGGATTTCCAAAGAGCCGGTGCTAACCAGTTTTTGCAGGATCGACAGCTGATGAAGTATTAAATTGGCAAACCCCCCGAGGCGATCGATGATTTCGTGTATGGCAGCTTCTTTTTTGATATACATATAAGTCAGCATTAAATTTAAACAATCAACCGAATTTTCCTGTCAGATATCCTTCAGTTCTTGAATCTTTCGGATTCGTAAACATGGTTTTTGTTTTATCGTATTCAATAACTTCCCCAAGATACATAAACATTGCATTATCTGAAATACGGGCGGCTTGCGACATATTATGAGTCACAAGGACAATGGTATAACCGGATTTCAGCTCAACCAGCAAGTCTTCAATTTTAGCCGTAGACAATGGGTCAAGTGCAGAGGTCGGTTCATCCATCAGGATGACATCGGGTTTAAATGCAAGGGCCCTGGCTATGCAAAGACGCTGCTGCTGACCTCCTGAAAGAAAATTTCCCTTTTTGTTCAGCGAATCTTTTACCTCATCAAAAAGACCAACATTTCTCAGTGAATTTTCAACAATTTCATCTTTTTCTTTATTTTTCAGCTTATTTCCATTAAGGGAATACCCGGCTATAACATTTTCGTAGATACTCATGGTCGGGAAAGGATTCGGGCGCTGGAACACCATTCCGATTCTCCTCCGCAAAGTAGTAGTGGACATCTTGTAAATAGATTGATCATTTAAAAGGATATCACCGGTGGTGTAAATATTTGGATAAAGCTCATGCATACGGTTTATGGCTCTTAAAAGAGTACTCTTGCCGCATCCTGAAGGTCCCATTATGGCGGTTATTGCTTTATGCTTCACATCGGCCGTAACATTTTTTACAGCTCTGTTATCTTTCCCATAAGAGACAGATAAATCTTTGAACGATAAGACAGGATTCTGAATATTTAGAAAATTTTTCTCCATTTATTCCCTACTAAGGTTTAAAAAATGTAAAATAAGGGTTTTTAACCATCAACCATTATTAAATCTGGCCGAAATCCGTTTTGCAATTAAATTCAATGTAAGCACAAGTCCCATCAGAAAAAGAGATGAACTCCACACCAGATCAATCATGTTTGGATTGTTATAAAACTCCCATATCTGGAGAGGAACAGCGCTGGTAGGTTTGGAAATATCAAGATTTATATTGGTATTTCCCAGAATTGTAAGAAGCAACGGAGCAGTTTCTCCGAGGATTCTTGAGATTGAAAGCAGAATTCCTGTTAACAAACCGCTGAAACCTGTTGGAATCATCACCTTCAGCATTATTTTATAATAAGGGACACCAAGAGCTGCTCCTGCTTCCTTAATGCTCAACGGGATCATTTTCATGGTCTCTTCCGTCGAGCGGATAATAAGGGGAAGCATCATAATAGCAAGAGCCACACTTCCTGCAAAGGCAGAATATCCTTTGGTAACACCTTTCACAATCCAAAGGTAAGCGATAATTCCCAGCACAATTGAGGGAACACCCTGAAGTATTTCAGTTAAATTTCTGACCAGATTGGCATATTTACTTTCCTGATTTTCATAAAGAAAGATACCTGTCAGGATACTGATTGGAATAGCAATCACGGCAGCAATTACAACAATAATAATTGTTCCCGTAATTCCGTTTGCAATACCCCCCGGAATAATTTCATTATTGGATACCGCCGTCATAGCCTGGAGAGGATCAGGAGCAACTTTAAGAAAAAAATCAAAATTGATCTGCCTCAGGCCTTTGGAAATCAAGGTATAAACTATTAATATAATCGGGGAGATCGTTATCATTGACAAGAACACAATAACTCCGTAAAAGATTTTATTTTTCAAATCTCTCCAGTTGTAATTTTCTTTAATCGTAAAGTTCTCCATCTTCTTAAGAAAATCTTCGTATGATAAATTTCCCGATCCAGTTAACGATCGCCGTAACTGCAAACAACAATAAACCGATTGCAATAAGCGAACTGAGTTTTAACCCTTCTGCTTCTCCAAATTGATTGGCAATCACACTGGCCATCGTATTTCCTGCGCCAAACAGATTATGAGGTATGACATTTGCATTTCCGATCAGCATGGTAACTGCCATCGTTTCACCTAAAGCTCTTCCCAGAGCGAGAATGTATCCTGCCACTAAACCTGAACGTGCACTCGGAACAATAACGTTAGTGATAACTTCAAGCCGGGTTGCACCAAGAGAATATGCGGCCTCTTTTAGTTCAACGGGTACCATCCCAATAATTTCATTGCTGATCGAGGTTGCATAAGGAATAATCATGATCGCAAGGACAAGACCCGAGGTGAAAATACCATAGCCATTATCGGAATACCCTGATTGGGCTATAAGAGGACGAATGGCATAGAATCCCCAAAGCCCGTATACGATCGAGGGAACTCCTGCCAGCAGATCTACAAGAGTTTTGAGGACAGAGGCAATTTTCGTCTTATTATGGTATTCGGCAATAAAGATTGAGGTCGAAAAAGCCAGAGGTATACAAATAATGAGGGCCAGAAAAGAAGTAAAGATAGTGCCGACAATAAATGGCAAGGCACCGTAACTTTCTTTCCCTTCGGTTGGATTCCATTCAGTTGAAAGGATAAAATTAAAAAAACCAAATGTTTTAAAAGCAGGGATGGCATCAGCTATCATCGAAAGAACTATTCCGACAAAAACAAGTACGATGATAAATGAAGTCGATTTTAAAACAAGTTTGGTAATTCTTTCACTGGTCATATACTAAGCTTTTAGAATCAAGAATTTTAGGTTGAAGGGAGACGGGAAAAGGGAAAAAGGAGAAAGGAGAAATCAAACTCTTTCGGCCCTAAGCCTAACACCTTCAGCCCTTTCCTTCAGCCTTAGGTCTAAACACCTTAAGCCTTTTCTTACTGGAGTATTACTTTCCCTTCATAAGTAACTTCTTTCAGAATGCCGTTAGCCAATGAAACTGCTTTCTCCGGAAGTGGAGCATAATCCACCTTGGGAGCAATTGCCTGTCCTTCGGGTCCAGTTAACCATTGTAGAAATTTCAATGTTTCCTCTGCCTGCTGAAGGCTTCTTCCATTATAAGCCTGTTCTTTATACAAAATGATCCAGGTGAATGCGCTGATTGGATAGGCCTTGGGATTATCTGAATTGGTCAGCATCACCCTTGTATCTGCAGGAATATCACCTTGTGCTGCAGCACTGACCGATTCAACAGAAGGATTGATAAAATGGCCCGCTTTATTCTGAAGTAAAACAACGGGGATTTTTTGGGAGAAAGCATATTCCGATCCAATATAACCGATAGATCCTACCGTTTGTTTGATAGTACCAGCCACCCCGGGATTTCCTTTAGCTCCCATACCAGTCGGCCAGTTTAATGATTTTCCTGTACCGGGTCCATTTTTCCATTTTTCGCTGATCTTACTCATGTAATCGCTGAATATAAACGTAGTACCGCTTCCATCCGACCGGTATATTACAGTTATTTTCATATCCGGAAGATTCGTATCCGGATTGTCTGATTTAATCTGACTGTCGTTCCATTTATTAATTTCCCCGAGAAAAATTTTGGCCAATACTTCATTTTTGAGTTTCAGGGAATCTATGCCCGAAAGATTAAAGGCAACAACTACTGCACCCAGACAGGTTGGAATATGGACAACCGGCGCCGACAATTCGGAGGCCTGCTGATCAGTCAGGAAAGCATCTGTAGCACCAAAATCTACGACCTTATCCTTTAAGCTTTTGATTCCTCCTCCCGATCCGATTCCACCATAAGAAATTTTCACTCCTGTTTTGGAAGAATAATCGGAAATAACCTGATTGTAAAATGGCATCGGGAAAGTGGCTCCTGCTCCTGCAAGATTAATCTTTTTCGAGCTGTTCTTTTTTGTGTTTTGGCATGAGAGAATAACAACCAATACAATAAAAATAGTGATTACTTTTTTCATCTTAATTGCGGTTTTGCATTTAACAAATGAACCATTAAAATGTTACAGATTGATTTCGGCATTGTTACAATCCGGTTACATTTTCAACATACTCTTCGAGACGGAATCAGATTAAAATTAAGACTTGCCAAGGAGTTCTGCTCTGTATAAACATGAGTTCGATCTAAGAAATAAATAAAGTAACGCTTGGTTATTTGCTTTCGAATTTTGTTTTTGTAACCTAATAAGGATCGAAACACCTTAGTAGCTTATTGAAATCCCTTGACATCTAACCTAATTACCTAATTTTATTTCTCAATTTATTAAACCAAATTAGGTAATTAGGTAAAATAAGGGGGGTATTCCATCAGCTACTTAGGTGTTTTCGACAGATTAGGTTATCCATTACTTAGGTCGAACTCAGGTTATAAAACATCTCAACAGGATTATTCTCTATTTTAGCTTCCCAGTACCGCAAATAGAGCCCAAGGCAAACAACAGTCAGTCGCAGCTTTCTGGCTTAAAGCTCTTTTAGGAGTAAAAAATAGTAGGTGGGGAAACGGGGAAAATAGAACCCGGATTACCTTATCGATTTTTCAATAAGAATAAATTGCAAGCGAGGTATGATGGATGAACAAAAATAAAAAAGAGAAAATATCCGACATTACTATGCCAGATTATAATAAGTCTTATGATGTTTGAGTATCAAAGTTTTTAAGGAAAATCTTCCTTTTAAAATAAAAAGCAAGATTGACTAAACCAATCATAACAGGGACCTCAACCAAAGGTCCGATTACAGCGGCAAATGCTTCTCCGGAATTAATTCCGAAAACCGAAATGGCAACAGCAATAGCAAGTTCAAAATTATTGCTGGCAGCCGTAAATGAAAGTGTTGTTGACTGCTCATAGTTGGCACCTACTTTCTTGCTCATGAAAAAAGAGATCACAAACATTACAAGGAAATAAATCAACAGGGGAAGGGCAATTATCAAGACATCCAGGGGGATTTTGACAATGTATTCACCCTTTAGGGAAAACATAACCACAATTGTAAACAGCAATGCAATCAAGGTTAATGGACTAATGACAGGGATGAATTTCTTATGATACCACTCCTTACTCTTTACTCTTAACAGGATAAATCGAGTTAAAAATCCCGCGATAAAAGGTATTCCAAGGTAAATGAAAACACTTTTGGCTATTTGCATGATAGTAATGTCGACTCTAAAGGATTGCAGGCCTAAAAAATCAGGGAGAACAGTCAAAAATACCCAGGCATAGACAGAAAAAAACAATACCTGAAAAATGGCATTAAATGCCACGAGTCCTGCTGCATATTCAGTATCCCCTTTGGCCAGATCATTCCAAACGATGACCATGGCGATGCACCTGGCCAAACCAATCAGAATAAGTCCGGCCATGTAATGAGGATAATTCTGCAGGAACAAGGCAGCAAGTCCGAACATTAACAATGGCCCTATTACCCAATTCTGAACAAGAGATAATCCCAGTATCCTGTAATTTCGAAAAACATCCTTTAATTCTTCATACCTGACTTTCGCCAGTGGCGGATACATCATGATAATCAGCCCGATTGCAATGGGTACATTGGTCGTACCCGAACTCATGGAATTCCAGAAGACTGCCACCTGAGGGAAAAGATAACCAGAAAAAACGCCAATGAACATTGCAAGAAATATCCAAAGGGTAAGAAATCTGTCCAGAAATGATAATTTACCAGAAATAGAATTCATCTAATATAAGT
Source organism: Prolixibacteraceae bacterium (assembly GCA_963677325.2). Classification (GTDB taxonomy): domain Bacteria; phylum Bacteroidota; class Bacteroidia; order Bacteroidales; family Prolixibacteraceae. The sequence goes on from CAXXGM010000002.1 coordinate 211,778, forward strand.
GCAATAAGTTTATAATATGATTTATGCTGAACGATTCAACACGAAATCAAGGCTTAATCTTTTCAAATAATCCCATCAACCTGGTCTGATAAATCTCCTTAATTTGCGGTTCGTGTTCCGCAATAGGTTTTACGGGTATCAGATCAATTACCTGATCGGCTGTTAAATCTGACTGAAACATTAGTTTATTAGCCGCATCAATGGTATGCATAATCGATAGCTTGCTCTCCTCTTCTGACAATCCAATTTTAGTGCCAAATTTGCTCAGTTCATTCCATTGAAACCAGAAGTAAGTAGGCAGCATTGCAGATAAAATGGCATAAGCTTCAAGTTTAGATTCCTCAACTTCAAAGGTTTCTCCAAGAGCACTGAGCATTTCCATTATTTCAATTTTATTTTTACTTCCGAAATGATTACCGAATGTCACCGGATTGTAACCTTTATTAATATATGAAGTTGCATTCGGGATCATTCTTGCAATATTTGGAGTTGCAAGTTTTACAGCTAATTTTTCAATCGTAATTTTTGGTGCAAGTGAAATAAGGATCGTATCTTTTGAGATTGAATCTTTGATATGATCCAGCATTTCTATGATAATTGGAGGATGCAAGGCAATGAAAACTATCGATTGCTGAGCAATCTTTTGAACAGTATCCGGAGTTTCAATCATTGGATACCGATATTTCAGCTTTTTCAATCCTTCGGTGTCAGTATCGTAAACCATGATACTATCGAAACGCACTTCTTTGTTCGCGAATGCCTGAAGGAAAATCTTTGTAATGCGACCACCTCCAATAAAACCTAAAGAATTTGATTTCATAGCTATAAAACAAGTTTAATGAATAATGAATATATCGCTGCTTATCATTCGTTCTACATTATGTAATTGAATAAAAATCCTACCATCATTATCCCAATCCCAACTATACCAATGAAAGTAAGAATTAATGGGAGTTTAAGTACCTTTCTGAGGATGATCATTTCAGGAAGAGAAAGACCAATAACCGACATCATAAAGGCCAGGGCCGTTCCCAGAGAAGCTCCTTTTTCAATTAAAACAGAGACAATGGGTACAATTCCTGCAGCATTAGAGTATAAAGGTATTCCGATCAGGACAGATAAAGGGATAGAGTACCAGACTGTTTTGCCCATCAGAGAGGCCATAAAATCCTGTGGAACATAACCATGAACTCCGGCTCCCACTAAAATACCTGCAGCAACATAAATCCAGACCTTACCAACGATCTCCCTTACCGCAGAATATCCTGAGTTAATTCTTTCGTCAAGGGATATTTTCTCCTCCTTCAAATCAGAATTGCCAAAATGAGATTGATAAACCCAAGGCTCTACCCACTTCTCAAGATGAAGTAGCCCGATTAAATAACCTGATACAATAGCAATGATCAGACCTGTTATAATGTAAATAGCAGCGATCTTCCAGCCAAATAATCCATATAAAAGAATTATTGCTACTTCATTTATCATTGGTGAGGAAATAAGAAATGAGAATGTAATTCCAATCGGGACTCCAGATTCGATAAATCCTAAAAACAAAGGTATCGCAGAACAGGAACAAAAAGGTGTGACAACACCAAGAGATGCCGCCATAATATTTCCTGTGATCGTTTTCTTTCCTTCCAGAGCCTTTCGGGTCCGTTCAGGAGTAAAAAAGGTTCTGATAACTCCAACAACGAATATTATCAGGACAAGCAAAAGAATTACTTTGGGAAATTCAAAGATAAAAAAACGAATGGCTTCAGTCAGATGATCACCTTTCACCAATCCGAATCCTGATTCAATTAACCAATCGGTAAACGGTTGAAGAGTTCTGTAAAGCAAATACCAGACAGGCAATAAAAGAATTGGGATTAACTGTTTATTTTTTAATGCAATATTCATGTTAATGTCAAATGAAAGCTTTGAAAGAGTAGACCAATCCAATAATGATAAACAGAACCGAAATGATGCGCCGAAACCAGAATTCGAAACTTTTTACCTTGTTGTACAACTTCCCTGTTGAGCCGACAGAAAAGGCCAAAATCCAGGCGAAGACAATTACCGGAATGCCTGTAGCAATGGCAAAAACAAGAGGCAGGTAAAGACCTCCAGCACTTGAAATGGTCATGGGTATCAGCATTCCAAAAAAGAGCACTCCACTGTAAGGGCAGAAAGCCATAGCGAAAACAATACCCAACAATAATGAATAAGTATATCCCCGTTTGATTCTTTTATCCAACCCTGAAGTCAATCTATTAATTCCAGGGAAATTGATCTTTATTATTTCAAGCATAAGAAGCCCTGTGAGAATAAGAAAAGGACCCGTAAACTTCTCACCGTATTTTTGGAAGAATCCTGAGAACTGAAATTGATCGGCACCAAGGTAAATTATTAAGGCAATTGAAATATAGGATATAGACCGGCCTAAAGTATATAGTAAACCATTTATAAAAACTCTGTTCCGGTTTTCAATGTCTTTACTGACAAAACCTATTGCAGTAATGTTGGTGGCAAGAGGACAAGGACTAATTGCTGTCATGAAGCCAAGCACCAGGGCAGAAAACCACGGCATGTTACTGTTTTCAAACAGAGTTGTGAGAAAATTCATTCTTTATAATTTACAAGCTGGTCGACTTTCTCTTTTATAATAGATTTCAGTTTTAAGGGATTTGGAATTGCATATAAAAATCCTTCGTTGGTGAGATTAATTTTTCTGTTCCCTTTTACAATAAGAAGTGTTTGCCCTGAAATCTTAAGTTTTTCGCCAAGAGCTTTTCCTTCTTTATCTTCCAAATTGACTGATAGAAAGCTAATTTCCCCATCTTTAACCATTTGGGGGTAAAGAGTTAGAATATCGTTTTTAGCTTCAGCTTCCACTGTTCTGCAAGTAACACATCTTGCAGAGAAATGAAAATAATAAGCTTCAATTTTATTGTTTTCTGCCTGTCTGATCTCATTGCCATTACCGGCAATTGCGAAAAGAGGTAAAAGCAAAACGATTGCAAAAATCAGATTCTTCATGATCTTTATTTTTTTTGATTAGTGGTTACAAATTCCATGATCTCAGTTTTTGATGGTATTCTACCGGTTGACATTACTATTTGATCGATAACCAGTGCAGGTGTACTCATTACTCCGTAAGAAATAATCTTCATAATATCCTCTACTTTTTCGATCTCTGCCTCCACACCATTTTGAGCTACCACCTCTCTGGTCAATCTTTCCAGTTCTTTGCATTTCGAACATCCGGTTCCTAAAACTTCTATCTTCATACTTTCACTGTTCGTGATTCGTAAAACAACGAACCATTTGATTAAATTTTTTATATTTTGAGGTATTTCTTAAATAAAATCTGAGCTTCTTTCCAGTTCTCTTTATTTATACAGTATTTAATTCGAGGGGCTTCAATCTCGCCTTGGATCAACCCTGCTTCCTTTAATTCCTTCAGATGCTGTGAAAGAGTAGATTTAACAATGGGAAGATATTCAGTCAGATCACCACTGTAACAGCAAGACTGATTTGAAAGCAATTCCAAAACAAACATTCTGATTGGATGTCCCATTGCTTTTGCATAACGTGCAGCCTTCTTTTGCTCTTCAGTAATAATGTTCCTGCTATTATTCATTGTTCGTATTATACCGAACAAATCTAAAATAAATATTTTAATAAACGAAAATATATTTTCAATTTTTTCTTTCCGTTTCACATAAGCTGGATTCTGACCATTAATGATCCAATGACCTAACCTGGCTTTAAATATGATACTTATATTTTCACAATTAAATGTTCATCGAGTTCTTTTTCATGCATAATGTCTTCAAGACTTTCAGGACGAATCAAACCATTTTCAATAGCATGTTGGGCCGCATAAACAGTATCTTTTATTAACAGCATTTCGACTCCTTGTAACTTTAAAGCTGTTCCAATAACCAGAACTCTTTTCTCCCTTGACTTTCTGATATCCCGAATGTAAACAGCCAAAATTCTTCCCGGGAATTCGGTCGCTATCTGTTGATAAACTTCAGCATCTTTTTGTCCGCTATCTCCAATTAAGACAAAATTCAAGTGATTATAAGTACTCATAATACTGCGGATCTTATCAAGCTTGTGGGGATGTTTGGCAATAGCCCTTTTTTTCTTGATTAGTTTCCTTGGCTTAAATGCCTTTAATTCCTGTAAAAGCATGACTCCTTTAGGGATTTTCCGGAAGTTAGTGAAATCAGTCAACAGGTCAAACAAATTCCATTGGCTGTTTGAAACATAAAAGATTGGATTAAGGCGATCGCCCTTACAACCTTTATTTAAGGCTCTGTAAAATCCTGCAACTCCTTCAAAAGGTAATCTGGTATAAGCATTCTTAAAAAACATGAGCCGGAGTTTTCGGAGAATATGGGTGGAGTGAGAAACAAGAATTGTATCATCAATATCCGAAATTACTCCATACCTGCTGTCACCAGGTTTTATCAGCAATACTTTTCCCATGGTCTGAACGTTTTCAGTCGTATTGTACGGATTATCCACAACCTCAAGTTTTATTTCTATCCAGGGATGGTTTGGAATCGGAATATTTTTATTCTTAAGACTGATATTGAATCTGAATATACCAAGTTGATCCGATATTGAAGTTTCTTCCAATCCTAAAAATGTGGCTTTTACTTTAATATCCGGTATCTCGTCTGAAATAAAACGTCTTATCATGGCAACAAAATTTTGCCACTTGGTATGGGATGGCTCAGGTTTCTCAAGTCCCTTGTCCTCTGAAATACAGCCGATAAAAAAGATTTCATTCTCATTCCCATATCCCGAATAAGGAATGATTACCGGAAGGCCGAGCCACCCAAGTTCCCTTTTCAACCATATTCTTAATTTTTTTAAAAGGTGCAATCTTTTAAACCATCTATTTGCTTTCAATCGCTAAGAAATTAAATGATAATAAGACCAAAATACATTTTCTAAAATACATTTTCCGATTTAATTTGTTATTTTACGTGGAAACAAGATTTTTTGATATCTATCCTTGAAGATTTATAAATGATAAGAGAAATAGGTAAAGTACTTTTTGTTGTAAATCCGGTTTCAGGAGGAATAGACAAATCAGAATTAATGGATCATATCGAAGATTTTACAGAAAAAAATTATCTTATTTACAGGATCTTCTATACCACTGAATTTGAAGGACTGAAGAATCTAAAAAGTGAGATTAAAGATTTCGAACCGGTCATTATTGCTGCAGTAGGAGGAGACGGAACCTGCAACTTAGTAGGAAGTGCAATCGTCAGAACAGATATTTCACTGGCCATTATTCCTTTGGGTTCTGCAAATGGCCTTGCCACAGAACTTGGAATTCCCAAAAACCTGGAGAGTTCGTTAAATCTTATTATGTCTGGAGGAACAAAAATAATAGACACCATTCTTATTAATAATAAATTATGTCTTCATATCAGTGATATTGGGCTGAATGCACGAGTAATCAAACGATTTGAAAAAGATAAAATCAGAGGTATATACTCCTACATCAGACATTTTTTTAAAGAGCTTTGGGGAGCCCGGCCTTTCAAATTTACCCTGATCTTCGAGAGCGGCAAAGCAATCAAAAAGAAAGCTTATGTTGTGGCTCTTGCCAATGCGAGCAAATACGGTACAGGAGCAATAATCAATCCGAATGGGATAATTGATGACGGAAAATTTGAAGTTGTAATTGTTAAACCTTATTCATTCTTTGGCTTTTTTTCCATAGCTGCGGCCATTTTCATGGGTTATCTTGATAAGGTCAAGTATGCCGAAATCGAAAGCTTTGAAAGTATAAAGATCATTAAGGATAAATACCAGCCTCTACATATTGATGGAGAAATCCAGGATGATTCAAATATTGTAGAGGCTAAAATAAATCCACTTTCTTTAAAGGTCATAATACCTTTACAGCAACCAGATTAGGCTATTTTTAGAAAAATACAGTTCCGGATCTTTTGCTCAGAGTCCGGCAACTAATTCTTTAATGATAAAACTGGCAACAGGTTCGGCTCTTTTGGCTACCTTCTGTACTTCCTCATGAGTTACTTCCTTTATCTCTCCAGGCGCTCCGCTGTCGGTAATTATAGAAATTCCAAATACTCGCATTCCCATGTGTTTTGCCACGATCACTTCCGGAACGGTTGACATGCCAATTGCATCCCCACCAAGAATACGAAACATCTTATATTCAGCAGGTGTTTCGTAAGTAGGTCCCGGTACTCCCACATAAACCCCCTCCCTGAGACTAATCCCATGTTCCAAAGCAATTTCAAATGCTTTATTACGTAGATTTTTTTCGTATACCTCGTTCATACTTGGGAAACGGGGACCAAGCTCATCCAGGTTTGGACCAAGAAGAGGATTCGTTCCAAAAAAATTTATATGATCGGAAATAACCATGATATCACCAACTTTGAAATCAGGGTTTAATCCTCCGCTTGCATTGGAAACAAATAAAGTTTCTATCCCCAAAGTCTTAAAAACTCTCACCGGGAAAGTTACCTCGTTCATAGAGTATCCTTCATAAAAATGGAAACGCCCCTGCATGGCAAGAATAATCTTTCCACCGGTCTTTCCAAGTATAAGCTGACCTTTATGACCCTCAACCGTAGATATGGGAAAACCTGGTATTTCATTATACCTGATTGTTTGCAGAACTTCGATCTGGGTTTCCAGTCCACCCAATCCGGTTCCAAGAATTATGGCTGCCTCAGGTTGGCAGTTTATTCTTTCTTGAATGAAGGTTGAAATTGATTCTATTTTCTCTAACATAATTAATTATTTTTTGATCAAAATCTTTACCACCATTATTGAGAAAACTGATTGTCAGTGGGATATAAAAAATATTACACTTAATCTGATCAGGGACGCTGACCAATTCGCGGATGCGTACCATATCTTTTTCAGTCGTAATAATAATTCTGTTTTCCTTTGGTAAAGAGTCGAATTTAGACAGAACCAGATCCATATCCTTATTCGTATAGGTGTGATGATCAGAAAAATTGATATGCTGTATGATATGAGATTGGTGAATAAGATAGTTTTTCAAAGGAGTCGGATTTGCAATTCCTGTCACTAAAAGAATGGCCCGGCCATTCAGTACCAGAGCCTTGAGATATTGACCACCGGATTCAATTACATCAGGATACACTGGTTGAGCAAACCCATATTCCAGTCTGGTAAAATATAAATTCTGATAAGGTCGAATGGTAAGTTCTTTCGTGATGATCCGCTCTTCAATAGGCTTTAGTTCAGGTGGGCATTTGGTTACGATAATAATATTTGCCCTGCTCCTGTTCGAGGCCGATTCGCGAAGTCGTCCGAATGGCAAAAGGGAATCCTTTGTAATCAGACGATCAAAATCAGTGAGAAGAATATTCAATCCAGGAGTCACATACCGGTGTTGATAAGCATCATCGAGAATTATCATATCAGGATTTTCAGGTAATGCAAGAAGTTTTTCAATCCCCCTCACCCGTTTGGCATCAACAGCCACAATCACATCATCAAACTTGATTTTCATTTGCAGAGGCTCATCTCCGACCTGCTTTACTGTCGAACCGGCTTCTGCAATCAAAAATCCCCTGGTTTTCCTTTTATATCCCCTGCTTAGAGTAGCTACCTTTAAAGAATTCTTAAGCAACCTGATAATGTATTCGGTATGGGGGGTTTTACCTGTTCCCCCAACGGTGATGTTTCCCACAGAAATTATGGGAAAATCAAATTCACGGGAGGAAAGAATTTTCAGATCGAACATTTCATTCCGTAGTCCGACAATCATCCCATAAATCAATGAAAAAAATTTCAGGAAGAAAGATTTCACTATATATAGATGTTTATTCTTAATTCGTTCAACTTAGTCTTTAGGCTATCGTCTGTAGGCTATAGAAACGAAAATCTAACACCTTACCTAAAGCCTATTCGTAATTCGTAATTTACTTCTTAATTTATTTCCACATTATACGGCATCCGGGCGTAAATTCCTTTCATGTGAGATTCCCGGGTAAAATCTTCATACAGCTTATAAGAATCTCCAAGTCTGTTTTGCAGAAATTTCATCTGCATGTCAGTAGAAAATTTCTTCATCAATTCCTCAAAAGTATCCTTCAATTTAGGAAGTTCCTTTATTTTGTATTGACTGATGGAGGCTTTTTCTGCAGCCAGTTTGATGGCATCATTTACACCACCTAACCTATCAACCAATCCTATTTCCTGGCCGTTCTCTCCGCTCCATACCCGACCTTGTCCAATGGAATCGATCGCTGTTGTAGATTTTTTCCTCCCCTCAGCCACGTGCGAAACAAAGGTTTTATAAATATTTTCAACATGATTCTGCATAAGGTTCATTTCAAAGGGAGTCATTTTACGGGTAGTGGTTGGCATGTCTGAATGATCATTTGTGGTCACCTTATCAAAACTAATACCAATTTTGTCGGTTAAAAGACCGCTTAAATTAGGAATAAGGCCAAAAACCCCAATTGATCCGGTAAGGGTCGTAGGCTGAGCAACAATTGCGTCTGCTGCACAGGAAATATAATATCCTCCTGAAGCTGCATAGTCCCCCATAGAGACAACTACAGGTTTTACCTTCTCTGCAAGAGTGACTTCACGCCAAATAACTTCGGAGCCAAAGGCTGAACCTCCCGGGGAATTCACACGCAGAACGATAGCTTTTACAGCCGTGTCAAGTCTTGCTTCGCGGATTCCTTTAGAAACTTCTTTGGAATCAATCTCCCGGCTGAAACCTGATTGGCTGTCTATTTCTCCTTCAGCGTACACCACCGCGATACGATTGTGTGTAATTGATTTCGACTCAGAAAGATTTGCCACTTTGGAATATTCGTTGACTGTGATAACAGGTATTTCGTCGTTGACAGCCAAACCGGTAAGTTTCCTGAAATCAGCCAGGACCTGATCCCTGTATTTAAGATTATCAAAGAAACCATATTCCAAAGCTTTTTGAGGTAATTGATAAGTCATTACTTCATTAGCGTAGGCGTTCAGCTTTTCAGTCGAAATCTTTCTTTGCTTTGAAATGCCCTGAAGCACATAATTCCAGATACTTCTTAAATAAAAATTAGTCTGTTCGCGGTTAGCGTCACTCATTTTATCATACAAAAATGGCTCCACGGCCGATTTGAATTTATTGTTTTTCCCACGAATCACCTGCATTTCAACGCCGAACTTATCCATCGCTTTCTTAAAAAATACATTTTCTGCATTCAGGCCTCTGAAATCAAAGGTCCCCATAGGATTCATTATCAAACTGTCTGCGACTGTTGCCAGATAGTAGGCCTTTTGGGAAATATCATCAGAATAAGCATATATAAACTTTCCGGAAGTTTTAAAATCCAGGAGAGCATTACGAATTTCCTCAACGGTTGCATACCCCTCATGGATATCTGATAGCTCCAGGTAAACACCTTTGATCCGGAAATCGGTCTTCGCTTTTTCAAGACAACTCAGAATCTGATTAATTCCGGTTGTAGATGGAGTTTTAAATCCGGGAAAATCTATATCTTCCAGGGGGTTATTGGTCTTCCTCTCCACAATCTGATTATCCAGTTTTAACAGCAAAAGTGATCTATCTTTGATGCTGATAGTTTTATCCGAAAAAGTAGTAATGGCTGTTATAATACTGACCAAAACAAAGATAAAGAAAAAAGAAGCAACAATTATGGCGAGCAAAGAGGCGAAAAAAGCCTTCCAGAAAATTTTCATACTTTAAATGATTAGGTAAGAAATACTCGATACTTTTGTTCCAAAATATAAATATTTCTTGAGATAATAACTACAAATTTAAAAACAATGTCTGAAGTATTGCTCCTTTTGGGAGGAAACGTAGGTAATAAGCATAAAATATTTTCTGAATCATTGGAATTGATAAGAAAACAGGTAGGCCCCATTGTATCTGTTTCTTCAATCTATGAAACTGAACCTTGGGGATTTGTCTCGGATCTCTTCTGGAATCAAGCCATTCAGGTGGAAACACAGATGAAGCCGGAGCCATTGCTAAATGCGTTACTTCAAATCGAAAATGCGATGGGACGCAAGCGTATCAGTGAAGAATACGAAGCCCGCCCCATTGATATAGACATCATGTTCTACGATGATTTAATTATAAATACAGACCGGTTGACCATTCCTCATCCGCTGATAGGTCTAAGACAATTTGTTTTAACTCCTCTGAATGAAATCATTCCTGAAAAGATTCATCCCGTAACAGGATTAAAGATCAGCGAAATGCTTCGCACCTGTCCTGATACTTTAAAGGTATTAAGAATTAATGGTTAATGATTAATGATTAATGGTTAATGGTTAATGCGAATTAAGGGTTGAAAAATAATGAAACTTGGAAAGTTGACCTTGTATTGTAGCCAATTATGTATAAAGCTTTTTCATTAAACGTTCAATTTAAGAAATGGATAACCTAATCTGTCGAAAACACCTCAGTAGAAATGGCCAGTAGAGAAAAATTTACCTAATTACCTGATTAAATCAGGTAATTAGGTCGGTAGAGGGGTAAAATCAATCCCTCTACTGAGGTGTTTTTTAAAAAATTAGGTTATCGAAGATGATATTTTCAACTCTTAATTTGCATGATTAATTATTAATGGTCAATGATCAATGGTTAATTTAGAATCCTGCAAGAGTCCGATTTTCCCCATTTCCCCATTTCCCCCTCTTACCTCTTAATACATTAACCTCTAACCATTATCCATTATCCATTATCCATTATCCATTATCATAATAATCCTTCGTCAGCGAAGCTAAAATACCCGGATTGTGTGATAATCAGATGATCGAGAAGAGGTATTTCCATCAAACCTCCAGCTTCTTTCAACTGTCGTGTGATTTTCCTGTCAGCCTCACTGGCATCCAGATTTCCGGAGGGATGATTGTGAGCAATAATAATGGAAGTGGCATGTTTTTCCAAAGCCATACCAAGCACTCGCCGAACATCAATGACTGTTCCTGTGATTCCCCCCTCACTGAGGCAGTGTTTATCCGTAATCCGGTTTTGCCGGTTAAGAAACAGAACCCAGAAAACCTCATGACGCTGATCTCCCATTAATGGACGCAGATAATTGGCCACGTCATTGCTGCACGTGATTTTATCCAATTCAAGTGCAGAAGAATGGTTTCTTCTTCTGCCAAGTTCCATAGCCGCAATGATAGCGATTGCTTTGGCCTCTCCTATCCCCTTATGTTTACTGAGATCTTCGAAATTTTGTTTCCCCAACTCATGCAGATTATTTTTCACATCGACCAGGATCTTGCGTGATAATTCAACAGCAGTATCTTCCCTGTTTCCCGACCTGATTAGAATCGCTAATAATTCCGCATCCGACAGAGAAGATATTCCACGATACAGCATTTTTTCCCTTGGCCGGTCTTCCAGGGCCCATTCCTTGATCCCCAGCTTTCGATATTCATCCATGGTGACAATTATTATCCTCTATTATCGACTAAATAATCGGAATAAATAATGTCATATGAGGCTTATAGTATCTGTAGATGTTTAGGCTAAAGGTAAAAGTGGAATATTATGATCCCTTCAGCCTAAACTCCTTCAGTCTAAAAATGCAACATTATATTTGACATTACTTATTATCAGTGATTGCAAACTAAATATAATAAATATAATTGCCACAAACAAAAAAAGCCCTCCCAATTAAGGAAGAGCTTATGAATATTTTTTAAAGGCTAAGCTTAAAGTTTATTTACGTGTAAAGCCAGACTGGATTTCAAGTTGGCAGCCTTGTTTTTATGAATAACGTTTTGCTTGGCCAATTTATCAAGCATGGTGGCTACTTTAGGTAACAATTCTGTCGCAGCTTCCTTATCAGTTGTTTCACGTAAAACCCTGACTGCATTGCGAGTAGTCTTCGAATAATACTTATTATGAAGACGAAGAACTTCGCTTTGTTTGCTTCTCTTGATAGCTGATTTGTGGTTTGCCATTTCTTCTGTAAATTTCCTTGTTAAAAATCAGTAGTCTGTAGGGGATTCGAACCCCTATGGCAAGAATGAAAATCTTGAATCCTAACCCTTAGATGAACAGACCGCTTTTCCCCATCGATTGGGGCCGTAAAAATAATATAAAAAAATTAATTCTTAATTGTTTAATTCCTTTATTCTATATTTTTTTTAAAGTAGTCTGTAGGGGATTCGAACCCCTATGGCAAGAATGAAAATCTTGAATCCTAACCCTTAGATGAACAGACCATTACACCAGATCAGATCCCGAAAAAAAGAAATATGACAATTTCCCTTATATCACATTCTTCACTTTCAGAACTTCTCTCTATCGGAGTTTAATACCCCTCAAATTTGGCGTTGCAAAGGAAAGAACTATTTTTTAAATTGCAAAGATCATGAAATAAAAAATGGCAATTTTTTGTAATCCCATTAATTACTGATATTTAGATCCAAATCCTTACCTGCAGCAAACTGATTTCTTTTGCAGCACTGTAAAATATCATTGATTATTTTTAATCACATTATTATTTGTTCCTTCTCCGCTTTAAATAATGAGAATAAATAAATGTTGTATTTACAGTCAGGATGGTTACGAACGTAAAAAATGTGAATAATTCTTCAAAACAACAATCGTCACCAGGTTTGCCAAATCCAGCGAAGGGAATCACAAAAAGACAGAGAATCCTCCAATCCTTTTGCATGCATTAGAATATTGTTAAAAATATGTTTGCTGTGCACTTGCTGTGCATTTACTGTGCACTTGCTGTGCTAAAAATGCACAGTAAGTCCACCGTAAGTATATAGTGAATGTACAGTAAATAGCACGTTGATATAATTTTGGATGGATGCGGATATGGCTACAGCGATAAAAGGGATTGGAGAGGAAATGCGAAGGAATAGGACTGAAACATAACGCTATTTCAATTCATCAGAATCTCCCCGTTTTATTGAGAAGTGCGACATTTATCCTTTTCTATCCCTTTATATTCTCGAGAGTGGAAAAATAGCGAATGAACCCACTTGATATTATTCACGAATCAGGTTTTTCAGAACAGTCGTTTTCAACAGTCATTAATATTGGCAGTATCCGGAAATTGAGAAATTGTTTTACGATTCCATTTAAATTTCGATTTCAAGCTTTTTACCAGGAGCAATCTCAAAATTCATTATTTTCAAAATAATCTTATCTTTTCCGTTTATTATTGTGTCCATTTTCTCTTTCAGCAAGATCCTTGCTGAAGCGCTTACGGTATCCTGCTCAATATCAAATACAATCCCGGACTGATTCGTTAATTCTATTTTACCGTTCTTCCGGGAACATTTTACACACGCATGAAATAAAGGATTCAGCCATTTCTCGTTTCCTCGTACTGTTTGATCAACAAAAGCGGCCGTTCTTCCATCAATAATTGCCTCTTTGACTGACTCCAGAGTTCTTTCTTTGGCAAAAACCAGCGTCATGGGACGGTGAGAATTTACCAGATCATAATTTTTCCGGATACGGTAGTGATTGTCAGTGTTCGCAAACATGGTCAAATTCTTATCCTGAGCCCATTCAAAAGCCTTTTCATAGTATTGTCCATGATTATAGATCTCAATTCCATTTAACAATTGTCGGTCATAGAGCCATGTGTGGATGTCAAACCATTTTGAAATAATTGGTTTATGTGATCTCAATCCCGGGTGGTTCCAAACAATAAAACCACCTTGCTTCTTTGCCTCTATCGCTGATTTCTTAAGATCGTTCTGGTCTACTGCTTCCGCATCCTTAATAAATAGGGCATTGAAATGTCCGGGGGGAAATTTCTGATTAATTTCAGTTCCCTTGACAAGAAGAATGTTCTTTTTCTCTGCGTAAGGTTTCGCAATGTCGTAGGATCGATTATGATCTCTTGGAATCAATCTCAGGATCGGCACGTATTCGATGTGATCAGTAATTGCAATGATATCGAGTCCTTCTTCGACTGCTTCATCAACCCGTACAGTCGGCCAGACCTTTCCATCTGAAAATTCAGTATGCAGATGAAAATCGCCCCTGAGGGTAATGTATCCGGGGAGATTAGGGATAACTATTTTTTTTACCTTTACCTCTGAACAAGCTGTAATAATAAATACTCCAAATAAAAATATGAAAGGCTTCATTATCTTTAGTTTCAAATATTATCTTAAATAAATCAACTCATTTTTATATTTTAAAATCGTTTCTGAGTAAAATGTTATGACCTGTCATGAAGATCAGTAAGTACAAAGATAAACTTTGATATGTTTATTATTGAATTTTAAAAAAGTGTTTTTATATTGCAACGATTAATTTTATCAAGTTATGAAAAAAACAATATTGTTAACCTGTTTAATGATTGCACTGATCAGTTTAACATTTGGTCAGAAAACAAAAAAGATACACATTCCAGATATCCCCGGATATCTTACCCTCAAGGGCGATTTTCATCTGCACACGGTTTTTTCTGATGGTCAGGTTTGGCCTACCCTAAGGATAGATGAGGCTGTTAATGAAGGATTAGATGTTGTTGCAGCTACGGACCATATTGAATACCGGCCTCACAAGCAAGATATTTCCGGTGATCTGAACCGCTCTTATGATATCGAAAAACCTTATGCAGAGAAAAAGAACATTCTTCTTGTTAAAGGCATCGAGATTACAAGAGATATGCCTCCAGGACATTTCAACGCCCTATTTATTAAGGATGCAAATGCCATTGCCAGGGAGGATTTTAAGGAAGCAGTACATGAAGCAAAAAAACAGGGAGCGTTTATTCTTTGGAATCATCCCGGTTGGAAATCACAACAGCCTGATACGACTCGTTGGTTCGACATTCATACATGGCTTTATGAGAATGGATTGATGAATGGAATTGAAATATTTAATGACCAGGAATACTATGGTGTTGCGTTTGATTGGGCCATACAAAAAAAATTAACTGTTTTTGCCAATACGGACAGTCACAGTCCTACCTCCATGAGTTATGATCTTGTAAATTCTCACCGTCCTATGACACTGGTTTTTGCCAAGGAAAGAACACTTGATGGAATAAAGGGCGCATTATTCAACGGACAGACAGCCGCCTTTACAGACAATATGATAAGAGGCCGCGAGGAATGGGTTAAACCGTTATTCAATTCCTGTGTGACGATGACCCGTAACGGGAAAAGAATTATGCTCACAAACAAATCCGATTTAACTTTTGATCTCGAAGATAATTCGGGAACCCTGGTTCAGATGGAAGCCAATGGTTCGGCAGTTTTTATTTCGGATAAACCGGTGATGCTGAAGGTAAGAAATATCGAAATTGCTCCTGAGAAGAATTTAAGAGTGGTGGCCAATTAACTGTTTTAAGGTAAGATCGAAGAGCGGATCAACATCCGTGATTCAATTTAATTCATTTAATACTCTTTTCCCGTATAGAATTGATCAAATCGATCAATTTTATACGGGAAATCGGTTTTGATAAATAGCCGTTACATCCGGCCTCTTTGGCTTTTTCGTCATCTCCGGATAAAGCATAAGCTGATTGGGCAATGATGGGCATTGTTTTATTAAATTTTCTTATTTGCCTTGTTGCCTCTAATCCATCCATGCCAGACATCTTGATATCCATTAAAACAAAATCTATACCTGGAATTTCCTTAACAGCTTTCACTGTATCCTGTCCATTTTCTGTGTGCAATATATTTACGTATTCGTATGATAAGGCAGTTTTTAGAAATTTAAAACTTGTCTCATCGTCCTCGGCTATTAAAATGGTCAGGCATTTCTGCAGTGAAACCATTGGTATAGAATTATCAGCAGATTCCGGTTTTTTGACTGAATTATAGGGGATTGAAAAAAAGAAAGTACTACCGATGCCCTCTTCTGATTTGACCCAGATTTTGCCTCCAAGAGCATTTACATAAGCTTTGGTGATTGCCAGACCAAGGCCTGAACCTTCATGTGCCCTGGTCAGATTAAGATCCCCCTGAACAAAGCGTTCAAAAATGGCTTCAATACGGTCAGCCGGTATTCCCCTGCCACTATCTTTTACATAAAATACCAGAGAACCATTTTGCAGATAGTTCCCCATTTGAATACTTCCCCTATTCGTGAATTTGATCGAATTTTTTATTAAATTGATTAAGATCCCATCTAATTTTGAACTGTCAGTTTTGATGATCGCTTCCGGGCCGGATATATACTCAGGTATTTCCAGCTCAAGCCCTTTTTGATTGGTTTGAGGTTTGAAAAAATGATGCAGAAATTTCATCCTTTCGGCCACATTGACCTCTTTATTATTAACGTCAATGATACCGGCTTCAATCTTCGATATTTCAATAATATCATTAATGGTATCCAGCAGCCGCTGTCCGCTTTCGTTGACTATATCGATATACTCTATCCGATTTTCTTCTTCCAGGTCTGGTTCTTTCAGCAGATCTAAAAATCCCAGAATTCCATTCATAGGGGTACGGATTTCATGGCTCATGTTAGTGAGGAAGGCCGATTTCAACCGATCGCTTTCTTCTGCTTTTTCCTTGGCCTTGATTAAATCCTGTACCATTTTGGTTTTCTGGATCACAATGGTCAGCTCATGAGCAATCATTTCCAGAAGACGGATACTTCCTTCATCATAAGCCTGAGGATCGGAATAACTTTGAGCAACGATTACTCCAATTGCCTCCTTCTCATCGGTCAAAGGAACCCCCATCCAGCATTCGGCGATTGTTCCGGTATATTCAATATCATTTTCAGCTAAAAACCGTTTCAGTTCCTCTTTTTTCAACAGTAAACTTTTGCCTGTTCTGATCACATATCCTGACAAAGAATTTCCGGCTTTCCATTCCTTCAATTCAGGATTCTCATTCATGTAAACAATCCTTTCTAAAGTGTCTGTTTCAGACTTATAGAGCGCCAGATGAAAATGATCGATATCAAAAACATTGCTCAGTTCCTGGCGAACGATTGGAATAATATCTTCAAGGGCTTTAGTGCTCATGGAAGTCCTGGCAATCTTATAGAGGATACGTTGAATGATGAAATCACGTTTACGTTGTGTGATGTCAATAAAGGTGACCACTGATCCTGTCAGGCGGCCCTCCCTCTTAATGGGATATGACCAATATTCAACAGGGAAAAAGGCGCCGTTCTTTTTCCATAATACTTCGTCGGCGGCGTGAGTGTTTGACGCCTTCTTTAATGCTTTAAAAATTTCACATGCCTCTACCGGATGGATTGAACCATCGATCCTGGTATGGTGGATAAGCCGGTGTATGTTTCTTCCGACAATTTCGGACTCGTCTGCGTACCCAAGCATTCTAATGGCAGCCTGGTTACAAAATGTACAATTACCCTCTAAATCAATTCCGTAAATACCCTCTGCCGTGGAGTCAAAAAGCAACCGGATGGTTTCTTCACTCTCCCGGATTTGTTTTTCCATCCGCTTGCGGATTGAGACGTCCCTTGCTATGCTTAAGATTGATTCTTTTCCCTGGTATTTCACAACACTTGAATAGATCTCAACCGGAAATATCTTTCCGTCTTTTGTCTTGTGAGAGGTTTCTAAGATCTGTAACTTATCTTTAGGCATGTTTTGGACAAGAGCTGCAATTTCTTTGTTGTTCAGAGATGAATCGATGCCATAAATTCCGATGGGAAGAAGCTCTTCCTTTGTATAGCCTAAAACTTCTGTCGCAGCTCTGTTAACATCAATCAGATTTCCGTCAAAATCAATTACCCATACCGTTTCCGTCATACCATCGATTAGCGA
Source organism: Prolixibacteraceae bacterium (assembly GCA_963677325.2). Taxonomy (GTDB): domain Bacteria; phylum Bacteroidota; class Bacteroidia; order Bacteroidales; family Prolixibacteraceae. The sequence continues at coordinate 229,528 of CAXXGM010000002.1, forward strand.
ACGGTAGTTCCTTTCACTCGCACGGAGAGCCCTTTCAGCCTTTTTCTTTTCAGTAACGTCATGAATGATGGAATGAAGGTATTTCTTTCCGCCGATAATAATACCGCTGCTAAATACGCCGACGTCGACAATTGTGCCATCGGCTTTCCGGTGCTTGAATTCAAAATTAAAGGTTTTCGAATGAAGGGCTTTTTGAATTTCACCCTTTAATTCCTCCTCCGGCATAATATCGATTTGCGAAAGATTCATCTGCTTGAGCCGATCAATGTCCCAGCCATAAAAATTGGCAGCCGATTCATTGGCATCCGCAATGGCTCCCGTATCGGGGTCAATGATAAGCTTTACAGCAACATGATTATGAAAGAGATTCCTGTATTTTTCCTCACTCTCTTTTAAGCCTTCCTCATACCTGGTTCTTTTTTCGATCTCGTCTGTTAAATCCTCAATCAGGTTCATGGAAGCATTTCGTGCAGATTGTAGCTCTTGGACCGCATCCCTCAATTCGGAAAGGCTTTCTTCAGCTACTTTGGCCAGGGAATTTTTCTCCTCCTGAAGTTTTGTTTCAAAGTTTTGACGTTCCAAAATAACAGCCAGCATATGAATGGCATTATCCAGCAGAATTTCGTCTTCCTGCTGAAGACCGATCAAATCTTTGATAGTAATACATCCGAATTGTGAATTCTTTGTTTTTATTTCAAATGAATGATCATCGCCTTCCCCGTTTCCAGACATTGCAAATTCAACCGGACTAAAAATCTCATTGATCCCATCCAAAAATAAGCGGGTGATTTTCTCTCCATCATGCAGTTGGGAGAGATCGGCCATTAACAGGAAAAGCGTGTGAGAAGAATTCATTTGCATTATTTTATTTGATGCTGAAAAAAATGGGGATTCTGCTTCAACCAATCATCCGGATGCTGATTACAAAGATGCAGAAAGCCAGGAATATTTTCATCCTGCTCGTCTGGTTTTTCATATAGCCCACAGATACGAAAACCCCAATGGCAGGTGTACCCGCCTAAGCCAAGGCTTAATTTCCCCTGATCCGTGTTGTGAATATTCATGACAAAATTTATTCATTTCTGAATTTAACTGCCATCCGTAATTTGTTGAGGATTATATTTGCGCGAAAGATTCATCTTGGATAGAAGTTCATTAATTTCAAGTTTCAGCTCTATCATTTTATTTTCTCTGCCGACCATAATCCTGTTGAATTTTTCCAGCTCATCCATCTTCCTCTTTAACTCCATTTCTGCTTTCTTACGTTCAGTAATGTCCAGTGCATTAAATGTAAAACCATTAGAATGGCCGTTGCTGTCGATTACAGTTTCAGAAAGAATCACATTAATTGAGGAACCCTCTTTCTTCTGCCAACTTGTTTCCTGTGTCCCGAAGCCCTTTTGTGCTATCTGCCTGTATATCTCCTTCCCGATCCGATCGTATTCCTCCTGTGCGGCATACAATAATCTTGTCCCCCGACCAATCAGCTCCTCTTTGGAATACCCGGTCATCTCGCAGAAACTCGGATTCACCTCCATGAATTTTCCGTCACTGACAACTCCTATTCCGGTGGGGGCGACACGGAATATACTGCGCATCTTTTCTTCACTCTCGCGAAGTTTTTTTTCCATCAATCGTTGTTCGGTAACATCCTGCAAGATACAGTGGGTCTTTTCGAAACTGCCATCATTTTTGTATCCGATCTGTCCGTCGAAGGTAATGTCTCTGGGCATTCCGTCCCTGTGAGTCATCTTGAATTCAGAATGGACCTTCCCGGCTTGTTTGAACTGTGGGAACCTCTCCCTGAAATGTTCGACATAATCAGCTTGCAGAAAATCACCAAACCATTTCCCAATAACTTCTTTCTTGCTATATCCCAGGGTTTTGGCCCATGCCTCATTAATCTCAATTAAATTTCCGTTTTCATCCAGCGACTGATAGCCAAGCGGCGCCCTCTCGAACAGACGTGCAAAACGTTCTTCACTCTGAATAAGAAGTTCCTGCTTCATCTTTTGTTCAGCCAATTCCCAGCCAATATCAGCCAGAAAAGTTACTGTTTCGACATCCAGGTCTGTATAATTGGCAGGCTTATTCCCGATTCCAAGGATGGCAACAACTTTTTTATTTCTAACAACCGGGACCACCATTTCACGGGATACCCCGGCATGACCTTCCGGCAATCCATTCTTACCCGGCAGATTTTCGTAATCGTTATGCACCACAGGCTTGCGGAACCTGACGCAATCAGCCCAAACGCCTGCTTCGCTGATATTATAGTGTGATCACACACCCTCGATACGACAGAATTCTTTTTTTGTAAATGTTGACCAGCATTGAGAATGCAGGGTTTCCTGATCATCCAGAACGAAATGGATAAACCCGATGGGACTTTGAGTAAACCTTCCGATCTCGTCGAGCATTTGGGTGAGCGTTTCTTCTAAGGTGTGATGAGTGGCAAATTCAAAGAGGTTAAGCCTGATCTCCAATAGCTTCCGACGCAATCGCGATTCTGTCTGATCGCTGAAGACCATTACAACGCCAAGCAGATTCCCCTCTTTATCTTTTATCGGGGCCCCGCTGTCATCGATCGGGGTTTCCCGCCCATCCTTGGATATCAGCAGGGTATGATTTGCCAGTCCTACAATTTTCCCGTCGCACAATACTTTCGCCACAGGGCTCTCAACTTTTTCACGGGTGTTCTCGTTGATGATGTGAAAGACATCTTCAATCCGCTTGTTTTTTGCATCCTGTTCACTCCATCCAGTCAGCGATTCGGCCATAGGGTTCATGTGTTTCACGAGGCCTTCTTCATCTGTCGTGATCACCCCATCGCCAATACTGTATAATGTGGCGCTGAATTCCTCCTGCGTCTGATGTAATGCGGTGCTGTTCTGCAACAATTTCCTGTACAAATTACGCTGGCGGCGATGGTATATCCATTCTACGGTGGCCCCAACATAAAAAATAGCCAGGAAAGGGATAATGGCAACAAGGATAAAATTCTTGTAAAACCCGGCATAAACTTCTTTCGCATCTTCTTTTACAATCAGGTACCACGGCGTGCCGGGGACTTTGCTGAGATCGCCAACCACCCTGTGTCCCGCATAATCGGGCCCTTCAAATAATCCGGTTTGTCCCAATACTGCACGTACCCCTGCTCTCTCTTTCTGATCCAATGAAAAACCATACTGAAGTCTGGTATTGTCCGCATATCTTAATTGACTGATGTACACAGCCCTGTTTCCTTCCTGGCGAACAATGATCGCCTCGGCCGATTTACTGGGTGTTGGACATTCCCGGATGAGCGGGTACAGGTAATCGGCAGGATCAATCATAAAAATCAAAGCAGCTATAATTTTCTGTCCGTCTTTTACAGGAGCCAGTATTTCATATTGGGCTTTTTTATGGAATTTACAATAATAAAAATCCTGTACCATTATATTTTTTAAGCGGAATATTTCCCCCGAATGAACCTTTGTGGTGGAGTCGATTAATCCGGAATCAGGAAGAACACTGAACAGCAATTTTCCATTCTCGTCCAATAAAAAAACATTTTCATAACGATTGTTGCTCATTATTTTTAACAGAGAACTCCTCAGCAGAACCTCTTCTTCCTTTTTCCCCCGGGTGATGTCTTTTATGTATTGTTTATAAGGCTGGCTGCCCGAAAAGAAGTTTGCTTCAGATATCCGTTCTTTATGCCACTGAACCAACTGTTCGGACTTTAATTTAGCGATGGCCAGTAGTTCATGATATTCTTCCTGTTGAGTTTCCTTTTTTTCTTCCCGGTAATGATAAGGTCCATACAGCAACGCTCCGATGCTCAAAATGCAGATAATAAGGATTTGCTGATGCTTGTGAAATAGGGTTCTGTTTAATTTCATAATCCGGTAAATTAGGATATTCCATAGCAAAGCTAAAAAATATTCTCTGGTATCATTTTTTAAAGATTATTTTCTTGCAATTAAGTTTTAAAGGCGGGAAATCAGCTCAAGTGGTCCGTAAGGAAATTCATTCGCAGGGTCGAAGAGAAGGTGATTAACAGACCATTCGTCAACAAAAGCCGGACTTATTCAGATTCGCTTTTCCCGCCATTGGCCTTTATAAAGATAAAGAAGGGATAAGGTTCCAAGAATTGAGCTATAAACAAATTCGGCAGACCAGACAAATTCAATTCTAAGAGATAGCTTGACTGCAATATACCAGGCATAAACCAAATAAGCTGTTAAAGTAAAAACTTCAATAAAAAAAGAAACGTTGGTATTAGCAGTTCCCAAAACTGCATTGAAAAGAATGCTCACAATGGCAAAGAAAAAAAGGGCCACAATAATCAGGTAATAAGAGGGAACTGTTGCCTCAATCAAATCATGATTATTGGTATACAGTGAAATAATGTGTCTTGGGAAAATTCCGGCAGCGGTCAACACGATAAACATTGAAATCACACAGAACACAACCATTTTTTTAGTAATGGGAAGAACCATTTCAGGATTCCCTTTCCCCATGGAATTACTTATCAGTGTGTTAGTTACAGAACAAAGCGCCCACCCGGGAATCATCAGCAAAAGATAGATGCTTCGGATAATATTTGAAACTGCAAGAGGTCTCTCACCCATTTTTTCAATAAACATGAAGAAAACAAACCAGCTTCCAAGCGAAAGAACCATTTGCATCATGACAAAAACAGAAATCCCAAGCGTTTTTTTAATGATCAGCAGTTCAGGTTTAACCCAACGGAAAAGATCAAATTCCTTTACCCTGGGATTGCCTATTGTTACCAATAGAAAATAAATAACCGCACTGGCCTCTGATATGGCCGAAGCAATAGCCGCACCTTCAATTCCCATCCGCGGAAAACCCCAATGCCCAAAAATCATTGCGTAATCAAGGCCCACATTTAACAAAGCCATGATGGCCGAGCTGATGCTAAGATGGCGGGTAAAGGCAATTCCTGTATAAAACGAACGGAACAGCAGACCAATCGCAGAAAAAAACAGCCCCAGAACCCTGTATTTCAGATATACTGAACTGGCGTTGAACACTGGTTGCGATGTCATAAGGGGTTTTAATACAGAGGATCCATAAAAAAAGACCAGGGAAGAAATAATGAGGGATGTAAGACCAAGAAAATAGAGACTGTTATCGAATATCCTGCCTATTGCATAGAAATTCTTTTCTCCATGCCGGCGTGCTATCAGGATCTGAACCCCGATTGCAAAGCCAAATCCGACCATATAAAGGGTGGTATAGAATAAGCCGCCGATGGCAGATCCCCCGAGTTCAACTTCACCCAGATGACCCAGAAAAGCTGTATCGGTGACATTTACAACATTCTGGGCTGCCAGACTTAGCATGATAGGCCAGGCAATATTCCATATCGTGCGTGAAGAAGGGATCGTCATAAAAAGACTTCTAATTGATTCTATAAAATTAGGACTATCTCGCGTAACAGTGAAAGTGTTTTGGAAACTTTCATTTGTCTGTAAATTAAAACAAAGAACAGAAATTTTTTGATGTATCCGGATCAGGAACCAACTTTAAACACAATTGTCATCCGGAATTTCAGGAAACACATGCTAAAATCTCAAATTACCAGCAAATTAAGAATTTTTTACATCTTTTTCACCTCTTTATTTTCTGTACTTGAAAGAGCTGTAAGGAGTTTATTATCTTTGATCCGGTGAAAAACTTAATTTCATCCGTAAAAAAACTTAATCAGCAAATAGTTAAATCAGCAAATAGGCGTACTATGATCTTATGTAAAAGACCTTTATTGATAATATTGATTTTTTTGAATGCCTCTCTGATGAATTGCAGTACTCCTTCCAAAGAGAGAAATCGTCAGGTAGAAATAAACTCACCGGAAGTCAAGAAAGATAGTAATGTTGAAGTGGTTAAGCCTCCCGCTCCCCTTTCCTCTTTAGATACCCTCCGTTATGATCAGAAGATAGCCTGGCTCGCCAACGGAGATACCCTGGGTTATTGGCCCGTAAAAAAACAACCTTATCCTCTCCCCGGAGCTATCCTGCCCTTTAAAAGGATAGTGGCTTTTTATGGAAATCTGTATTCCAAAAAAATGGGGATCCTTGGCGAATTACCTCCTGAACAAATGCTGAAAAAGCTCGATGAGGAAGTGAAAAATTGGGAATTGGCAGATCCGAATACCCCTGTCCAACCTGCCCTTCACTATATTGCCATTGTAGCTCAGGGTGAGGCCGGTAAAGATGGAAAATACAGGACCAAGATGCCTGACAAACAGATTGATTCCGTTCTTCAGATATCAAAAATGAGAAAGGACATGATTGTGTTTCTTGATATCCAAGTTGCTTTTAGCCATATAAGTGATGAACTGCCAAAACTGGAAAAATATCTTAGACTGCCCAATGTTCATCTGGCGATAGATCCTGAATTTTCAATGAAAAATGGCAAACGCCCCGGCACTGTAATTGGTACTTATGATGCAGCGGATGTGAATTATTGCACTGACTTTTTATCCAAATTAATAAAAGAGAACAATCTTCCTCCAAAAATTTTCATCGTTCACCGTTTTACTAAAAGCATGGTTACCAATACCCGGAATATTAAATTACGCCCGGAAGTCCAGGTTGTAATGAATATGGACGGGTGGGGACCGCCTGATTTAAAAAAAGGTACCTACAAGTATTTTATTTATTCTGAACCCGTACAGTTTACTGGTTTTAAGCTCTTTTATAAGAATGACCTGAAGAAAGAGCCTCACAGGATGCTGACGTTATCAGAATTGATGAAACTGAAGCCCCTTCCGATTTATATTCAGTATCAGTAAGTATAGGCTCCAATGTTCCAATCAAAGATGTTTCAAAATTCCAAGGGTTGCGGACGTTTGAAACATTGAAACCCTGAAACATTGAAACATTTAGCCACACTTTATTCGTAGTTTAAAAGTAGCTTATTCGTAGTTTCTTCGTATCTATACGAAGGATGTACGAGTAATATACGAATAAAGACTGGAGAAAACCTCTCGGGAATATTGATCAATGGCAAATAGAACAGGCTTTATTCTTCAAGAGTACTCAAGTCTCCTTCAGGCAACCCCAAAGCTCTTGCTTTTAAGACCCTTCTCATGATTTTGCCGCTTCTTGTTTTAGGTAAAGCTTCGGCGAAAGTAATTTCTTCAGGACGGGCAATGGGGCCAAGATGTTCGACCATGTGCATGATCAGTTCATGTTCGAGCTCTTTTGAAGCAGTGTAACCTCTGCGAAGTACAGCCACGATATGGATGCTGTTGCCTTTAATGTTGTGAGGTAATGCAATCGCTGCCGATTCAGCAATTGAAGGATGATTGGCCATGACGCTTTCAATCTCTGCAGTACCTAATCTGTACCCGCTGACTTTGATCACATCATCTGTCCGTCCGATGATCCAGAAATATCCGTCTTCATCTTTCTTGGCGGAATCCCCTGTGAGGTACCAACCCCGTTCCTGGTATTTCTTCCAATAGGTTTCAATATAGCGCTGTGGATCCTTGTAGATCCCTGCCGTCATCCCAGGCCAGGGTGTTTTGATCACCAGGGTGCCTTCTTCTCCGGGCTTCATTGTTTCTCCTTTCTCATCCACCACATCAATCACATTTCCAAAGAAAGGTTTTGTGGCCGAACCTGGTTTTAGAGGAGTGATGGGTAAAGGAGTAATCATGAATCCCCCTGTTTCCGTCTGCCACCAGGTGTCCATGATGGGGCAGTTTTCTTTTCCTACAATTTTGTAATACCATTTCCAGGCCTCGGGACTTATGGGTTCGCCTACTGAACCAAGCAGTCTTAATGAGCTGATATCATTTCGATTGACCCACGAATCCCCGAATCGCATTAAACTTCGGATCGCTGTTGGGGAAGTGTATAAAATATTTATCCCGTATTTTTCAACCATTTTCCACCATCGATCCGGGTAAGGATAAGTGGGGGCCCCTTCATAACTTACGATGGTAGACCCATTCATCAAAGGTCCATAAACAATGTAACTGTGTCCCGTAATCCAGCCCGGGTCAGCGGCGCACCAAAACCGATCCTCGGGTTTTATGTCGAAAACCATGCGGTGAGTCGTGGCTGCATAGACGCTGTAACCGCCGTGGGTATGCACCAGGGCTTTAGGCTTTCCTGTTGATCCGGAGGTATAGAGCAAGAATAGCATATCGGATGAATCCATTGGTTCGGTTTCACACTTGTTGGAAGCGATCGGTAAAGCTTTTAAATCGTGCAGCCAGTAATCCCGGCCATTTTCCATGTAAACATCCGTACCTGTACGTTTAACAGTGATACAGACCTCCATGGTAGGCGACAACTCCATGGCTTTGTTCACCACACTTTTCATTTCAACAACTTTACCGCGCCTGAAACCTCCGTCAGCGGTCACCACTACCCTGCTGTTTGCATCATTGATTCTATCGGCCAGCGCCTCATGACTAAATCCACCATAAACAACACTGTGAATGGCTCCTATTTTTACACAAGCCAGCATGGCTATGATCTGTTCAGGAATCTGGGGCATGTAGATTGTTACAACATCGCCTTTCTTGACTCCCATGCTCTTTAATATATTGGCAAACTGACAAATTTCCCGGTTTAATGCATGATAGGAGAAAGTTCTCACATCACCCGGTTCTCCTTCCCATACCAAGGCAAGCTTATTCCTCTGGGGTGTTGATAAATGCCTGTCTATAGCATTTAAAATGATATTTGTTTTCCCACCGGTAAACCATTTAAAGAATGGTGGATTGCTTCTGTCAAGAACCTGGTCCCATTTCCTGTACCATGAAAGCTCTGAAGCCTGCTCTGCCCAAAATTGTTCAGGATCTTCAATTGATTTTGAATACAATTGATCGTATTCCTTTACATTAGCATTGTCTGTTATACTTTGGGAAGGATAATAAAATTTCCCGTTGCTGTGGTTGTTTATGATTTCCATATAGTTCCTATTATTTAGAATTCTACATAATCATTTTATTCCAAAAAAATTATTCAAAGAGTATTCAAAACCAATGATTTTATTTGACGAATATACATTTATTTGCATATATTAATATGTTTAAAGCAAAAAATAATTCTTTTCAGGAATTAAAACCCACTTTATGCAGTCATTGACATCAAAATGGGCACAAAAGCATATTACATTTTTATGGATCCCGAGGCTCTTTTAAAGATTGTATTTTAAATACCGGTTACCCGGATCAATGATTTGACAGGGTGCTTATTTCACCTTCAGCGTCTCGGCCCATTCTGAGATCAAAGTGACCTGTTCAGCATTAGGGATCTTATCAGGATGGGATTGTCTGTATAATTTGGGAGGCATCGAACCTTTATTTAACATCCTGACTATATCTGCAGATTTTTTAGCTTTCTTATCAGCGGAATATTTATCCCATTCTGAAAAATTGACGTGATTCATTGCCATTTTCTTTCCTCCCGGTGTGTGACAATCAAAACAGGAGTTCTGAAATATTTTATTAATTTCGGGGGGAATAGTAGCCGATTCAGCTGCCCTTTCCTGTTTTTGGTTAATGTAATTCATTCCTGCCTTTCCAAAACTGAGACAAGAAACAAACATAACTCCAGCTAAAATTGAAGATCTTTTATACATTTTTTTCATTCAATTTAGCGTTTTCTGTGGTTAAATACAACATGAAAGGCTTATTCAATTCAGATTGAGAATCAATTTGTTATTTCTTCTTTATTACCGAATCCTCTGCCTTGTTTCAGTCAAGATTGTTTTAGTCCCCTCTCATGGTTTGACCGCATTGATTCTCCTATCAAGAGCTTCCCTGATCATTAAGAAATAACCCAGTGGCTTCTTATCAGCTATTGTACTGAAGAAATCTATACGAACCTGCCGGCGCAGATTGATCCATAAGGATTATCGTGAATTATATAATATACGTAATTGGAATAAAATAATGTCATATGAGGATTACAGGCTATAGGTGTTTAGGCTAAAGGGGAAAGGGGTATATTATGACCCTTCAGCCAAAAAATACGACTTTATATCCTTGACATTACTTAGCTATAATTTTAGAATGCACTAATTTAGAACTGATATTATCTCCAGTGATGTTATTTTTTTCTGTATGATTTGCTTTTATGCTTTACGGTTTTCTTAACAGGAGATTTGACCACAGAGCCATTGTCCAATACTCCGTTTCCCATATTTTTTAACTGGTCGAGTGTTTCATCCTGAATTCGAATGTAAATATCTCTTGCTTTTTCATACCTGGCTTTTACTGTATCCAGATCATGGATGAAATACTTGTTGCCTGGGTCACCTGAGGAGATATTTGCAAGAACATTGTCAATCCAGCTTATAAAATATTTGGCATCATCAATACTTGCGCGGATCGGATGATTATCCACACTAACGTAAATCGGGGCAGTATGTGAAATATGTCCTTTCTCGTCCATTCTTCTTGCACACAGCCAGCCGCTTCTTATAAATTTTTGCGTGGCGGAAAGCACAACAGAAGAACCCGGTTTGGCGGTACCAGCCTGAGTTGCCACTACTTTGCCATTACAAATCAGTTCAATCCTTCCCGTCAATTCTTTGGTGACGGACCAGCGAACCATCACGTTAACATCTCCCTGACCTTTAATTTTAATCTCATCACCAGGAGTATTGGTGCTGTTTGCTCTTAAGTCCAGAAATTCATTATTCCCATTTAAAGATACGACCGTCCTCCCGTCCTTAATTCCATTGATCCATTTTTCGTAAGTCAAAGGCAGATCTTTCACCTGAACGTAAGTTAAAATATCACCTATTGAACCATTCATACAGGGGACATCCGTTCCGGCAGCAAGACCAATTCGAAAACCACAGTTGAGCAGTTTATAATAAGCATGGATGGCTGCATCATTCTGCCAATTATCCTCAGCCACAAAATCAATTGTACACAATGCGGCTTCAACAGGATAATCAACCGGGATACGACAGTTTAAATTATTCTGAATAGAATCGTTGAGATATTCCATGTGAACAAATCCGGTAATGGCACTTTGCTTTTTAGCCCATTCCAGAATCTTGTAAGGGGATTCATCCTTTAAATGACGAGCTTCTTTTAATCCAAGAAGTGCAAGATGTCCACCAATAAAGTTATTTCTGGAAGTAACTCCCGGATCATAATGCCATTCGGCATCCCAGCGAATGATTCTGCCAGGAATGGATTCTTTAGCATCTTTCCCATTTACCTTTTGCAGATCCTCTTTGCTGTCATTTGCAACAGCGCTTCCCATGTCGGCAAGCATCGAGACAACATCAAGGCCATTTTTTTCCATCAGTTCAGTCAGTTTATTGTCAGAAATAATTTCTTTCCGATCCCCACAGTTGCGATGTACGTGCATATCTCCTTTATACCAGCCCTGCATCACGATCCGGGGTACCGTACTTCTTGTCTGGGCATTGACTCCCAAACAAAGGGAACCTATAAATACAATCCCTACTAAATGGGATATTACATGACCTCTATATTTCTCCATTATTTACATTCTTGCTCCCTAATTAGTCTTTCGGTTATTAGTTTCTTTTTTTCATTATAAAAGAATAGGTCTATTCAATCTATGGCCATTAATGCCATTAAATTCCATTTTTTTTGGGCCAAACATAGCTAAAAAATCAAATGGATAACTCACAAACTGATTATTTAACATCTTCCGGCTATTGTTTTAATGAATAATTTTAGGCCAATTGTATGAATTATAAATCATATCAGCCTGAGCACATTTGCTATACTTTATCAGCAACTCTTTTAAACTATAATAAAAAATTTATATTTGCGGTTTCATTTGTAAATAGCCAAAACAGCAGGAAGAATTAAGCTTTCGTTGAAGAATTCAAATTCATCCTTTTCCCTTGCGCAATGACAAAAAAATTCGACAAATCGGGATACACTCTTGCAACTTTATGCGGCATTTTCTCTGTGCTTATATGGAGTACGACCATTGCATTTTCCAAAAGTGTAATGCAGGCAGAAGGGAATTACAATGCCATGTTCCTGATTTATTTTTTCAGCGGACTTGTTATTCTTGGGATGTTGTTCCTCTGGCAAGGAAAAGAACTGATTGTAAAATGGAAAAGACTTTCTCTTCAGTTCTATTTAAAGATTGGCATCTTTCTTCTTCTTAACAATGTGCTTCTCTATATTGCGATCGGATTGGCATCCGACGAGAATGAGCTTTTAATTGTAGCTATCATAAATTATTTATGGCCGATAATTACCTATATGATTAAAGTGCCAATGTTTCATCTGAAACCGAAACTGTTCCTGTTTATTTTCAGCATCCTACTCTCTATTTTGGGAGTAATGATGGCTCTTTCACAAACCTATTCTTTTTCACAATTTTTGCTGCTCCTGCATATAGCCGGAACTAATTTCTGGGCATATTTCCTGACGTTGCTTACTGCAGTATCATGGGGCATTTATTCGAATCTCATAAAAAAATTCCGTACCGATGATGATATGGCAGCCCTTCCGGTAATTTTTATAGTAAGCGGTCTCCTGTTCCTTTTTTATCAACTATATCATGGTCATTTTTATCTTTCAGGCTTTTCGTCTCTCTTTAAAAATTACGAACTGCTATACATGATCTTTGGCCCGACCTCAATGGGATATCTATTCTGGTATATTGCAATGAAAAAAGGGAATAAGAATCTTGTCATTTCCCTTTCGTTTCTGATTCCTATTTTTTCTATTCTCTTTATCAGCCTTAAATTTTCAAAAGAGATTGGAATATTCTTTTGGGTAGCTGCATGCTTATTGATTACAGGCGCTTATTTAAGTTATAAGGCAGTTCCTGAGGTAGAGTAAATCCTTTATTCTATTTCTTACTTCTTCCCATTTGTTGTATCCAATATTCCTTAGCTTCCCATCCTCTTAATTCACAAAAAGTTTGTAATTTGCATTCATCCTTCGGGATTTATATCTTTCATCAAAAAACATATACAATGTCAAAAACAATTCTTCATAAGGGAGAAACACGGGGGCATGCAATGCATGGCTGGCTCGAAAGTTTTCATACCTTCAGCTTTGCGGAATATCATGATCCCGACCGGATTCATTTTGGAGCTCTTCGGGTATTGAATGATGACCGTGTAGCTCCCGGAATGGGATTCGGTACTCATCCTCATGATAATTTCGAGATCATCTCAATTCCGCTATCAGGCGATCTGGAGCATAAGGATAGTATGGGAAATACTTCCATAATCCATTATGGTGACATCCAGGTGATGAGCGCGGGGACAGGAATCCGGCACAGTGAATATAATTACAATAAAGACAAAGAAGTGCGATTTCTCCAGATCTGGATCATTCCCAATAAAATGAATGTAACGCCAAGATATGATCAGATTACATTAAAAACAGCCGATCGCCATAATAAATTACAGCAGATTCTTTCTCCCAATCCTGAAGATGAAGGAGTATGGATACACCAGGATGCATGGTTTTACCTTGGACAATTTGATCAAGACTTCACCAAAGAATATACGATCCATCACCATGAGAATGGCATTTACGCATTTGTTCTGGAAGGAGAATTTATTATTGAGGGAATCAGGCTGGCAAGAAGAGATGGAGTTGGAATATGGGATACAACTCAGATTGAGATTAAAGCCTCTGCTCCAGATTCAGAATTGTTGCTGATGGAAGTGCCAATGTCAACCTGAGAATAGTTTTTATGCTTTGCAACCTATCTACCGCCTCAATAGGGAGGCAATGATTTAAATTTATCCGCGTGTTTCCAAACATATAAATATTTAATTTTATTCATGCTTTGATATTGTAATTGATAGTAAATATTAGTTACTTACACAAAAGTACAGCAGCAATATTTAACATTAATGAGAAGCTGGAAATTATTCATATCATTGATTTTCCTTGTCATTCTATCAGGTTGTTCGGGAACAAAACTGGTAAGGAATTCCCTGACTCCTGAAATGGTGAAAGAGATAAAAAAACACAACAACTATATAAAAATTCATTTAAAAGACGGCGGACTGGTCATTACAAAGAACTACCATGTCACCCTGACAGCCGATAGTATCAACGGGAATGGTTTTCGTTACAGTTTTAACAGATCGGAAGTAACCGGCGAGGCCAATCCCTTTTCCCTGTCAAAGGATGAAATTGCCCTGATTGAAACCAATACTTTAAGGGGGAACCTGGGAAATCTTGCTGCTTTATCGATCGTTGGGGTCCCTTCGGCTTTTCTTGCCACTTACTGCATCACCAATCCCAAAGCTTGCTTCGGTTCTTGCCCTACCTTTTATGCCCCCAGCCAGAGTAAACCGGCCCTGATGGCAGAAGGATTTTCATCGAGCATCTCCCCTTCCCTGGAAAAAACAGATGTGGACATGCTTTACTGGGCCGATGAAAAAAGCAAGGAGCTGTCGCTGAAACTAACCAATGAAGCACTCGAGACTCACGTAATCAGGCGCGTTGATCTGCTGGCATTTACAACAGGCAGAGAAGAAAAAGTCTTTGCCGGAACAGACGACAGGTTTTACAGGACCTCTGACATCATCCCCCCGAAGAGCTGCCAGGCCAGGGAAGGCGACTGTCTTGAACTGGTTAAGCAGATGGACCATCTTGAAAGATACAGTAAAACATCATCCCGGAATCTTGCCAAAAAGGAAGAAATCATCCTGAGTTTTGATAATGTTCTCCCATCGAGGCTTGGTTTGCTGATCGGTTCCAGGCAGACTCTGCTCACCACCTATCTCTTTTATCAGGCCATGGCCTTTGCCGGGAACTACTACGGTGAATTGGCGGCTGAGACTGAAAAAGGGAATAACCACCTGAAAGGCAGGATGCAAAAAATATGGGATAAACTTGGGGCCATTGAAATTTATATTCAGGGGAAGCAAAATCATTGGGAAAAGGTGGGCGAGATCAATGAAATGGGGCCTATCGCTTCAGATATTCACCTGCTGAATCTGCCCGAGAGCCAAAATAAGCAGATAAAGATAAAATTAAGAATGACAAAGGGGTTATGGCGGCTGGATTACCTGGGACTGGCGAAAATTACCGGTGAAGAGACTCCTTTGAGGATAAAACCGGCCCTGGTATTGAAAAACGACACTACGGACAGGGATGCCTGTATGAGACTGAGTGAAGAGAAGAATCCGCTGATCACCTTTCCGGGGGACAACTATGAGCTGAAGTACAGGCTACCAGGAGAATGCAGTTATCAATTCTTCATTGAATCGCGGGGATATTACATGGAATGGATGAGGGAGGAATGGCTTGCGGAGGAGAATCTTCACAAAGTAGCTATTGCATTAAAATTCCCCGGCCTGTTTATGAGGATGGCCGCACCTGGATTTAAAAAAGCAGAGCCAAAAATGGAAAAAATCTTTTGGGAGAGCAGGTATGTCAGGCAATAAAAAAATAGTGATTTTATTAGCTGCTGGAATATTATTGACCGCATGCAAAACAATTATTCTTCCTGACGCCTATAATTTCACCTATAGGGAAAGGCAGATCAATCCCTATGGATGCTGGATGAATGCAACTTTGTTTCCCGGAAAGGATCCTTCTCTTGCTCCAATAGTGAAAGGAGAGTTGATCTGGATGAATTCAGACTCAATCTGCATGCTTGAAAAAGATCATGTTGTACGCTGGATCTCCACCGGATGGGTGAAAGAGGCCCAGCTGGTTACACACAAAAATATGAGTAATGTATACGGCAATGCAACCGCTTTCTTATTAATTCCCAATGCGGTGGGAACTGCTATAAATTTTAATGATTACGGAGGAGATTTCCTGGCCATAGCAATCCCTCTGGCAGTGGTTGGACTTTCTACCGCTTTCATTGAAATAGCTTCCCAGCGAAATATATTGAAATTCCCGAAAAAAACGGTACTTGAGGATTTTCAGAAATTTGCCAGATTTCCTGCCGATAAACCTTTGAACATTGATTTTAAAGATTTAACCTTTAAAAAGTACAAAATCAAAACCCCACGACGCCATAAGAATGGAAATTAAGGATGAAAAACAGCAGGAAACCTTATTAAGGAATGCATCTAATGCTTTTTTGATTCTGTGGAATTAAATAATAAAAGGCACAGCAAAAATTCTGCATCGGGTAATGCTGGTTGTAAATAATCTTTCCACTCTTATCCCTGGGTTCATATTTTGGCTTAAACCTTGTTTTTTCTGCTTCTGTTGTTCCTTGTGCAATCAGATCCTGATAGAACGCAAAAGATTGAAAATCATCGCTGTCGCATAAATTTCCATTTCCTTTTGTTGCGGGCCCTGCATAAGTTACTTCTATATTACCCGCGCTTAGGTCAGCGATAAACGCTAACCGGATTCTTTTGCCTGACAGTGAAGAAACCGACTTTAGCGATTTAACCTGTCCGTTATCTCTCACTTCAAATCCATAATTATCGGCCTTTTCAAGGGTCAGCGTATCCAGCCTTAAAGGAGGTTCGGGAACACAAAAGTCTATGTCGATAAAATTTTTACCCTTTTTAATTTTTTCAGGCTGAAGAGGCTTCCACTTCTCCCCTTTTAGCACCGTTTTAATATAAGCCTTCGCCATCATCTCGCCAAACCAGCGGCTACCATTAGGGCAAAGGTGCCCGCCCCTGTCGCTGACAGGATAAACCGGTGCTGCCAGAACTACGCGGGGATCGGAATTGGCAGCTTCAAGCTGAGCCATACCGACAGAGACACTGTAATCCCTGGTGTACTGTGCCCCGCACTGATATGTAATGAACAGAGGGGCCTTCAACTGGTGGTAAGCCTTCATGACATCGCCTGTCATATCACTGACTAACCTGGAGAGGTAGCGTTTATATGCTTCTTTATCATTGGTTGCGGGAGTATTGGGTTCCCATCCCTGATTGAGGGCTTTTGTGTAATTGTATTCACCCTGCATCCACAAAATGGCTGAACAGTTGAGGCTTTTGTTCATTCGAAAGGCCGCTTCACCGGCTTTGTCAATCATTTTCAGATAATGGTTATAGAGTTTTCCTTCGTTGTTGGGACAACTTTTGGAAAGCAGTTCAATCGACCGGCCTCCTTCCCCGCAACTTGTTGCAGCAAACCTGGTCTCAGGAAAGTCTGGTGAATACTGATCAAAATAGTATTTGACGACATTGGTAAAACCTATAACGGGAGGTTCGCAACTCAACTGGCTAATGGAGTTAACCGAGACGTCACCAAGAATATCATCGTTTGTTTTCCTGAAGGTTTTTAACGGTTTAGCCACCAGCGGATTAAAAATAAGGTCGGGGGAATCAAGATTATTGGTATAATTTGACCAGACCTGTTCACCTAACATCAAATTACCTGCATAATTGCTTACAGAAATAGCCGGGGCAGTCTGCTGTCCAGTTGAAAGGCTCTGACCATAGATAATGAACTGGTTAATATCTGCAACAGGAGTCTGAAAATTAGTCTTGTATTTTAAACGCTGATGCTTATGGCCTGTTGGTATATTAACGGCTTCCTTTTTAATCTGTTTTTTAGAAACCATGTTTTCAGCCGCCGATGTCGTTGCCGTAAAAGTTAACAGCAGAAAAAGAAGGGAGAAACATAAAAATGACCGCCTTAAACAATTTTCAATACAGGCTGAATTAAAATCCCGTACAGAAGCCATTCCATTGCACAATAATTTAAATACTTGTTTCTTTTTCATTGTTCAGATCAGTAAGTTGTTATTATTAATCTTTAGCTAATATATTTCGACTCTTTATAAACTGTTTTTTAGTGGTCAGGCGGAACGCGCTTACAATTCACTTTGCGTGAGAAGAAGTTTTCATGGTTCATTTTATCCTTTTATGGTCCATCATAATACCAGATGCTCGCATGACCATTGATCGTCTCATCCGCCGGCAGATTGATGACAGACCTTTCCATAAATTTTCGTAAAAGTAATTCTTATTAAATTTTCCACTGAATAATTACTTCAAAATAAAGACCGTGAGCGATAAAATAACTGCCGGTTTTAACCTCGCCGAATAATCCCTCTGATAGACCGACTTCGCTTCAATTACTTTTGAAGTAAATTTTCTTGACAAACTATTTGTTGTTTATTTTAAAAAACGTATATTTTATGATAATCTTGCTATTTAAGCCTGACTATCATTAAGTTTTTGAACAATAAAATAGAAATTAGGCAAAATTTTCAGACACGACCGGAATCAATTCGCTTCTCATGAAACTATAGTAATATCTCAATTTATAGCAATATCTTTTTAAAATATTGAGCATTATGAATCTCTTTTTAAAAAAAGTTTCATTTTTCGTTTTCATATTCCTTTTGATGTTTCTTACCGGTATTTTTCTTCCAACGACTCCAAGAAGTTCAACCTCCTTATTATTCGGGAAATATAAGAAAGACTCCTTGCTCGCCAATAGTCCATCACCCCGGATTATTTTCATAGGAGGTTCCGGGTTAAGTTTCGGTTTGGATAGTAAGCTGATAAAAGATTCTCTTGGATTAAACCCAATCAATACAGCTATCCATATTGATATGGGATTATTTTATATGATGAAATCAGTATATAAATACATCAGGCCAGGTGATATCATTGTGATAGCTCCAGAATACCAGTTGTTTTATGGACGGAGATTTTACGGAGGGGAGGAATTGTTGAGAACCGTCCTGGATGTATCTCCAAAAACGATAAACCTTTTGAGCCTCGAAGAGTGGAAAAATATTTTCAAATATTTACCTGGGTATTCATTTTCCAAATTTAAGCCAAAGGAATATTTTGAAGCTCCGGACGTAGATAACTTTTATGGCAGGAATTCCTTTAACGATTTTGGGGATGAGTATAAACATTGGCCTTTAGGAAACAAAGGGCCTTCTTCATATCATCCTATCAAGGAAAGTTCCAATCCCAAGGTTATTACAGAATTGAAAAAGTTTAGAAACATGGTAAAGGAAAAAAGAGCTTCATTGTACATTACATTTCCCGGACTCCAGGCCTCATCTTTTGACATTTTAATTGGTCAGATTAGACAAGTTGAAACGGAATTACATAATAATGATTTTCCCCTTCTTGGATCTCCGCAACAATATAAAATGCCAGATTCATTGGTGTTTGACGCACCATATCACCTGACCAAAAATGGATTGGACCTCCGAACACAGCTCTTAATCCAGGACTTGAGAAACTCCGGAACTAACAAGTTTATTCACTTTACCAAATGTCATCCTTAAATTGAAAATTCCAACAAAGTTCTTTATCTAATATTTATTTGAGTATTCTATAATTTTTTCTTACATTTTTATGGATAAATCAGGATTATGCTGTTTAACTCTATAAGCTTTGGAATATTTTTACCTATCGTATTTTTCCTTTATTGGTTTGGCACCAAGGGTAATTATAAGCTTCAGAATATTTTGCTGCTTGTATCAAGCTACTTTTTTTATGCTTGTTGGGACTGGCGTTTCTTATTTTTATTAATATTCTCAACTTTTTTGGATTACAGCACAGGAATAAAAATACATGAAGCTACTAAAAAAAAGAAGAAAATATTTTGGTTATGGCTCAGTATATGCATAAATGTAGGATTTCTTGGAATTTTTAAATATTATAATTTTTTTGCTGAATCTTTCGCCGGAGGACTTGCCTTGTTGGGCTTTCAATCGCATTTCAGGACATTACAGGTAATTCTGCCTGTTGGTATTTCATTTTATACTTTTCATGGATTGTCTTATGTTCTTGACCTTTATAAAAACAGAATCAACCCTGAAAGAAATTTTATTAATTACTCAGTTTTTGTCAGTTTTTTTCCGTTACTCGTTGCCGGTCCAATTGAAAGAGCAACACACCTGTTACCACAGATTGTTAAAGAAAGAGAATTTGATTATAATAAAGCAATAGACGGATTACGACAGATATTATGGGGATTATTTAAAAAAATTGTCATCGCAGATAATTGTGCAGAATACGCCAATTTAATTTTTGATAATTCAGGGAATTATACAGGAAGCACATTAGTTTTAGGTGTTTTATTTTTCGCTTTCCAGATTTATTGTGATTTTTCAGGGTATTCGGATATTGCATTGGGAACAGCCAGGCTTTTTGGAATTGATTTGTTACGCAATTTTGCCTTCCCCTATTTCTCAAGAGACATAGCTGAATTTTGGCGGCGCTGGCATATCTCATTATCATCCTGGTTCAGAGACTATGTATACATTCCACTTGGAGGAAGTAAAGGTAACACCCGAATGAGAATCAGAAACACATTTATTATTTTCCTTTTAAGCGGCTTCTGGCATGGTGCAAACTGGACATTTATTATATGGGGTACTTTGAATGCTATCTATTTTCTACCATTGTTATTGACTCATAAGAACCGCAAAAATTTACAAATTGTGGCAGAAGGAAAAATCTTTCCCACCTTTAAGGAGTTTGTTTCAATCGTTGTCACCTTTTCACTGACACTATTTGCCTGGATATTTTTTAGAGCAGAAAATATTGGTCATGCGATTACTTACATTTCAGAAATTTTCTCCTCATCACTTTTTACAATTCCCCGGTTTGACGGAATAGCGAATGCTTTAGTAACAGTTCTCATTATAACTGTTTTTATTTTAATCGAATGGAACGGGCGGGAACATCAATACGCTATTGCAAAATTGGGTATGAATTGGTATAAACCTCTGAGGTGGGCGATGTATTACAGCATAATAATTATCATAATTTGGTTCAAGGGAAATGACCAACAATTCATTTATTTTCAATTTTAAAATTCATCCGTTTATAATTTTTTTTTAATGGACAGATGGAACTCCTCAAGAATCATGCTCCTTTGTGAGAAAGATTTTCTCATGGTCGTTTCATTTTACTTATTTGCCGTTACCTATTTTATTACTTTCATTGAAAACATTGCAAAAAACAGCATAAGCGAAACAATGTTCGCACCACCGGCTGTCAGCAATAGAAAAATTTACCTGCAGAGCACCAAACGTCTTTATTGCATTGGTGATAAATAGATAAAAGATCTTTAATTTCATTCAAAACGGAAAGAAGTCTCCAGAACATCACTCGAGTTTCCTCCGACAAATGCTTTAAAATCTCCCGGTTCAATTCCAAAACTCATGTCCTTACGGTAGAAAGAGAGATCTGATTCGTCGATTTTGAAAGTAACTGTTTTTATTTCGCCTGACCGGATCATCAGTTTTTGAAATCCCTTCAGTTCTTTTACCGGCCGTGTAACGCTTCCTACCAGATCACGGATATACAGTTGTACCACTTCTTCCCCATCGTAGGGACTGGTATTGTTTACCTTGACACTGATGTGAATCGTATCTCCGTGACTGAATTTCGGTTTGTCGATCTGAAGATCGCTGTAAGTGAATTTGGAATAGCTGAGGCCAAACCCAAAGGGATAAAGCGGATCATTGGGACAATCGATATAACGGGAGCGGTATTTCTGTTCAGTACCTTTGAGATCATAAGGCCTTCCTGTGTTTTTTTCACTCAGGAAAATCGGCACCTGCCCAACATTCCGGGGAAAGGTTACCGAAAGTTTCCCTGATGGATTGACTTTACCGGTTAGAATATCTGCAATGGCCTTGGCTCCCAAGGAACCTGGGAACCAGGCTTCAACAATTGATCCTGCCAACTCGTTTTCCTCTTCCAGAGCCAGAGGACGTCCATTCATCAGCACCAGCACAATGGGGTTTTTTAATTTGGCGACCTCCCGAAGCAATTCTTTCTGTATTTCCGGAATGCTGATGCTGGTGCGGCTGGCGGCCTCCCCACACCACTCCGCCGATTCTCCCAATACCATAACAACTACATCAGCGTTGCGAACTGACTGGATAGCTGCCGGAAAACCTGATTTATCTTCTTTCAGAATATCGCAACCACGGGTGTAAAGGACGTTTTTATTCCCCAGTTTTTCTTTGAGTGCCTGGAAAACAGTAGTAATGGAATCCCACTTCCCGGCTCCAATCCACGATCCCAAAAGATCACGCCTGGAATCGGCCAGCGGGCCGATTACTGCAATCCGGGAATTCATCTTCAGGGGGAGCAGGTTGTTATCATTTTTTAGCAGTACAATGGATTTAGAGGCCATATCATACGCGAAATCAAGGTGCATCGGTTTGTATACAATCTCCTTCTCACGCTCTTCATTGGAAAAGCGGTATGGATCGTCAAATAAACCAAGGAGGAACTTAATTCTCAAAATTCTGGTAACTGCTTCGTCGATCTGGTCTTTGGTAATTCTACCTTCCTTTACTAATTGTGAAAGATATTTGTAGTAAACAGATCCTTGCATATCCATATCGACCCCGACATTCAGCGCCAATTCGGCAGCTTCCTTTTCATTGGCAACTACGCCGTGAGGAACCATCTCATTAATGGATGTATAATCAGTAACCACCAATCCCTTAAAGCTCCATTCATTTCTTAAAATATCGGTTAAGAGAAAATGATTCCCGGTAGCGGGAACCCCATCAAGATCATTAAACGAAGACATGACACTCATCACTCCTGCATCTATAGCAGCTTTATAAGGTGGCAAATATACATCCCTCAGCATGCGGTCGGACATGTCCACTGATGCATAATCCCTTCCGGCAAGAGGAGCTCCGTAAGCAGCATAATGTTTGACACAGGCAAGTATAGAAATAGGCAGACTTAAGTCGTCTCCCTGGAATCCTTTAACCCTTGCTGCAGCAATCCGGCTTCCCAGATAGGGATCTTCACCAGCACCTTCAGCAATCCGTCCCCATCTTGGATCCCTGGCTATGTCTACCATCGGAGCAAAAGTCCAGTTTATCCCGCTTGCAGCTGATTCCACGGCAGCAACACGGGCTGAATTGCGGATAGCCTCCATATCCCAGGAAGAGGCCTCTGCAAGGGGAATGGGGAAAATTGTTTTAAAACCGTGGATAACATCGTAACCAAAGAGCAGGGGAATTTTCATTCTGCTTTCTTTCACGGCTATATCCTGTAGCTTTCTTGTATAAGCTACCGTATAAGCATTGAAAATATTACCACAACGTCCTTTTTTGATATCGTCCAGGTTGCTCGATGGCATAGCAGGGCCTGTTACATCCCATCCACTAGTCAATAAAACCATCTGACCGATCTTTTCATCCAGTGTCATCAGGGAAAGTACCGAATCAACCTTCTCTTCGATCATTTTTGATTTATCTTCTTTCTTATATTTTGAAGTTGAACAACCAACGATAAAAAAGAGAAGAATAAGAAAAAATAGTCCGTTTGTCTTCATGCTATACTTTATTATTGATTAGCCTGTTTCCTCCCTTTGAAGGCTTTATGTCTTTCCCCTGGAGGAAAGGCATTAAACCGGGTTTTACGATCTGTTAATAACTGAATCCAAGTTTTTTTAGTCCATTCTGAACATCCTTATCCCTCATAAACAATTTCCAAAGCAAACCGCTCCTATAATTTTCTATCATTACAACAACAGGACCCTGGTCAATTGCAAGATATTTCTTTGGATACCAGCCGTACTCTTCGCTGAATGCATCATAAAAACCATATTCTCCCATGATCCTACCACCCAAATTCTCATAGAAATTCCGGCAGGCTTTCATTGCTTCTTTTGGTGCATAAGGGAAAGAAGATAATGCAGCTGTGGGTGAAATTACTCCATGATCCACACCCGGTTTAT
>CAXXGM010000003.1:0-684086 GCA_963677325.2 Prolixibacteraceae bacterium
CCCATTCTCCAAAATCTTTTTAAAGATTTTTTCAAAGTTTTTTCAACCCCTTCAGATTGAATATTAGACGCGATAAATCGCGCCTCTACACCTTCTTTTGCCAACCTTTTCTAAGAACTTCTCCCCTCACCCTTTCAGCCTCACAGCTCCTTCGGTTTGGGAGCGCAAAGATAAGCGGTTTTATCTGCCAAAAACAAATAATCCAGCAAAAATTGTTGATAAAATTTGTCTTTGGCATGTAAATACAAGATTTTCAAACACATGAGAACGTTAACCAAATGTTAATAAATATTTGGGTCTCCTGAAATTTCGTATTTGGTTCCTTCATATATTATGGGCCCACTGAAGATTTCAGATAATTTTGAAAGAACAATCTCTTTTGCCTTTTCAAAATCCTGTTTCTCTCCCAGCTCCTTTTCGATGGAAGTAACCGCTTTATCCGTAAAACCGCATGGATTGATGTGATTAAAATACTCCAGGTTGGTATTAACATTTAAAGCAAAACCATGCATGGTTACGAAACGGGAGCTCTTGACTCCGATCGCACAAATCTTACGCGCAGATGCTTTCCCTGCATCAATCCAGACACCCGTTGCTTTGGGATCTCTTTCTGCCTTTATTCCATATTCTGCGACAGCACGGATAATGGCCTCTTCTATATTGTATATGTATTGTCTTAATCCGATTCCGAAATTCTCCAGGTCGAAGATAGGATAGCCTACAATCTGCCCCGGCCCATGATAGGTAATATCTCCGCCCCTGTCCGTGCGAAAGAATGTGGCATCCTTTGCCTGGAGCTGTATATAATTTAAAAGAAGATTTTTTTCGTCGCCGCTTTTACCGAGTGTATATACATGGGGATGTTCGACAAAGATCAGCCAGTTTGGTGTTGTGCACTTTTGATCTTCAGGAGAAGAATCACAGTTCAATTTGATTTGTATTGTATCCCTCATCAGCTGTTCCTGCCGATCCCATGTTTCTTTATACTCCGCTTTCCCGAAGTCCAGGAATTTTATTTCATGATTTTTCATAACAGGATCTTAACGAATGTGTTTTTCTGCATGGTAAGATGACCGAACCAGCGGGGCGCTTTCAACCATACGAAATCCGCGCTTCAATCCCTCTTCTTTTAATCTGGCAAATTCATCCGGATGAATGTATTCCACAACTTCAAGGTGAGCTTTGGTTGGTTGAAGATACTGACCCATTGTAAAGATTTCGCATCCCGCCTTTACAAGATCTTCCATGGTCTGAAGAATTTCATCCCTGCACTCTCCTATCCCAAGCATAATTCCTGACTTTGAAACGACACCAACAGATGAAACGCTTTCAATCACTTTCAAGCTGGTTTGGTATTTCGCACGGCTCC
Organism: Prolixibacteraceae bacterium; assembly: GCA_963677325.2. Taxonomy (GTDB): domain Bacteria; phylum Bacteroidota; class Bacteroidia; order Bacteroidales; family Prolixibacteraceae. The sequence goes on from CAXXGM010000003.1 coordinate 1,370, forward strand.
TAACTAAAGGAGTAAGCCTTTCGACCGTTTCAAGATTGTGCGAAATAATATCAGGTCCGGCCCCGGCAACCAATTCAATCAATTCCTTCCTGCCGTTAAAATCAGGAATGAGCACCTCAACCGTGATGCCAGGATTCTGTTTTTTTATTTCTCTGATTGTCTCAGCCCAATGTGCAGCACCTCCGTCCATCAGATCATCCCGGTCAACGGAAGTAATGACCGCATGGCGAAGATTCATTAGTTTAATGGAATTAGCCACGTTCTCCGGTTCTGAGGGATCCAAGGGTAAAGGTTTCCCGGATTGAGTCGCACAGAATTTACAGGCTCTTGTGCAGATTTCTCCAGCAATCATGAAGGTGGCAGTTCCGGCTCCCCAGCATTCTCCCATATTGGGACATTGTCCGCTGGAGCAGATGGTATTCAGTCCGTAACCGGCGACAATCCCTTTTAATTTGCTGTAATTGGTTCCTTTAGGTATCTTAATCTTAAGCCAATCAGGCTTTCTTTTCACTTCCATTGTTATCTGAACTATTTCAAACTGCTAAGATAAGCATTTTAGAAAATCAACATCATAAAGATGAACCGAGGATGGTACGAGCATGGTACGAGGGAAACACGAGGGAGGTGCTGAGTTGAATCAAATGGAATCAGTCATCAATTTGCTCAGTAATCGCACTGTAGATTCTCTTTGCAATATCGTAAAATTTTTCAGCGTCCTGAATGGTAGGTTTTCCTGTTACAATCATGCCAATATCACTTGGATAACGAGAGCTGGTATAAACATTGTCTAATGACAGAAGTTCACGGGTTTCAAAAGGTTGTTCTAAAAACTTCTCTATGATATCATACAACCGTATTAACGTGAGTTCGATCTAAGTAATAGATAACCTAATCTGTCGAAAACACCTAAGTAGAAAATGGTAATACAACTCAACCTAACCTTATTAACCTGAGTTCGACCTAAGTAATGGATAACCTAATCTGTCGAAAACACCTAAGTAGCTGTTGGAATACCCCCCCTTATTTTACCTAATTACCTAATTTGGTTTAATAAATTGAGAAATAAAATTAGGTAATTAGGTTAGATGTCAAGGGATTCCAATCAGCTACTAAGGTGTTTCCGATTCTAATTAGGTTACAAAAACAAAATTCGAAAGCAAATAACCAAGCGTTACTTTATTTATTTCTTAGATCGAACTCAGATTATTACCTAATTTTTGTTTTTCAATTTATCAGACCGAATTAGGTTAATTAGGTAGAATATCTGAGGGTATTCAATTTTTTCTACTTAGGTGTTTTCCACCAGATTAGGTTACTGAAACAAAATTAGCACTCAACCAACCAGACATTACTTTATCTATTGTTTAGATCGAACTCACGTTATTAAGTTATGAGTGCGTGGAACATCTAAATTTTTCCCCTCAATAAAAGCTTTAAAACATTTTTCTACCGCTTGCTGGGAATGAAATGCAACAATAGTCGTAAGGGAATCATCGCTGATGATCCGCTCACAATTTATTAAATCTGCTTTCGCAAAATCAAGCCATTGCTTTGTGCTTGCTTTCATACAATACTATTCCCCGGCTTAATACCTCTTTCGAAAATGAACTGCCTGATTCAATAAATTGATTATACATGGGTACTGTGTAAACAATTAAATCCACAGGCACTTTTTTAGAAATATCAATAATATGTTGTCCAACGGTAATATACAAATCTTCCTTTTCACTAAATGTCCGGGGCAAAAATTCTTCATTTATAACTACAAGCAAATCAATGTCACTATCCTTATGAGGCTTCCCATAAGCATATGAACCAAAGAGAATCACTAAATAAGGATTCAATTCGCTCAATTTTTCTCTAAGCTGACTTATATAAATATTGTCTCTAAACATCTTTAACTCAATATGAAATAAATCCATATCCCGGAACTAAACTCAAAGATAAGAAAATATTTTCAGGATGTCATATCATTTCACCTTGTCAAGGGAAATTGACATTTCAGTATTTTGATTCTTCAAAGGTTTGGTTTTTTAAATCTTTTGCCAATTTGGAAGAAGTCATGCATAAATTATATCCCGGCTCATCTTTATAGGGACTGTGAAAAGTTTTGGAAGATGTTGCACCGGAACTTTTGTCGCTAAAAACATATAAAACCCCGTCTGTCTTTATCTTTATCTTTACCACTTTGCAAACCACCCCATTTATTGTTTCATAAATTTCTTTTTCAGGTTCAGGTTTTTCCTTTTTATTCACCTCCTCATGAAACGCTGCAATAAATTTGTTCGCAAATTCTTTACTAATGTCATAACTGCGAAATGAAATGACGGGGGCGGGAACTGCCTCACCCTTTTCAAAATAAGGATAGATCTCGTACCAATAGTTCTTCTTACAAAACCTCCCCTCAAGAGAATACTTGTTGTGGCTCCTGATAATGCGAAAAGCAGATTCCCCCTGAAAAGAAGGCTTTTCTACAAATGAGATGATCTCCGTCGTATCCGTCCCTTTGATCGCAGGCAAAAGGTATTTTAGAAGATTCGAATCGTAAACTTCGCCTTTATTAACTCTTTTGATCAGGTTTCTTTTGATCAGGTTTAGATATTTTGATTCTTCAAATGTCTGATTTTTTATATCCTTTGCCAATTTTGAAGAGGTCTCACACAATCTGAATCCGGGATTCATTGGATTGTCGATAGTTTTGGAAAATGTTCTACCCGAAGTTTTATACCTGAGAACATAACAAATCCCGTCTAAGGTTAGGTATTTTTTATTCCCCGACTTATTCACCTCCTCATGAAATGCTGAAATTAATTTGTCCGCAAATTCATTACTAATGTTAATGGTGTAAAATGATATTTCGGGTGAGGGAATTGACCCATTCTTTGCGAAATAAGGAAAAATCTCCTCCCAATAGTTCTTCTTACAAAACCTCCCCTCAAGAGTAAATTGATTATGACACTTGATAATGCGAAAAGCAGATTCGGGGTCGGATGAAGGCTTCTCAATGAATGAGATGATTTCGAGAGTATCCGATCCTTTGATTTCCGGCAGCAAGTATTTTACCAGATTTGAATCGTAGATTCCGACGCTGACAAACCTATTAGTCTGTCCATAACTGCTTATTGTAAAAACTGAAATACATAGACTAATGAGCGACAATCTAAAATAAGTCTTCATATCAATTTTCCTCCAAAGCCCGTTTGAAATAAGCAGTGTATCCAACTGTAAGATTGATCCAACCCAAAAAGAAGGCATAGTATCCGCCATTTAATTTGGGGACAACCTTTATCAGTTCCCACCCTTCACGGCCGTATTCGTCAAATTTAATATTGGTATCCTCCGGCATCCCGGATACTGTTTGATGCCGTGCATCAATGTACACAATCTTATATTCCCATTTCATAATTTCAATCTTTTTGCGTTATAAGTAATAGGAAACGTAAAATGTCGTACTTTTTATAAAGAAATTAGTGTATTTCAGGGATCATTTTCTGCCACCAAAGCACGAAAACACAAAAGTACACCAAATTATAAGTCAGGCATTTAATCTTTGGTGGATCTTGGTGACTCGGGGTTTTGGTGGCATTATTTTTTGGATGATCTTTATAATTGTAAATACGACATTTAATTAATCTCATAACTTAATTCGTTCAGTTAAGAAACTTTTAACTATTTATTTTCAAGCCTGACTCCATTGCCGTCAGCTTTAGCTGACGGATAATTTTGAATCTGGAATTGGCTTTAGCCACATTTAGTTCAAGCATTTTGATTGCAAAAATGTGGCTAAAGCCGATGTTATTCTCACTTTTAATCCGTCAGCTAAAGCTGACGGCAATGAATGAATTATAATTCTTTCAATCTTTTCTCCAGTTCCTCCCTTATTGATTCATTATCTGTTCTCTGAAGATGTGGATTAACCACCACTCCTTTTTTATCAACAAGTACCTGGTGAGGAATACCCGTAATATTAAATTTGCTCCATAAATAATTCCATTCATCATTTGAAACTCTGTAATGCTCCCCTTTAATATCCGGGATCATGTTGTTATAGGTCTGCTCAGGCGATGAAGGCCCTGTTATATAGACAAATACCACATCTTTGCCTGCCATTTCTTCCTTTAAGGGTTTTATTCTTTCAATTCCCTGCCGACAGGGACCGCACCAGGTTGCCCAAAAATCAACCAGCACTACTTTCCCCTTATAATTCTTCATCAGCTCGTCGAACAACTTATCGGCTTCCGTTTTTGGAGCATCTTTAACAGCATATCCGGTCTTATTTTTATTCCTTTCGACTTTCTCTATTGTCGCTTTATTTGAGAAATCAAGGTACTCGGCAATAAAGAGATTCGAGATCTGTTTCTGATCGTTTTTGATCTCCTCATCCGTAACAGGAGTCATTTGAGAAACAATAGGACCGCTAAAATCCTGGGAAGCCATAATATCGGATGCAATGCCCTTTTTCACGCGGAGTATTTTTCCCAGCTTTTCATCCCTGGCAGTTCTTTCCAATGAACTAAGATACCTGCGAATTTGACGTGGCGAATTCTTATAAAAATTTTGTATTAAAGCATCATATTGCTTCCAAAATTCACGTTTTTTTATCATATTTTCCTCATTATCAATTGCTTTCGTCGCAGTAATAAATTCTTTTTCTTTCTCTGTCAAACTTATACCTTTATCAAGCAGGTATTTTTCAACTACCGCTGTTGTCAGCTGTTCTCCCTTCATTTCTTTACTTAATTCACCGATATGATTCCTGTATTTCCCAAAAAACTCATTTGCATCTTTTGCATATTTCTCCTGATACTCCTTCTCCAATCTGGTGGTTTCCATCCCGCCATTTTTTTTCATTGCCTCAAATAAAGTTTTTTCCTCTTCGGTTAAAGTAATACCCGAGGCTTCCATCCAAATCAAAATATCTAAAGGCGAAGGCTCTATTTGGTTTGCTAATATCTCGGTGTTTCTCAACGTTCCTATAAAAGAAAAGTAATCATTGGCCAATAAAGCTAATGGGTTATTGACTATTTCATCGGTCACAAAACTGTAATAATCAGCCTTAAGTTCGTCAGGTTTTATTGGCGTTATCTGATCCTCCGGAACTTTATTCTTATTCCTGTAAGCAAAGTTAAAATGCGTTGAATAGTTCATCAACTGAAAATCGCACGAATACTCAAGCTCCAGTTTTTTAACCTGTAAAGCTTTGGCGCTTAAAGTATGTTCTTTTGCAAAAGCCTCAAGAGCATCCAAATCGTTTTGCTTCAAATCCAACAGCCATTTCTTGTATTCATTGGGTTTTAGCTCCAGAACCTTCTTTTGCATCTCATTAAAATCAAAGCTGTTGATCTTTTCCATGCGAAGGAGGTCTGCATTCAGTCTGCCCAATTCACCCATAAAAGATTTTCCCATTCTGAGGTTGTTAACATCAAGCATTACAAATAATTCTTTTCCCGGTTCGAGAAACACCTTAAATGCTTCTCCCACCACCCACAAGGATATTATATGAGGATAATTCAAAGGGATCTTCATAGAAAAAGTACCATTCTGTGAAATCTTAAGACGAAAAGTATTTTGCTTGCCAATAAGAATATCCTCAACATTGATATTGACAGGTTGCGCAGGCGTTGGCATTCTTGGAAAAAAGCCGTTTATGTATCCGCCAATAACAGCAGAATCATTTTTAAATACCGGCACCTGATAAGGAGTATCGTTGCTCTTAAATTCCAGTCCTTTTATCGTTGAACAAAATTCTTTTAATGATTTTGGCGATTCGCCTATCAGGTAATTTCCTTTCTTACCCTTTTTTAAATACAAGTTTATAGCGTTTTTATTGTCTTTCAGCGAAACGATTCCCTCCCCATCTTTCAATTTCTCCGTATCAAGCTGCCATACTTTACTCTTATAGACAGCTGTCGTATCTAAAAAACTTAGTTCCCAATCACCGGTTTTCCTGTTATACCAATTACCTTTCAGCTCTTTAGGTACTGTTCTGCCGGTAAACGACTTCAGCCAGATATCAAGGAGCAATCCTTTTTTATCACCAAAGTCTATTCTCTCGGCTTCAGAGCCAATTTTTGGAAAAATAAGCTGATAATCCATTACTCCTGATGCAGGGGTATTAAATTTTTCTCCGATGGTAATCCCCTCTGCGGAAGTTATGAGATATTTATCTTTTCCATTAAGACGCTGAAGGCAAGTCTCTTTCGAAACGATCATCTCTTTATCCGGTGGATTGGTGACATGAAAAAAGAGAACCGTAGCTTTATCTCCTATTTCAACTTTCGTGAGTTTCAAATTCGGGGTGCTGTTGAATCCGACAACAGGATTTTCAATAACCTTTTGGGAATATCCTGAAAAGGATAAAATGACAGTAAGCACTGCCAGGGCAAGTTGTTTCCTCATTTATTTGTAAGATTAGTATATAAAAAATCAGAATGATTAAAAGAACACAAACAATCCGGAACAAACCTAATAAAGATGTTGCATAAAGTTGGGTTCTTACAGGGGTATAAAAGGGTATATTTCCCAAGATTTTCGATAACAGGATTTTCAATAACTTTTGCGTATACACTGCAAAAGATAAAAACAAAATAAAGAGGGTAAGAGCAATATTTTTCATCATATTCCAATGTTAGCGTTAAGTTGATATTAAATATGAAAATCAAAATTAACTAAATATTATTTACAACCAAGTAAGAACAAATGAAAAGATCTGAATGGTTGGAAATAAACCGGATAATAAGTTCCAGGTGCAGTCTGCTAAATGGTCAGACATAATAAAATATTCTTTCCTGTACTTCGCATTAAAGTATTAATTTTAAAACTTTAAAAATCATGAAAAAAACAATTATTCTATTATTCATTTTACTGCCACTTTTATCTGGCTATCTTTTTGCTCAAAGTCAGGAAGGACTTTTTCGGTTGAAAGAGGGTGATTGGTTTGAAGTACAATTTGAGTTAAAGCAAGGCGCCTCCTATTTGTTGAATTATCAGTTGCAGAAACTGCTTGCTAATAACGATCAGCAGTTTAGGATAATTATGGAACACATTGAAGTCAAAAAGAAAAATGGTAGCATATGGATTGGCTATGATTCCTATTACCCGGCATTTGAGGAAAACAGAATAAATTCTGAGGGTAAGAATGAATTTATCATTGAAATTTCCCCAAAAGGAAAAATTGTTTCTTTAGTACCATCCGTAAATAATAGATCTGAAATTAATCTCACAGAGATAGGTTCTTCTTATCAGGGGATGTATAAGCTTACTCAATCAGAAAGTGGCTCTGATTCCATCCTAGTTGATACTTTCTCCTCAATTTTGATACGTGCTGCTTTAGGGGAAGGAAATTGCCCCCTCATTTCGGATTATAGAGTTCCGTTATTAATCAAAGCTCCTGATTCACAAATGACTTTAACGGATACATCTTTCCCTGTATCAAAAAACGCTATGATCCAGGGCAAAGTAAAGGATCAATCAAACAAAGAAATAGTGATAAGTATGATCGGCAAAAATTCCGGCTATTACTTTCCTGAAAAGAAGTTCCACACAAAAAATGATGGTTCTTTTACCTGCCCGATTTTTCTCAAAAGACCATTGCACCTCAGAATTCAGGTTGGGGACAGCGCTTTGACTACATTTATGGAACCCGGGGATACTTTGAATATTTCAGCAATCGGACATCAGGTACGGCCAATTCAATACAGTCAATATGCAGATACAAAACCCAACGGATATTATTCCTCTGATTTGAGTAAATCAGACTACTTTACCGGCAGTGCAGCTTACAATACAATGCTTTCCAATGAATTGGATCAATTTAGAACCGGATTCCCCGGTAACCTTGAAGTTCAGGAGGTAATAAAGAAAAGAGAAATGATCGTTCAGAATATAAATTCAATTATTGAAAGTTATAAAGGTAAAGCATCAAAAAAATGTATAAACTATTTTCAAGCTGATTTTAAATATTTTTTAGCTGTTGCCAAGCTATACTTTAAGCAAGAGAAAATTTTTTCGTTAATGAGTGATAGCCGTTATCAAAACAAAATGCTTCCCGACGCTCAAATGCTTCCCGACGTTCAATACCCTTCTGATTTCTTTTTGGAAGTTGATACCATTCCGCTTTTAATGAATTCTTTCGAGTGGAATTCTTCTTACCAGAATTTTATCCAAAAATCGCAGCAATTCAAACAAGATCGTTTAGGCTGGTCCGTTTCGAAAAGACGAGGAACGAGCTTTCTCCAAGACTACTTCTTTGCACAGGCTTCACTTCAAGGTTATCCGCTATATAATCAATTGGCCATATTTATTGACTCTGAATTACGCAAAGGGATGACTGATAATGAAAAAATTACTTCCTATTATCAGGATTTTTTGAATAATTGTGCTGATCCAGCTTTAACTGAACCACTTAGAAAAAATTATGAGACTGCCCTTAAATTTCAAATTGGTAAATACTTTCCAATCAAATCTTTTATTTTACAAGACAGTTCCCAATTTAATCTGGAAAAATTAAAGGGGAAACCAATCTGTTTAATCTTGCTAAGAGGATCTGTTTGGTACACCAAAGATTTCGAAACTTCAATTTCAAAATTTAATGAAGATGAGGTTGAATTTATCTTTGCAAGATTACCAATAAAAGGTCAGAAAAGAAGAGCGTTGGAAAGCGGTATGGAGGGAAAGCCAAATGTGACTTTTATTGATCTTGCCCAATCCGATGATTTGCCGGGAATTCCAGAACCTGGTCTAATTCCAGAATCCAATCTTAACTGGATATTTATGCTTGACAAATGGTTCCGTATTGTTGAAAACAATGCCGAAGACCCGATGACACATCAATACAAAGGACGCATTTCAAATTTCGAAAAATCTCTCCGCAAAACGATCGATACAGAACGCTATACAAAGTCTGAAAAAACAGCCATGTTAAAGATTGCAGGATGGAGCTTTGGCTCCATCCTTTTCACCTTTCTGATTGGAATATGGATTTACAGGATTCGGGTCCGCCGCATTAAACAACAGGAAACCATAAAGCGCCGGATTAAGGAATTGGAAATTAAGGCAATCCGTTCTCAAATGAATCCGCATTTTGTTTTCAATGCATTAAACTCTATTCAATCGCTGATCAATGGAAATCAATTTAAAGAGGCGAATATCTACCTGTCTAAATTTGCAGTATTGCTGCGCGGGGTGCTAAATAATTCAGAGAAAAGCATGGTTTCACTCTCAGATGAACTAAAGGCTGTAGAACTTTATTGCCAATTGGAACAATTGCGTTTTGAATTTAAGTTTGAAATAAACGTTAATCCCGAAGTGAATTGTGATTTAATTGAAATCCCGGGAATGATTATTCAACCCCTGGCCGAAAATGCAATTGTACATGGTTTATCCCCAAAAGGAAATCAGGGAAAACTATCTATTCAGATTGAAAGGCATAACGGAGATCTTTGTGTTGGTGTTTCGGACAATGGGGTGGGATTATCTCCTCAGGTAAACGACACGCTTAGTCAGAAAGGATTCGGTTTAAGGTTGGTAGAAGAAAGATTGAATATTTTAAACCTGGATGGGAAAATGGCAAAGCTTACCATTAAAAACAAAGACAATGAACCTGGAACTTTTGCAAAACTCACTATTCCAATTGAATAACTATGCTTAAATGTATTATTGTTGATGATGAACAGAAGAGCCGTAATAATCTGAGGGATTTATTATTAGAATATTGTCAGATTGAAGTCGCAGGTGAAGCTGCATCTGCTTTTGAAGCATTACGGCTGATCAAAAAAGAAGAACCTGATCTGTTGTTTTTGGATATAGAAATGCCCGGCGGCTCTGGATTCGATTTGTTGAAGTCTCTTAACAACCAGAACTTTGAGGTTATTTTTGTTACTGCCTTTGATAAGTACGGCATTCAAGCCATAAAATTCTGTGCTATTGATTACATTTTAAAACCTATTGATATTTTTGAATTATCGAAGGCAGTGGAAAAAGCTCAGGTTCAAATTGCCCGGAAGAAAGAAAACCAGCGTCTACTGGAACTGGTAGCCAATATTGACCGCTCCGAAGACGAAAAGCGAATTGCCCTCCCCCTGGCTGAGAAAATCGAATTTATCGCCATCAACCAGATTATCCGCCTTGAAGCAGACAGTAATTATACCCGGATCTTTCTTGAGAATAAAAAAGAATACCTTGTTTGTAAAACCTTAAAAGAATACCAGGAAATTCTGGAATCCAGTAATTTTTTAAGAACACATCAGTCTCACCTTATTAATTGTCGAAAAATTACAGCATATATTAAAATTGACGGAGGTTATATTTCAATGGCAGATGGAAGCAGAGTTCCCATATCGAGACAAAAAAGGGAAGAAGTGATGAAGCGTATTTTATAGGCAAGCAGCTAAAATGAGATTTTACAACTTATACCGCCGGTTGAAAATCTCAGTTTTTCTGAAGCCAGGCCGGAGACCGGAATTTTCAGATAAGGTTCCAGATGCAGGTATAACTTTGGCGACAAACGTTGTTCCACTCCAAAAATAATGTTTACCCGACCGGCAATGTCGATCGAATTAAATGAAGGTTCTGTATTTTGAATGGTCGATTCGAGATTCTCCAGTTTATATGTGACAGTTTCCAAACCTGCCGCCATGGTTCTTACTTCGGCTATTTGTCGCGTAAAAAAAGTTTTATTGTACTTCTCGCTAAGATAGGCTAAAGAAGAGACTCCCCCCGAAACATAAAAGCTTTTGGACTTATCGGAGAAAAATCTCCAGGTAAAATTTAAAGGTAAATCAAGATTGACCAGTTCTGCCTTTGTTCGTGCAGCAGCGGGACCGGTATTACTGCCGTTAACCACACTCTGGTGCTCAAGCTGAAGTCCGGTAGACAAAAGAAAATCAGAGAACAGCGTTATATCGGTACTTATACCTCCGGAATAATTGAATGAAGAGCCCGCCTGGGTAGAGTTTACACCCGGTGAAATATTGATACCCAAACGAATCTTCCTTTTCTCATGGATTTGAACATCATTTGCAGCAAATTTCTGAAATAGATCAGATTCTTTTTTGGATCTGTATTCCGAGGGCTTTACACTTTTTGATTCTGATTTATTTGCGATGGAATCAGCCTGACCAGCGATTAAAGAATGTAAAGCATTAAGTGAATCGGTCCCGGCGGATATAGAATTTAAACTTTTTTCGTTAGTTTCTTTAAAATCCGGAATTCCAGTCAACGCCTTTTGACCAGTTTCGGAAAGCGGGCGATTGGAACTGTTGGACCTGGCTGAAAATGCAATTGTTTTTGAACCAGGACCAACCATTTTTTGAATGGAAACCTTATTCCCGGCCAAAACATCATGCTTCAATTCTTTTTCAGGAGTGAGTTGTTCCGTTTTTGAAAGCGTGTCTTTCCCTTTATGCACCTGAATATTTTCATTTTTAACCAGGGCTTTATCCGGCTTGATATAGGAATCAGAATTGAAATAATTGAATCCAATCAGACCAATTACCAGGCATGCTGCTATGGCTGATGCAATTCGGAGAACGATAACCCTTTTTTGCCTTTTACGGATGCTGACAAAGTTCTCCCATGCCCCCGGGATGTAATCTTCCTGATAATTATCCAGAGCATTTTTGATCAAATCGGTTATTTCTCTTTCAGTTTCCGAATTTTTCATAATCCATTTTAAAATAGACCGGGAATAATTCCCGCAATTTCTTCTTTGCCCTCGTTAAAAAAACTCTTGACGAACTTTCCGGAATTTCAAGCATTACTGCTATTTTTTCGTGACTAAAACCTTCAATTTCATAAAGCTGGAACACCATTTTATGAACATCCGGCAGTTGGTTGAGTAATTCCAGGATATCCTTTGCAGTAAGATGGCTGATAATTCCCGGAGCTTCATCAGGGACGTGAAATGCTTCCGAATCGACAAAAGGATGAATTTTGTGATTTCGTCTAAAACGGTCGATGGCCGTATTGATGACAATCTTGCGGAACCAAGATTTAAAAGGAAGTGAGGAGTCGTATTTTCCGATTTCAGAAAAAACCTTCAGAAAAGAATCGTTGACAATCTCGATGGCTGCATCCTTTTGAGCGCTGTAAACCATTGCAACGGACAAGGCATAACCGAAAAAACACTTGTAGAGCATTTCCTGCGATCTGCCAGCCTTTCGAATGCAGCCCTTGATTATTTCATCCAATTTTTCCTTCTCAGCCTCAGCCACAAAAATGTAATTTTTAAACAGATAAGAGTTGCCTCAAAATATGACAGTTTTGACATTATTTGAGGCAACCCGTTCAGAAAAATTTAATTGTTTGATGATGTGAATTTATAATAAATCTCATGCCGATTTCAAAAACGATCATAAACTCTTGATTACTCATCGCACCTGTAAATCAGTTCCTTGTTCGTAACTTCAGTTCCAAATGCTGATAAAGTCCCAGGACCGACATAACTTTTTATGACTTCACCATCAAGATTATGCAGCTGAACTGAAAAATAGGCATCACATAAAGCCCCAACGGGTATCGAATAAACCACAGGCACATTATCATAAGTTGCCTTGTAGATGTAGGTTTTACAAATTGCATTCTTATCACAAGGTACCGCCATATTTTGAAACCACTCCTTATTTTTCAGGGTGCCGTAATCTCCGGGATCATCTTTTTTACAGGATGAAATCCCAATAAAAATCAGAAGGTAAACAAGAAATTTCTTCATAGTGCATTTAGTTTATATCAAACGTCATGAATTAAAATCATTTTGACCTAAAAGAGACAAGGCAATGCCTTGTCTCTACTTGAACCAGTAATTAACTATCACATCGGCAGATCAAATCATATTGAGTGACTTCTTTTTCGAATGCTGCTGATGCACCGGGGCCAACATAACTTTTTACCACTTCACCATCCAGGTTATGCAGCTGCACTGAAAAGACAGGATCGGATAAAGGTCCGCTGAGCATCGAATAAACTACAGGCTCATTACTGTACACAGCCATGTATATGTAGGTACTGCAAATGGTATTCCCATTGCAAGGAACTGTCATCTTTCTAAACCAGTCCGTTTGATTCAGTGCAGCCAAAAAATTATCTTTTCTAAAAGATTCGTCTTTTTTACAGGATAGAATTTCGGCGAAAATTATCAGCCGAAAAAGCACTTTATTTATGAATTGATCATTCAATATCATTTTGTTTCACAATTTATAAAGTTCCGCCTTTAAGTTCGACTTCATATTCTACAATTGAATAGGGCAAAACTTCGGAGGTAATCAATTGATCTTCCAAAAGTTCTGCTCTGATTTTCTGAGGAATCAGGCAAAGGCTCTGTTTAAAGGCAATGTTTGAAGGCATCACCAGGATCGCTTTGCCGCCAACGCGCATTTGCAACAAACCTTCTTCGAGGCCCTGGACTGCCTGTTGATAGCCAAGGTCAAGCTTTACTCCTGTAAATGTCTTAATTACGGTGCCATCGAGATATCTTCTGGTCATGTTTACCGTAACGCGATCACCCAGATGAGGTTTGTCGCCTGTTCCCGTAACAGTATTCACCATGTATAAACCCGATGCAAACTTTTCAAAATTACTACCATACTTCGTTTTTACATAGGTGTCAATTGAATCAAGCTGGGCTTCCTCAACTTCGTCTTCAGTATGTTTGGCTGTGATTTTAATATCAGCAATCATGATGGCCTGCGATGGGAATTTAGAGCTTCGGTAATCGCCAAATGCCAGAGTAGATGGAATATAAAATCTGTAGGTTGAACCAACCTTCATCAGCGCAATTCCCCGGTCCAGCGCTTCAGGAACGATTGAATAGTCCAATAATTTAACGCGTGCAGGTTTTTTAGCTGCCAGTGAATCCTCAATTACAGTTCCATCCAGCAGTGAAAGCTTATATTTGAAATCAACCACATCATTACCGGAGAGGGTTGCACCGGTTTCATTGGGCGTAATCACCTGGTAGTAGAATCCAAAATAATGCTTAGCGGCCTGGATATTGTTTTGAGTAAGATATTTTTCAATCTTCGTATCGTCAATAGCCGCCTGCTTGTCGTAATCCGACTTCAGGTCCTGGCAGGATAAAAGGGATAAAGCTAAGCAAAACGCCGCCATGGCATTGCTCCATTTAAGTGAAATTCTCATAGTATCAAAACTTTTTAAATTGTATTAAGGTTAACGTCTAAACATGTTCAGTATGCAATCAATACGCAGGCAATGTTTCAAACGCTACAATTTGATTTTTATTTTTTTTAACTTATTAATTTCTATTTTTGAACTCTTTCAAATTTTTATCACATGAGTATAGTCCGAGTCTTGAAGAAATATCCCGTTACCTTTTGGGTTGGAAATACAATGGAGCTTTTCGAACGGTGGGCCTGGTACGGATTTTACATTGTCTTTGCCTTGTATCTCACTAACTCCACAGATACCGGGGCCTTGGGATTCTCACAAACCCAGAAAGGACTGATCATGGGGATCGGCACCGGGTTTCTTTACCTTCTGCCCATTTTGACAGGCGCGCTTTCTGACCGGATCGGCTACCGTAAGACATTGTACATTGCTTACTCCATCTACACCCTGGTATTTTTAATAATGCCAATCTTTAAAACTTTCGTTCCTGTATTCATCATTTTTCTAATGCTGGCAACAGGTTCTGCACTGTTCAAGCCAATTATCGCGGCCACCGTTGCAAAAACAACTGATGAAGAGACTTCTTCCATCGGTTTCGGGATTTTTTACATGGTGGTTAATATTGGAGCCTTTATCGGACCATTCGTCACGGGTTATTTCCGAAAATTCTCATGGGATTATGTCTTTTATTCCTCGGCTGTGGTAATTGCCTTTAATTTCATCTTGCTGACCTTCCTGTACAAGGAACCTGTGCAGAAAGAAAAGTCAAGCCTTACGTTTAATCAGCAGGTAAGCATTATTTTCGGCAATATCTGGAAAGCACTCTCAGACTGGCGTTTCAGTTTATTTCTGCTCATCATAGCAGGATTCTGGACTATGTTTAACCAGTTCTACATGACTTTGCCCGTTTACATCGATCAATGGGTAAACACCAATCTTGTCTACGAATTTCTGTCAAGGAACCTGCCCTGGCTGGCCAATAAAATGGGCACTGCTGAAAGGACGATCCCTGCAGAATACATCATGAATACTGACGCCGGATGTATTATCCTGCTACAGATATTAATTTCTTCTATTGTAATGAGGTATAAACCTCTCAGAGCCATGATGGCCGGAATCATTGTCGCCTCGATTGGGTTGGGTTTAAGCCTGGCGACTCAGAATGGCCTATTTGTGGTTCTCTCACTGGTTATCTTTTCAATTGGCGAAATGTCAAGTTCCCCGAAAATAACGGAATACATCGGGCGCATTGCTCCTTCGGATAAAACGGCCCTTTACATCGGATGTTCCTACATACCGGTTGCCATCGGATATTTGCTGGCGGGAGTGGTTTCGGGCAATGTTTACCAGGGGATGTCGGATAAAATTACCTTGCTGCAAAGAGAAGTTGCTTCAAGAGGATTAAACCTGCCTTCCATCGGAGGGAATTTTACCAAGAATGATTTTTTCACCGCGGCGGCTTCGAAGATGAACATGAGCGCGGATCAGCTGACCCAGCTTTTATGGGATAAATATCATCCTTCCTCATTTTGGATGGTCGTGGTCGGGATAGGCTTTGCCGCAGCGTTTTTATTATTGCTTTATGACAGATATGTGTTGAAGAAATCGTAATTTTGGATATTATAAGTGACACGGAGAACACTGAGAAAACACTGAGTTACTCAGAGGATTAACTCAGTGTAACTCAATTTTTAAACTCTGTGTTCTCTGTGTAACCTACTGACTTGAAATGAAGCTGTCATTAAAAAAAACATCCTTTCTTATTTTTCTGCTATTCATCGGAAACTCAACTTTTTCCCAGAATGCTTATACTTTTTTTGAATCTTACCAGCCATTTAAATTCAATTCCGGTGGAAAGCTGAAATTCCAATTCGATAATGCCACGTTTTTTAAAAATAACGAGTACAGTAACTCCATCGTCGACGGATACACGCTTACGGGGGCTTGGATCAGACCTAAATTTGTCTATTACCCGGATGATAAACTCAGGGTGGAGTTAGGAGGAAATGTACTAAAATACAACGGGAGAGATGACTATTTTAATCTACAGCCATGGTTCAGCGTGCACTACCAGCCTTTCCAGAATCTTTCACTGATCATGGGGAACCTCAACAACAATCAGAATCACCTTTTGCCGGAACCTTTGAGAGAACCTGAGTTGTTCCTGACAGCCAAACCAGAGGCAGGCTTCCAGGTAAAATATAAGCACCGGATCGTGAATCTGGATGCCTGGATTGACTGGCAGAAGTTTATCCTCGCAGGGGATGCCTTTAAAGAACATTTTGAATTTGGCTTACGATCCGAATTTACAATATATACTTCTGACAGGAACATAATCTCTGTTCCCTTTATGGTGACGGCCTCTCATACCGGCGGTGAAATCGATATAAATTCTGCACTGGCAAGATCTTTCATGAGCATTACACCTGGTATTTCTGTCAACCATAATTTTTCAGGAACGTTTTTAAAATCGATAGGAACGAACGATTACTTCTCCATATCAACTGTTCCCGAGAATGATCCTGTTTTCAAAGATAAAGGCCGGGGCACTTATTTAACAGGATACCTTTCTTCACGCGCTGGGATGCTCACAGCTTCTTATTGGCACGGACATCATTTTTACGTTCCGCAGGGAGGATATTTGTTTCAGAATTATTCTCTGGTTACCAACAGCCTGATCTCTGATAACGAATTGCTGGGACTGAAATACCATCTTGATCACGAAATCTACCCTTCCACTCATTTTGGGTTCATGCTGGATCTCTATTACGATACCATCAATAAGAAATCGATGAACAGCGCGGGGCTGTACCTGATAGTGAATTTTGGAATTCCGCTTAAAAAGGCGCAGTCGCTCTGATTCGTATAATTCGTCTACAATTCGTGTAATCTGTTTAAAAAGATGAAGTTATTTTTATTTCTCCCGTTGCAAATTAAAAAATAATAAATACTTTTGCAGTCCCGATTTTATCCTTGTTTGACGGAGTATTAATCGGCTGTTGTAGCAACCTTAGCAAATGTTATCAACAATTAATTGTTAATAACCCTGTTACAATGACTGTTAATCTGGTGAACCGTCAAAAAATGGATTGTATCACAATTAAAAATTGAAACGAAAGTGGATACTTTAAGTTACAAAACGGTATCGTTGAACAGTGCAACGGTAAACAAAGAATGGATCTTGGTCGACGCAACCGATCAGGTTTTAGGCCGGTTGGCAAGTAAAGTGGCTCTTATCCTGAGAGGCAAACACAAACCTGGTTACACTCCTCATGTTGATTGCGGGGATAACGTGGTTGTGATCAATGCGGAAAAAGTAAAACTAACAGGGAACAAGTGGAAAAAGAAGGAATATGTTCGTCACTCAGGTTATCCTGGAGGTCAGACATTCCAGACCGCTGAAGACATGTTGAAGAAATTTCCCGGAAGAGTGATGGAGAAAGCCGTAAAAGGAATGTTGCCCAAAAATGCACTTGGAGCAAAATTATTCAATAATCTCCACGTTTTTGTAGGTCCGGAGCATGATAAAGCAGCTCAGCAGCCTAAAACAATAAATCTTGATAATATTAGATAAAATATCATGGAAATAATTAACTCAATCGGCAGGCGCAAATCTGCCATTGCCCGGGTCTATCTTTCTGAAGGAAAAGGAAATATTGTCATCAACAAAAGACAACTGGCCGAATATTTTCCCGTGGGCACTTTACAATACATCGTTCAACAGCCGCTGAATCTTTGTGAAGTGGCTGGTCTGTATGATATCAAAGTAAATCTTGACGGAGGAGGTCTTAACGGACAAGCCGAAGCGTTGCGCCTGGGAATCTCCCGTGCTTTATTGCAAATTAACGGAACAGAATATCGTCCGAAATTGAAAGCCGCAGGTTTTCTGACCCGCGATCCACGTGAAGTTGAACGTAAGAAACCAGGACGTCCAAAAGCACGCAAACGCTTCCAGTTCTCTAAACGTTAATAACTGGTTTGAAGAAATTTATTTTTAACCTTGTTTAGCATCTAAATCACTCCGGACTTCCTTTACGGGCTACCGGGGGATTGACTGAACAGAAAGTAAACAAAAACAATTATGCCAAGAACAGAATTTAAACAATTGCTCGACGCAGGGGTTCACTTTGGCCACCTCAAACGCAAATGGAATCCCAATATGGCGCCTTACATCTTCATGGAGAAGAACGGCATCCATATTATCGACCTTCAGAAGACCATCGTTAAAATCGATGAAGCAGCTGAAGCCCTGAAACAAATCTCAAGATCAGGCCGTAAAGTCCTTTTCGTCGCTACCAAGAAACAGGCCAAAACCATTATCGCTGAAAAAGTAGGCGCAGTCAATATGCCTTACATCGCTGAACGTTGGGCCGGTGGTACACTGACCAATTTCCCGACCATCCGTAAGGCTGTTAAGAAAATGTCCTCCATCGATAAGATGATGAAGGATACCAGCTGGGATAACCTCTCCAAGCGCGAAAAACTCCAGATCAGCCGCCAGCGTGCCAAACTGGATAAGGTACTGGGTTCCATCGTTGATCTGACCCGTCTTCCTGCAGCTCTTTTTATTGTTGACGTACTGAAAGAAAGAATAGCAGTTCGTGAAGCTCAGCGCCTGAGCATTCCAATCTTTGCCATGGTGGATACCAACTCGGATCCCGAAGGAATCGATTTTGTAATTCCGGCCAACGATGATGCTTCCCAGTCGATTGATCTGATCATCGGCACCATGTGTGATGCAATCAAGGAAGGACTTTCAGACCGCAAAGTTGAACGCGAAAAAGAAGAAACTGAAGAAAAGCCTCTTTCACTGAAGAAAGGCCGTAAAGCAGTTACTAAGATCATTGTCGAAGACGACCTTGAAGATGAAGAAAAGGAAGAAAAGGAACCCATAGTTGAAGACAAGATTGCAGACCTGCTAATTGACGAAGGTCTGATTGACGAAGATATTATTGATTTAAAATAAAAATTTACGAATAATGGCTATTTCTACCGCTGATGTAGTAAAATTGCGTAAAGCAACCGGTGCCGGGATGATGGATTGCAAAAATGCTTTGGCTGAAGCTGAAGGCAATTTTGATCGTGCCGTCGAAATCATCCGTGAAAAAGGCAAATTAATCGCAAGCAAACGTGCCGACAGGGAATCCTCTGAAGGGGTAGTTCTTGCTAAAGTATCAGAAGACAAGAGTTTCGGGGCAATCATATCTTTGAACTGTGAGACTGATTTCGTGGCCAAAAACGAAAACTTTATCGCTTTAACCGAAAAAATACTCAACCTTGCCATTCAGAATAAATGCACCTCTTTGGACGAAGTGAAAGCTTTGATCATGGATGGTCGTACAGTTGGCGAACAGGTACTTGAACAAACCGGTATCATTGGAGAGAAAATAGAGCTGCCTTTCTACGAAAGCATTACAGCTGCTTACACTACCTCTTACATCCATCCCGGGAATAAACTGGCGACCCTTGCTGGTTTCAGCAAAGCGATCGAATACCAGGCCGGCCGCGATGTGGCCATGCAAATTGCAGCCATGAATCCTGTAGCGATTGACAATGTTGATGTACCGGCTGAGATCGTCGATCAGGAGCTGCGCGTAGCAAAGGAAAAATTCCGTCTGGAAGGTAAGCCGGAAGCCATGCTGGATAAAATCGCCCAGGGCGCCTTGAACAAATTCTACAAGGAAAATACCCTATTGAACCAGGATTTCGTCAAAGAGAACAAAATGACGATCCGCCAGTATCTGGAAAGTGTGGATAAAGAAGCAAAGGTTACCGCATTCAGAAGATTTACGCTGAACGTGTAAATTCATGTGAAATATTAAATAAAAAGGCCTCCATTCGGGGCCTTTTTTATTTATAAAAGTATTACTTTAACATATTATTTCCCTACTTTCCTACTCCCTACTTATTCCCCCGCTGCCGCAGCTGAGGCAGCTGAGAATATCAGAGACTTTTAAAAGAAACCAATTTAAAGTGGTTCATGGAACATGTCTCATAGTTGTAACAAAATCAGTACAAAATTCAGTTTTTTCTTTGGCACTGATTAATAAGTACGGTAAATTAAGTTAATTTTAATCCTAAAATTAAATACTATGAAAATAATCTCAATAATTTATGTGATACTGCTTATTGCGATATTTTCATCATTATTTTTTAGTTGCAAAAAAGAAGCTGCTAAGGTTGTTCCGACGGTCACAATTTCAGAAGTGAGTGAAGTCACAGCAACTACGGCTAAATGTAGTGTGGTGATTGGCTCCGAAGGAGACAGCCCAATTTTATCGGCGGGCATATGCTGGAGTTTAACCAATCAAACCCCTGCAATTAGCGACAACAAATCGGATGATGCAAATGGATCAGGTAGTTTCACAAGTTCAATTACAGGATTAAATCCAGTTACGACCTATTATCTCAGGGCCTACGCTATAAACAATAGTGGAATTTCTTATAGTAGCCCAGTAACCTTAAAAACTTTGGGCACATTGCCAACAGTAGAAGTATCCACAGCATATAATATCAGGTCAACAACAGCGACAAGTGGTGGCGCGATATTAAATGATGGAGGATCGCCAGTAACAGCACAAGGTGTTTGTTGGAGTACCTCAAGTAATCCTACGATAACTGATAACAAAACCTCAGACGGAAACATTCCTGTATATGTAAGTTCAATATCAGGCTTAACATTGGGAGTGACTTATTATGTCAGGGCTTATGCAACCAACATAGCAGGAACAGCTTATAGCAATGAAGTGAGCTTTACAACAACACTTGCAATTGGGGATGACTATCAGGGAGGAAAGGTGGTATATCTTTTAAAATCCGGCGACGCAGGTTATGTTCAGGGCCAAACCCACGGATTAATTGCAGCAACACCGCAGAGCATAGTTCTTCAATGGTCTAATGGAAGTAATATCTCAACAGGTGCAAATGGAACTGCAATTGGTACAGGAAAAGCAAACACAAATACCATTGTAGCTGCTCAAGGAGAAGGCAACTATGCTGCTAAATGGTGTTATGATTTAGTGTCAGGAGGTTATGATGACTGGTATTTGCCAAGCAGAGATGAATTGGATCTGCTTCATCGGTATAAATATGAAATTGGCTTTTCTTCTAATAATAACTTTTATTGGACTTCGAGTGAAACCAACAGCAATTCTTCATGGAAGCTTGATTTTCCTGGTGGTCTAGGCTTAAATATTAATAAAAGTGAATTAAACTATGTGGAAGCTTTTCGGAGCTTTTAATAATACTTCTCTGCACAATCTGTCCCCCAATGCCCCCACTGGTAAATATAGAATTTGTTTAACAGCATACCGGATAACATATCCGGAGTTAAAGGAGCCCGATTGCAAATCGGGCTCAGCCGCTTCGAACTTTTTTTTGTACAAATACGAAGGAACCAGACTGAAGACTCTTCCTGTCAAACAGGAAAAAAATGCAATAATCAACAAGTATCTTAGTCCCTATGTTTGTAATTGATCTTTGGCGAGAGTAGCATAAGCCAGAAGAGTATTATTTTTGATTTTCGGATTAAACAATAAAACTCAATGACTTATGCAAACACAAAGAACGGAATTAAATTTCGAAGGTCAAAGCTTATTTGTAGGTATTGATGTTCATTTGAAAAGCTGGACAGTATCAATTTTAACTGAAAAACTGTTACATAAGACATTTACACAACCTGCGAGTGCAGAAGTGTTGTCGAACTATTTGAATTGTAATTTTCCTGGCGGCGATTACCATTCAGTTTATGAAGCGGGTTTCAGTGGTTTTTGGACTCACTACAAACTGAAGGCAATGGGAATAAATAATATCGTTATCAATCCGGCAGATGTTCCCACGACACAAAAGGAACATTTGCAAAAGGATGACCCGACAGACAGCCGGAAACTTGCCCGGTCATTACGCGCTGGGGATTTAAAGGCCATTTATGTCCCCGATTCGTCAACATTGGAAGACCGGTCTTTGATACGGCTGCGGGCAACTTTGGTAAAAGATATGGTTCGGTTCAAACAGCGGATAAAATCGTTCCTGCACTTTTATGGGATATCTATTCCTGCTGAATTTGAGAAATCGGGAACCCACTGGTCCAGACGATTTATGAAATGGCTCAATCAGGTTTCTCTTCAGCACGAATCCGGAACTCAAACGTTGAAAATATTGGTACAAGAAGCCGACGGGCAAAGGAAACTTCTGCTGGAAGTTTTACGAAAAATCAGGGCTTTGTCCCGTAGCGAAAAATATGCAACCAGAATGGAATTATTGCGGAGCATCCCTGGTGTGGGTTTTGTTACGGCCATCACTTTTTTGACCGAAATAGAAAATATAGAACGATTTGAAAACGCAGATCATTTTGCCGGGTTTGTAGGCTTGATCCCCAACAGGCATTCTAGCGGGAACAAGGAAAATAACGGGGATATGACCTTTCGAGGACAGACAGCCTTGCGCAAATCGTTAATCGAGAGTTCCTGGTTTGCAGCCCGGCTTGATCCAGCCCTGGCTATGAGCTTTAATGTCTATGTCAGGCGGATGGAACCAAACAAGGCAATCATCCGAATTGCACGAAAAGTATTGAACCGAATGTATTACGTACTTAAAAACAAAAAAGAATATGTATCAGGAGTTGTTAAATGAATCCTTAAAAACAATCAATATATCAAGGTGACCGCTGACAGTTTCTTGCAGCCAGTCTGCTTATTTAGAATGCGGCACTTTACTTATAAAAACTGAAACAGGGAAATGTGGCATTTTGTCCACTTATAGAAGATTGTTTTTATAGGACTTTTATCGGCATTGGCTAAGAGTAGAACATTGGGTTTTCCTTAGCCATATTTGGATTCCTGTATAAGTAAAAGGAAGGCCCGAAAACCTCCCCTTATACAGTGTATCCGTAAAGAGTATTGCTGACAGGTTGCTCCCCAGTAGAGCCTGCGTCCTCTTCCTCTTTACTAATTGCAAAGTTAATGTTCTGTAAACGAAATATTTGAAAAATAAACAAAATAAAATAGCCAAAAAATAATGCTCTCAGAATTTGGATTACAACATAGAAGAAACTGTTTAAATTTAGTTCTTTTTGGATTTTAAGTAGTTCAGCCCCTTCGGGTTGAAGTCTTATATGTCACATTTTCCGTGGGTTACCCCCACGGTTATTCATATTAAACCCTTTCAGGGTATAAAGCATATTTAAGTCCGAAGGACTTGAATATGAATAACCTCCGGTTACACCGGAGGCACTGAAATACATACAATACAGAACCCCGAAGTGGGTTCAACTTTGTTAAAAAAAAATTTCAACAGTTTCTTAGTGTTTTCATAACTCCTTATATTTTTCAATTCATAATTCGTAATTCGTAATTCGTAATTTTTATGCTCTCTTTGATAAGATAGATTTTTGAATTAGGTTTGCAATACAAAATTTTTGCAATGGTTAAATATAAGCGCGTCTTACTCAAGCTCTCCGGAGAGTCCCTGATGGGTAATCAGCAATCGGGCATTGACGAAACAAGATTATCAGAGTATGTAACCCAGATTAAGGAAGCTGTTGAAATGGGGATCCAGGTAGCAATTGTTATCGGGGGAGGAAATATTTTCCGCGGATTATCAGGAGCGGCCAAAGGATTCGACAGGGTGAAAGGGGACCAGATGGGTATGCTGGCCACCGTGATAAACGGTCTTGCGCTAAACTCCGCCTTCACTGCTATCGGAGTGAAATCAAGATTGTTGACAGCAATCAGGATGGAGCCTGTGGGCGAATTCTATTCCAGAGATAAAGCGCTCGAGGCGCTTGAACGTGGTGAAGTGGCTATATTCACAGGGGGTACAGGGAATCCTTACTTTACAACTGATACAGCCTCATCGCTCCGTGGAATAGAGATCGGTGCCGATGCAATGCTAAAAGGTACCCGCGTAGACGGGATTTACACAGCTGATCCGGAGAAAGATCCTGCGGCCACAAAATACAATGAAATAACCTTTGATGAAATCTATAATAAAGGCTTGCGCATCATGGACCTGACGGCCACAACAATGTGCAAGGAAAACAACCTTCCCATTGTCGTTTTCAACATGGATAAAAAAGGAAATCTGATAAAAGTACTCAGGGGAGAAAAGATTGGGACCCTTGTTCACGTTTGATTCGTTTCATTGTTCTAATTGTTTCAAATGTTCCAACCTATCAATGGCCAATTATATTGGATCTTGAAACCTTGAAACCTTGAAACTTTGAAACTTTGAAACTTTGAAACTTTGAAACTTTGAAACCTTGAAACTTTGAAACCATAATACTTTGCTTTAAATTTGCTTACGAACATAAAGAAAAAAAGCCAATATGAATGAGGAAATTCAAATGCTGATAGAAGAAACAACTGAGAGAATGGATCATGCGGTTTCGCATCTGGATCATGAACTGGCACATATCCGGGCCGGCAAAGCCAATCCCCGGATGATTGAAAGTGTCGTGGTTGATTATTACGGCGTTCCCACTGCTGTTCCGAAGGTCTCTAACGTCAGTACCCCGGATGCCCGTACCATCGCGATTCAGCCCTGGGATAAAAAAATGATACAGGCTATCGAGCGGGCCATCATAAATTCAAATTTGGGCTTTAATCCCGAAAATAACGGGGAAATAATCCGGATCAATGTCCCTGTACCCACAGAAGAAAGAAGAAGGAACCTGGTCAGGGATGCTCACAAAGAAGGAGAGATCGCCAAAGTCAGTATTCGTGCAGCCCGGAAAGATGGGAATGAATACCTTAAAAAGCTTTTGAAATCAAAGGAAATTTCAGAAGACGATGAAAAGGAAATTGTCGAAAAAATTCAGGAAATGACCGACCGCTACACTAAAAAAATTGATTCCATGTTGGCGGCAAAGGAAAAGGAAATCCTGACTGTATGAAAAAATGGCTTTTACCGCTCTTTTTCGTGTTTTTTTTACAGAACGGCTATTCGCAAAAAGTTCCGGTATACAATGCTCATGCAAATGCAGCCAACGAGATCAAAAAAGGCCTGCTTAAGGCTAAAGCCGAAAAGAAGAATCTTTTCCTTCAGATTGGCGGAAACTGGTGTCCCTGGTGCATCAAATTTCATGACGTTTATTTAAAGGATCCTGAAATCAGCCTTATAATGGAGAAGTCTTTTGTGCCTGTATTTGTTAATTACAGTAAGGAAAATAAAAACCAGGCTGTAATGAAAAGTCTTGATTTCCCCCAAAGATTTGGATTCCCCGTTTTTGTCATACTGGATCCTACCGGCAAAAGGATCCATACTCAAAATTCAGCCTACCTTGAAGAGGGAAATGGTTATTCAAAAAAGAAGATCATTGATTTCCTTAACCAATGGTCCCCCGAAGCCTTAAATCCGGATCGCTACAAATAATTGGCCCCGCTTCGGCCCTGCTTAAAAGGCTGGCCGGAAATACTGGAAATGGGAAGATACAGCGTCAATAAAAATATCCCGGTTAACACAATGGGAAATAGTAAAAAAAAAGAGGGCTAAACCCTCTTTTTTTACTTCTCTTATTTTTTAACCAACAACCAAACATCGCTGTATTTGGTAAATTTTTGCCTTATTTCACTGATCCTGTTACGGGCCATGGATTCATCATCGTAACTGTTTACACTAACCCGGAACAGGCCATTTTCATTGACCAGAATGCCTGGGAAAAAATCTTCGCTCATCAATTGTTTTTTAAATTTCTGGGCATTTTCATAGATACTGAATGAACCAATAATTACATAATATCTTTGGTTTCCAAAATCACTCGCTTCACCCTTCGCAGCTGTTACTTTTTCTTCTTTCGAATTCACATAAGCCGATTTAGCCTTATTCTCAGTTGTTTTTGCAGGGGCTGAAATCGAAGTGCTGCTTACTGGTTCTGGTTTGGGGGCTATTTTCTGGGATTTACAACCTACTGTCAGCACAATGGCAGTAAGACACAGGATATTAAGAATTTTCATACTATTTTTTTAAAGGATTTAACTCAGCGAATATAACAATTAAAAAAAAAATATAATCAATTTGTTGATCATTTAAGAAAAAACTTATCAACAGGTCAGGTTAAAAAAATCGTGGCATGGGAATTGCACTGATATGGATGGTTGATAACTTAATTTGGATATGAAATGAAAACAAAAATTTTATTATTAGCAGCTTTTTTCGTGTTGAGCTTAACCCCTGGCTATTCCCAGCTGAATAATGAAAAGAGAAAGAAATTCCGCACCGAACGGAAACTGGAAATGGAAGAGAAAGTAAATCTTCTGATAAATTCCAGAAATTTTGTTTTTGAGGGCAAAAGGGCTTTCCCAACAGGTGGTGCAGCAATTGATCTTGCGACTAATTTCAACTTCGTAAAATTCTCTCCTGAAAAAATTTCAAGTTACATGCCTTTCTTCGGAGAAGCTTATAGCATCGATTACGGGGGAGATTCCGGATACAAATTTGAAGCTGAACCTGAAACTTTTAATATAGAAAAATTAAAAGGAGACAAAGGTTATCGCGTAACGGTAAAAGTCCCGACACCAAAAGATAAAGTTGAAATGAATTTAAATGTAGGAAACGATGGATCAGCCACATTGACCATTACAAGTTATCAAAGGAAACCGATATCCTATTTCGGCAGTATTAAAGAACCTGAAAAATCAAAAGAGGACGAATCCAAAAGCTGAAGATGATGTGCCTCACAGAATAATATTTTTCTATTTTTGTCCCCATCATGATCATCAGGAAAAAGTTTAATTTCGAAGGGGCGCACATCGTACGAAATTGTACCTCAAAACGCTGCCGGGAAAACATCCACGGGCACTCTTACGAAGTGGAGGTATTTTTGAAATCCAATGTATTGGACAATGGGTTTATGGTAATGGATTTCATTCTGCTGAATAATACAAGGGAATTTATCCATAGTTTTGATCACTCCTATACCTTATGGGTTAAAGAAACTGAAGAGGTAAAAAATGCAATTAAATCGATCAATACGCGTGTCGCAGAAGTCCCTGTTTCTCCCTCTGCTGAAGGATATGCCCTTTTGTTTTTCTACGTCTTGGATAAAATAATTGCTTCAGCTCCTTTCAAAAACGGAGAAGAGAATGTGATGCTCCACTCCGTACGGGTTCATGAAACAAGATCCGGATACGCCGAAGCTTTCAGGGAAGATCTCAACCTGGTCCGGTTTAATTTAAATGACATCCTTTTCAGTCGGGGCATTCAGGAGGAATGGAAGAACCCGGAATGGTGGATGGACCTGTTAAAACTTTACAATCCTGCGGAATAAACAACTGAACGGGCACACAAGCTTCCTTCCATAGGGAACGATTTTGATTCAGTCCTGTAGCCTTGCAATCCCTCTCCCATAGCCTGCCTTTCACCCCTCCATCTCCCCTTCTCCCTTCTCCCTTTCTCCCTATTCTTTCACTCCCCCATTTTTTAATTTAAAAAAAGAATTACTTTTGCACACGAATTTAAAATTTGTGCACTCCATTTAGTGAAAGATGCAACCAGACATACGATTCTTACCGTAGCATACAATGTATTTGCCTCCCGCGGTATTTCCAATACAACCATGGAAGATGTTGCAAAGGCTTCAGGGCTTGGACGAAGAACAATTTACATGTACTTTAAAACAAGAGAAGAACTTCTTCATGCCATCATCAGAAAAGAAATAGAAGTCATTAAAAAACAGCTGAATGCAGTAATCAATCTTAAGATCTCTCCGGAAAAGAAATTTTCGCGATTCATGTGCATTCACATGAAAACAATTCAAAATCTGATCTCGGCAAACAGATTCCTGAAAATGGAATTACTGAAAAGGAGCGACCGGATAGAAGATTTCCGGAAGGACATTGACCTGCACGAAAAAGAATGCCTGACCAGGATTTTTCAGGAAGGAGCACAATCCGGAATTTTTATAGTGGAAGATTATGAAAATACGGCCGGCATAACTTTAACGACCCTGAAAGGATTAGAACGGCATTTTATACTTAATAATTTTGGGAAATCCTGCCAATCATTACTTAAACTCTGGCAGAATATTCTCTTTGGTGGAATTAAAGCCCCCCAAAAAAAACCCGCATTTTGAAATTTTTATCATGAGAATGTTTATCAACACAATTTCGCATTACATCCCGGAAGAAAGGATATCAAACGAGTATTTTAAAAAAATCAACGGGCTGGATGACGAATGGATTTACGAACGTACCGGCATCCGGACACGATCAAAAGTCTCCGCCGGAGAAAATACCAACACAATGGCGGTTGAGGCTGTGAAAAAAGCCCTGAAAAATCTTCCTTTCGACATCAAGGAAGTCGATTTGATCGTAGGAGCTTCCTATACTCCCTACGACACCGTTGCAACCATCGGCCACGTCATTCAAAGAGAGTTTGGCATTCAGGATGCAAGGGTGGTCTATGTCTCCTCGGCCTGTTCTTCAATGTTAAATGCAATAGAACTGGTGGAAGGATATTTTGCCAGCGGCAAAGCCTCGCGTGCTCTGGTGGTTGCTTCCGAAAACAATAGTGCCTACAGTGATGAGACCTGCGAAAAAAGCGGCCATCTTTGGGGTGACGGAGCCACGGCTCTGTTTATTTCGGACGAACTTATGGGAAGCAAACCGGGGGAGATTCTGAACATCTTTACCCGCGGACTTGGAAACGTTGGGAAAGGAACCGATGCCGTATACCTCAGGCCAAAAGACGGGGGACTCCAGATGCCGGATGGCCGTGATGTTTTTATGCATGCCTGCAACTTCATGCGCGTAGCTCTTGAACATTCTCTTGAAAACTGCCGTCTGACCATTGAAGACCTCGATTTTATCATTCCGCATCAGGCCAATCAACGGATCATTGCCAATCTCATCAAACAATTGAGTCTGCCTGCTAAAAAAGTTTTAACCAATATCAGCGAATTGGGAAATACAGGCTGTGCCAGCACAGGAATCTGCCTTTCTCAAAATATTGATAAAATACCCGAAGATTCCCTGGTCGGCCTCACCGTATTTGGAGGCGGTTACTCCGCCGGAGCGATGGTAATTAGATTTTAATTTTAATAAAGTCAAATAAGATTTGGTTAGTGTTTTCATTGTTACTAAGATTGGGAATAATTAACATCAGCCAGTAAGTACCCTTCAGTATAAGATTGTAAGAGGGTGTCCCAAAAGCTAAAAACAATAAACAAATCCGGAAAGAGATTCGCAATTTCAAAAATCTTTATCCCTTGCCGTCAGCTGAAGCTGACGGTGTAAATTGCTGTTTTATTGGCTTTAGCCTTATACCGTCAACTAAAGTTGACGGCAATGGATCTGAAACAGACTTTTTGGACATCCTCAACACATGCCTGAGGCAAAATCTGTATTATTTATCTTGATGCTCCGATTCAAATCCGAGGGGAACTTATTAGCAATGAGATTACCTTACAACCAGACCTTATTACCATAAAGGTCCCTTTATTTAATGGCAAAATCCCCTTGGATCAAAAATATTCCTTCATACATCCCACCAAAATCCTTAAACACCCGGGGTATTAGTGATAATTCGTTTTCGATTCGTGAAATTTTTATTTTAGCTCCGGTATTTGGAATCATCCTCCCCCATAAGGGATAGATAGGATTCATACCGGCTTATGGAGATCCGGCCCTCCTGCAAGGCCTGTTTAACCGCGCATCCGGGTTCGTGCGTATGACTGCAGTTAAAAAACCTGCATTCCTTCAGCAGATCGAACATCTCCGGAAAATAATGCGGAATTTCTTCCTTGGCCATATCAATAACCCCAAACCCACGGATTCCTGGTGTGTCAATCAGGTAACCGTCATTCCCCAATTCAAACATCTCGGCAAAAGTCGTCGTATGTTTTCCCTGCTGGTGATAATCTGATATATCATCTGTTTTCAGGCTCAGCGAAGGTTCAAACCGGTTTAAAATCGAAGACTTCCCTACTCCCGAAAGCCCTGAGAAAAGATTAATTTTCCCCTTTATATCTTCCCTCAATCCGTCCAGGTTGAAGTTCTTTAATGCAGATATCTGGTAGCATTTATATCCTATGGATTCGTACGTCTGAAGATACTCTTCCAGCTTCTGATAATCGCTTTTGTTATAAAGATCCAGCTTGTTGAAAATAAGACAGGCCGGTATGCGGTAGGCTTGTGCGGACACCAGGTAACGATCGATGAAACCCGGCAGGGTGACAGGATAATTCACCGTCACGACCAGGAATGCCTGATCAATGTTGGCGGCAATAATCTGGCTTTCCTTTGAAAGATTGGACGCTTTCCGGATAATGTAATTGATCCTTGGCTCAATAGCCTTAATTACTCCGGTGATTCCTTCCTTTGTCGTTTCATCATGTTGAACCTCAAACTCCACCCGGTCCCCCACCGCCACCGGATTGGTGGTCCTCACTCCTTTCAGCCGCAATTTCCCTTTTATGCGGCAATCGATCGTCTCTCCGGTATCGCTTTTAACCGAATACCAGCTTCCTGTGGATCGCACAACAAGTCCTTTTGCCAAATCATCCTTTTTTTATCCGGCTAAAGTTACCTCAAAAGAATGAAAGAAAGAAAGAAGAATTAAGGAAATTGTGCCCACATAATTAGCAGCAGAGCGGCGACATTTTGGTAGCAGCATTGTACCAATACATGGCAAGCCGTATAACGGCGACATTATGGTTATTCCGTTTTATCATTAATTCCTCACCATAATATCGCCGTTATACGGCTCTGGGCGAACTATTATCTCTGATCTACCATAATGTCGCCGTTACACGGCTCTGGTTTCCCTTAAGCCTAAAGACTAAAATCCTTCAGCCTAATCCCCTTCCCTCCGAAACCTATTCTCATTTTAATTGTTTAAGATTCAAATTACCACCGTTTGAGTCATGATTGATTGACCTTTTCCTCATGGTTTTAATAAAAAAACTTAAATGAATTACCATAATACGGGCCCGGAGGAAAATTGATCGTTATTATCACGCGTGATTTATTAATTTTGTGAGTTATACGTAGCAATAAAAGAACACCTTTAACAACGGGAACAAAAAATGAACAACAATAGGATGCTTAAATCTGCATTAGCCATTGCAGTTGCTTTAATTATAGGCCTTTCCGTATGGGGTTTTAAAACAGACCAGAAGAATTTTGAAATTTCCAAAAACCTGGACATCTTCTATTCCCTTGTGAGAGAATTGAACCTGTTCTATGTTGATGATATCAAACCGGAAAAGCTGATCAGGACCGGAATGGATGACATGCTCGAAACCCTCGATCCCTATACCGTCTTCATCCCTGAATCCGAAATGGATGAATTTAAATTCATGACCACCGGTGAATATGCAGGCATTGGAGCCGTAATCAGCAAGCATGGCGACCAGATCATCGTGGCTGAACCTTATGAAGGTTTCCCGGCCCAGAAAAGCGGTCTCAAAGCTGGTGATATCTTCCTGGAAGTGGATGGAAAATCCGTTAGCACGATGAAAGTCTCCGACGTTTCGGAAATGCTCAAAGGACCTGCGAAAAAACCCATAAAAGTAAAGATCCGCAGACCCGGGGAAAAAAGACCGTTTACCATTGATATCATCCGCGAAAAAATACAGATTGATCCGGTTACTTATTACGGCATGATTGATAACAAAACCGGATACCTGCGCTTGTCAAGCTTTACGGAAGGATGTTCCGATCTGATGAAAAAAGCCATCCTCGAACTCCGTGACAAAAAAGGAGCCAGACAGCTGGTAATCGACCTTCGCTCAAATCCCGGTGGTCTGCTGGGTGAAGCCGTTAAAGTCACGAACCTCTTTGTCAATCACGGTCAGGAAATTGTAAGCACGAAGGGGAAAGTATCACAGTGGGATAAAACCTACCATGCCACCGAACAGCCCGTTGATACCGTTATGCCTTTAATCGTACTGGTCAATAGCGGATCGGCCTCAGCCTCCGAAATCGTAGCCGGGGCAATCCAGGACCTTGACCGCGGTGTGATTCTTGGCAACCGGACCTTTGGCAAAGGCCTCGTTCAGACCACAAGAGATCTAAGCTACAACACCAAACTGAAGGTCACCACAGCCAAATATTACATTCCCAGCGGCCGCTGCATCCAGGCCCTCGATTATTCTCACCGTAATCCTGACGGCAGCGTGGGAACGATTCCGGATTCCCTGATCCATCAATTCACCACCAAACACGGACGGAAAGTCAAGGATGGTGGCGGTGTCTCACCCGATTACAAATTTAACCAGGATACTTTGAGCGCTTTGGCCGTTAAACTTGTGCAGGATTTCATGATTTTCGATTTTGCTACATTGTATGCAAACAGTCATTCTTCAATTCCCGGCCCGAAGGAATTTGTGGTAACAGATCAGATCTACAATGATTTTACCAAATACCTCCATGAGAAAAAATTTTCTTATGAATCCAGAAGTGAACAAGCTCTGAAAGAGCTCATTGAAGTTGCCAGGAAGGAGCATTACTACGACAATACCCGGAATGAATTCACAGCTTTGGAGAAGAGCCTGATCCTTAACCTCGACAGGGATCTGGTTACATTCAGCGACGACATCCGCGAACTGATCAAAGATGAAATAGTTTCGAGATATTATTATCAGAAAGGTGCAATTATCGCGACCCTGGATGATGATAAAGAAATTAAAGTGGCCAGAACGCTGATGAATCAACCGGAAAAATACAGGGAATTCTTATCGCCGAATGTGACGGTGGCCTCAAAAAAATAAAAACAGGAAGCCGGAAAACGCTGCGAATCCTCAAATGAAACAAGCCATGTGAATGGCTTCGCACACAGAAATAATCACAGGAAAAGCTTGAACGTTTGAAACCTTGAAACGTTTGAGCCTTTGAAACTCAAAATAGCATGAATCGAGCCATGTGCATCAAAAAACAAGTGATCATCATATGAAAAAGAAAATACTTGTTGTAGCGCAGGTTCCTGAAGCCGGTCTGGTCGAGCTGAAAAGAAGGCATGAGATAATATATCCTTCCGGATTCCTTTTTACCATTGAGGAATTAAAATATCACATAAAGGAAGCTGATGCAGTAATGCCTGTTTTCATTCTTCCTTTTCCCGCAGAGGTCATAAAAGAAGGTAAAAAGCTTCAGATCATCGCCAATTACGGGGTCGGTTACAACAACATTGATCTGGATGCCGCCACTTCGATGGGAGTGGTGGTTTGCAATACTCCCAATGCAGTTACCGAACCAACAGCCGAGATGGCTATGGGATTATTAATTTCCTTGATGCGCCGAATCACCGAAACCGACAGAAAGCTCAGAAACGACCCAAATTTCAAATGGGGCATGATGAATAACCTTGGTCATACTCTTTATGGAAAAACGCTCGGAATTATAGGTCTGGGGCGAATTGGAAGGGCCATGGCGCGCAGGGCGGCAGCCTCCGGAATGAAAATCATTTATCACAACCGGACCAGGTTATCACAGGAAAAGGAAAATCAGTTCAATGCTGTTTATGCACCTCTTTCGGAATTAATTTCCCGGTCCGATGTAATTTCTCTTCATTGCCCGTTGACGCCTGAATCCCACCACCTCCTCGATGAAGAAGAAATGAAAAAAATGAAAGACGGCGTTTTCATCATCAATACGGCCAGAGGCCCCGTCATCAACGAAAAAGCCCTGGTAAAATACCTGCAGAACGGCAAAATAGGAGGCGCAGGACTGGATGTCTTTGAAGAAGAACCTAAAATACAGGAAGAGCTCTACCACATGGATCAGGTGGTACTGACTCCCCACAATGCCACAGGAACAATCGATACCCGCATTGAGCTGGCCAGTGAAGCCGCCCGGAACATCATTGATTTCTTCGACGGGAAAAAGAACATTTCCATTGTCAATCCCGAAGTCTGGAAATAAAATTTAAAGCATCCTCACCTATTCTAAAATCCACCGCAATCTCTCTTCTTATATTGAGGGAATATAAAAAAAAGACAGAGGATGAATCATCCTCTGTCGAACCAATTTATTCAATGGAAAAAATTGAGGATCAACTCACCATACGTGCGCAATCCCCCTGGTGTTACATGTTATTTTAGTCTTACTTCCTTCCCTCCTTTCTTTTTATTAATTCGGTTTTTCTCAACTATAATTCTTCATATCTTGATTCATGGCAATAAGGGGTCTGATTGACGGGTGCCGGCAAATTCTATCCTTTCGCCTTTCTTTTAGTGATCTTACTTTCTGTCTTCTTTAATTTTTTTTCCAGTTTCTTTTGCTTAATATCTTTTGTAGCAACTTTTTTAATATTATCTCCCATATCTTTAACACGTTAAAATTTATTCTTTATACACTTTGTTAGCTTCCGGTTGATAAATTATCCTCGCTATTTTTAGCTTTTTCTGCCCCACAGGACCATTATAATCGACAATACTTCCCTCCATGCAGCCTAATACGGCGCTACCCAAACATGAAAAAACGGAGATATCTCCTTCTTTTATATTGACATCATCAGGATATACAAGCCTGATGGTCTGAGAGATGTTAGTTTCCGGATCAATCACCTCAACGATCGAATTCATGGTTACAAATTGTTTTGAGATTTCTTTTGCACTTACCTTCTCCACTTCTGAATACCTTGCTTTCAAAATAGCCAGGTTCCAAAGCTCTTCTCTCAGACATCTTTTTTCATGATTAATCACATTGCATAATTTCAGATAATCTGCATGTGTAAGTTTTACCTCTTTCATTTTATATAATTTAAAATATTAGTAATTATTGACCATGCTTTTGTAACCGCTCAAATCCCAAATTCTCCATTCGCTTCCGGCTGATAGATTATTTTATTTATTTTCATTTTCTTCTTGCCAAACGGAGCGTCAAAGGAAATTTCACAGCCGGATCCATATCCTAACAAGGCACTTCCTAATAAGGACAATACAGAAACATTCCCATTTTTAAAATTGGCTTCGTTGGGATACACAAGTTTTAATTGCATGGAAGCATTCGATGACAGATCGATGACCTCTACTTGTGTATTCATGGTTACAATTTCCGGTGATATTTCCCTTGGATCAACTTTTTCTGCCATGAAAATTTCATTTCTTAACACGGTAATGTTCAAAATATCTTCCGTTTTGTATTTCTCTGAATAATTAATCAGATTGCAAATCTTTACATAATCCGTACTGGTGATCTTAATTCTTTTCTTCATGATCTTTTTGCTTAATCAATTCAACATCACTTTTATTCCTATTTTTGTTTTTTAATGAATGATCCCCTGTATATGAAAATGATGATCCGGATATTCAGGAATGCTTTCCCCTTTTTATCTGAATCATCATTAATTGTGAATAACTTGAAATACTCGGAATAAATTATGCTCTTCTATTCATCTTTTGTAATTTTATATTCTTAAAAACAGATTTAATATCGTTATCGATGTTTATTAAATCGCATACGATGCAAATGTAACCATGATTTTTATATTTCGCAAAAAAAACGTTGATGAAAAATAAATATGCCATTCTAAAACAAATTATTGATCTGCTTGAAGATTATGAGATTGAAAATAAAAATTTGGATGTCCTGGATTTTGGTTATTGGATCATTAAAAATCTTCAGGAAAAACCGGAGCTGAATAAATCTGTTTATAACAAAAAAAGATCAGCCGACACCCCGGATACGGCATTCATTTTTAAAAATAAATTTGATGACAAGGCGCGTTTCCTGGAAGCAACGGCCAGGATCGCACGATACCACGAATTTTATATCCGTAAATTTCTAAAGGACATGTTAATAAATACCCGCTTGGAGTTCCTCTTTCTTCAGTACATCAACTTAACGGGGAAAACAAAAAAAACGGATCTGATCAATACCTTTAATCTCGAGTACACCACGGGAATGGATACAATCAAAAGACTAATCAACAATGGTTTGATTGACGAAATTCAGGATGAAACGGATAAGCGAATTAAATTATTGGATCTGTCTCCCTTGGGAATAACCGTTTTTGAACAGTCAAAAAAGAGAATTGCCGATGAAAGCTCAATATTCTTTGCTGCCATAAATGATAATAAATGGAAAAAAGTATTACCGGTTCTCGAAGAAATTGACGAATTCCACAATGAAATTTACAGGAAACACAGCAATAAGACCCCTGCAGAAATCTCTAATCTGATGGATTCATTAAAGCATTTCAAATAACTTACCCGAACTTGATCTGAATCTCACGATCGGCTGATTTCTCATATCGTTGGTTCTTGAGAGCTTGGTTTACCGGCCTCATAACAGCGAAGATTTATGGAATGATCGCACTTCCTTAGGTGATACAAAACCCGGCGAGATATGAAAACTAAAAAAAACCGCCTCAAACTGAAGCGGTTTCCTCATTTCCACCGGAACCAGAACCAGAACTAATTCGCAATTCCTAATTC
Organism: Prolixibacteraceae bacterium; assembly: GCA_963677325.2. Lineage (GTDB taxonomy): Bacteria > Bacteroidota > Bacteroidia > Bacteroidales > Prolixibacteraceae. Next base: position 37,863 of record CAXXGM010000003.1, read on the forward strand.
CTAATTCGTAATTCTACAATACGGTCACAGCTCCCGCAAACCCGCTGTTTGACACCTCGCCGGCAGCGGAGATGAAAGCCATGTAGCATTGCACCAGATCTCCAGAAAATGAATCCGGAACGGTAACAGTCTGCGTACCATCTCCCCGCTCTGCAAGTTCATTAATCGTGACGGCCTGATGCTTCACCGGATTGTACACCACAAGAAGGCTTTTGTCCTGTGCCGACGCACCGATCTCTCCCGAATTGTCATCCCAGGTATAAAGGATGGTGCCTGCAACCGTGGAAGCGGCAGTCTGATTCAGCGAAGAGGCAAGATTTCCCCTGGCCACAAGCACATTCGGATAATTGATGGCATAATTGGGATAGGCTCCCGAAATGGCATGATGAAAGTTGTAACTCATCGCCGCATTGAAAGCCGTCATCTTAACAGCGAAACTTTTAAAACCTGTCTTCAGAAACTGTGTCAGCGGCTGAAGAAAGCTCACTGTGACTGAAAATTTCTGCCGCTGATCCAGCTGACCGGTGGTCTGTGGATTTGCAACACTGGAAGGCAGGATGCGCATGTAATCAATCCCTTTCCAGGAGCCGCCAACCACATTGCCTACTTTTCCTGAGAATCCGCCAAGGATCCCCTGATTAATTTTACCCATGATTTAAAATTTTAAAAATTAAACAATAAATTATTTCCGGCATCCGGCTTTGGCTCCTGCAGTAACCACTTCCCTTTTACCGTTTCAATCTTTATTGTCCAACTATTAAACCAATGAGTTTTTAGGGACTCCATTGCCTCCGTTTCCACCCCTTTACTCCTGACACAACCCTCACCGGCAAAAATGTCACCTCTCTTCCACTCCCTCCAATGACCACAAATGACATCAATGACCATAAATGACTACCAATGACCATCAACAACCACAAATAACCCTAATCATCTATCCGTCACCATTCCCAACTAACTAAATTAACATATTATTTCCCTACTTTCCTACTCCCTGCTTTCGCGAATTCATCCTTATCCCACCCCTACCCCGAAACGAATGCCTTCCTCCGGTCTCCCTCCTCCCTTCTCCTTTCTCCCTTCTCCTTTCTCCCTTCTCCTTTCTCCCTTCTCCTTCCTCCCTTCTCCTTCCTCCCTTCTCCTTCCTGCAATTCGTTCTTTTACAGAAACCACAAGCTATTCTTCCCGAATTCCGGGATATCATAACCCTCAAAATGCGGGAACATTTCGGCCACCATCTCAGGGTATTTGATGGTCACAGGAAGATTCTGCTGACGAACCGACTTCCAGTACATGCGGCTGAACTGGTAAACCTGGTCCAGCAATTCCTTGATGGTCTTATAATCCTTTTCGAGCTCAGGATCCGTGCATTTGATGTACAATTTAATCGGAAACGGGTAACCGTCACGACTGTTGAAATTAACATTCGGATAACGGGTATTGTTGAAAAGAAGATACCGCCCACGACCGGTATTGATAAAGGTACCGCTGGCTGGCATCAAATCACTCCAGGAATCATCAAAAGCCACAATATCCTGTGATTCGGTCTTGTTGATAGTTACGACGAAAACAGGTACGTCCAGACCCAGTTTAAACAAACTCTCCCCGATAATATCCAGCTCTCGGCTGTTCATCTGCTTGTAAAAATGGATGATCAGCCTCGAAAGTGAATTCTGTACGGCAGCATATTCTCTTACGGCATGCAGAATCGAACCGGCCAGTTCATCGACCTCATTCTTCCTGAAACAATCGAAATGATTGAATTGGCCGTTATTGGCAAAACTAAAGGCGCTCCCGACATACTGGACCCCCGTATCCGTATTTTTAAATGCACCCACTCCGACCACCAGCTCATTTCGAACCTTCACATCCAGCCGCCAGGGGACCCCGTTCAGTTTGGCAAGACAGGCGATAGCGATATTATTCAGACTGTAGGAGTAGCTTCTGTCATTTTTTATCTTTTGAACCTCAATCGCCTGGGAAGTAATATTCCGTTTCAGCAAGAGTTCCTTGATCCGGTAATAGATTGACTTCTGCTCGGTTGTAGAGCCGCTCTTGCTGTGAGGACTGACATAGATCGCCAGGTATTGGATCTCATCTTTAAAAACCCGGTTATGAATAGTGCTCTCAATCTCAGGAATGGGATCGTCCATGTTGTGAAAGGGGATACTGAAACGTGCTTCCGTACTGAATGGAATGCCGGCATATCCGTACAGGCCTTTAAAATATACATCCTGTTTCTCCGAATGCATCCCCTCGGCAAAAAACGAATGGAGCAGTTTAACGGTCTGCAGATGACTCGCGTGATAGATATAGAAAAACTGGATGCGGTTTACGGGGGGAAGCGCCAACGGTCCGAAAGAATCCATTCCCCGGTGGGGAGCCACGTGCTTTTGGCTTCTGCCAAACAGGAGCTGGTTGGTATGATCACTTACACTGCCGGTATTCATCTCCTTTACCGGGATGAAATTATCGCAGTCAAGCGGAATAATTTTCTTAAAAGCTTCCGTATTCAGGTACTGGTTAAATAGGAAAGAAATATGTCTTTTGTATTTGAGATAAGGATTGCTCCGGTCCGGCGCTTCCGTCCGCAGGTGCAGTGCATCGCGCAATTGGAAATTAAAAACAGGATAAACATTCCCGTAATCTCTCCTGGCCTCTTCGGGTAATTCCCCATATTTCCAGAGACGGTTTTCATAGAGCGTCCAATTAAAACAATCCGGTGAAATTTCCGAAAGCAATCCGGCTACGCTTCTTTTGAATACTTTGGACCGGCCTTCATAGGTAACCAGGATCTCCGGTTGATTCGAAACGACTGCAATCTGGACTTTAAGGCCGTACCGGTCAAAAAAGGAATAATCCCGGTCATCGGTCTCGGCCGGAAGCCACAGTTCAGGATCATCGACAAAATTGGCCTTGATCAGTATGTCAATACTTTCAAAATAAGTCTGAATCCGGTGGTGATAAAACCGTTTCATCAGGGCTCTTGAGAAGGCCTGGTTTTCCTCTCTGATCCATACCTCTTCGCCGTGTTTATCAAAAGATCCGTTTTTTACAGGTCTGCAGTTTTTTGTGACTCGGAAGGCCCCTTCCGATTCTTTTTCAAACGAAGTGTAATAATGATCCTGCAGTCCGAAATGTTCTCTTACCTCATCGGGCGCCAGTCTGTGATACACTCTTTGCAGGCCTTCTCCGTCCTCTTTATAGAAATAAAAGGAATAATCCGGCGAGGGATGATTAAAGGTCAGAACGTTAAAAGTTAGTCGTTGGTTAGCCATGATACATAGTATTAAGTTCTGTAATTCATAATCCATTAAATAATAAAGTAAATATAATAAAACATTATTTTAGTGTACCGATAGATTGACATTAAAATCCCCTGACCGGACAGGTTTTCACCTGCCCGCCCATCTCCGTATCAAAAATTACCTATTATTTTGTTAATAAAGTAATGCCTGGTTGTTTGAGTGCTGATTTTGTTTCGGTAACCCGATCTTTTGAAAACACCTCAGTAGTCCCACAGGATCAAAAAATCCAGTCCAGCGCAAATAACAGAGGTGTTATATCCATACACATTCAACCCCTATCGGGGCTGTGGGGGTGGTGGATCTACTTTCCCCCAATTCCATTGGGGGTTATTCACGTTTACTCCCTTCGGGCAATGTCATTAAGTTAAGGATTAATTGATAAAAAACAGAGGACAAAGATCTTAATTTTGAAGTTGCAACACAAAAATTAAATCCTAAGTCCCCATGTTAGATGCAAATGTAAAAATTATTGAAGAGTTAAAGGCGTTTCTTTCAATTGTAAACGAATCTCCTGATATTTTAGAAAAGTTTGCTACTCAAAAAAATGCTTTTACAAGGGAAAGAAAACTACCTTTTAATCGTTTAGTTCTATTGATTGCCAAATTATGTAAGAAAACCCTCAGCTTTGAAATAGACAATTTTTTTGAGGAGATAAACCTTAACACAAGCTGCACTGTGAGCGCATTTTCGCAACAAAGAATGAAACTCGATTCCTTCTTTTTTGAAGTGTGGAACAAGTTTTTGTCTAAACTATTTTACCATTATTATGAGTCAAACGTGAAGCGATGGAAAGGTTATCGTTTAGTGGCTGCAGACGGGTCCAACATAAGTCTGATAAATAAACCCGCTCTTGAAGAATATTTTGGAGGACAGAGCAATCAGATAGGAACGTTTGTTCAAGCCAAAGCTTATTACTGTTACGACGTATTGAATGAACTAATATTACATGCGAAAATTGCCCCTTATCGCTTTGGGGAATTAAACATGGCTTATTCTGCCATTGATTGCCTGGAGGAGGATATGGTGATGATTTATGATCGGAACTTTTGCAATTTCAAAATGGCTGCCTTGCACTTGTGGCAGGAGAAGGAAATTAAATTTGTCATAAGGGCCAAGGAAACACAAAATATCATTCGAACTTTTATAAAAAGCGGAGCTCAAAGTGATGTGGTCTATCTTAGAACTACCCCTGCCGCTATCAAAGGACTTTACAAAAGCGGATATATTGTCAATCGGGACACTCTTTTGAAAGTGAGGCTGGTAAGGGTAGAGTTAGATAATTCTGTTGAAGTGTTGATGACAAATTTATGGGAAGAAGAAGGTCATTCAAATTCTGAGTTTAAAGAACTATACTTTAGACGATGGGGCGTCGAAACCAATATCTCGGTTCAGAAAAATATCTTGCAGCTTGAATCCTTCAGTGGTCTTACCCAATATTCGGTATTGCAGGATTTCTATGCAACAGTTTTCATCACCAACTTGCACTCTATTCTTATAAAGGAAGCTCAGCAAACCATTGAAAATATGCAGTGTAAAAGGAAATACCCAATGAAAGTAAATCGAAACAAATCATATGGAAAATTGAAGATACATCTCGTAAGCTTATTCATTATACACGAACCAGCAGACATCCTTCAACTTCTAAACAACCATTTTATAAAAGATCAGATCCCTATAAGAATTAACCGATCATTCCCGAGAATTATTAAAAATAAGCAGTCTAAATCCAAACACAAAACTTATGCAAATTACAAACCAGCATATTAAAATCCTTAACTTAATGACATTGCCCTTCGGGAGAAGAGTTTAGCCCTGAAAAGCAATCTGTTCCCCCCGCCCCAAGGGCTGAATATGCATAACCTCCGGTGAAGCCGGAGGCAGGAAATGTACCCTCCTGCCCAGCCCCGAAGGGGTTGAATGTGTGATCTACAGCATAACGGGGGATGTTACATAAGAGAATAAATCGAACAAGACCGTTGTGCCTGTAGGTACAAATATTTTAACTTATTGATCTGAAAATACATAACCCACAAACCAGCCTTCTCATCCATTGGAGGATGTCCAAAAAGTCTGTTTCCGATCCATTGCCGTCAACTTTAGTTGACGGTACAAGGCTAAAAAACAAATGGCTTTAGCCTGGTTGTTTGAGTGCTAATTTTGTTTCGGTGACCTGATCTTTTGAAAACACCTCAGTAGAAAAATGGGATACTCTCAGATATTTTACCTAATTAACCTAATTCGGTCTGATAAATTGAGAAACAAAAATTAGGTAAGAAGGTTAGGATGTCGGGGGGGATTCCATTTTTCTACTGAGGTGTTTTTGACAGATTAGGTTATCCATTGCTTAGATCGAACTCACCTTAGCATCAATAAATCGAACGAGACCGTCGTGCCTGTAGGTACAAATATTTTAACTTATTGATCTGCAAACACATAACCCCAAAACCGGCCTTCTCATCCATTGGAGGATATCCCAAAAGTCGGTTTCCGATCCATTGCCGTCAACTTTAGTTGACGGTACAAGGCTAAAAACAAATGGTTTTAGCCTGGTTGTTTGAGTGCTAATTTTGTTTCGGTGACCTGATCTTTTGAAAACACCTCAGTAGAAAAATGGGATACTCTCAGATATTTTACCTAATTAACCTAATTCGGTCTGATAAATTGAGAAACAAAAATTAGGTAAGAAGGTTAGGATGTCGGGGGGGATTCCATTTTTCTACTGAGGTGTTTTTGACAGATTAGGTTATCCATTGCTTAGATCGAACTCACCTTAGCAACAATAAATCGAACGAGGCCGTCGTACCTGTAGGTACAAATATTTTACCTTCTTGATCTGTAAACACATAACCCACAAACCAGCCTTCTCATCCATTGGAGGATGTCCAAAAAGTCTGTTTCCGTTCCATTGCCCGTTCCATTGCCGTCAACTTTAGTTGACGGTACAAGGCTAAAAACAGATGGCTTTAGCCACATTTTTGCTATGTGAAATGTGGCTATAACCTGCCGCACTCTTTGGTTCATTCCTTTGGGAAAAAATAACCCTTAAAAAACTTTACTTTATTTGCTTGCCAAAGTTCGCATAGCCAATATCATGCCGAACTATAACAAATCAGATCAATTGCTTTTTTGATTTTAATTCAGTAGATTGATCAATTAAAACAAATTCATTGCGGATTTGAATACATGTACATGAAATGGCTGCAAAATTTTGCATGATGCTTGAAAAGGAACAAAAGAAAACAGAAATCCAAACGCTTTATCAGGATGCCATAAAATTTGCAGCAAATAAGCATCAGGAAAAAAGACAGAAGGTCCCGGGAACTAATCTGCCATATGTTGTTCATTTAAGCAATGTCGCCATGGAGATTTTCATGACTGCTATTAACACGGAAAAGTTTAATCTCGGTTTTGCAGTTCAGGTGGCCTTGCTTCACGATACGATTGAAGATACATCGACTACGTATGATGAAATAAAAGACTATTTTGGTGATGAAATTGCAAACGCTGTTCTGGCATTATCAAAAAACGAAGATTTACCCAAAGAACAACAAACTTCGGACAGTTTAACCAGAATTAAGAAACTTGCAAATGAAGTTTGGGCAGTCAAATTAGCAGACAGAATAACGAATCTTCAAAGACCGCCATCCACCTGGGATAACCGGAAGAGAAAAAAATACCAGGAAGAAGCCAGGCTCATCTGGAATGAATTAAAGGATGGCAACGGTTATCTTGCAATAAGATTAAAGGATAAGATTGAAGAATATACTCACTTCATAACGTAATCAAAACTCTTGGGTTTATCCGGAATCTCTACATACGACTTTCTTAAAATAAGTCCCGTAATGCTGCAAAATGCCCATGGGAAATAGATACACAGGGAAATAATCGTCAGCAATAATTGTCCCCAAATGAAAAGCCAATCCCTGCCCCATTGCAGATCGTATCCGAATTGAACGATTTTTCCATCATCTGCAATCCCTTTGGTTTTGATGATAAAGTATTGATAGAGTCTTAAAAAAGCCAGGGGACCGTAGATACCTAAAGTAATTACCGTTAACAAAAACTCCAGGAAAATTTTACCGATAGAAGGCCAGAAAAGAAGATGCCATTGAATGGTATATGAATGAAATGAAAGATTTACCTTCCAATTATAGTAGAAAAAATAATAGAAGATCAGGAGGGTTGGGGAAATAATCCACGGGCTAAAATTAAAAACACGGATCATTTCTTCTGAAACGTGCAGATGCACCAAAAGAGTCATTAAAAACAGCAGACAAAACAAAGGTGCAATAAGGAGAAGGAAAGAGATCTCCAGCAAATCTTTCCCTTTTCCTCTGAAATCAAAAGAGCTTTCCTTCCAGGATAAATTATTGATAAAAAAACGGTGTAAATTTCTGTAAAACCAGGGAGCATAAATCCCCAGGGTAACAATGCTGAGAAACAGTCCGCCAAAAGCAATGACCAGATAGTTGCCTGGACGATAGTTACATTGCAATGAAGTCTCTCTCAGACGAATACTTTTCAGCACAATTCGATTGAAATAAAAGAAACAGGTTAAAAATACCAGGCAAAAAAAGATAGGCCATGAGGAATAACCAAAATGAAGATTAAACGAAGGCGGGAATGATACTTCCTGAAAGGACCAGGTTAAAAATGTAATTACAGGGACAGCGGGATTAACAAGGTTAATAATATACAGCCAATCATGATTGATCAGGGCAGCAGCCGGAATCAGAACAAGAATATAAAACACCATCCACACCGGCAGGATTTTTATCCCTTTCAATTGAAATTGAAAATAGTCTTTCATGGGAGCTTTTTTAGGTCACAAAGTCGCACAAAGTTATTAACAAAGTAACACAACTACCCCAATTTTCCCCAATTTCGCAACGACCACTGCAAATCACCACATCCACACATCAGCACATTAGCACATCAGCACATCAACCCATCGCCACATCAAAAAATCCCTCTTTCTTTTGTAATTAATAATTTTGTTTAATAGTTTTGTTAACCATTAACCATTAACCGAATGAGCTATTTAGAAGGCCAGAGCCGGAAGGTAGTCCCCGCGAGTGACCGGGTGACTACGCAAAAAAGGAAATTAATTTACCGGAATTTACCAAGTCACCCGGTCACTTTTCCCGGCGGAAGCCTTTTCAGAAACTCAGAACGGGAATTCGTTCTCAGCAATTCGGCCTTAAACATATGGGCAGGAGTCAGAGAAGATGCAATCGCCTATTTCAATCGTCATGAGATTCCATTCTGGGACAGTGTTAAAGGAGGGCCGACCGGACATATTCTTTCTTCACAGATTGCCTGCATCAATCATCTCTATTTTGTAAGACAACGAAAGGATATCGCAACAGCTATCCTGCAAAATGTTGATAACAATGTGAAATCGGCGCTTCTTCTTGAAGACGGAGCCGCTGATCATGGTTATGTTGACTTTGAAGTGATTGGCTCTGGCACAAGAAACTTTTGGCTTTATTTTAAGAAAACAATTAATAAACACCATATAAAACATAAATAATGGATTTTCAAATTCTTATAGATGATATCTTTTCTGTACTGACGAATGACATCACTTTATCACCATTACAAAATAAAAAAGTGTTAAGCCTTGTAAATGATTTCGAAGGTGGTAAATGGAATTATGAAAGATTCCATAAATTTATTTGGAACAATATTAAAGATACTGCATTGAGTTATAAAGAAAGAAAAGCATTAATTATTGAGGGTGAAGATTCAATACTAACGGAAGCCGCAAAAAATTTAAGATTATCAGATAGTGATGATGATTTCGGTAAGGGAAGTGAAATTGCAGAAATTGTTCTATACGGCATAATGAAAAATCATTACAAGGCATTACCAATTGTACCCAAAATATTTTATAAACAAAACTCACAAGATAATGCTAAAGGTGCGGACAGTGTTCATATTGTTATTGAAAATGAAACGGAGTTTTCACTATGGTTTGGAGAATCAAAGTTTTATAACAATATTGAAAATACACGATTGAAAAAAATAATAAAATCGGTAAAAGAATCATTATCGTTAAATAAATTAAAAAAAGAAAATGCAATAATAACAAGTATATCAGACATTAACGAGTTTGATGAAATATCATCTGAATTGAGGGAAAATATTATTAAATCACTTTCACAAAATCAATCAATTGACAAAATAAAGCCAATTCTGAATATACCAATTTTATTGCTTTACGAATGTGAATTAACAAAAGTAGAATCACATTTGACTGAGAAATACATTAAGTCAATAAAAGAATTTCATAGAGAAAGAGCAACTGCATATTTCAAAAAGCAAATAGAAGAATGTTCGGACGTAGATTTATATTCTGAAATTAAATTTCACATAATTCTATTTCCAGTTCCAGATAAAGAAAAAATAGTAAAAAAGTTTATTGCGAAAGCTGAGATTTATAGAGATTAAAGCCATGGAGAATTACATTTTCAATACTTGCCAAAACATCAACACTTTATTGCTGACTAAAAAAGACAATGAAGCAAGAGAGGAGTTAATTAAATTGCTTGACTATCACAGCAATAATAAATTAAATTATACACCAATTGTTAATCATTTTATCAGAGAGACAGGATTATTTCCATACCTACAAGAAAAAACTTCTAATTGGGAGGAAAGATATATCTATGAAATTTTTAAAGTGAATGTTGGAGAAGAAGAACCTGTAACCTTACATCGAGAACAATCTTACTTGTTAAAAAAACTACTCCAAGGTCAAAGTATTGCAGTAAGTGCTCCAACCAGTTTTGGAAAGAGTTTTGTTATTGACGCATTTATTAAAATCAAGAAGCCAAATAATGTCGTTATTATTGTGCCAACGATTGCTCTGACAGATGAAACAAGGAGAAGATTGTACAAGAAGTTTGCCAATGAATACAAAATAATAACAACTACTGAGGTCGAACCTGGTATTAAAAATATATTTATTTTTCCGCAGGAGAGGGCAATTAATTACTTGAATAAAATTGACTATTTTGACATTCTCATAGTCGACGAATTCTATAAAGCAAGCAGTACACATGACAAAGAAAGATCACCAAGTCTTGTAAAAGCAATCATTAAACTTGGGAAAAAGTCAAGACAAAAATATTACTTAGCACCAAATATTTCAAGTTTAGGTGACAATCCGTTTACTCAAGATATGGAATTTGTCCGTTTAGACTTCAGTACCGTATTTTTGGAAATAAACGAATTCTATAAAGAGATAAATAAAGATAGCCAAAAGAAAAGTGAAAAATTAATTGAAATATTAAAACTAAAAGACACAAAAACATTGGTTTATGCTGGTACGTATTCAAATATTGATACTATTTCGACAATAATACTAACGAACTTTAAAGATAAGAATTCTGTTCTATTAAATCAGTTTGCAAATTGGCTTGGGGAAAACTATGACTATAATTGGAGTTTAACAAAACTAATTAGAAGAGGAACAGGGATTCATAATGGACGTTTGCATCGTTCATTAAGTCAAATTCAGATAAAATTGTTTGAAGAACACAAAGGTTTAAATAACATTATTTCAACCTCTTCAATAATTGAAGGTGTAAATACCTCAGCGGAAAATGTTGTAATTTGGATGAGTAAAATTGGGTCCTCTAATTTGAAAGATTTTACTTACCGCAATATCATTGGCAGAGGTGGTAGAATGTTTAAGCACTTTATAGGTAAAATCTATATTCTTGATAAACCCCCTGCAAGTGAACCAACGCAATTAGATATTTCTTTCCCTGAAGAAATAATGGGGGATTTAGACGAAAAACTTTATGAAAGTGTTTTGACTAAAGAACAAGTTGCAAAAATAATATACTACCGAGAGGAAATGTCTGCGATCCTAGGTGAGGAAGTATTTAATAAATTAAAAGATGAATCAATTTTTCAATCCAGCAATGCCGAATTAATTAAGTCTATTGCTGTTGATATGGCAAAATACCCGGAAACTTGGAATGGATTAAGTTATTTGAACTCTGCTAAAAGAGAATATTGGGATAATTCATTATATAAAATAATCAATTTAAAACCTGGCGGTTGGGAAACAAAAAGTAGTACGTTTGTTGCCTTTATAAAAGTTTTAAGAGATAATTGGTATAAATCAATACCAGAATTATTAACGGCTTTAGAACCTCACGATATCGGTATAGATGATTTCTTTAAGCTTGAGCGAAACGTATCCTTTAAATTTGCTTCTCTTTTAAAAGATGTAAACACTTTACAAAAAGAGATATTAAAAAATAAAAATTTTGATATATCAAGATTTGTCGCATGGATATCTCATGCTTTCTTACCAAGTGTGGTTTATCAACTCGAAGAATATGGTTTGCCTAGAATGATTACTAAAAAGATTCATAACGCTGAAATTATGGATTTTACAGACAGAGAATTAACTATACACAGCGCAATAGACTTATTTAAAAATATTGGAATAAACGAAATTAAAAATAAAGTTGTTTTAGATGATTTTGATAATTATATACTCGACTATTTTTATGATGGTATTAGAATTAATAATGAATGATTTACGAAGCTCCTCAACAGCCCTAATAGGTAAAAAACTTCCCCAAACTCTTATAAAGTCAAACAAAAATAAAGCCGGAGGTTAATCCGGCTTAAGATATATAGCAGAGTTATATTTGGTGAGGTGGAATCTATGCTCCTATATAGGTCTGCTCTTACTACGTGTATGGATTTTACACCACCCCAGATTCCACACTCGTTTTAGTTTTGTTGTTTTTACAATTTTTGTTTTCATATCATTCCCTCCTGCATAAATTAAATTTGTAACATTGTTATAAAGATCAACTATGGATAAACCAATAGCTAAATAACTGAAAGGATGGGATAAAAACCCAACGGCCACTAATAATAAGAACATTGATCGCAATCGTATTGATGTGCAAATATAAAGATTTATTCGTCTTGTTCGTAAAAGCCTTGTTATAAGTTGCGGACTCAAGGCCGGTGAAGAAGAACCACTTTATCCTAGAGCCCCCTCCACCACCGCATCCGCCAAATCCATCTGTATCCCCTGCGCTTCCCTAATCCGTTCTTTTAACACATCACAAATACCAAATAGTTCATTCACTTTGGGGAGCAAGTAAGCAGCCCTGACAGGGTTCCAAACCCCTGTCAGGGCTTGTGCCTTTACTTCAGCGCCCCCTCCACCACCGCCCCCGCCAAATCCATCTCTATCCCCTGCACTTCCCTTATCCGGTCTTTTAACGCATCACAAATACCAAATAGTTCATCCACTTTGGCTACAATGCGATGCTGTTCGTCTATGGGAGGAATAGGTACAATCATATTCTTCAATATTGTACCATTCACATTAGCTTGCCCACATTGCTGCTTTACATGAGGTTCAATTTGTGTTACCCGAAACAATGGGGCATTCATCGCTAAGTTTAAATACTTCGCATTGATGAAATTATCGGAACAACGAATCCTAATTAAATATGATGCAAAAGTGTATGCATCATCATTGCCATTAAAAATACCTGTTTTCCCAACTAATTCAGCGCTATTTGTGCGATTATAAAGCAAATCCCCTCTATTAAGATAAAGAAATGGAAGCCCTTCTACATTTTCAGGTACTAATTTTTGACCTCCAAGCATTACTTTTCCATCCTGTATATCACCCATTTTCAAAACAGGAATTCCTTTTATACCATTAAATGTCATTTCTGACAACCCGTATTCTGTTGATAAAGAAGCATTGCCAATTCTCGACCAAAACCATCCAATTGGTAATTCATATACTTTTTCATTATCGTTAATTACAGCTAATGGATTCTGTTTCTTTATCTTCCCCTCTTTTACCAACCTCGCCTTCTCCCTCCCAATTTTCTTCAACAATTCCCCCGCCGGTTCATCCTCCGGGTTCTGTGGCACCAGTTTCCCCATCACCGCCAATTGCAGAATAGTTTGTTTTAGCCGGTCTACGCTGTGCTCGGTGGTAAACAATGTATCAAAATGATTTGCAATCCTTTCCCATGCGGATTCCAATTCAGCCTGACCGGCAGTATTGGTAAGCGTATCGAGCAGTGTTTCCACCAACATTTCATGAGCGGTATTGCTGTCAGTTTGTTGCTGTTCCAATTGGTCGCAAAGCGCCATTAATTCATCAACTTTGGCGACAATCCGATATTGTTCTGCCTTTGGAGGGATTGGAAATAATAGCGGAGCAATATCCTTATGATTAATCTGAGGAACACTGGTTCCAGTATTCAGTTTTGCCAAATCAATGCCCATCAGCCAATAATAAGAATAATCCAAACTAATACTCTTAATTGGGGTAATGGCCATGATATTCAAATCTACGAATAAATCGTTTTTGATTAGTCTCTTTTTATTCGTTGCAATTGCACCACCCCTTTTGGGGAAAATGATACTCCCTGCAGGTATCAATGCATTTTGTTCTTTCTTCGTTGGATTATAAAAACGAGAGGAGGTAGTAATCTCAAATTCATTACCTTTTAAATTCATGTCAGCGACTTTGACGTATAGATATTGCCCACTATCTAATTCCTTTGCTTTATCGAAAGAAGAACCACTCATAATTAAAAAACATTCATCTAAATGCCTCCATTCCCAGTTTTTTGGTATCTCAAAAGGTTTTTTATACTCTTCGATTTCCTGAACTTGTTTATATTGTCTATCATTTCCATTTTCGGTTACACAGGTTTTTTCTTTTGCATCCCGCTCCAGTAATTCACTGGCAGATTCGTCCTTCTGATTTTGCGGCACAAGTTTCCCTCTCACTGCAAGTTCTAAAATTAGATTCCGCAAACAACTTATGCCAACCAATTTTTGGTTATCTGCGCTTATTCCTCGACCTTTAGTCTTTGGAGATTGTGCAGTTGCCCAAATCTCAAAATTATTTATGATCGTTTCTACCATTTTAAACTTTCTCTTTCCGATTAAGCGCTTCCGACAAAATACTTTTCAACTGATCGTGAAGTTTTGATATCTCTTTTTGTTGTGCCGCGTATTGCTGCAACAGCTTATCCGGATCGTGGTTAATCTGCTCTCCCACATGAGGGTTCTTGATATCCAGGTTATAATTCCTCGCTTTGAGTTCCTCAATAGATACTTTCCACGCCTTTTCATTTTCTACCCGTGCAGAAAAACCATCGGATTCATTGCCCCACCAATCTATTTCAGGCTGAAATTCCTCAAACCGCATCGGCTTGGTTTTGTTGTAACTCGTTACGCCATCCGGGTAAGGATGCTCATAATACCAGACCGTTTCCGTAGGTTGGCCTTTTGTAAAAAACAACAGGTTGGTTTTAATGCCGGTATAAGGGCTGAACACCCCGTTGGGCAGCCGTACGATGGTATGCAGGTTGCAATCCGTCAACAGTTTTTCCTTCAAACGGGTCTTGATCCCTTCGCCAAACAGGAAGCCATCCGGCAGTACAATGGCAGCGCGGCCTTCGGGTTTAAGCAAATGAATGATCAGGTTCAGGAACAGATCTGCCGTTTCACGCGAACGGAAAGTGGCCGGGAAATTGTTCTCAATCCCGTCTTCCTCCATGCCCCCAAACGGAGGATTGGTCACAATTACATGCACCCGGTCTTTGTTCGTGTAGTCGCGCAAAGGACGGCTTAAGGTGTTGTCATGTTTGATATTAATGGGCGTGTCGATGCCGTGCAGGATCATATTGGTGGTGCACAGCATATGCGGCATCGTCTTTTTCTCAACCCCGTGAATAGTCGATTGAAGGATCTCTTCATCAGCTGCCGAATGTACAAATTGTTCCCGCTTGTATTCGATCACGTTTGATAAAAACCCTCCCGTACCGCAGGCCGGATCAAGCACGATTTCATCCAGTTGCGGCTTAACCCGGTCTACCATAAAGGTAGTGACCGCTCGCGGCGTATAGAACTCACCCGCGTTACCGGCGCTTTGCAGATCTTTAAGGATCTGTTCATAGATATTCCCGAAAGTATGGCGGTCGCTCTTCGTGTTAAAATCAATCTCGCTGATCTTGTTGATCACTTGCCGCATCAGGGTGCCCGATTTCATGTAGTTGTAGGCATCCTCAAAGACGTTGTGCACAACCTGCGCCCTGAGGCCTTGCGGC
The DNA here is from genome assembly GCA_963677325.2 of Prolixibacteraceae bacterium. GTDB lineage: Bacteria > Bacteroidota > Bacteroidia > Bacteroidales > Prolixibacteraceae. The sequence goes on from CAXXGM010000003.1 coordinate 53,299, forward strand.
CCTGTCAGGGTCAGCTTGTCTTTCAATGAAGGGAAAAGCTGAAGGTTCACAAAATCAGACAACTCATCACCGGTGATCCCTTCTTTGTCGCTGGCCCAGTTGCGCCAGCGCAGATGTTCGGGCAGGGGCGACCGGTAATTGTCCTCCACGACTTCAAGTTCCGCTTCCCGGTCATCAAATATCTTTAGAAAAAACATCCATACCAACTGACTGATGCGCTGTGCGTCGCCATCAACGCCAACGTCTTTTCGCATAATATCCTGGATGGATTTAATTATGCCTGAAACATTACTCATGCTGATTGTCCCTGATTAAATAGTTCGTGTTCCAATTCCTGAACGGCCTTTTCATAGTTGGCCTTCCCTCCGAAGACCTCTTTAATGATTTCCAGCGGGGTGCCGATCTCGCTGAAGGGTTTCAGATGAAGCACCTTTGCATTTTCAATGGAGGTGATGCCTTTATCGGCATATTTATCCAGCAGTGCATCCAAAACCGCTTTGGCCGGTTCGCTGTATTTGGTAAAATAATTCCGTTTCCTGACATTATTCGCCCGCTCTTTCCGTGTGAGTGGCGGCTGGTCGTAAACAATGTGGCAGATCATATCGAATATCCCGTAATCCCTGCCGACTTCACTGATTAGATTTTCCGGGAAAATACCCTGATCTTCCAGCAATTCGACCATATATTTCTTTTTATCGGTGCTGTTCCACTTCCTGAGGAAATCGTCAAGCGATTCATACTCCGACCTGACCTGTTTACGCGTAAAATCCCGGTAGGATTCAGTGATCAGTTGGCCGTCCGGACCGAAATATTCTACCCTTTCGGCCACAATCCTTACCGGCACCCCGCTGACATAAATCTTCTTCCTGCCTTCATTCTCCCCGTCTCCGTTCTCCTTTTCTCCCTCTTCCGGATCCGGCGGTACAGGATCATCACCCTCCCCAGGATTATAAATCACCACCGGCTCACCGTCAAAGTCAGGATCGCTGAACAACTCGGTAGCTTTTTTAAAATCCATGATGGTAAAGAAGTATTTGCCAAAATCCTCTTCAATGCGCGTTCCCCGCCCGATGATCTGTTTGAAACTTGTCATTGACCGGATGTTCTTATCCAGCACGATCAGTTTGCAGGTCTTGCAGTCCACCCCGGTTGACAACAATTCCGATGTAGTGGCAATAACAGGGAATCTGCTTTCCGGAAGAATAAAATTGTCCAGTTCTGCCTTTCCTTCAGGGCTATCCCCCGTGATCCGCATCACGTATTTGGGATTCTCCTTTGCAAGTTTACCGGCTGCATTGACGATGGCTACCCTCATTCGTTCCGCGTGATCGATATCTTCACAGAAAATGATGGTTTTGGAAAATGGATCTGTCGCATTCAGCAGTTTCATCACCCTTTGCGCCACCAGTTTTGTCCGCTGATTAAGGACAAGAATGCGGTCCATATCGGCCTGGTTATACATCCGCTCCTCAATATCCTGTCCAAGGTCATCAGTCATTCCCTGAGGCGGGGTCCATCCGTAAAGGTCTTTGTCAATATCGATACGCACCACTTTATAAGGCGCAAGGAAGCCATCCTGTATGCCCTGTTTAAGGCTGTAAGTATAAACCGGCTCTCCAAAATAGGTGATATTTGAAACGTACTTCGTCTCCTTTGGCGTTGCCGTCATACCGATCTGTATGGCAGAGGAGAAATAATCGAGGATCTCCCTCCACGAGGCATCCTCAGCCACGCTTCCCCGGTGACACTCATCGACGATGATCAGGTCGAAGAAATCAGGCGACACGTTTTTAAAGATCTTGTCTTCCTCATCAGGCCCCGTAATCGCCTGGTAAAGTCCGAGCTGTATTTCATAAGCCGGATCGATAGTACGTCCCTTGATTTTTGTCATAACCGGTCCAAAAGGCTTGAAATCATTGGTCAGTGTCTGATCGGCCAATATATTCCGGTCAACCAGGAACAGCACCCGCTTAACCTTCCTGGCCTTCCACAGCCGCCAGATAATCTGAAAGGTGGTATAGGTCTTGCCCGTACCCGTAGCCATAACCAATAAAATGCGTTTCTGTCCTTTTGCTACTGCCTCCACGGTCCGGTTAATGGCATCAACCTGGTAATACCTTGGCTCCTTGGCGGAACCGTCTGTATGATAAGGCTGTAATACCAATCCCTCCTCCTCATCTTTGATACGATGGAATTTCTTATACCTTTCCCACAGTTCCTTCGGGGATGGAAATGAATCCATATCAAAATAAGTCTCGGTATCTTCTCCCTCAGCTGATGTCTTGTCGTGTGAGGCAAAACCATCGCCGTTTGAACTGAAAGCAGAAGGAACCTGAAGCAATTCAGCATATCCAAGCGCCTGCTGCATTCCGTGACTGATGGTGTGATTATTGTCCTTCGCCTCAACAACGGCTACCGGCACGCCCGGCTCCCACGACAAGGCATAATCAGCATACTTCCGCTTCTTCTTGTTCCGTACCGAAAGATCACCCCTTACAATCACCGGTCCCGGCGTGATAGGAAATTCCCGCCTGATCTGCGTACCTTTCACCCATCCCGCCTTCTCAATGGCGGGTGTAATGTAGATATCACAGATATCAATTTCGCTAAGCTCTTTTTTGTTGATGCCGCTCAAGAAACGGAAGATTTAGGTTTTAACGATCAAACATAGCAAAATTTCAGCAAAAAATGTCAACGCCTTCAAATAAATGGAACCTCCGGTGGTAGAGACGCGATTTATCGCGTCTCTACCACGCACAATGAATGCATTTATTCAAAGGTCGCGATTTATCGCGTCTCCCACCACACACAATGAATGCATTTGTAAAAACGCGGTTTATCGCGTCTTAATGCCATGGTGATGAATTTATTTATTCAAAGGTCGCGATTTATCGCGTCTTAATGCCATGCGTGATGATTGTATTTGTTCAAGAGACGCGATAAATCGCGTCTCTACCGGAATTATAATCACAAATCCATTTATTTATCCCTAAAAATTTCTAATTTGATGTATTGCTAAAAACCCCGGAATGGAAAGATTCCTTGATAAATACAGAATCCCTTCCGCACGTTTACACCATTGGGATTACGGGTGGAATGGCATTTATTTTATCACCATCTGCACAGCAGGCCATGAACATTGTTTTGGTCAGATATCCGGTGGCCGGATGCAATTATCCCCAACCGGCCATCTGGCACATCAATTTTGGTTGGAGATAACGGTACATTTCCCGTTTATTGAATTGGATGCCTTTGTTGTTATGCCAAATCATGTCCATGGCATTTTGATCATTGACAAAAATGATGATGGGCGATATAAACAATACAAACGTGGGAACACGGACTGTAGAGACGCGATTTATCGCGTCTCTACCCCCTTCGCCACCACCATCACCGCAACCACAACCGGCGGCATTACCGGCGCCCATAACCCGATGCTGCATGAAAACCTGTCACGCAGCATCCGATGGTACAAAGGGCGCGTTACATTTGAATCGCACCGGATAAATCACGCATTTGAATGGCAATCCCGTTTTTATGACCATATCATCAGATCGGATGAATCGTTTAACCGCATACGGGAATACATCGAATCCAATCCCGGCAATTGGGACAATGACCAATTTTATAATTGATCGCGGGTATTATGCAACGTAGAGACGCGATTTATCGCGTCTCAGATCACACAACCGCGATTTATCGCGTCTCAGATCATACAACCACAATTTATCGCGTCTCAGATCATACAACCGCGATTTATCGCGTCTCAAATCGTGCAAATGGGATTCAAATCGTTCGTGTTAATTCGTCCCTGATTCGTGTCATTCGCTAACATATGTAATTCGCTGACAAATGAACATCAATATTTCACCAATCTTCTTCCATGATACTCGCTGTTTGGAATAAGCTCCCGGATTTCACGGAAATTTTCCCAGGTCACTTTTCCCGCAACAACAATCCGGAGCCGATCGCCCCCTGCTCTGATCATTTCATTCAGCATTACAGCCCCTTCGAGCGCAGTGGGTTTCCCTCCGGAGGAAAGAATCCGGTCAATTCCGGTCTCCTTCAGCTGATCCACGGCCGGAAGGATCTCCTTGGCGCAATCAATGGCCTTGTGAAAGGTCACGGACATTAAACCGGCCGATTTCACCAATTTTGTGGTCCGGATGAAGTCAACGGTATGGTCGGGATTCAAAAGTCCAAAAACCACGCCATAGGCCCCAAGACGGGCACAATTTCTAACATCATCGCACATCCTTTCATACTCTTCGTCCGAATAGCAAAAGTCACCCCCGCGCGGACGGATCATAACCATGACCGGGATATGCAGTTTTTCGATCACCTGTTGGAGGGTCTCGAAAGGGGGAGTGGTCCCGCCGCAGGACAAATCAGCGCAAAGTTCCACCCGTGTGGCTCCGGCTGCTTCAGCCCTCACTGCCTCCTCTAACGATTCAACACACACCTCCTTGATGATCTCCATCGCCTTCCTTATTTTGATGTAAAAATACACAAAAAGACCGTCCTTTATAGTGACCGGGTGACCAACCCCGGTTCCCCTGTCAGCTCAAAACCATGGTAGTCATCCGGTCTCTTAACTCATCCCCTCCCCAAAATTCAAAAAAATGACCACATATGACCACAAATGACTATAAATGACTATAAATGACTATAAATGACCATAAATGACGATAAATGACGATAAATAACTATAAATGACATATATGACCCTATATGACTACAAATGACTACAAATGACCACGACTGACTATAAATGACCATAAATAACTATTCCATAATCTTTTACAATATCTTTACTAACATATTATTTCCCTACTTTTTCTGAAAAGAACCTCATAACTCGCTGCTGTCACCCTTCCCCTTTCTCCTTTCTCCTTGTTCCTTTCTCCTTTCTCCTTTCTCCTTTCTCCTTTCTCCTTTCTCCTTTCTCCTTTCTCCTTTCTCCTTTCTCCTTTCTCCTTTCTCCTTTCTCCTTGTTCCCTTCTCCCTCCTCCTTGTTCCCTTCTCCCTTCTCCTTGTTCCCTTCTCCCTTCTCCTTGTTCCCTCCTCCCTCCTCCCTCCTCCCTCCAGATTAATTCATACTTTAAAATACCAGTGTCCCTCCTTCCCCACCAGCGCCGGTCTGAACAACCAGATGTATTTCTCCGCATTCTTCTCCAGGATACCCAGCTCGGCGGCAATATTCAGATAAGTCTTTCGGTCAAACTTCCTGGGCAGAGCTTCGTAGAATTTTAACCGCATGCTTCTCACTCCCGCGTTGGGCAGGCATTTAAAGACCGCGTTGGCATGTTTTTCCAGCAGGATGGCAATTTTCAGGGCCGTAGAGAAATCGGTATCGCTGCAAATTCTCGTATGGGAGATATTCCCCTCATCGGGGATCCGCAAAGCGGAGAGGATCATGGCGATCCGGAAGGCCGCCAGTCCCAGCCGTTTGACATTAGCCTCAAGATCATTGCCAAGCAACAGTTTACTGCGCTTCAGCAGATCATTAAACTGTCCGGTAAGCCGGCCGGCCTGTTCCGGAGATAACGAGAAGATCACCGGACCTTTCAACCTGTTTAATCGGTGGTAAAGTTCAAAAATCCGTTGTCCCTGGGCTGTAAAAAAACCGGTGTAATCGATTGGCCGGTGTGAAACAAAAGGATTCTTGAAATCGCTCTCATCCTCAAAAGCATAATAGAGAAAACGGCTGAAGAGACCATTTTCCGTATCAGGCATCATATGGTAGACCTGACGCGGAGTCCCTGACAAGGCGATGGCAAGATGCGGATCTTTGATATCAATAAACTCCTGATCTTTGCGCCGGAACAGGGATGTGCTTTCGTGGTGAAACGCCTTACGGAGCACATCACTGAAATTTCCCCATTCCTGTTTGAACGTATTGGCCAGGGTATCGGCTTCGGTCTCAAAGATCACTCCCGTGAAATTATTATCGGCCAGTGCCTGGATAAAGGCCGACGAGCTGCTGTTGGCCGGTATAAAGAACATCTTATGCAGGGGTTCCCTGGGCTTTTCTTCATTCAGCTTCTCCTTGGCTGGAAGGTTGTTATACCTTTCCATCATCTGCAAATATTCCTCCCGCTCAGCCCGGGATCTTTCCGTCATCCGGTCATGGATCTTTTGACCAAAATACCGGGCCCATTTCATCTTCCCCTTTCCCGATCCGGCCGGAGCGGTGATAAAGGCATAAAGATGAGGGGAATAAGGCTCATCAAAATAAATCCCCCGGATATTGGGCAGACAACCGCTTAAAACTGCCAGGGCTCCGATCAGGAACACATCCTTTTCGGTGGCATCCTCAAAAAGATCTGCGCTCTCCCTGAGAATCCCCGGTAGATCCCTGTAAATCCCCTTCGGCAACTGGGGAGTATCGAATATCTTTCCCTCTCCCCTGATCACTCCATCATATTCCCGTTCCATAATTGATTCCATCTCTTTGTATGATTAAATTATTTGATCCTCCCTTCTCCCTTCTCCCTTCTCCCTCCTCCCTTCTCCCTTCTCCCCATAATTCTCTTCCAGCATTTCCCTGACATCACTGATCCTGTAATAGAGCTTCCCTTTCACCTGACTGTAGGCCAGGTCGCCCTTATCCCGCATGTGCTGCAGGGTCTTCTTACTGATCTTCAGGATGCTCATCACCCGCTCATTGTCCACCCATTCATCGGCAAGCCGTTCGGAAATCTTCCGGGTCTCCCACCTGACATACTCGTTCAGGGCATGCATCTCTTTGCAAAGGCTCAGGGCCAGGTCTATCAGATCTTTCATAACCTGACCCTCCCTCTTTTGATAAAGTATTCGCCTGCTTCTCTTTCGATCTCTGATTCAGGCCTGAAACAGATCCGTATCAGCCAGACATTCAACTCCTTCTTGTTAAAATACCTGGCCTTCTTTGGAGGTTTATGGTAAGGTACAGCCCCGCTCTTTACCAGCCTGGTGAAATGTTTCTTGGTTACTTCCAGGAATAACCGCGCTTCACCAAAATCCATGTCGGCTCTCCTGATCCAAAACCTGACCTCCTGTCGTCTCCTGAGTCTTTCCAGACACAATAATTTCCGGTCCATTTTTAAAGGATTAAAAAATTAATCAATGGACACCTGCGCAAATGTCATCTTTGTAGCTCAAAGACGTTGCAATAATAGCTAAACAACTAATTATCAAGAACTATAAACAACAAGGGGTGGTGTAGAGTGCAGAGTGCAGAGCAGCGGGAATAAACGAAGAATAGGGCTTTTCTTCGGGCTGAAACAAATTATCAAATTCAAATAAAAAGGAAGGTCAGTAGTGCAGTATGCCCCCGTATTAAGGTACATGCAGCAGGCGTCGCATGTCCGGCGGATTTTAGAGAGAACAGAGGATCACCGGAACTGACAACTCGTGGTTGAAACCGGGGGTGAGTATTCATAGCGGTGATGTCATGCGGACCAGGGATCCGCGAAGGCCTCACTTTGTGCCCCTCTCTTTGTGTCCTGTAACTAAAAAATTTGTAATCAGTATCCGGTAAGTTGCTTAACGTTTGTATACTGCCTCATGAAGTTGTCATCAATGGGCATTTTGCAGTAAAAAACAATTAATGACAATTAATGACAATCAAATGACTATAAATGACTATAAATGACTATAAATGACTATAAATGACTATAAATGACAACATTTGACAAGTGAAATCTCAATGAGGAAAGTAAACGGATATTCATTAAATTTATTTATCAACTCAACCGCCTTCTCCAGCAGTCCCCCCGTCAACCTCGGCCTTTTCAGATTTTTTATCTTATCCCTTTCAAACGGTGTCCCGTCCCCCTGGACAAAGCACCGGCAGGCCACTTTCCACTGATTCTGCCTGAGATCTTCGACCACCTTGTATTTGGTGTAAATCAAATAAATAAAATAATAAAAATCGCTTGCATGGCCTGTCCATCGCACCGGACTCGATATTTCCTTGCCGGAAAAAATCCTTCTGAAATTTCCGACTGATGTTTTCTTATCAATGAAAAGATTCTTTTTCAGGCTGTCGCATAAGTCAATCAGCAGATCGCCCTTTTTAATAAACTGCCGATAGGTAAAGGAGTGAAGACATAAATCTTCCTTAACCGGGGAACATGACGGCAGGTCCGGCTTCGATCCGGCCGCAAAGGCTGCTTCAACGGTCTTTTTCAGAAACGTATGCTCCGGTATGGGTTCGGAAAGCGCTTGCAAATACAAATCTTTCATCTCAGGGTAATCATCTTCAAGGCGTGATTTGAACACTTCCTGAATCTCAAGATAGACCTTCACAAGAGCGGTCTTTAGAAACTGGATCACGTAGGTATCGGATTTATGATCCACTCCGGCAAAGAACGCTGATTGATAAGGATCAATATACTTTAGATCATAATCATTGATCCTGATGAGCTTGCCGACATCTTTCAGCAACGATCTTAATTTCTTTTTAAGCAGGTCGTTTAAAAGGTATTTAATGATCCTGATATCGTCTTCGGACCGGATCAGTTCAATGATCTGATTGCAGTAACGGTTAGCCTCATTGGTGATCAGTTTGTGATAGTACCTGGTTTTATTGTTGAAGAATGGATAAAATTCAATTTCATAAATCGGCCCAAAGTCCGGTTCGGTCGGCTTCAGATCACTGATGATAGCCTCAAATTTTTCCTCATGTCTGTTCGCCTCCAGCCACGGGCCAGAATTTCCATTGATAATCCGGTTAAACAGGATAGGTTGGTTGTCCATGGGTTTCGTATTAGTGGCCGTCATCGGTCTTTCAAAGATTTATAAAAATACAAATTGCCTGACAAACCACAAAAAAAGAGCAGCCAACAATGACTGCTCCCGTTCGTGTTATTAGTTGTGCTCGTATTTATCGTGTTATTTAGCTCCCTATCGAAAACTTTTCAGGGAATAAAAGAGTCAGGCTGATGATAACCAGGATGAGCACCGCCAGGGCAATAAAGAAAAACAGAACCCCGACTTTATAGCGCTTATTGCTTTTGACAAGGTCTCTGACGGAGATAATCTTATTGATTTTATCAACCATCTTCTTCAAAGCCATCTGATCCTTTACAATGTAATCATAGGCGCCGTATTTCATGGAATTGATGGCGACGTCCACGCTGTCCTGCCCTGACAAAAAGATAAATTCGGTCTCAGGATACAGTTTTTTGGTCGCTTTCAGAACCTCTATCCCATTCATGCCATCGAGAAGATAATCCTGAATAATCACATCGGGTTTTTTATAAATATTCTTCAGGCATTCCTCTCCTGTCAAATAACTTTCCACCCGGGTGAATTTCTGTGATCTGAGATAACTTACCACCAATTTATTGTATACAGTGTTATCCTCAACAATAAAGATCAAAGGATCAGCTAGATTTGGCATAACGAAAATTTTTATTTTCAAAATTAAGAATACTGAAATACACCTTAACAAACGTAAAAGTAAAAAAATCTATTTAAATAAAAATAGTTCACGCATTTTTTTTACTTATCTGACTTCCTCAACAGCACCCCTGACAGTGCACTGCCTTATACCCCGCTTAAAACCGCGGATTGCTTCACTTGAAGAATTTCTCCATCATCACATCGTCTCATCACCACAGCATCGCTTCTTTCAGCTTAACTACATTTTGCTCATCCTTCAATAAACGCACAATCTCATAAGAGAACTGCATGGCCACTCCCGGACCGCGTCCCGTGACGATATTACCGTCCACGACCACAGGATCCTGCCTGATGGAGGCCCCGGAGAGATATTCTTCAAATCCCGGATAACAAACTACCTTTTTACCCTTTAAAATGCCCAGTTTCCCAAATACCATCGGGGCTGCGCAGATAGCTCCAAGCAGCTTGCCTTCTTCAAAAAACTTTTTAATCTGGATATTCAAACCTTCATGTTCACTAAGGTTTTTAGCCCCGGGCATACCCCCGGGAAGAACGATCATTTCAGCCTGTCTGTAATCAGCTTGTTTAAAGAGAACATCAGCTTTCACTGCAATTTTGTGAGCGCCGGTCACCATCAGATCATCACCGGTAGAAACGGTAACCACATCCACTCCCGAACGGCGCAGAACATCAATGATTGTAATGGCCTCAATCTCTTCAAAACCTTGGGCAAGATGTACAAAAATTGATTTCATATGATTCTCCTTTCAAAAATTATTAATCAGTACCATTAGACCAAAGTTAAGAAGTTTTATTCCAAATTACGTTACTGATTCGTAATTCCTGATTCAATGTTGTTTAGTTAAGTAAAATTAGAACATCTCTTTGTCTTTCTCTGTGATCTCCGAAAGAGGCAACGCCTCTTCTCTGCATTCTTTTTAAACAATATTCATATTTTATCCCCGTGAATCTCTGTGTTCTCCGTGTCTCCGTGGTAATTTTTTTCTCTCTGTAACTATTTTTCTCTGCGATCCCTGAAAGAGGCAACGCCTCTTCTCTGCATTCTTTTTAAACAATATTCATATTTTATCCCTATCAATCTCCGTGTTCTCCGTGTCTCCGTGGTAATTTTTTTCTCTCTGTAACTATTTTTCTCTGTGATCCCTGAAAGAAGCAACGCCTCTTCTCTGCATTCTTTTTAAACAATATTCATATTTTATCCCTGTGAATCTCCGTGTTCTCCGTGTCTCCGTGGTAATTTTTTTCTCTCTGTAACTATTTTTCTCTGTGATCCCTGAAAGAGGCAACGCCTCTTCTCTGCATTCTTTTTAAACAATATTCATATTTTATCTCTGTGAATCTCAGTGTTCTCCGTGTCTCCGTGGTAATTTTTTTTCTCTCTGTAACTATTAAATTCTTAACTAAACAACATTGATTCCTAATTCGTAATTAATTAAAGTGTGTTATAATAACGGACAATTTTTTTTAGATCTTCAACCTTTTTATACGATAGTTTCTGTTCCGATACGAAGTCCTGCATTTCTTTTTTCCGGTCAGAAAAAAGATTCAGTAAATCATTTTTTTTCGAAATCTCCACGACAGGAGCCCCATCAATGGAAATCCAATAGGTTTCTTTCAAATCGTCAAATCGGGCGGGCTTTGGTGTAGCATAACCCTTTGGATCATCACTTTCATAAAAGGTAATATGATATCGAACGTACAAACTGGCTTTCCCTTCAGTAAGAAGTTGAAAATAACCTCTGTTCTGTGCATGGACCGGTGCATAATTAAGATAACAAAAAATCCGGCCGCCAAATTCAGCTCTTCTCACCTGATCTTTGGGAATAATCTCATAGGACTTGTCCCCATTTTTATATTCAAGAATGTCGTCAGCACAATTATACCGGAGAGGAACATCCTTATATGTGCTGCCGTTGCGGATAGTAACTTCACCATGGACATATTGCGGATCAAGAAAGGGTGATCCTTGAATATCTTTTAAAACCATCTTCTTGAGCCCGTAGTAATTCATCACAGGATACTCTATGTTTTCCCATATCTGTGCTTTTAGACCCGTGGACAAAATGAAAAAAAGAAAAAACAGGATGGTAAGTTGTTTCATCTGACATAGTTTTTTTCACTCGAAATTTACAAAATATCTTTTCTAATTAGCAAAGAATTAGTTCATTATTTTTTCCCAACTCAGTTCTCTTCTCAACTCCTATTTAATCCATCGAATACTTACTTAAGTCAACCCGGGATCCTGACCCTGTTTCTATGTAATTTCTTCGACTATTGGGTCTCCTGCTTTTTATTTCAACCTCCGCATTGATACGGCTAATCCCTGTCTTCCAGTTCGTGATGGCTTTTCAGCATGGAAATAAAATCCGGTTTTATTTTGAGGCCCTTCGACTTGTAATAATTTAAAACGTCATTCCCAAGCCGTGAATTAATGTGATTATAGAAAACAGATTTGTTAAATGCTATGAAATCCAATAAAGATAAAGCTTCGGGATTAATTTTCTGATTCATCCGGGGCAGGTGAAATACACAATTAATAAAACTGGTTCCCAACTCGGCCGATAGCTGAAATGGTTTGGCGCTTTCTTTATCAATAACAGGCAAAAATTTACAGTTTACAAAAGAAATTTCACCTTGAAATGCTTTCTCCGCAGAAACACGAAGCCGGTGAACGTTGCAATTCTCGATAAATACAGTGGCAGCGGTATTTCCTAAATGAAGGGAAACAGAAGGAGAGTTCGAAATACGTATTTGAGGATACAAAGAGAACGGATCATTTGAGAAACCGGAAGATTTATCAATCATTAAATGGTAACCGTTATCTTCTCCCAGGTCCTGTTCCAGTTGAACGTTATCAAAGCAGACAGATGCATTGGGTTTAAAAAAAGCTCCGTCATAATCTCCGGGTTGATGGAGGACATATCCTGTTGGATCTGAGATCTTCATCAGCCGCAACCCCTTCTCCCGTCCTTCCGTCAGAATATTTTTGAACTGCATATTTCCCGGGAAAAATGAACGCTTCCCTTTTTTTGATCTGGAGAAGGAAGATGAAGTAATCAACCAGCTGTTGCTCTTGCATTCAGGGATCCCCCGGAAATCAAAAATAAAGTTTTCTACAGAAACAGTTTTAGCTAATCCAATGGGATAACCGTAGTCAAAATCGGAGGCCACAGCATACAGGATGGAAGTTTCAGCCGAAATTTTAGGTCTGAGCCGGCAATTCCGTATGGTGATGTTACCGTCCCATTTGGCGCCGAAATCGGCTCTGAAATTCACAAACCGGTTGTTGTCACAGGACGAATTTTCAATGATCAGTTCGCCTCCTCCGGTTATAGAAATTCCCCTGTTGCCGATCCGGGAGTCTTTGATCGTGAGGTTCCAGCAGTGGAAATGAACGTCAACGCGGTTTAGCCTGCAGTTTTCAACCCGGAAATTCTTGTTCATGTTGGTGCCAAAAACGCCCCAATGCAAAAGGGTACCCTCGGCTGAAATGTTCCGGAAGGTTGTATTTAGGATTCTATTGCCTCCAATCCCGTAGGTACCGGCAGGAACATCCTGTTTTTCGCCGGGACGATCCTGTTCAAAGGGAAGTAATTTTATATTTTCAAGAGTTACATCATACACCGTATTGAGACTATAAAAACCATTTCTTGGGTTCATGGAGACATCACTCTTCCCATTTTCCAATCCCACCCATTGGTTTTTAATGATCGTCCGGCTTCGGGTGATCGAAAATCCATTTTGAACATAGGAGCCTTTCCCATTCACGGGGGGATTTCCCGAAAGATAAAAAGTTCCTCCTTCAATGGTCAGATAGCTGCTTTCCCCGGGATAGGCTGTCAGCTCGGTATAGTCATTGAAGGACCATGCGATATCGCCAATGATTTTACCCTTTTCCGCCATATAGAATAACTCTTCCCTGGCACGGGATTGATTGCTGTAACGGGCGCCTGATCTGAAACCGATGCGATCGTTTGAGTCGCTGATGACAATTAATGAATTATTGTAATCACTTAATTCGGGAATCTCCTGAACTCCGGGTTTTAATGCCTGAATAATTCTCTTTTTTTCAGATTCATCTTTTGAGATAGCTTTTGGAAGGTCATAACTCAAGATTTTGAAAACAGGTTGATTGGTGTCGTACTGCTCATTGATATGAAAAATACTCTGTCCCCACCGGACTGAAGTTTTAATCTGTATATTCCTGGTTTGATTGATCCAGTATTCTCCGTAATTGTTTTCAACCGGCAATTTGAAACGATTGGCATATTCATGGGCCATGTGGATAGATGCGCCATCATCTGTTTTAGAATCTCCGGCAGCCCCGAAAATTTTGTAATTGACCTGCGTAATTCCGGTTAACAATCCGATGTTACCGTTCCGGAACTGGACGATATCCCCGTTATTGATTTTTGATTCCCCACGGTCCCTTACAGTTAAATAGTTGGCAGCCCCGCCGTCGCCGGGTGAAAAATAACCTAAGGTTTTTATTAACTCCCCCTCTTTAATCTTTTTACTTTTTTGTGCCTGAACCAGGGAGTCAAAATACCGGACATTGATTTCTTCAGAAGAAGTATCGGCCTGACCCCCATACCCCGGAACGGCCAGAGTTGATAATAACCCGGTCCCTGCTATAACCCCAAACGTTTCAAGAATCTGCCGGCGGGTAATCTTGTTTTGGGGTATCGTCTTAGTTAAATCTGATTGATCATTTTTCATTTCAAAAGGGTTAAAATCATGAATTTAACGTAATAATTATTTGCTGATCCTGAAAATGTGCCGATCGGAACTGATCAGAGTGTATTGTAATAACTGACAATTTTTTTTAGGTCATTGACCTTTTTAAATGAAAGTTTCTGACTCGAAATATACTCTTGGATTTCATTTTTCTTGTCAGAAAAAAGATCAGGCAAATCATTTTTTTTAAAAATCTCCCTGGCCGGAGCTCCATCAATGGAAATCCAATAGGTTTCTGTTAAATTGTCAAATCTGGCCGGTTTGGGAATAGCATACCCTTTTAATTCTTCTCTTTCATAAAAGGCAATATGATACCGGACATATAAATTGGCTTTCCCTTCGGTAAGAAGCTGAAAATAACCATTATTGGCTGAATGGACGGATGCATAATCGAGATAACAAAAAATCCGGCCTCCAAATTCAGCTCTTCTCACCTGATCTTTGGGATTTACATCATAAGCATTACCATCCTTTTTAAATTCAAGGACATCACTGTAACAATTATACCGGAGGGGAATGTCTTGATATTGAATGCCGTTCCGGTCAGTAACTTTAGCGTTGGCATATTCCGGATCAAGGTAAGGAGATCCTGCTATTTCATTCAATGCCAGATTCCTATGCCCATAGAAATTCCTGGCAAGATACATTTTTTCCCACACCTGGGCTTTTAAGCCAATGGATAAAAAGAGCAGAAGAATAGTTAAGGTGGTAAGGCGTTTCATCTTTTTATATTCCGTTTTTTAATGGCCGGATGGAACTCCCCGATAATCATGCTCCTTTGTGAAAAAGATTTTCTCAGGGTCGTTTATATGAAAATATTAATAACAGCCGAAAATTACAAAATATCTTCCTTTATATTGGCAATTTTTACTCCTCTATCGATTAATTCGTACTTTCTTTTCACTGTCTTTTGAACAGCCTGACTATATCTCTTTTTTCTCTAAACCCGATAAACCCGATAAATAGGGCAAACAATAAAGTATTTACGGAAATTTTAGCGATTTCACTGGCAAAAGGAAGAAAGCTGCTCGCTAAAAATAAAACCGTTGCCACCCCAAAATAAGAGGCAATGGCGGCCAGATCATATTTAACAGGAAAATATTTTTGACCAAGAACATATGAATAGACGGTCATCACCAGTGAGGAGATAAAAAACGCATATCCGGCAGCCATATAGCCCAGTTTGGGAATAAATAGGATGTTAATAACGAGGGTAATGACAGCGCCAATGATAGCAAATCTCGCTCCATAATGCGTTTGATCAGTAAGTTTATACCAAAGAGATTGAGTGTAAAAAATTCCGAGAAACAAATTTCCCATCAATAACCAGGGCACCACTTTTAGACCCGTCAGATAGCTGGACCCTGTTCGGCCTATAAAATGCTTGATGATACCCATGTAAAACATGACACCCAGAAAGATCAGAAGTCCAAGGATGACAAAATACTTCATGATCCTTGCATAAGTTACCTTGGAATTTTCATTCTTATAGTGGGAGAAAAGAAAAGGTTCAAAAGAGAAACGGAAGGCCTGGATAAAAAGATTCATTAGGATGGCCAGTTTTGCATTAGCTCCATAAATTCCAAGCTCAGCATCAGGATTAGGAGAACGGTCCAGCCATGGTATGAGAATTTTTTCAATGTTGGTATTAACCATTCCTGCAAGTCCGATAATCAAAATTGGCCACCCATATCTATACATTTCAGTAAAAATACTCCTCTTAAAAACTATATTCGTGGGTTTAAAATCAGGCAGGAAAATCAGAAGAGTTACAGCTGAGGAGATTAAATATGCAAGAAAAGCATACCCAATTCCAATTTCTTCAGAATAAACAAGGCGAATAAAAGAGTCCGGATGAGACTTCAACCACCATGGACAAAAAACGATCCAGAATAAATTGAGAAATATGCTGATGAAAATATTAATAATCTTAATTGCCGCAAATCTGACAGGCCTTGATTGGAACCTCAATTTAGCAAAAGGGATAACAGACATTGTATCCATTGCAAGTGTAATGCCTAACCAAACGATGTAATTTTCATGACCTTCGTAATTAATGAGTTTTGCGATATCTCCTGAAAACGCAAAAATAAGAATCACAAAAAGAACAGAACTCATCAATAAGGAAATGATGGCTGTGCCAAATATTTTTCCCGGTTCTTTACTCCTGCTTGCAAACCGGAAGTAAGATGTTTCCATACCAAAGGTTAAAACTACTTGGATGAAAGCAACGTATGCTAAAAGATTGGTAAATATCCCGAATTCTGAAGGAAGAAAATTGTAGGTATAAATAGGTAGAATTAACCAGTTTACCATACGTCCTATAATGGTTGAAGCGCCATAAATCACCGTATCACCGGCCAGTTTTTTTAATCCGCTCAAAACAAAAAATTTATTGTTTCTAATTCAGGGACAAAGTTAAATTTCAAATAGACATTTCTTTAATTTGTTTAATTTTATTTCAATCGACAAATTACACCTATCAAAAATCAGCAAAGCGAATAAACCCGGTTGAAATCAGAAATCAACCTTAATTATTTTTCGGGTTTGAACTTGTATAACCCCGGATGCTATCAGGAACAAACCTTAATTACTTTTAGAGCTTTAAATTACACAAAACCAGATCATCCAACCAGGAACCAACCACGAAGTGGTTAAACACGAATAGCCCCGGATAAAATCCGGTGGGGGATGAATTGAACGAAACAGAACCCTGAAGGAGTACAACAAATCGATAATCACTAACAAAACGATATTAATTTATGAATTATGATTAACTTCGCATCAGCATATGGATGAATGCCTTCGGGTAAATTAACTTCGTTGATCTTCGGTTCATCCTTAATTCGTGAAATTAGCACAATGAAAAAACTATTTGTCATAATCCTCTTTTACACACTTTCTTCCGCTGTTTTTACCGATTGCGCCCAACCTTCCCGGGGAGCCAGAAAACCCGTTACATCCATTCAGTTTAAGTCTTCAGAAAAAGATTTTCACCTGGGTGATAAAATAACCATATCCCTTAAGACAAGGATCCGGGGTGGATCTTTTAAAACAGCAGAACTGTTCATTGATCAGAAATCGGTTTTTACTTCTTCATATCCTGAATCCTCTTATGTTCTGGAAACTTCAGGTTTAAATTCAGGAACGCATCAGGTGAAAGTCGTCGCTGCAAAAAACGATGGTCAGGAAGGAGAAAATTTTGCAGATCTTTTACTTCTTTCAGATGTTCAACCCGTGAAGTACCGGTATAAAATCATCAATTCCTATCCTCATAACGCGGATCATTTTACCCAGGGTCTGGAAATTCATAATGGTTTTTTATTCGAAGGAACGGGTCAGGAAGGTAAATCAGGAATTTTCAAAGAGAACCTGTCCACCGGAAAAATTCTTCAGCAACATAAATTGGATGCACAGTATTTTGGAGAAGGAATTACCATTCTGAACGGAAAATTATACGAACTCACCTATAAATCAAGAATCGGATTCGTATACGATTTAAACACTTTTGATCTTTTAAAAAACTGGACCTTCCGGTCTGCAGAAGGCTGGGGATTAACAAATGACGGCACTTCCCTGATCATGAGTGACGGCACTGAATTCCTGACTTATATTGATCCCGCCACATTTAATGTGATCAAATCGGTACAGGTATGCGACAATAAACAGGTGATTAAAAATCTGAATGAACTGGAATACATCAAAGGGGAAATATGGGCCAACATCTGGCTGACCAATCAGATAGTTCGAATTGATCCCAAAACGGGCAAGGTAACCGGTGAGATAGACTTATCCGGATTACAGGGCAGCGCTTTTTTAAATAATAATCCGGAAGAAGATGTTTTGAACGGAATTGCTTTCGACCCGGTAAAAAACAAGGTCTATGTCACAGGAAAGTTGTGGCCTAAATTATTTGAAATTGAATTAATTCCCCGCTGATACATAACTGCAGGTAGGGCAGAAGGATTGACAACCCTTCTCAAAAGAGCGTTTGCATATCATCTTTCGTCCTCACTCTGCCTAAATGCCGGTAAGCAAGATCCGTGGTTTCACGCCCGCGCGGAGTTCTTTTAAGAAATCCTTCCTTGATTAGAAAAGGTTCATATACCTCTTCAATCGTCCCTGTATCTTCACTGACAGCGGTTGCAATGGTGGATAAACCAACCGGGCCTCCTTTAAATTTGTCAATGATGGTGGTCAGTATCCGGTTGTCCATTTCATCAAGCCCGTGTTTGTCTATATTAAGCTCTTCAAGGGCATATCGGGTAATGTTTAGATCAATGATACCATTCCCCTTTACCATGGCAAAATCTCGCACCCTTCTGAGCAAGGCGTTAACGATGCGGGGCGTTCCCCGGCTTCGCCTGGCAATTTCTACAGAAGCATCTTCATAAATTTCACAGTTAAGTATATTAGCTGATCGTTTTACAATACCGGTGAGAACTTCGACATCATAATATTCCAAATGGCAATTAATGCCGAAACGGGCCCTTAAAGGACTTGTCAAAAGCCCGCTTCTCGTGGTGGCTCCGATCAGGGTAAATGGATTAAGATCCAATTGAATTGAACGCGCACTCGGACCTTTATCTATCATAATGTCAATCCGGTAGTCCTCCATGGCCGAATAAAGATATTCTTCCACCACAGGACTAAGACGGTGAATTTCATCAATGAATAAAACATCGTTGGTCTCCAGATTGGTCAAAAGACCGGCCAGATCACCTGGTTTGTCAAGAACAGGTCCTGAAGTAAGTTTCAGATTTACCCCCAGCTCATTGGCAATAATATTGGATAGGGTTGTTTTTCCAAGCCCGGGTGGACCATGAAGCAAAACATGATCAAGGGCTTCACCTCTCATGGAAGCAGCTTCAACAAATACCTTCAGGTTATTAACAATCTTCTTCTGACCACTGAAATCCTCAAAATGCAGCGGCCTGAGTTGTTTGTCAAATTCCTTATCTGTTTCCGATTGATTTCTTCCCCTAAGATCAATAAAATCACTCATATACTGAAGACAAAAAAATATTGTTTATTCTTTAAATTTGGGGCTTTCAATCCATTAGCCAAGATTTTTAAGGATGTCACTGAACTTTTCAAAATTGAAAGGTTTCTCAAGAATGTCATCCATGCCTCCTTTGACACATTTATCATGATCATTATTTAATGTGTTGGCAGTAAAGGCAATAATGGGCGTATAAGGTCTGCTTTCATCAGAAGTCTCAATTTTTCTTATTTCCCTGGTAGCTTCAAAACCATCCATGACAGGCATCATAAGATCCATAAGAATAAGATCAAATTTTTGTGTTTTAAATAATTCAACACCTTCAAGACCATTATTTGCTATCGTGACTGTATAATTATTTTTCTTTAAACTGATTTTCATTAATCTCTGGTTTAACTCGTTGTCCTCAACCAAAAGAATTGATAATTTGTCAGTTGGATTCATTATAAATACTACTCTGATTTTTTAAAATTTTTCGAAATTACATTTAAAATACTTCGTTTGCAAATAAGATCTTCAAAGTAAAGAGAGAAAATTTGGACTCATTGACCCCATGATTGAAGTTATCCACAGTTGAAATATATAACATTAGAGAGTTTTAAATTTAAAGAAAAGATGAAAAAAATAATATACGGTTGAAATGGTTTATAAAAAAGAGATGAAATTTTTGGAGAATATATTTTTTCTGTTGGGAAGAAAGTTTGTTAATGGAAATTAACAGGTTAAATTTCTGAAATACTGATTAAATCATCTTTATTAACCAGATGTTGATAAGGTCAGAATGTTAAATTCTTTTTTATTTTTTTTAAATGTTTTAAGGTCTTATTCGGTGGTGAATTTTGTTATAAAATGAAAGTTGTTTTGGATGAGAAAATCGAAATTTATCTGCCTTATAATTTTTTATGAAATTATAAAAGGAACCTTTCAATATTTAACAAATAATTATCAACCGGTTTTTAACCAAAATTGAATGTGGTTTAAACAGGCCTTTCTTATTCTATAATTTACGAAAATATTTCTTAAAAATCAAAGCATAAGTTTAAAGTTTTATTTTTGCAGCAAATAATATGAATGTATGGGAATAATTGCTGTAGCATCCGATCATGCCGGATTTAATTTAAAAAACATCGTGAAGAATTATTTGGAATCGAAAGGTTTTGAAATTCATGATTTTGGATGTTATTCAAATGACAGTTGTGATTATTCTGATTTTGCTCATCCGCTTGCTTTTTCAATTGAAAGGGGAGAAGCCGAAATGGGTATTGTTTTCTGCGGAAGTGGAAATGGCATCAATATGACTGTGAATAAACATCAGGGCATTCGGTCCGCAATTTGTTGGAATAAGGAAGTTGCTTCGTTGGCTCGACATCATAATGATGCCAATATATGCTCAATTCCTGCAAGATTTTTATCTGAAAATGAAGTTTTGGAAATAATTGACATTTTTCTCCGTGAAACTTTTGATGGAGGAAGACATTTAAATAGAATCAGAAAAATACCGGTTCCTGAAATAAAGTAGATTTTTTTCTGATTAAAATAAAAATGACCGTTGAACGGGTCTTTTTGATAGTATGGGGTGGCCAAGCCAACCCATACTACCTGCTCCCTAAAGATGAAATGTCATTCCGAACGGAGTGAGGAATCTCTTGGAGAGTATAAATAATATATAGTCTCTTATTTTTTTCTACACATAATTGTTTGTAAAAGAATAGTTTATTGAAAAAATTTCAAAATAGTAACATATAATGGCAGGAATTTATATTCATATTCCTTTTTGTAAAAAGAAATGCCATTATTGCGATTTTTATTCAACTACAGGTAGTGAATTAATTCAGGATTTAATTAATTCAGAAAATCAGGAAATTTCTTTTAGAAAGGATTATTTAAAAGGGGAAAGTGTATCCAGTGTTTATTTTGGTGGAGGTTCTCCATCCATGCTGTCGATTGGTCAGGTAGAATCATTGATAAAAAATATATACGATCATTTCAATATTTCTTCCGAAGCCGAAATTACCTTTGAATGCAATCCTGATGATGTGGATCTTAATTACCTTAAAAATTTAAGAGAATTAGGCATTAATAGACTGAGCATCGGGATTCAAAGTTTTGATGATAGAGTTTTGGATTTCTTAAATAGAAGACATAATTCCAGGCAGGCGGAAGAGGCCGTTCATTGGGCCAGAAAGGCTGGGTTTACGAATGTTTCGATTGATCTGATGTATGCTATTCCTGGTATGGATAATGAAATTTATAGAAATTCTCTTTTGAAAGCTGTTAATTTAAAAACCGAACACATTTCAGCCTATAATTTAAGTATTGAACCTAATACGGTTTTGTACTGGAAACAGGAAAAGGGATTGCTAAATGCCATCGACGAGGAAACAAGCCTCTACCAGTTCGAAATGACCATGGAAAGCCTTAAAGAGAGAGGTTTTAAACATTATGAAATAAGCAACTATGCATTATTGGGCTATGAATCGAAACATAACTGGCTGTATTGGAGTAATGGTAAATATCTTGGAATAGGACCTTCTGCACATAGTTATGATGGTGAATCGAGGCAATGGAACGTTAGTAATACAAAAGAATTTGTTGAGTCTGACAGAATGGATAGTAGAATTTCAAACAGGGAATTTTTAACAGAAGTTGATTTTTTTAATGAATATATTTTAACTTCATTAAGAACTTGCGAAGGTATTGTAGTTAGTTATGTGAAAAATAAATTTAATATTAAAATTTATAATCATTTTTTAAGTATTCTTTATAAATTTGTGAATGAAGGATATATGAAAAAATTGGACAGGGGTAGATGGGCTCTTGAGAAAAAAGGAATTTTTGTTTTGGATTTCGTTATCCGGGAGTTTTACTATATCTGAAAACTATTGTATATCTTTAAATGATTTTATTAAAGGTTTTTGAGAATGGGAAAATTTGAATTTACTAAAAAATTTACCATTAATTCATCGATGGAAGGACTCAAAGAATGCTTTGAAATTGCTTCTGGCATCCAGAAACAATTTCATTTTGAATCCTCCAAAGAATTTGCCTTTATAACTGTCTTGTCCGAATCTGTGAACAATGCCATACGTCATGGAAATAAATTTAATAAAGATTTCCTTACTTTTGTAACCATTATGATTGATGATAAAAAGATTGAGATTGAAGTAGAAGATCAGGGAGATGGATTTGACCTTGGTAAGATACCATCGCCGCTGGATAAAGATCACATTAATCTTGAGAGCGGGAGGGGAATCTTTTTTATGCAACAGTTAAGTTCGGGTTTAAAAACCAGGGGAAGGGGGAATATTATTAATATCACGATTGACCGCTGATGACAATTCATTTTTTTGAAGAACAGATTAAAAAGCCTCGCTTAAAATACCGGTTGGTTTCCAAATGGATAAAACAGATAATTGAATTGCACAATAGGAAGACTGGAAATCTTTCTTATATATTTTGCAGTAACTCCTTTTTGTTGCAAATTAATAATAAATATTTACAACATGATTATTTCACTGATATAATCACATTTGATTATGTGAAAGAAAACACAATTGAAGGGGATGTTTTTATCAGCTGCGAAATGGTGAAAGAAAATTCGAAGATCTTTGGTGTAAATTTGGAAGATGAATTTCTTAGAGTTGTCTCCCATGGAGTTCTTCACTTATTGGGTTATGGCGATGGTACGGAGAGTGAAAAATTGTTGATGAGGGAAAAAGAGTCGGAGTGCATTTCATTATATAAGAAAATAGAAGATGGTGTTGGCGGGTTATGATGTGATTGTGGTAGGAGCGGGGCATGCCGGTTGTGAAGCTGCTGCTGCTGCTGCTGAAATGGGTTCGAAAACTCTGCTCATCACAATGGACTTGAATAAAATGGGTCAAATGAGCTGCAATCCGGCTGTCGGTGGAATAGCTAAAGGCCAGATTGTCAGAGAAATTGATGCCCTTGGAGGCAGGATGGGAATTGTTACAGATTTATCCACAATTCAGTTCAGAATGTTAAACCTGTCCAAAGGGCCGGCAATGTGGAGTCCCCGGGCTCAATGTGATAAAAATAGATTCTCAGCAACTTGGAGAATTCAACTGGAGAGTCTTAATAATCTTTTTTTCTGGCAGGGGACCGTCGTAAAATTACTTTTTGAAGCAAATAGAGTCGTTGGGGTAGAAACTGAAATTGGTGTTCAGTTTCAAAGTAAATCCGTCATACTTACCAGTGGAACTTTTTTAAATGGTTTGATGCATTTTGGAAGGTCTAAAGTGACGGGGGGAAGAATTTCTGAATCTTCTTCCCTTGGAATTACCGAACAGTTAACATCAATGGGATTTTCTGCTGGTCGGATGAAGACCGGTACTCCGGTTCGGATCGATAAACGTTCTATCGATTTTAACCGGTTGAAAGTTCAGGATGGGGACAATCTTGACACTGATGATAGGGCGCCTGGGTTTAGTTATTTGCCCGGTATTCATTCAGACCTGAAACAACTGCCCTGCTATATTACTTATACGAACCCGGAAGTTCACCGGATTCTTGAATCTGGATTTAATGATTCTCCTTTATTTAACGGAACGATTAGAAGTCTGGGTCCAAGATATTGTCCAAGTATTGAAACAAAACTTGTCATATTTAAAGACAAAGAACAACACCAGCTTTTTCTTGAACCGGAGGGAGTGGATACAATAGAATATTATTTAAACGGTTTTTCTTCCTCTCTTTCGTGGAATATTCAGAATGAAGCCATTCATAAAATTACGGGTCTTGAAAATGCCGTATTGATCAGACCGGGATATGCCATCGAATATGATTTTTTTGATCCGACACAGTTGAATCCTTCATTGGAATCGAAATTAGTGGACAATCTTTTTTTAGCAGGACAGGTAAATGGGACGACTGGATACGAGGAAGCCGGAGCTCAGGGTTTGATGGCCGGTATCAATGCTCATCATAAAGTTAACGGTAGGGAAGCCCTTGTTTTAAAAAGAAACGAAGCATATATTGGGGTTCTGATTGACGATCTTGTTACAAAGGGTGTGGATGAACCTTACAGAATGTTTACCAGCAGAGCCGAATACCGCCTGTTGCTTCGGCAGGATAACGCCGATGTGAGGTTGACGGAGATTGGATTTAAACAGGGTTTGGTTTCTCAAAACAGATACGGATTATTAAAGGAGAAAATTCATCATCGGAATCAGGTTATTAATTTTTGTAAGAAGCATATAGTGAAACCTGATGATATCAATGAATATCTAATGCAAAAGGAGACTGCTCCCATTAAGCAAAGTGTTAAACTTGAATCTTTGATCAGGAGGCCCCAGTTGACTATTTTTGATATGAAAGATCACATCGAAGGTTTTAAAAACCTTTTTTCAAAGATAGAATTTGAATCAGAAAAGGAAATTCTGGAAGCTGCAGAAATAGAAATTAAATATTCGGGATACATTGAGAGAGAAACGACTGTTGCTGAAAAATTGGTACGCCTGGAAGGAATTAAAATTGATAACAGATTTAATTATCAGGACATTGCTTCGCTTTCAACCGAAGCAAGGCAAAAGCTGGAAAGAATTCAGCCCAAAACCATCGGACAGGCCAGCCGGATTCCCGGTATTTCCCCGAATGATATTAATGTTTTATTGATCATGATGGGAAGGTAGTGTTCCACGTGGAACAAATTAAAAATATAATTCTATGAGCCAGGCTGAAAAAACAATCGATAGGGAAGAAGTCAAAAAATCCATTAGAAATATTCCGGATTTTCCAAGACCGGGGATTCAGTTTAAAGATGTTTCTACTTCTTTCCGGGATGAAAAAATATTTAAATACATCATCACGGAAATAGAAGATCATTATAAATCGGAATCAATTACCAAAGTAGTCGGAATTGAATCGCGGGGATTTATCTTGGGAGGTGCTATTGCCAATGCATTGAATGCGGGTTTTGTTCCTATTCGAAAACCTGGAAAACTTCCGTTTAAAACTTTTTCACAGTCGTACGAACTGGAATATGGAGTTGATGTGATGGAAATTCATTCAGATGCTCTTGATCCGAATGACGTGGTTTTAATTCACGACGATTTGTTAGCCACAGGGGGAACGATTAATGCGGCCATTCAGCTTGTAAAAAAATTCGGAGTCAAAGCCATCTTTGTTAACTTTTTTGTCGAACTGGATCCTCTGAAAGGAAGAGAGAATATAAAAGGTGACCACCCAATTTGGTCGTTGGTACATTTTTAAAAATGGATAAAAGCCGTTCAGGAATAAGGGAAGATCTTCAGGATATAGTTAAATCGTTGCCCGAACTCCCCGGAGTGTATCAATACTTTGATGCTGAAGGGACCATTATTTACGTTGGTAAAGCTAAAAACTTACGCAAACGGGTTTCTTCCTATTTTAACAAACAGCATGCTGACAGAAAAACAGCGGTTCTTGTCAACAAAATAGCAGAAATCAGACACATACTCCTTGAATCGGAAGAAGATGCCCTTCTTCTGGAAAATAATTTCATTAAAAAATTTCAGCCAAGGTACAATGTTTTGCTGAAGGACGATAAAACTTTTCCATGGATTTGTGTTAAGAATGAACGCTTCCCAAGAGTTTTTTATACCAGGGATGTCGTTCAGGACGGATCGGTCTATTTCGGACCTTATACCTCGGTTCAGATGGTGAAAACCATTCTTGATGTGATCCGCCGTCTTTACCCCTTGCGTACCTGTAATCTGAATCTTTCCCGGACAAATATTGAAGCTGATAAATTCAAAGTATGCCTTGAATATTACATAGGAAACTGTAAAGGACCTTGTGAAGGTTTGCAAATGGAAGAGGAGTACAACGAAAACATCAGACAGATAAAGGAAATTCTGCAGGGAAATCTGACCTCCGTATTGAATCACCTTAAAAAACAAATGGTAGAATACTCCTCTGAATACCGATTTGAGGAAGCAGAATCCATCAAAAATAAGTTAAATATTCTCGAAAATTATCAAAGCAAATCTGCTATAGTCAGTTCTTCCATCAGTAATGTGGACGTTTTTTCTTTTGAAGAAGATGAATCCTACGCCTACATCAACTTCCTGAAAGTCGTGGGAGGAGCCATTGTTCAAGCTCAGATGATTGAAATGAAAAAACGAATGGAAGAGAAAAGGGAGGATCTGCTTGCTTTGGGCATAGCAGAAATCAGACAAACCCTTTCTTCAAATTCAAAAGAAATCATCATTCCATTTCCGATTGAAATAGATCTGAAAGAGATAAAACTAACCATTCCCAGGATAGGAGAGAAGAAAAAATTGCTGGATCTGTCAGAAAAAAATGTCAGATTTTATAAACTGGAAAAGAACAGACAACGGTCACTCAAATCGCCCGAAACCAGAACACAGCAGTTGATGGAAAAAATGAAACAGGATTTGCGCCTCAACGAATGGCCTGTTCTTATCGAATGTTTTGATAATTCAAATATACAGGGAGATACACCCGTAGCGGCTTGCGTCGTTTTCCGGGATGGAAAACCTTCAAAAAGAGATTACCGGCATTTTAACATCAAAACGGTTGAAGGTCCCGATGATTTTGCCTCCATGGAGGAAATTATTTTCAGGAGATACAAAAGACTCCTGGATGAGGAACGGGATCTGCCCCAATTAATAGTCATCGATGGCGGAAAAGGTCAGTTGGGTTCTGCCGTCAATTCACTTGAAAAATTGGATCTCGCAGGAAAGATTCCAGTCATCGGAATAGCAAAAAAGCTTGAGGAAATATTTTACCCGGGCGACTCCGTTCCCTTGTATCTGGATAAGAATTCTGAAACATTAAGAGTCCTCCGGCATATTCGGGATGAAGCTCACCGTTTCGGTATTACTTTTCACCGGAACAAAAGATCTGGGAAATTCCTCTTATCTGAACTGGCTGCAATTAATGGAATAGGAGAGAAGACAATCGATACTTTACTGAAAAAGTTTAAAACGGTCAAAAGACTGAAGGAAACCTCCGGGGAGGAAATAGCTTCTGTCGTGGGTAACTCAAAGGCGGAGAAATTGATTAGTTACTTTAAAGGTTTAAATGAACCAAAAGCAACCTAAAATAATGTTCTGCAGAAATCTTCGGGTGAATAACCTGGAAAAATGTCATTCAATCCTTTATTGATGAATAGACTCTTTATTGCGTTGTAATCGTGTTTTGTATTATGTAAGATGCTGTTTAATAGATTATTAAGACTAATGTTCTCTGCATTTATTTCCCGGATGATTCCTTTTTCAACTCCGATCGAAAATTCTGTCATTTGATCCTCAAAATTCAATTTATTTCTGAATTGATACTTGGGTGAATAACCATAAATCCATTCCCAGGTTGAATATTTTTCATCTGAAAGTTTTTTTATCCCGTCAGTTTCGGTTGATGAAAGAGAAGTAACCTTCGGATAATCAAGTGATTCAATTGTTTTATTAAAAAACTGCTCCGTAAAATGGTTCTCGGATAAATCTTTGGAAACGAAATCGGAAATATTGACCACTCTCGAAGGTACTGATTTAATGGATTTATCAAGGTAGTGGTCTCCGTTATTTTTTAGTGCGGAAGAGAGATCTTTTAAATCACTTTTAAATAACAGGGTACCATGACAGAGAACTCGGTTTTTGAAGATATGCATGGCATTTCCTGATATCTTTAAGTTGTTTATTAACAAGTCATTGCGATCTGAATTCTCTGCATTGATACCCAAATGCTTCAAAGCTTTTATTACCGGATAGGTAAATCTTTTGTAATTGACTTTCTCGAGGTTTGGACAATTTAAAATAAAGCTGAAATTGATGTTTCCCAGATCCTGGTACACCGTTCCTCCGCCTGACAATCTGCGGGATAAGGTTATATTATGCTTACAACACCAGGGGACATTTATTTCTTTCAGTAAATTCTGATGTTTTCCAACCACAACGGAAGGAGGGTTAATGTATACCATAAAAACCTCATCATCAATATTTTTAAGAAAATATTCCTCCGCTGCAAGATTAAAATATGTATCCTTTACTTCGGAAATAAAGCACCGCTGGACTGGCATTTTGAATTTATTTAAATACTGCGTTAAAGATATTTTTGATCAGGGACAATAATATAAAAAATCCCTGAGGCCCGGTAATATTTTATTAAGAGACTGTTCAAATTACTTTCAAAACGATATTGAACCCGCTTTGGAATTCTGGATTGTGTCTGTTTCAGCGGAGGATATCCAAAAAGTCAGAATAAATTAACTGCAAAGATCGCAAAAAACTGAAATATAGCTGCTTATCTTTGCGCTTTTCTTGTACTTTGTGGTTAAAACTTCTTTTGGTACACCCTTTTCTTGGCTTCGCTGGTCTTCGATTCATAGGCAGGTCGTACAGCCTATTGTTCCCGGAAACCCTGGAAGGGTTTAATTTGAATAGCCATGGGTGTAACCTATGGGAAATAAGGAAAATGAGGCTGCAACCCTGAATTGAAAATCGACGAAGTCAAAGAGGTGAACTTTGTATCCAATGGAATTAAGATTAAACAGTTTCTTAATTCAAACCATGTTGTCCAACAGGCCGTTAGGCATTCAATGTTTATAGCAACAATAAATCGAACGAGGCCGTCGTGCCTGTAGGTACGAAATATTTTAAATTAACGTGAGTTCGATCTAAGTAATGGATAAGGTAATGCTTGATTGTTTGAGTGCTAATGTCGTTTTCGATAACCTGATCTAAAAAAAACACCTCAGTAGATGGGATTGATTTTACCTTTTCACCAACCTCATTACCTGATTTAATCAGGTAATGAGGTTGATTTCTCTCTCGACCATTTCTACTGATGTGTTTTTGACAGATTAGGTTATTCATCCTTAGATCGAACTCATGTTAACTTATTGATCTGAAAACACATAACTCCAAAACCAACCTTCTTATCCATTGGAGGATGTCCCAAAAGCCTGTTTCCGTTCCATTGCCGTCAACTTTAGTTGACCATGTGGTCCAATAGGCCGTTAGGCATTCAATGTTTATAGCAACAATAAATCGAACGAGGCCGTCGTGCCTTTAGGTACGAAATATTTTAAATTAACGTGAGTTCGATCTAAGTAATGGATAAGGTAATGCTTGATTGTTTGAGTGCTAATGTCGTTTTCGATAACCTGATCTAAAAAAAACACCTCAGTAGATGGGATTGATTTTACCTTTTCACCAACCTCATTACCTGATTTAATCAGGTAATGAGGTTGATTTCTCTCTCGACCATTTCTACTGATGTGTTTTTGACAGATTAGGTTATTCATCCTTAGATCGAACTCATGTTAATTTATTGATCTGTAAACACATAACTCCAAAACCAACCTTCTTATCCATTGGAGGATGTCCCAAAAGCCTGTTTCCGTTCCATTGCCGTCAACTTTAGTTGACGGTACAAGGCTAAAAAAACAGATGGCTTTAGCCACATTTTCGCTGAGTTGGATGTGGCTAAAGCCAAATAAAACAGCAATTTACACCGTCAGCTAAAGCTGACGGCAAGGGATAAAGATTTCTGAAATTGCTAATCTCTTTTTGGATTCGTTTATTGTTTTTAGATTTTGGGACACCCTCATAAAGAGGATGATTATAACGGCTTTAGCCACATTTTAAAGAACAAATACATCAATGTGGCAGAAGCCTTCAGATTCAAACATCCTCAGATGAAACGGCCATGAAAAAATCCCCTTGCCAAAACTAATTTAATATCCGGTAGTCTGATGGAGACATCCCTGTTTCTTTCTTAAACATCCTTGTGAAATGCTGGGGATGCTTAAACCCCAACTCGTATGCTATTTCGCTGAAAGATTTACTGGTATCAAATATTTTCTCTTTGGCTATCCCCATCAATTTCAATTGTATATGTTCTTGAGGCGATTTCCCTGTCTCTTTTTTTATCAAATCTCCCAGATAGTTTGCTGATAAGTGAATCTGATCGGCACAATATTTTACGGTAGGCAATCCTGAATTTTGGGGCCTTTCTGATTGAAAATAATCATCCAGTAATCTGAATCTGGATTATCTCGATTTGTACTTGATACACCAACCATTTGGCGATGTTCATGGTGCGTGGCGTGCGATGGAAGAGTTGTATCAGGAAGGAAAAATCAGAGCCATAGGTGTTAGTAATTTTCAACCCGACCGTTTAATGGACTTAATGCTATTTAATAAAGTGGTACCGGCTGTTAATCAGATCGAAACACATCCTTTTAATCAGCAAATCGAAACTCAGAAATTTTTTGAAGAAAACAAGGTTCAAATTGAGTCATGGGGCCCTTTTGCAGAAGGGAAAAATGATCTGTTTAAGAATGAGTTATTGGTGTCAATTGGCAAAAAATACAATAAATCCGTCGCTCAGGTTGTCTTGCGCTGGTTGACACAAAGAGGTGTGGTAGCAATTCCAAAATCAGTTCATAAGGAAAGAATAACCCAGAACTTTAACATCTTTGATTTTGAATTAAGTCGCGAAGATATGGAGGCTATGGTGACACTGGATACTGGGAAAAGCTTATTTCTTGATCATCGCGATCCTGCAATCGTAAAATGGTTGGGAGGTTATAAAAAATAAATTTGGGAATAGCAACATTGAACAATGTTTAGAAAGTTTTAGAATAAAAACATGTTATAGCTCTTCTTTTTGTAAAGATTTTATCATAAATTAAGGGTAACTGAAAAAGAAAGGAGTGACTTTATGCCGGCAAAAAAATTGAAAGAATACCTGGATAGTAAAGATATCAAATATGTTTCGATCTATCATGCAGCTGCTTCCACTTCTCAGAGAATAGCAGCCACTTCACATATTCCGGGAAAAGAATTGGCCAAGACGGTCATGCTGAAGGTTGATGGAAAAATGGCAATGGCTGTTCTTCCATCATCAAGTAACATCAATTTCGAATCATTTAAAAGGGCAGCCAAGACCGAAAAAGTCGAGCTGGCCAGCGAACTGGCCTTCATTAATCTCTTCCCCGATTGTGAAGTGGGAGCAATGCCTCCGTTTGGCAACTTGTATGGAATGGATGTTTATGTAGCCGACAGTCTGGCGGAAGATGAAGAAATAGCTTTTAATGCAGGAACCCATACCGAATTGGTGCGCATGGCGTATCAGGACTTTGTAAAAGTTGTTAATCCCATTGTGGTTAGATTTACCCGCTGAGAAGGTCTTGTTTTTGATTTTCGGATGGGTTTTAGCTCTTTTTAAGCCGGAAGGGATGGGGATTCCTTATTTGTTTGCTGTAAAGGCTAAAACAGCCCCTGTTCGTATTTTGTTAAGATCTGACAAATTGTATAAAAAGAAAGACCGGCAGCAATCTGCCGGTCTTTCTGATATTTATTCTGGGTTCAAATGATTATTACATCATGCCGCCCATACCGCCACCCATGCCGCCTTGAGGCATCATCGGTTTATCTTCTTTCTCTTCAACAAGAACACATTCTGTAGTCAGGAACATTCCTGCAATGGAAGCTGCATTCTCCAGAGCAATACGGGTAACTTTGGCAGGATCAATAACTCCTGATTCATAAAGATTCTGGAATTGAGCTGTTCTGGCATTGTATCCAAAATCGCCTTTCCCGTCTTTAACTTTTTGAACAATTACGGCGCCTTCCAGTCCAGCATTGAAAACAATTTGTCTCAACGGTTCTTCGATAGACCGTTTTACTATTTCAATACCGGTAGTTTCGTCTTCATTTTCACCCTTCAATCCTTCAAGAACTGAAATGGAACGAAGATAGGCCACGCCCCCGCCGGGAACAATTCCTTCTTCTACTGCAGCACGGGTAGCATGCAGTGCATCGTCAACCCTTGCTTTCTTCTCCTTCATTTCAACTTCGGAAGAAGCGCCAACATAAAGTACAGCAACACCGCCTGATAATTTTGCAAGACGTTCCTGCAGTTTTTCACGGTCATAATCAGAAGTGGTGGTCTCAATCTGTTTCTTGATCTGTGCCACACGTGCACTGATGTTGGATGATTCACCGGCGCCGTTCACGATAGTGGTATTATCTTTATTTACAGAGATTTTTTCGGCACGGCCTAACATTTCAAGAGTTGTGTCTTCCAGTTTCATGCCTTTTTCTTCTGTGATGACGGTACCGCCTGTCAGAATGGCGATGTCTTCAAGCATTTCTTTACGACGGTCTCCAAATCCGGGAGCTTTAACCGCACATACTTTCAATCCGGCACGCAGTCTGTTAACGACAAGTGTAGCAAGTGCTTCACCATCGATGTCTTCAGCAATTACCAACAAAGGACGGCCTGATTGATGGGTCATTTCAAGAATCGGAACCAGTTCTTTCATGGAACTGATCTTCTTGTCATGGATCAGCACGTAGGGGCTTTCCATTTCTGTTGCCATTTTTTCAGCATCAGTTACAAAGTAGGGAGAAATATATCCCCTGTCAAACTGCATACCTTCTACAAGGTCAACATAGGTCTCAATTCCTTTAGACTCTTCAACTGTGATCACGCCTTCTTTGCGAACTCTTTCCATTGCATCGGCAATGAGTTTGCCTATTTCAGCATCATTGTTGGCCGCTATTTTGGCAACCTGCTCGATTTTGCTGTAATCGTCTCCTATACTCTGGGATTGTTTTTTAATATTTTCAACCACTTTGAGGACGGCTTTGTCAATACCGCGTTTCAGGTCCATTGGATTTGCACCCGCAGTAACATTCTTTAACCCAACACTGATGATCGATTGTGCCAAAACGGTTGCTGTAGTTGTGCCATCACCCGCATCATCGCCTGTTTTGGAGGCAACTTCTTTTACAAGGTGGGCGCCCATATTCTCTAAAGCATCCGATAATTCAACTTCTTTTGCAACGGTTACTCCGTCTTTGGTTACCAGTGGTGCTCCAAATTTCTTGTCAATGATAACGTTGCGACCCTTAGGTCCTAAAGTTACTTTTACTGCATCTGCCAGCTTGTCAACGCCTTTTTTTAATAATTCGCGGGCTTCAATATTAAATTTAATCTCTTTTGCCATCGTTTTTTCTGTTTAGAATAAAAAATAAATTAATGTGTCCAATTTAAGCAATGTAAAGTACATCAGATTGTGAAATCAGAAGATAATCATTGCCATCGATAGATAATTCAGTGCCGGCATATTTACCATAGAAAACGGTATCGCCTGCTTTAACTTCCATCGCTTCATCTTTCTTTGCTATACCTACAAGCACGACTTTTCCTGCAAGGGGTTTTTCTTTTGCTGAATCAGGGATGATAATGCCCCCTGCTGTTTTTGTTTCTGCTGCCTGTGGGGCCACCAATACTTTGCCCGCAAGGATTTTTCCTTTAATTTCTGCCATGTTTAAGTTATTTATTTAATATTAGACAATAATTTATTGTTGTACTCCTTTTCTAAACAGAAAATATGCCAAAACCTTATCTGTTAAAAAATGAGACATTTTTACCATATAAGACTTTTTGTCTTCAAGAGCAGATTACTCTAATACGCAAAGATATAGAAGGTTAACCGGAAAATGGCATTTGTCAGTCCTTGCTGTCAACATGGCATAAAAATTAAAAAAGCCCCTGAATTGGTCCGGGGGCTCTTATAATCTTCTAAAAGAAATCAGGAAAATTTCTTATTTCTTCGTGGAATCAGGTGCCGATTGTGGAAAATTAGGCAGAGCTCCGGGCTCAGGGGCACTCTGAATCTGTTTTTCAATCTGAGATTTTTCCTGCTGAACACCACGTTGCATAAATGCAGTGGATCCAATTGTAAGAAAAACCAAAGCGACAGCAAGTATCCAGGTAGCTTTTTCAAGAAAATCAGTGGTGCGCCTGACACCCATTACCTGATTGGAACTTGAGAAAGAAGATGCCAGGCCTCCTCCTTTTGAATTTTGTACCAGTACAAGTAATATCAAAAGGATACAGACAATAAAAATAATAACCATTATGAATGTGTACATCGCACTATTTATTAAGCAGATTAGTAACTTCGTCAATTTGCTTTGCAAAATAAATACTTTTTTCGGGATATTTCAATTTTAATCTTTGAAAAGCATCGATGGCCTTTCCGTAAAGGCCCTGTTTTATATAAATTTTAGCAAGAGTTTCGGTGATGAACTCGTCATTAGGTTGGTCCGGTTCGTCCTCATCGCCCTCTGGATCGAAATCTTCCTCGCTATCCTGCCGGGTGAAATTCTTAAAAACGTCACTCTTGTTCTTAGTGGCAGACTCATTGATGTCTTTTACTAACTGAGCGAGGGTCTTTTCTGCATCAACTTCACCATCAAGCCGGTATGCTGATTCGAGCAATTGAGGTTCAGGCTTTTTCCTTCCTGCGACCGGAAGCTGGATTGCAGAAGAGGATACGGTATTTTCGGCCGGAGTCGTAACATCTGTTTCCTGCTGTTTCTTCTCCTGTGGATTCAGTAAATGATAAAGAACTGTCCGGTCCGTGGCGTGAATGGCTGAAACTTTTAACTGACTCGCGAACCTGAAATTCTTCTCATTGGAAAGAGTGCGTACATAAAGCAAATGGGCGGTCTGGAAATACGGATATTCATCAAGAATTTCCTTCAACTCGGCGAGATTCTTCTCGTTGAGCTGATCCGGATTTTCCAGATAAAACAACATTTGTTCGCGTGTCATCGACATACTTACCAACTCGCTACTGATTTGTTAAAAATATCTTCAACCAGCTGTTCGGTAATGGTATTCACTGCATCCGTTTCCACTTCAGCCAGCGCCCTTGTACTTTCCCAGTCAAAATAGGCTGAAAAATTGGTGTTAAAATCTTTCTCATGATCTTTATTGTTCGTAAATTTCACATGCACAGTTACCGTAAGCCTGTTCATGGAGGCAAAATCTCTCCCTTGCTGGCTGGTCTGGATCGACTGAGGCCGGACGTCATAACCGGTTATCTCTCCCGAAAACTCAAGATCTCCCTGATCCTTCCGGATCGATAAGCTGGTTTGGCTGACAAATTTGTCCTTTAATTTTTCAGTGAATACACTGCTCAAATTCGGATTGACAACCCTCGCTCGATTATTGAACAAATCAATAAATACCGTCTTCACCGAAGGAGAAATGGATGCTCCGGTGAATGAATAATTGACTTTGCAGTTATATAAACCGAAGAAAATAACCAGTATTCCTGCCGAAAAGGTTAAAAATTTTTTTGTTTTTAGGCTCATTTTGATTCAATATTGTACTCTTTAATCTTCCGGTAAAGAGTGCGTTCGGATATTCCAAGCTCCTTGGCTGCCATTTTTCGTCTCCCGTTGTGTTTATCAAGCGATTTGACGATCATTTCTATTTCTTTATCTTCCAGAGATAACGATTCTTCCACAAATTCTTCGGTGTCTTCAATGTTGTCCTGTCTCTTGATCATGACCGGTGAAGAGAATTCCGCCTGAGCCGGGTTATATTCTTCCTCAGGGTCATGAAATATCTTTCTGATGAGGGGAGTCGTATTGTCGTGAATTTTTGTAACCGGAACCTCCTGCTTAATATCATGAACCGTCTTCTTCAGATCATTCATGTCCTTTTTTAGGTCAAAAAGGATCTGGTAAAGAATTTCACGCTCGCTCCGGAAGGTTTTCTCATCTGAAGTCTTGTCGTAAATAGCCGGCAAAGTAATGACATTATCCGAAGGAATATAATGAATAAGCTTTTCGGCTGTTATTTCCCGGTCCGTTTCAATGATCGATATCTGTTCGGTAATATTTTTCAATTGACGTACATTTCCCGGCCAGCGATAGGCGGTCATTACCTTTTGCGCTTCTTCGGTCAGCCTGATCGGCGGCATTTTATACCTTTCGGCAAAATCATTGGCAAATTTCCGGAAAAGAAGCAGGATATCCTCTCCGCGCCGTCTCAAAGGAGAAATTTTTATCGGAACCGTATTGAGCCGGTAAAAAAGATCTTCCCTGAATTTATTCTCTCTTATGGCAAGGGTTAAATCAACATTGGTTGCAGCGATAACCCGGACATCCGTTTTCTGTACCTGGGATGAACCGACCCGTATAAATTCACCTGTTTCCAGAACCCTCAATAACCTTACCTGGGTGGACAGTGGCAATTCCCCGATTTCATCAAGAAATAACGTCCCCCCGTCGGTCACTTCAAAATAACCTTTGCGGTCATTCATCGCCCCGGTAAACGAACCCTTTTCATGGCCAAAAAGCTCTGAATCAATAGTACCTTCCGGTATCGCGCCGCAGTTGACCGCTATGTATTTCCCATGTTTACGATGTGAATAATTATGAATGATCTGAGGAAAAGATTCCTTCCCGACACCGCTTTCTCCGCTGATGAGCACCGACAGATCGGTCGGCGCCACCTGAATGGCCACTTCGATGGCGCGTGTCAGTTCAGGATCATTCCCGATAATTCCAAATCTTTGCTTAATATCCTGGATATCCATGTAAATTCATTAGAAATTTTTGCCAATACAAATTTATAATTTATCTCAGCATTTTGTTACAGTATTTCCGCATTGTGCGGATTTGTAGAGACAAGGCACCGCCTTGTCTCTGCTTTTTGTTGTAAATCGGTAGAGACAAGGCATTGCCTTGTCTCTGCTTCTTGATGTAAATTGGTGATGACAAGGCATTGCCTTGTCTCTACCGCCACCAAATTATTTAGTATTCAATCGGATAACTTCTGTTATTGCTCTTTCACATACCGGGCAAAAATGCGATGTTTCATTGGATTTCATCCTGCAATCTTCCATGGGAGAATAAATACCTTTTGACATATAACCTCCTCCTTCAAAAGCTCCCGTTTTAGAAGAATATTCAGAAAATCGGGGGGTGGGAATTGGAGTGGATCCATCCACCATTCCTTTCCATTTTGAACCGAAATCGACCAGCGTGGTCAGGTTGGGTTCCCACGGTTCAGTTTTCAGATCGTAATAATCCTCAAAGGCCACTTCCGAGGTGTAGTATTCATCTCCCAGACCGGCAAAGCTGTGGCCGAATTCATGAATAAAGACCTTTGGCGAGAGTTTATGGTCGGATGTGCAGACATTGAGAAAATTATAAAATCCCCCGCCCCCGTATTGGTTTGAATTGACCAGTATGATCACCTGATCGTATGGAATCCCTGCAGCCATATCATGAATGGTTTTCATATCCGGGGTGGTCAGATATCTTGAAATATTGAAAGTGTAAAAACTGCTGTTAAAAACGGTATTCCTGTAAATCCGTTCTCCCGGGATGTCGGTTCCCGATTCCTGTGAGGGCGTTTCAAGAGCGTAGATGTTGAAATAATTCTTCATTTTTGAAAAAGGTGCGGCCTTGAAAAGAGAATCCGTCAGGGTTTTGCAGTCTTTTAAAAATTTATTCATTTCGCTTTCCGTGTAGCCTTCTGCAAGAAAGGCTATGTCTATTTTATGGCTCGGATCTCCTGATAAAAGAAGGTCCTTTTTCCTGACAGGGACAGAATTTTCATTAATAATAAAATAATCCGAAGGATGGACCACCGCGGAATACACAGATTCAAAACTTCCATCACGCCTCCTTTGATCGATCTCTATCCTGACCGCTGATTTTGGGAATGGGAATCTTAAAACCTGGTAAAAGGAGCGGCTTATCTTTTTTGCTTCAGGAGTCGTCTGCCATTCCTGGAATAATGGACAAAATCCCTTTAAATAGATCAGTTCTCCGCTCTTCTGATCAAAAATACGATACTGGTAGGTCCCGAGATTCAATGTGTCAACAAGAAATTTTCTGGACCCTGCCCATATTTTTTCTTTTTTTATTTCAGAAGGGAAGACATAAGTTGTATCGGAATTCCCTGCCAGCAGATAATCGAACCGCAGAACTTCCGGAGTAAAATATTGGTCAAAATCGGGGCCAGCCCATGTGCTAAAAGGGATGATAATCAAAAATAACCTGAATAAAATTTTTTTCATGCTCACTAGAAAGTATAATTTTGCGCACTGCCAGCCTTCTCCATAAAATCCCTTAGCTTATAACTGCAGATCGCTTTTAAGTTTCTTTTTTATCTACTTTCGTTACTTTTGTAACGTTACATCAAATGTAGTAATTTCTAACAAGATAATTTTTTTGCTTATGTCTCTGTTGTATGAAATGATCAAAGAACTACTGCTGGATTACAGGATCTATCCCAAACTGGCCATCTATGGCGCCGCGTTGGGAACCTTCGTCTTCCTGGTAATTTTTTCCATGATACTCTTTTTCATCAGCAAAATGATCGTGTTACGGATCATTGGGAGAGTGGTCAGACGGACAAAAGGAATGTGGGGAATTTTTCTCTTCCATCATAGAGTCTTTCAGATTCTGATCCATATTTTACCGGCTGTGATGATATACGGCTCCTCAGGTTTTGCAGATCCTGACATACTCTGGCTCCCCGGTTTTATCCTTGGAATTGCGCGATTGTATATTTTAATCATCTTTATTTCCGCCTGTCTCCGGTTCCTGGATGCGGCTCTGGATATTTATGAAACTTATCCTTACGCGAAAGAACGCACGATAAAGGGTTACGTTCAGTTAATGAAGATCCTGATCTGGTGCGCAGGTGGTATTTTTATGCTGGCCATCCTGATGGGGCAAAATCCGACGACCATCCTGGCCGGTTTGGGTGCATTAACTGCTGTGCTGGCCTTTGTCTTCAAGGATCCCATTCTCGGATTTGTGGCCAGTATTCAGCTGGCAGCTAATAAAATGGTCAAACAGGGCGACTGGATCACGCTCCCAAAATACGAAATCGACGGCACGGTTCAGGATATCACCCTGACCACCGTTAAAATTCAAAACTGGGATAAAACCATCACCACCATTCCTACTTATTCCCTGGTTTCAGAACCGATGAAAAACTGGAACGGAATGATCGAATCCGGCGGAAGGCGAATTCAGCGCTCTGTCAGCATCGACATGACAAGCATTAAATTTTGTGATACGATTTTAATGGACAAACTGAGGAAGTTTCCTCAACTGATGGAACTGATCCAAACAGCAGAAACCGGGGAAAAGCAAAATGAGAAGGCTCTCTCCGGCTACGGCTTTACCAACCTGACTTTATTTAAGAAATACATCGAGATTTATTGTAGTTCTCATCCTTCTGTTCATCAGGAAATGGCCAAAATGGTGCGCCTGCTGCCTTCCGGTGAAAGCGGGCTGCCATTGGAGATCACCTTCTTCAGTAAAGAACAGGATGCAGATCCCTATGAGCGGCTCCAATCCTCCTTCTTCGACCATATTTTGGCTATTCTTCCGGAATTTGAATTGCGTGTTTTCCAGAATCCAACCGGAAATATTCAGTTTATACCGGACCGCGTAAAAAATAGCTGATCAGGGGCAAAAAAAGCTTTCAAAAAATAAAACAATCTGTTGAATTTTTTGAAAAAAGTTAAGAATTACAAAATATTTAGACATTTTTGCATCAAATTGAAAGCAACGTGAAAAAGAATAGTATAGAACTCGAAGAAGATTTTAAAGAGCAGTCAGTCCATATTGATGAGCTTGATCGTAAGATTCTTAAACTAATTACTTCCAATGCCAGGATCCCTTTCCTTGAAGTCGCAAGGGAATGCGGAGTATCGGGTGCCGCCATCCATCAGAGAGTGCAGCGATTGGCGGCCATCGGAGTCGTCACCGGATCTGAATTCATTGTCAGCCCTCAGAAACTGGGATACAACACCACCGCTTACATGGGTATCTACCTTGAAAAGGCCAGCTATGATAAACGGGTCTTAACCGAATTGCGCGAAATACCGGAAGTCGTCGAATGTCATCATACAACGGGTCAGTATGCCATTTTCATCAAGATCCAGACCAAGACAAACAAGCATCTGATGAAAATCATTGATACCGATTTGAGGGCCATTGAAGGCATCGCCCGGACCGAAACGTTCATCTCCCTGGAAGAAGATTTCAAAAGACAGATCACTTTAAAGTAAAAAGACATTCCGTTGAAATAAATGACCGGTCCCTGTAAAGTAAAAAGGGCCGGTTTCAGGATGTAAGAAGATGGATCCCTTAAGGTAAAAAGACATTTCTTTGAAATAAAAGGCCGGTTTCAGAGTGTTATTGGATAGATCCTGTAAGGTTAAAAGACAAATTGCGATGAAATAAAAGGCGGATTCCCGAAAAGCAATTCCCTTTTCATATAAAAAATCAGGCGGGCAGGTTTATCCTGCCCGCTCTTTTTCGCTACCTCTCCCCTATATCCTCCCCTTACCTTCTTCTGTGTTTATTTGTACATCATTCGATTAGATACGAATAAACTAAGAACAAACTACCTGTAATCTACGAACAAAGGCCGGAGATGATACAGAGAGACGAAGAGTAATGAAAAGAGAACCTGTACGTTGGGATTTATAAAGTGAGAATATAAAAAAGGCTCAGATAGTACCGGTTTATTCATCGCAGGATTACCAGTAGTAGTTGAGCCTCTCTTATTCAGAATGGTTCCAATCAGAAGGGAAGATCATCGCCTTCACCCGATTCGGAAATCGGGGGGACATCAGCCGGTGTGTAAGGAGGTGGGGTGACTGCAGCGTTTGTTTCGTTGGTTCGTTCCACGCGAAAGGCATTGATGTTGTGATACCACTTTTCATTGAATTCACGGGATTCGATGTTGAAGAAAACTTCCACATCGGTACCGGGCGTCATTCCATTCAGCGATGCTGCTTTATCATTGAATAAAGTGAAACATATCTTTTTAGGAAACTGATCTTCCGTCGATTCTACCACGAAGTCCTGCTTTTTCCATTCGCCGCGGGCGCTGGTCCCTTTTTGTTCGGGGAGAATCTTTATGACTTTGCCTTTTATTCTGAGACTCATTTTACATGTTATTTAAGTTATGCAAAAATAAAACAGGATCCGGGATAATGTAATCCTGGACCCTGTTTTATTCAAGAAATATTTTTTTGAAAGATTATTTCTTAATCTCAAGAAGTTCTACTTCGAAAATCAAAACGGAATTAGGTTTGATTTCTGTACCCATACTGCGTTCGCCGTAACCAAGGGCTGCAGGAACATATAATTTGTATTTAGATCCGACTGTCATCAGCTGGAGACCTTCGGTCCATGCAGGAATTACTTGGTTTAAAGGGAATTTGGCCGGTTCTTTGCCTTCCGAGCTGTCAAATACCTTACCTTCGATGGTCGTACCTTTATAATTAACCTTCACGGTATCGGTAGGGATAGGTTTCGAACCATTACCTTCTTTGATCACTTCGTACTGAAGACCGCTGGCTGTGGTTTTTACGCCTGATTTCTTGGCATTTTCATCAAGAAATTTCTTTCCGGCTTTAAGATTTTCAGTGCTTTCTACAGCCTGTGCCTTCATGAAATAACTTTCGGTAACTTTTTGAAGCTTTTCAAGCGGAATTTTTGGTTCTTTTCCGCGGAGAGCTTCGTTAAACGCTGCAAGGATGATGTCATGATTGAGATTTTTTCCACCCGGAGCTGTAGGGAGACCTTTGTTAAGTTGGGTACCAAATTGAGTGCCAATGGCATAAGCCGTTGAATCAGCCAGTGTTTTTAAATCGCTTTTTGAAGTTTTAAAGGTGTTGCATGATGCAAATGCCAATGAACCAGCAACCAAAGTGACGATGAAAGATTTAATTTGCATAACTGTTTTGTATCAATGTTTAATAGTTTTCTCTAAAAGTTGCGAAGATAGAAATTAAATTTTTAATTAATAAGGAACATTTAATAATAAATAATTCATTTAGGTTTTATTAAGAAGTTGTTGTGATGTCCTGATGTGCTGATTTGCCGGTGAAATGGGACACAAAGAGGTTCTTATGCCCCTAATGTATAGATGATCCCATCCATGAGCCTATTAACCTGAACTCGATCTAAGCAATGGATAAGACAGTGCTTGATTGTTTGAGTGCTAATGTTGTTTTCGATAACCTAATCTAAAAAAAACACCTCAGTAGATGGGATCGATTTTACCCTTTCACCAACCTAATTACCTGATTTAATTAGGTGATTAGGTAAATTTTTCTCCCTCGACCATTTCTCTTATGTAACATCCCCTGGTTATGCTGTAGATCACACATTCAACCCCTTCGGGGCTGGGCAGGAGGGTACATTTCCTGCCACCGGCTTCACCGGAGGTTATGCATATTCAGCCCTTCGGGCAGGGGGGACAGATTGCTTTTCAGGGCTAAACTCTTCTCCCGAAGGGAGTAAACGTGAATAACCCCCAATGGAATTGGGGGAAAGTAGATCCACCACCCCCACAGCCCCGATAGGGGTTGAATGTGTATGGATATAACACCTCTGTTATTTGCGCTGGACTGGATTTTTTGATCCTGTGGGACTACTGAGGTGTTTTCGACAGATTAGGTTATCTATTCCTTAGATCGAACTCACGTTATTAACAACATATTATCTCATCAACACATCAGCACATCATCACGTTTTGTTGCTCTTAACATTTCTCTTTTGCCGGGAGGCCCGGGAATTCGTTCTGTTACGAACCCTGAGTGAT
This sequence comes from Prolixibacteraceae bacterium, assembly GCA_963677325.2. Classification (GTDB taxonomy): domain Bacteria; phylum Bacteroidota; class Bacteroidia; order Bacteroidales; family Prolixibacteraceae. The sequence goes on from CAXXGM010000003.1 coordinate 95,873, forward strand.
TCAAGGCCCGCCTTACGGATCCTTTGGCGCAGTAGGTCACCAGTTTACCGTTCCAGGAAGTATGAGCATAGAGTGAATTGAATATGGACAAATCCCATAGTTCGGGCTGTTTCTCCGGGGAGAATGCATCAAAAAAAATCAGATCCAGTTCCGGAATCAGATCGAAATCAAAGGTGGCTAAATCCCCGGATATTTTATGAAGAATAAAATGATCCGAAAGTTTTATTTCTTCATTCCAGGGAGCCTTATGCATCCCTGAGAAGGTACCGGTTTTATCATCCAGGTAAGATGAGTAATTTAATGACTCAATTATCTCATCTGAAAGAGGGTATTTTTCAATGCTGAAATAATGGATGTCAAGGCCTTTTTTACTGGATTCCAGAAAAGTTAACCAGGCATTGAGTCCGGTTCCAAATCCTGCCTCAAATATCGTAAGCGGAGAATGCTGACAGGTTAACAGGCCGGCTTCTATAAAGACATGTCTGGATTCCTGAACCGCACCAAAAGTGGAGTGATAGTGCTCATCAATGTTCCGAACATACAAGGTGTCTGAACCGTCGGCCGTCTTAATTATTTCGGGTTTCAATATTCTGGTCTTTTTATGGTCCGTAAAATTAATGAAAATCCTTATTTTTCAACCCTTTTATTGCAAGAACTGTATTCTTGCCCCCGGGTTAAAATCAAAAGGGTGTGTATAAAAAATCTTAATTCTTTTAAGGAAATGATGAAATATGCTTATTGTAATGAAAAAAATAATTATTTTTCGGTCTTTATTGTAAATCAGGAACTTTATGCTGATTCGACTGTATAATGAAAATCCTAAGCCCAGTTACGTTTTGAAAATCGTTGAGATTCTCAGAAATGACGGAGTGATTATTTTCCCTACGGATACGATTTATGGCATCGGATGCGATATTACCAATCCAAAGGCCATAGAGAGGGTCGCAAGAATAAAAAACATAAAACCTGAAAAATCAGATTTCTCTTTTTTGTTTTATGATCTCAGCCATATTTCCGATTACTGCAAGCCGATTCCAAATCCCATTTTTAAATTGATGAAGAAGAACCTTCCCGGTCCTTTTACCTTTATTCTCAAGGCCAACACCAATATTCCGAAAATATTCAGGAGTTCAAAAAAGAGCATCGGAATCAGGGTCCCGGATAATAACATCATTCGCGAAATCATCAGGGAACTGGGCAATCCAATTCTTACTACTTCTGTCCATGACGATGATCAGATCCTTGAATATACTACTGATCCGGAATTGATACACGAGAAATTCGGGGAAAAAGTCGATTTGGTAATTGATGGCGGATCTGGTGGGAACAAGCCTTCAACCGTTCTGGACTGCACCAGCGGCGAACCTGTTTTGATCCGGGAAGGAAAGGGAATATTGGTGGAATAATGGTTAATGACTATTAATGACCATTAATGACCATTAATGACAATACTGACCAATGCCTAAAATCCAAAAGACTAAATGATTAATTAATGGCAAAATACAAACCTCTTTCGTCTGTATTGGTAAAACCTTCGGGGCCGGACTGTAATCTGGGTTGTACTTATTGCTTTTATCTGAAAAAAGAAACGCTTTTCCCTGAAACAAAGACTCACAGGATGAGTCCGGAAATACAGGAGGAGATGATCCGTCAGCTAATGCAGCAATCAGGAGATTCAATCTCTATTGGATGGCAAGGAGGAGAACCCTCTCTGATGGGGCTGGATTTCTATAAAAAGGCCATTGAACTTGAGCAAAAATATGGACATGGACAATCCGTTGGCAATGGTTTTCAGACTAATGGACTTTTACTGGACAGGGAATGGTCCCGGTTCTTTAAAAAATATGACTGGTTAATAGGCTTATCGCTCGATGGCCCTGAGCATGTACATGACCACTATCGTTTGGATAAAGGTCATCGTAAAACATGGGCCAAAGTACGGGAAAATGCTGAAATGCTGCTCTCGGACGGTGTGGCTGTAAATGCAATGTGCTGCATAACGGATTATTCTTCTGATAAGGCAGAAGAGCTTTACAACTATTACAAGAATCTGGGATTTACCTGGATGCAGTTTATCCCGGTTGTGGAGCGTGATCCCGATGATCCGTCAAAGGCAGCACCTTATTCACTGACCGATGAGAAATTCGGTGAATTTCTGATTAAGCTTTTTGACCTCTGGCTGGCCGATTTTAAAGATGGGAAACCTACCACCTCCGTACGTCATTTTGAATCCGTTTTTTATAGTTACGTGGGACTGGAAGCGCCTGAATGTTCGTTTATGAAGGAATGCGGGGCTTACGTGGTGATTGAGCATAACGGGAATGTCTATTCCTGCGATTTTTTCGTGGAACCTCGCCATAAATTGGGAAATATCCGTCATGAAAAGATTGTCAACCTGCTTAACTCCAAGAAGCAGGATGAGTTTGGGAAAGCCAAAACAATCCTTCCGCGGAAATGCAGATTTTGTAAATGGAATACCAAGTGTTACGGAGGTTGTACGAAAGATAGGATCAAAGATTCTTCTGATCATAACCAACCCCGTTTCTGCAACAGTTACCAGATGTTTTTTGAGCATGCTGATGATGTCCTGAAAAGGATAGCTTCAAAATGGATCAAGGAACAGGCTGATTACACGGAGAAGGTTGAGAACAGGGGAGTGTACAATTCCTACAATGATTTTGTAAAAAGGAAATAACAAATAATCAAAACTGAAGAATCAATTTTACCATCCCTGGGAATATTTCACTGACCTCATATTACTTAACTTAAAAAATAGGTGCTTTAAATTCGTTATATTTGCTTATTATGCCTGTTTCCTAAGAAGAAATCTTTATGCATTTGTTTTTAAAAATATATTTGATTCTCTCCACATTAATACCTTTGGGCGGCACGGTGGAAGAGGAAAATGAAAAATCAAATCTGAATCAATTCAGGAATAATATGCTTGAGGAAATTAATTTCCTCCGTGCTCATCCTGCAGAATATGCAGAAAAAAGATTTGGAACACTGAAGGAGGAAGGGGCAGACAATGGGGCGTATGAATATTTGAAAAGAGTCAAACCAGCCAGTACACTTAAATTTAATGAGATCTTAAATGAAATTGCAACCGATTATGCTCTTTTCATGGCGAAGAAAGATAAATTCAGCCATACAGCAAACGGAACTCCCTTTTCAAGGGCTAAAAAAGCGGGATATACGTATACAGCTATGGGTGAAAATATCGCCTGCGGAAATGACCCCAAGTTAAATGCTTACAAAAATCCCCAATATGCGGCCATTGAGTTTGTCAAAATGCTTGTTCTTGACAAAGGTGTGAAAGATCTTGGCCACCGTCATACTTTGATGAACCCGGTATTTAAATCGGTGGGTTTCGGATTTGGGCATAATGAGGAAAGTTATTGCATTAATTATGTTGTTCAGGATTTTGGTAATCCCTAAAAGACAGATTTATGATAAAGCAATTTGAGATAACTCTCACGGCGCGGAAACGAGGTTATCATCTGATCACACATGAAATAGAAATACACCTTCCGAATGAGACAAAAAGCGGTATAGTGAACCTTACTCTTCAGCATACTTCCGCGGCGCTGACGCTGAATGAGAATGCAGATCCTGATGTGAGGGTTGATTTTGAATCCTTTCTGGATAAGTTAATTCCAGATGGAGACAAGGTATTTAGTCACACCATGGAAGGTGCTGACGATATGTCGGCCCATTTAAAATCTTCTATTCTTGGAGCAAGTTTAACCATTCCCATTGTTAATGGAAAACTTAAACTTGGTACCTGGCAGGGAATCTATTTATGCGAATTCAGGAATCATGCCGTTTCAAGAAAGATATTCGTAACAATTATCAGTGAATAGGACCTCCTGATTTTGCAATTCTAAAGAAAAGATTGTGCAAATTTCCTTCCTGTATGCAGTGCGGTTAAATTCAGATTAACTACTTCCTCTCCCTTTTTTGAAAATAAATTCCGTATTCCTCTTTCCATGCTTTCGATAGAAATATCGATAAAGGGGGTGGCAGCCCCAAGCATCACCATATTGGACGCTTTTATGTTTCCGGCTTCCCTGGCCAATTGTTCAGCATCGATGAGTACCGATTTAGGCTGTTTGCTGATCTCAGAGAGAACAGTGGCCATATCAGGATAGTCGTTGATGTTGATATAAGGATTAATACTGGTGACGATGTACCCTTCAGGAGACAAATAAGGCAGATAGCGCAACGATTCCATCGGTTCGACCGATAATATCAGATCAGCTTTTCCAAGAGATATCAGATCTGAATAAATAGGCTTATCCGAAAGACGTAAATAGGATTGTACGGCTCCTCCTCTTTGGCTCATACCATGAGTTTCTGCTTGCTTTAGATAGAGGCTGTTTTCGATGGCAGCAAATCCGAGAACTGTTGCTATTGATAAAATTCCCTGTCCTCCTACTCCTGCTAAAACTATATCACACTTCATTTTTATTGATTTGTTTCTTCGTTATCGCTCTAGTTATGACTGGCAACTGTTTTTCGGACCCGGCGTGCATTTTTCTGAACACATTCCCTACGGGGGATTATAACCGAAACTCCTTTATAGGAGATTTCATCTTCAATCAGTTTGACGAGCTTCTCATGATTCTTTGGCAAAGCTTCAATGGCATGAATATGACTGGGATCAACTCCAATCCCTTCGCAAATGGATTCAATTTTTCCGAATGCTGCAGAATCCTGTCCTCCGGTCATCGAGGTGGATTCATTATCGCAAATAATTACCACAATGTTTGCTTTTTCATTCACTGCATCCAGTAAACCTGTAATTCCCGAATGAGTAAATGTTGAATCACCTATTACCGCTACGGATGGAAACAAACCGGCGTCAGCAGCTCCTTTGGCCATTGTAATGGAGGCACCCATATCTACACACGAATTAATAGAGCTGTAAGGAGGAAGAGCCCCAAGAGTATAGCATCCTATATCAGAGAATACGTTCCTGTCACCAAACTTTTGGATTACTGTATTCAATGCTTTGAAGGTATCATGATGTCCGCATCCTTTGCATAAAGCCGGAGGCCGGTTCGCAACAGTAGATGGAATAAGTCCTCCTGATGAGGTTTTAATGTTTAATGCAGCGGCTACAAGGTCGGGATTTAATTCTCCTGTCCGCGGAAGGGTCCCGTCAAGTTTACCTGATATTTTCCTTCCATTTTCGAAATAGCCCTTCAGTAGTTCTTCTACAATAGGATACCCTTCCTCTATCACAAGTATTTTTTCCGTTTCCTGTTCCAGCCTTTTAAGCAGACTTTCCGGTAATGGATATTGAGATACTTTTACTACCGGATATGGACAGTTGTCCGGATAATTTTCCTTTAAATAATTCCATCCGATACCGCAGCATACGATACCTAGCGAAGAGTCATTCCCTTCAACATAACAATTATAAGAAGACTTTTCTGATTCAGCTTTCAGATTATCCTGATTATCGAGCAGAATGTTATAGCGCTTTCTTGCCAGAGCAGGAAGCAGGATGAATTGCATCCGGTCTTTCGGCAGAGATAGTTGGTTCTCTTCTCTGGATTCAGGAACCTGCACTACACCGGCACGGGAATGAGCGAGACGCGTGGTAATCCGAAGCATTACAGGAGTACCTAATTTCTCGGAAAGATCAAATCCCTTACGGGCCATATCATAAGCCTCCTGTTGATCTGAAGGCTCAAAAACAGGTATCATGGCAAATTTCCCATAGAATCTTGAGTCCTGCTCATTTTGGGAGGAATGCATGGAAGGATCATCCGCGACTGTAATAATCATTCCTCCATTTACCCCTGTTATGGCCGCATTGATAAATGCATCTGCAGCCACATTTAATCCCACGTGCTTCATACAAACAAGGGTCCTCTTTCCTGCATATGACATTCCAAGAGCAGCCTCCATGGCCGTTTTTTCGTTCGCTGACCATTCTCTGTGGAGATTCCTTGATTGAGCCGTTTTATTCTCCTGTATGTATTCGGTGATCTCGGTAGAGGGAGTACCCGGATAAGCATAAACTCCTGATAATCCGCCATCAATGGCTCCCTGGGCGATTGCCTCCACTCCAAGCAAAAGTTTCCTAGTCATTAATATTAAGTAATTTTCTAAGTGTCATAAATTAATTCGGCGAAGTTAATTGATTTTTATAAAATGAAAAGTTAGTTTTGGAAATCAATATTTTATCATGGATTCAGAGCATTATTGATAATGATGAATGGAATTGAGAATGTGGTTACTAACAAGGATTTGAAAAATGGAGATCTCTTGTTTTCAAGCCATCCCTGTTGCAGCCTTTCGCAGGCGATTGATCTTGTAACGCAGACAGATAAGGGTACTCATTACAGCCATGTGGGAATTGTGGAGACCAAAAATGATTTAATCAGGGTATATCACTCTTCTCCTAGCAAAGGTGTTTGTCGCGAATCTTTAGATCTTTTTATCCATCCGGACGAAAAGGAGAATACAGTCATGGTTTACCGTCTTAAAGAGGAATACCGGCAATGCATCGATCCTGCAATGAATCTGGCCAAAGAAATATTAGGGGAGGCGTACAATCATAGTTTCAGGTATTCCGCCCCCGGCTATTATTGCTCCGAGTTCATTTACAGGATATTTGCTCCGTGGAATATATTTGAACTGATTCCCATGACTTTCAAAAATCAAGGCGATAATAAATTCTCTCCTCATTGGATCGAGTATTATAAACAGCTCAGTGTTTCAATCCCCGAACGTCAGCCTGGTTGTAATCCTAATGGAATGGCTGCATCGGCAAAACTTCAGTTAATCGGAGAATTGAAATTCCTGTGAACGGTAGTGCCATAATTAATTCTGAAAAAAATGTGTTCTTTTAAACTTTTGGTATAACTTATGAGTTTATTAATGGAAGTTAAAATTTATTATCGTATTCTTTCTTATTAAACGCTGAAAGATGACATTCAGGTAAAGACATTCAGATAAATCATTAATAGTGATGGAAATTATTAACGAAAATGATATTGAGTCGCTGTCTCCTCTTTTTAGAGACATAAAAGGAAGTAAGTTAACTGAATTAATCATGAAAATTTTTGCCTTTGATAAGGTAAATCAGTTATATGAAAATTCCAACGGTTATACCGGTGCTGAATTTGCTGATTCAATATTGAATGACTTAGGTGTAAATTATCTTATCGGCAACTCCGAAAGACTGGGAAATTTATCTGAAGGAGGGGCTTTCATCTCCATTTCCAATCACCCTTATGGTGGATTGGATGGAATAATATTGATAGATCTTTTGGCCGCCATACGTCCTGATTACAAGTTGATGGTCAATAAAGTACTTTCTCTTGTTAAAGCAATGAAGGAGAATTTTATTTCTGTTATGCCTGTGACCGATAGAAAAAAAGATCTTTCTTCTACGAACATCAATGGGATCCGGGAAACATTGCTTCATTTACAGAACGGTCATCCGGTGGGTTTTTTCCCTTCCGGGGCAGTTTCTGACTTCAGTTTAAAGGACTTTCGTTTGAGAGATCGTGAATGGCAACAGAATATTCTCTCTATCATCAAATCGGTAAAAGTCCCCATTGTTCCGATTCGTTTTTTTGATAAAAACTCCCCTCTTTTCTATTTTCTTGGATTGATTAACTGGAAAATACGGTTGGTTAGATTACCCCATGAGCTTTTCAATAAAAGAGGTAAAAAAACCCGCATTGGCATTGGTGAAATCATTTCGGTTGAGGAACAGGAAAAATATTGTGACATTAATTCGTTCGGATCTTTTCTGCGTAAAAAAATTTATGAAATGCCAATGCCAAAGTCGTTTGCCCCCAGGACTCTGATGAACCTAAAAGGACAAACAAAACTTCTCCGCAGTTCAACTTCCATAGGTTAAATAAGAAATCTTCTCAGGAAATTTCTGCTTTTGCATTTTTGAAAAGGTTATTTTAACCTGAGCTCGATCTAAACAATGGATAAGACAGTGCTTGATTGTTTGAGCGTTAATGTTGTCTTCGATAACCTAATCTTTAAAAAAAACACCTCAGTAGAGGGATTGATTTTACCCTTTCACCAACCTGATTACCTGATTTAATTAGGTAATTAGGTAAATTTTTCTCCCTCGGCCATTTCTCTTATGTAACATCCCCTGGTTATGCTGTAGATCACACATTCAACCCCTTCGGGGCTGGGCAGGAGGGTACATTTCCTGCCTCCGGCTTCACCGGAGGTTATGCATATTCAAACCTTCGGGCAGGGGGAACAGATTGCTTTTCAGGGCTAAACTCTTCTCCCGAAGGGAGTAAACGTGAATAACCCCCAATGGAATTGGGGGAAAGTAGATCCACCACCCCCACAGCCCCGATAGGGGTTGAATGTGTATGGATATAACACCTCTGTTATTTGCGCTGGACTGGATTTTTTGATCCTGTGGGACTACTGAGGTGTTTTCGACAGATTAGGTTATCCATTCCTTAGATCGAACTCACGTTAAAAGGACAAACAAAACTTCTCCGCAGTTCAACTTCCATAGGTTAAATAAGAAATCTTCTCAGGAAATTTCTGCTTTTGCATTTTTGAAAAGGTTATTTTAACCTGAGCTCGATCTAAACAATGGATAAGACAGTGCTTGATTGTTTGAGCGTTAATGTTGTCTTCGATAACCTAATCTTTAAAAAAACACCTTAGATGGGATTAATTTTACGCTTTCACTAACCTGATTACCTGATTTAATTAAGGTAATTAGGTAAATTTTTCTCCCTCGACCATTTCTCTTATGTAACATCCCCTGGTTATGCTGTAGATCACACATTCAACCCCTTCGGGGCTGGGCAGGAGGGTACATTTCCTGCCACCGGCTTCACCGGAGGTTATGCATATTCAGCCCTTCGGGCAGGGGGAACAGATTGCTTTTCGGGGCTAAACTCTTCTCCCGAAGGGAGTAAACGTGAATAACCCCCAATGGAATTGGGGGAAAGTAGATCCACCCCCCCCACAGCCCCGATAGGGGTTGAATGTGTATGGATATAACACCTCTGTTATTTGCGCTGGACTGGATTTTTTGATCCTGTGGGACTACTGAGATGTTTTCGACAGATTAGGTTATCCATTCCTTAGATCGAACTCACGTTAAAAGGACAAACAAAACTTCTCCGCAGTTCAACTTCCATAGGTTAAATAAGAAATCTTCTCAGGAAATTTCTGCTTTTGCATTTTTGAAAAGGTTATTTTAACCTGAGCTCGATCTAAACAATGGATAAGACAGTGCTTGATTGTTTGAGCGTTAATGTTGTCTTCGATAACCTAATCTTTAAAAAAAACACCTCAGTAGAGGGATTGATTTTACCCTTTCACCAACCTGATTACCTGATTTAATTAGGTAATTAGGTAAATTTTTCTCCCTCGACCATTTCTCTTATGTAACATCCCCTGGTTATGCTGTAGATCACACATTCAACCCCTTCGGGGCTGGGCAGGAGGGTACATTTCCTGCCACCGGCTTCACCGGAGGTTATGCATATTCAGCCCTTCGGGCAGGGGGGACAGATTGCTTTTCAGGGCTAAACTCTTCTCCCGAAGGGCAATGTCATTAAGTTAAGGATTTTAATATGCTGGTTTGTAATTTGCATAAGTTTTGTGTTTGGATTTAGACTGCTTATTTTTAATAATTCTCGGGAATGATCGGTTAATTCTTATAGGGATCTGATCTTTTATAAAATGGTTGTTTAGAAGTTGAAGGATGTCTGCTGGTTCGTGTATAATGAATAAGCTTACGAGATGTATCTTCAATTTTCCATATGATTTGTTTCGATTTACTTTCATTGGGTATTTCCTTTTACACTGCATATTTTCAATGGTTTGCTGAGCTTCCTTTATAAGAATAGAGTGCAAGTTGGTGATGAAAACTGTTGCATAGAAATCCTGCAATACCGAATATTGGGTAAGACCACTGAAGGATTCAAGCTGCAAGATATTTTTCTGAACCGAGATATTGGTTTCGACGCCCCATCGTCTAAAGTATAGTTCTTTAAACTCAGAATTTGAATGACCTTCTTCTTCCCATAAATTTGTCATCAACACTTCAACAGAATTATCTAACTCTACCCTTACCAGCCTCACTTTCAAAAGAGTGTCCCGATTGACAATATATCCGCTTTTGTAAAGTCCTTTGATAGCGGCAGGGGTAGTTCTAAGATAGACCACATCACTTTGAGCTCCGCTTTTTATAAAAGTTCGAATGATATTTTGTGTTTCCTTGGCCCTTATGACAAATTTAATTTCCTTCTCCTGCCACAAGTGCAAGGCAGCCATTTTGAAATTGCAAAAGTTCCGATCATAAATCATCACCATATCCTCCTCCAGGCAATCAATGGCAGAATAAGCCATGTTTAATTCCCCAAAGCGATAAGGGGCAATTTTCGCATGTAATATTAGTTCATTCAATACGTCGTAACAGTAATAAGCTTTGGCTTGAACAAACGTTCCTATCTGATTGCTCTGTCCTCCAAAATATTCTTCAAGAGCGGGTTTATTTATCAGACTTATGTTGGACCCGTCTGCAGCCACTAAACGATAACCTTTCCATCGCTTCACGTTTGACTCATAATAATGGTAAAATAGTTTAGACAAAAACTTGTTCCACACTTCAAAAAAGAAGGAATCGAGTTTCATTCTTTGTTGCGAAAATGCGCTCACAGTGCAGCTTGTGTTAAGGTTTATCTCCTCAAAAAAATTGTCTATTTCAAAGCTGAGGGTTTTCTTACATAATTTGGCAATCAATAGAACTAAACGATTAAAAGGTAGTTTTCTTTCCCTTGTAAAAGCATTTTTTTGAGTAGCAAACTTTTCTAAAATATCAGGAGATTCGTTTACAATTGAAAGAAACGCCTTTAACTCTTCAATAATTTTTACATTTGCATCTAACATGGGGACTTAGGATTTAATTTTTGTGTTGCAACTTCAAAATTAAGATCTTTGTCCTCTGTTTTTTATCAATTAATCCTTAACTTAATGACATTGCCCGAAGGGAGTAAACGTGAATAACCCCCAATGGGATTGGGGGAAAGTAGATCCACCACCCCCACAGCCCCGATAGGGGTTGAATGTGTATGGATATAACACCTCTGTTATTTGCGCTGGACTGGATTTTTTGATCCTGTGGGACTACTGAGATGTTTTCGACAGATTAGGTTATCCATTCCTTAGATCGAACTCACGTTATTTTAGGTTGTTAATTATTGTCATAAAATCGGTTAAGCCAAAAGAATGGCTTAATTTTGCCCCGGAATGGAAAATCTGAAAGGGTACAATATAAGAGATTGGCTTCCGACAACAGTGAAGGAGATGAGAACATTCGGTTGGGATCAACCGGATGTAGTCCTTTTTTCAGGGGATGCCTATGTGGATCACCCTTCGTTTGGTCCGGCGGTGATTGGCCGGATCATGGAGCGGGAAGGCTTGCGTGTGGTCATTGTACCGCAACCCAATTGGCAGGATGATTTAAGAGATTTCAGAAAATTCGGAAAACCCCGGATGTTTTTTGCCGTGACTGCAGGATGTATGGATTCCATGGTAAATCATTACACAGCCAATAAAAGAAGAAGATCAAATGATGCCTACACTCCCGGTGATCGCGCAGGGGCCCGGCCGGATTATGCAACGATCGTGTATTCCAATATCCTGAAGAAAATATATCCTGAGGTTCCCTTAATCATTGGCGGGATAGAAGCTTCCTTAAGGAGGCTGACACATTACGATTACTGGTCTGATAAACTAATGCCGGGAATCCTGGTGGATAGCAAGGCCGATCTCCTTTTTTACGGAATGGGAGAAAAATCAATTATCGAGTTTGTCAGATTAATGAAACAAGGAACTCCGATTCAGGCTATTACTGCTATTCCGCAAACAGCATTTCTCCAAAAGGAAAATCAGCAGTATGATTCAATCCCAAATTGGGAAGAACTGGAATTATTCTCTCATGAGACCTGTCTCTCCGATAAACTGAGTTACGCAAAGAATTTTCGGCATATTGAAGAGGAATCCAACAAAATGGAGGGTAAGAGACTGACACAAAGAGTATGGAAAGAGAAGATTGTTGTAAACCCTGCATGGCCTCCTTTAAATACTGCCGAACTTGATACTTTTTATGATCTTCCCTTCACCCGTTTGCCCCATCCGAAATACAACATGAAGGGAACCATTCCTGCTTATGAAATGATCAGGCATTCGATTAATATCCACCGTGGTTGCTTTGGAGGATGTGCTTTTTGCACGATATCTGCACATCAGGGTAAGTTTATATCTTCTCGTTCTGAACAATCCATTATGGCAGAAGCTGAAAAAGTGACAGCCATGCCTGATTTTAAGGGATATATTTCTGATGTCGGGGGTCCTTCGGCAAACATGTACAGGATGTCTGGAATAGATCTGACCAAATGCTCTGTTTGTAAAAGACCTTCCTGTCTGTTCCCTTCAGTTTGCAGTAATTTAAATACAGATCATCGTCCAATGAGTAAGCTTTACCGGAAAGTCGCAGGAATCTCTGGTGTGAAAAAGGTCTTCATTGGAAGCGGAATACGTTATGATCTTGTATTTAACAAATCGAATAATGAAGAGATCAATTGTGCTAATCTGGAATATCTGAAAGATGTAATCTTAAATCATGTCTCCGGCAGATTGAAAGTCGCTCCCGAGCATACCTCTGAGGAAGTTTTGAAATTAATGAGGAAGCCGGAATTTGAAATATTCAGGAAGCTGAAGAGGTTTTTTGATTCTGTTAATGCGGAATATGGATTGAAGCAACAGTTAATTCCTTACTTTATCTCAAGTCATCCCGGGAGCAATACGGGAAACATGGCTGAGTTAGCTGCTGAAACAAAAAGCATGGATTTCAAACTGGAACAGGTACAGGATTTTACTCCCACTCCCATGACTTTAGCCACCGAAATTTATTATTCCGGATTTCATCCTTATACGCTTGAAAAAATCGACACAGCAAGAACTCCTGCCCAGAAAATTGCGCAACGGAAATTCTTTTTCTGGTATCAGAATGAACATCGCAGGGATTTGATAGCAGAACTCAGGAAAATGAACAGACCTGATCTGGAGCAGAAGCTATTCGGTAAAAAGTTGTAAAACAGAAAGTCATAGACGATCATTTCACCATATCTGGAATAAGACGAAGACCCAAATTCCCGCTCCTTTCTTCCAGCTCTTTCCATGAGCTGACATTGAAATCGATCGCTACCGTTGAGCATGTGGGCACATCTTCAACAAAGTGGCGCAAGAGGTGGTTCATGTAATAATAAACCGAAGGATTGTGTCCAAATACAAAAACAGTATTGAATTCTTCTTCAAGATCCTGAAGCATTTTCAGAAAGTTTTCAGGTGATTTGCCGGTAAACAGTTTCTTTTCGTACCGGATTTTATCTAAGGAGTAACTAAGATTTCGCGCGAAGATCTCCCCTGTTTGTTTAGTTCTGTTTGCCGGGCTTGAAATGAACAGATCAGGAATAATCTTCTGATTTGCCAGTTCTTTGCTGATAAGGTCTGCATCCTCCTCGCCTCTTTCTGTAAGATCACGCTCCAGATCATCATCATACCCGTAAGGTACTGCTTTAGCATGCCGGACAATTATGACTCTTTTCATGATTTATTTTTACTTAATACCAGCTAAGACAGTTTCAAATAATATTAAAAATCCCCAATCAAATTTACATGATTGGGGACAATTTAGCATTATTTTATCCGAACTTTTTCAGACCACAGCGGATCATTTATTTTTCTCCATTTCTTTCCAAACCAAGGCGCTGGAGCCCACAACTGCGGCTGATCCTTCTTTAAGTTTGGAAGGAAGAATCTTCACTTTATTCCTGAAGATCGGAAGAAGATGTCTTTCCAGACTTTCTTTGGTTGGTTTGAAGATGTATTCTCCGGCTGCAGCAGCTCCTCCAAACAGGAAGATTGCTTCCGGGCTTAAATGACTTACTGTATCGGCCAAAGATCGGCCCAGCCATTCGCCCGTTAACTGAAATACTTCCTTTGCGATGACATCACCTCTTTCAGCAGCATCAAATACTTTCTTGGCATCCATTTCATTGTAAGGAATATTGCAAAGTTCGCTTTCGGAGCTGTTGTATTTTGCAAGAAGCTCATAAACCGTTCTTTTAATCCCGGTTGCAGAGCAATAGGCTTCAAGGTGCCCGCGTCCGCCACATCCGCAAACACGACCATCGGGGATAAGAGTAGTATGGCCTACTTCGCCAGCAAACCCGTCAGCGCCATAAACAAGGTCTCCGTTCACGATCAACCCGCTGCCCAGGCCGGTGCCCAGGGTAATCATGACAAAGTTTTTCATTCCCTTGCCGCCGCCATAGATTAATTCACCCAATGCAGCTGCATTGGCATCATTGGTCAGCTTGACATATTTCAGATGGGGAAAATTCGCCTGAATTAGTTCTGCTACATTGACGACCCCAACAAAGGGAAGATTAGGTGCAAATTCAATGGTCCCGTTATAGTAATTACCATTCGGGGCTCCCATGCCTATGCCCACAACCTCAATTTCAGGGTTGATCTGCCTTACTGTTTCAATAGCTGTCTTTATCTCAGATGTTAGAAGGGCTATGAAATCGTCTCTTAATTTATTTGATTTGGCCTGTTCCCAATTGGGATTCTCCCGTTTCTGCGGGGTTGGAACCTGTGGTTTCTTTTCATAAAGGACATTCCCTTCACGATCCACTACACCTATAGCGGTATTAGTTCCGCCAATGTCAATACCTAAAGCTACCTGTCTCATTTTTTAAATATTTATTTAATAGTCTGACGAATTTTACTTCCTTTTAAGGCAAAGAATGTGATATAACCATAACAAAGGACAATGATTATCATTGCTCCGCGTGCACTAAATGCATCGGTAAGAGCACCCAATATCAAAGGAACAACAGCTCCACCCACAATTAGTGTATTGATAATACCAGAAGCCAAAGGCATTTCTGATGGATCCAAATCGTTTACCGATAAAGAGAATATATTGGGGAACATAATTGAGTTGAAGAAACCGATTGAAAGAAGACACCACATTCCCACCGTAGCAGGCAGCATAATAGCCAACAGAATGAGCAGCATGTTTACCGTTCCGAAAATACCGAGGGCCACATTTGCTTTCCCTTTGCCAAGCAACATCAGGAAGAAGTTAACGATGGCAATACCGAGAAAAATAAAACCATTCGTAAGTTGTGAATCAAATTTGAATTCACCGTTGTCAACATGTGCTGAAGTAATGAACCAACCAACGAAGAATGCAAATATCATAACGAAGACCGAATACTGGTATTTTTTTGCTGCCGGAAGAGTGCCAAGCAGTATGGATCCGAAAAAACGACCAATCATACCTCCACCCCAATAGATAGCAGACAATTTTACAGCTACGTCAACTGCAGTATGGCCTTCACGGAGGTAAGGTGCTATTTGTCCTGCGGTGCCGACTTCAGCTCCAACATAGCAGAAAATTCCAAGTGCGCCAAGCCATACCTGAGGTTTTCTTAAGACTGACTTTGAGGGAATGGTTTCATCGCCTGAAATTTTTGGAAGTTTGATAAAGGAAATTCCGATGGCGATTAAAACAACGATAGAGCCAATGAAAAGGAAAGGCATCTGAACAAATTTGGCAGCCTCAGCAGGTGAAGCTCCCCTGTTGATCGCTAAAACAGCAGGTGCCAGCACCAAAATCCCGGCAAGGAAAGGTGCAATAGTTGTTCCGACGGCATTTAATGCCTGGGTTAGATTCAAACGTGCAGGAGCAGTTTCCTGTGCTCCCAGCGCTACAACATAGGGGTTGGCTGCAGTCTGAAGAAAAACGACTCCTGTAGCCATAACAAAAACAGCAAGAAGGAACAATGGGTATGAAAGAACTGCGACAGCAGGGAAAAACATATAACTGCCCACTGCTACCAATACAAGACCTGCAATTACGCCGCTCTTGTACCCGATCTTTTTGATGATGTTGCCGCAAAGAAAGCTAAAACATGCATAAGCAAAAAAGAATACTCCGTTTACCAATTGCGCAAGAAAATTCTCCCATCCGGGATAAAGTGTTTTAAGGTCAAATGCTAACTGCACCTGGTCCTTCATTGCAATGTTGAAATTGGTAATGAAACCGAAAATAAAAAAGATGGAGGCCATGAAGGTCATTCCCAATCTTAGGTTGCCGTCTGTTTGTTGTCTCATCAGTAATTAAATTTTCTGTCTATTGAATGGTTTAGTCCCTTATTTTGGATTGAACAAATATAGAAATTATTGTTTTGTATTATACTTACCGGTCACTTTCTAATTTTTTTATTATATGATTATAAATCTTTATTATCTTTCGATAATTTTAATGAAATTTACATTAGTTAATCTCAAATTTTTCGCCTTGCATTATGAAAAAAATCAGTCTTATCTTATTTTCCATCTTCCTGTATGGTGGAATTTTGTTTTCACAGAATACCGGACAAATGCAAATTTTAATTATCGGCGCTCATCCCGATGACGCTGAAGAATCTTGCGGCACTGCCGCCAAATGGATTGCTGCAGGTCATAAAGTTAAACTGGTTTCGGTGACAAACGGAGATGCAGGGCATCAGACATTGGGGGGAGGAGAGTTGGCCAGAATCAGGGCACAGGAAGCAAAAAATTCAGCTGCAGTTATTGGTGTGGAATACCGGATATTGGATAATCATGACGGAGAATTAATGCCTACGCTGGAAAACAGGAAAAAAATAATACGATTGATCCGGGAATTTCAGGCAGATATAGTTATTACCCACCGGACCAATGATTATCATCCGGATCACCGGAATACCGGTCAATTGGTATTGGATGCCGCTTACATGGTAACAGTCCCGAATATATGTCCGGAAGTGCCCATCTTAAAGAATAATCCGGTCTTTTTATTCATATCGGATGATTTTACCAAGCCTACCCCATTTATTCCGGATGTCGTAGTTGGAATTGATGAAACCATTGAAAAAAAGATCGACATGTATTGCTGTCACAAGTCTCAGTTTTTTGAATGGCTGCCATGGAATTCCGGTCATCTGGATCAGGTACCTAAAGGTACGGCCGAAAGAAGAGAAATGGTTGCAAAAAGTTACAGGGAAAATGCTGCAGAAATAGCTGACAAATACCGCGACAAACTGATCCAGCTTTATGGCCGGGAGAAGGGATCAAAAATTAAATATGCCGAAGCCTTTGAAGATTCTGAATACGGCACCCGGCTTGATCAGGAAAACATCCCGGTGTTATTCCCCTTCTTTGCGAAATAAGTAATAAGAAAATAAGTAATAAGAATAAGAGACTGTTTAAATTTAGTTCTTTTTGGATTTTAAGTAGTTCAGCCCCTTCGGGGTTGAGGTCTTATATGTTACATTTTCCGTGGGTTACCCCCACGGTTATTCATATTAAACCCTTTCAGGGTGTAAAGCAAATTTAAGTCCGAAGGACTTGAATTTGAATAACCTCCGGTGTAACCGGAGGCACTGAAATACATACAATACAGAACCCCGAAGTGGGTTCAACTTTGCTAAAAAGAAATTTAAACAGTTTCTAAATTGATGTCGTATTTTACATTCTTCTTGTTATTTAACAATAATACGACTAAATTTCACATGGACTCTCCTCGTATTAAGTCCGTATTCGGCTCGTACCAGGTTCGTCCCGGCTTTTTTAAAGAGAACTTACATAATATGATAAAATGGAATTCATTTTTAAAATAAAATCCGTCAATCTAAAATACGACGTTATTTCATTTCAGATACTTTAAAAGTAAATTGTAGAAAAAAGAATTATGAATTATTTACCTTCAAATGATCGGTATGATCAGAAGATTAATTACAGGCGCTGTGGGCGAAGCGGCATTAAACTCCCGGTAATCTCCCTTGGATTGTGGCACAATTTCGGAGGAGTTGATGTTTATGAAAATGGTCGGGCTATTATCCGCTATGCGTTTGATCATGGAATCACTCATTTTGACATTGCAAATAATTACGGTCCCCCTCCCGGGTCGGCTGAAGAAAATTTTGGTTCCATTCTGAAAAAAGATTTTCACTCCTATCGGGATGAGATGATCATCTCTACAAAGGCTGGCTATTATATGTGGCCCGGGCCATACGGAGATTTTGGATCCCGTAAATATCTGCTCTCAAGTCTTGACCAGAGCCTTAAAAGATTGAATCTTGATTATGTTGATATCTTTTACTCTCACCGGCCTGATCCTGAAACGCCTCTTGAGGAAACCATGATGGCTCTTGCTCAGGCTGTCCGGTCCGGCAAAGCCCTATATGCGGGTATTTCAAATTATCCGGCAGAATTGACGCAAAAAGCTTCCGCAATATTGAGAGAACTTGGTACACCCTGCCTTATCCATCAACCAAAATATTCTATGTTTGTCAGATGGGTTGAAGATGAATTATTACAAACTACCGAAAAGGAAGGAATCGGAGTGATCGCATTTTCTCCCCTCGCGCAGGGACTTCTGACAGACCGGTATCTGCAAGGGATTCCGAAAGATTCAAGGGCCGCCAAATCATGGGGATTCTTAAGGGAAGAACAGGTTGAACCTGCCATGGAGAGAGTTAGAAAACTGAATGAAGTTGCATCACGGAGAGGCCAGTCGCTTGCTCAGATGGCCATCGCATGGCTGCTGAAAGATCAAAGAGTAACTTCTGTGCTCGTTGGCGCAAGTTCTGTCGAACAGCTTAAAGACAATCTGGAGGCAAAGAACAATTTATCATTTTCCGAGAGTGAACTCCAGGAGATAGAAAATATTCTGGGATGATCTTTTGATGTTTCAAGGTTTCAAAGGTTTAATCAGATTCAGTTTGAAACCTTGAAACATTCATCTTACTCAAATATCCTCCTGAAGTAAATCAGCGCACAGTCCTCCAGTACTTTTTCTTTGCGTTCTTCAGATATTTCAGGGAGGATAGATTTCTGGCGAAAAATTGGCCAGCCTTCGTTGTCATAACCGGTAATCTCAGTCAGACCCATTTCTTTGTATAATGTGCAACTGCCTAAATTGATCAGGCTAAATTTTTCTTCCTTAGTAAAGTTTCGGAAAGTAAGCCCTTTCTCACGAATTCCGATCAGATAAAGAACCCCATTCAGATCGGCTTTTATTCCAAACATTTTATTCAGACGGTCACATAGTTCCATCCAGTTTTCTGGTACACGATTTTGCTCCATCCCATTCAATATTTTTAGTGTTTAAATATAATGAGTTTCACTGGATTAAGATTTGGGTAAATAAAAAAACCTTGTAATCCATGATTACAAGGTTTTCGAAGTAGCGGGGACAGGACTTGAACCTATGACCTCCGGGTTATGAGCCCGACGAGCTACCAACTGCTCTACCCCGCAGTATATTTTTAGTAAATAGTATCTCTTAGAACGACGGTGCAAAGGTAAAAAGTTTTTGTTGTAATCCAAATAGGTTGTAAAAAACATTTGGGTCTTAGATCAATGTTTTATAAAGAGGCTATAGTCAGACCTTATTTAAAGACAGACAGCGAACAAACCTTTGAGATGACAGAAAAAGAACCCGCTTACCTATATACCAATTTTGAATGAAAGAAAGGTATTTGTTCGCTCATTATTCGCTCATTGTTCGCTCCTAAGGCGAAGAAACAGCGTTTATAGTGAATCCAAACAGTAATATAAATAAATCCTGATCAGGGAGTGCTCAATTTAGTGTGTCATTTTTCTTCAAGCGACCGGGAGTTTTCTTTGGCGTTTTTGCATGAAGGCCCGTCAGTTCGAAACAGGTACGCATTATTTGGATGAGCCTTTTATTTAACCAAAAGATGCGATTTTTGCGAGGTCGATGGGCGTATCTCAAATGGAAGGCAAGTATATAAAAATTTCTCTTTTCCTTAGGCCCGAGTTACTTTTGCCACTATTTCCTAAAGTTCATTTACGTTTTTATCATCGACTTAGCCACTTTAAAATATATTTCAATTTCATATTTGTATTTCAATTAATAGTAGTTTTACGCAAGATCTAACAGAACTGTATTGAAAGATATTTTGTTGATAGAAGGACTCCGACGGAGGGACAAAGTAATATTCGATTATATTTTCAACTATTACTATTCATCCCTTTGCGCATTTGCACTGCAATATCTTCATGACCGGGAAGCAGTTGAAGATCTGGTGCAGGATTTTTTTGTTGCTGTCTGGCTGGATGCTCATCGGATGCAAATTAGTACATCTTTGAAATCCTATCTCTTTGCCGGAGTCAAAAACCGGTGCCTCGATTTTCAAAAACATCATAAAGTCACCGAAAAATACAAAGCTTTTATTCTCTTTGCCGTTGAAAATGAAGACAGTTCGTTTGACCATTATTTTGCTGAGTCCGAATTGCGTCAAGCCATTGACAAAAGCATCGCAAAACTACAACCCCGTTGCCGCGAAATATTTGAATTGAGCCGCCTCAATGGTTTATCAAATCAGGAAATTTCGGAAAAATTAGGAATTTCGAAACGGACCGTCGAACTGCAAATCAGCAATTCCTTGAAAGTGCTCCGGAAAGAACTTGTCGAATTTCTTCCAATGTGGCTTGTTTTGTGGTTAATCGGGTAAGAGAGCCTGAAGGAGTATGAGATTTGGTGATGAGATGAAAAAATCTTGCAAATTAAAAAAAAGCAACTTCGGCTATATGTGTTAGGCTGATCTTAGTCGTCTTAATACAAAGCATACCTAATTAGCACAGTTTTCCCCAATTGAAAATTTATAAATGGAGAGTAGTTTTAATAAAATAGAAGAGATGTTACCCGGATATTTGTCAGAGGAAATTTCTGATAAAGAACGTTCTATGATTGATGACTGGAGAAACGAATCACCCGAAAACGAAGCATTTTATCAGGAAAATCTTAAAGCATGGGAAGCCATCTCCGTACTAAATGAGATGGAGCAGTTCAACTCTTTTGAAGCATTAAGAAAGATCAACAAAAAAATAGCTCAAACGCAGTTTGCCAATTGGTGGGTCACTATTCAACGTGTCGCTGCCATATTGATGCTCCCCCTGCTCGTCTATTCCGGTTACCTGACCATTCATAATTATTCAAACGGCAACAGGCAGAAACAGGATATAATGCAAACGGTTTCCTCCAGGCAGGGGATGGTCACACAATTTACGCTTGTCGACGGGACAAAAGTATGGCTGAACTCAGGTTCTGTTCTGCAATTTCCCACCCAATTTGAAGATAAAAAGAGGGAAGTGTCACTCAAAGGAGAAGCCTTTTTCGAGGTTACCAAAAATGAGAAACAACCCTTCCGGGTCAATGCAAATGAGTTAAAAGTAGAAGTTTTAGGGACCTCTTTTAACGTTGCCAGTTTTGATGATGACAGCCAATCGGAGGTTGTACTGGTCACGGGAAAGGTGTCGCTTTCCTCAGAAAACGGAAAGATAAAAGCAGCCTATGGTATTCTGCATTCCGGGCAAAGGGCTGTGTATGAAAAAAAGACGCAAAAAGTATTTACTGAAGAAGTTGATGTTGAAAAGTATATAGCATGGCGTGAGGGGAACCTGATCTTCCGGGACGATTCTATGGAAGATGTGGTCAAGAGGCTGAGCCGTTGGTTCAATGTGGAGATCATTATTAATGATCCTGAGATAAAAGAATACATCTATAAAGCAACATTCAAAAACGAAAACCTGACACAGGTATTGAATTTATTGAAACTATCCGCCCCGATTGATTATCGGATTACAGCGCGGAAAGCACTGGCAAATGGCGATTTTACCAAACAAAAAGTTTACCTGATGAAGAAAAAAAGCTAAAAAAATATCGGGGAAGATGTTGGCTACACCTGCCCCGACACGAACTGGCAATCTTTTTTCGACGGAAGATTGCCTGGATAATAATAAACTAAAAATCAATTCAAAAGTATGAAAAAAAAGTTTCGTTTAATGCGGGGATGTGAAAAAAATGTCCACCTCCGAAAACTCTGGGTGACTATGAAGCTAACGATGTTTCTGTTTTTCCTGTCCATTACCCAAATGATGGCCTCCGAAGCTTACTCTCAAACGACGAAGATGACCCTTCAGCTCAAAAACGTGACGGTCAAACAGGTATTGGATGAGATTGAAGAGAACAGTGAATTCTTCTTTCTCTACAATAGCAAATTGGTGGATGTTAATCGAAAGGTAAGCGTTGACGCAAAGAATCAAAAGATAGATGATATCCTCAATAACCTCTTTGTTGAAACTGAAGTGGTTCACACAGTAGTCGACCGTCAGATTGTACTGACCAATAAAGCTAAGGCACAGGCAGGTTTTTTGCAGCAAGTCGGTCAGCAGCCACTTAAAAGCATTTCAGGTAAAGTGACTAATCAATCGGGAGTACCGATTTCTGGTGTAACAGTAGGCGTGAAAGGGACAACAACAGGTGTAATTACAGACAACAGTGGTAATTTTTCATTAATGTTGCCCTCCGATTCAAAAGCCATTATTTTTTCGTTCGTTGGAATGAAGTCACAGGAAATAACCATCGGCAACAAAGCCACTATCAACGTGGTATTGGAAGAAGAAATCACTTCATTGGATGAAGTTGTAGCTGTTGGTTATGGAACCATGAAAAAAGCTAATCTTACAGGTTCAGTCTCCTCGATCGATTTCAACGAATCAATGGAGAGCAGGCCACTGAATAACTTGTCTTCAGCATTGGCTGGCATGAGCGCTGGTTTGGTAGTGAAACAAAATAGTTCAGCACCGGGAAATGAGTCTGTTTCGCTTCTCATCAGAGGGGTGGGGACACTGAACAACTCAGCCCCATTGGTCTTAATAGACGGTATTGCCGGGAATATTGACGATGTCAATCCTAATGATGTTGCAACTATTTCTGTGTTAAAAGATGCGTCTTCCTGT
Organism: Prolixibacteraceae bacterium; assembly: GCA_963677325.2. Taxonomy (GTDB): domain Bacteria; phylum Bacteroidota; class Bacteroidia; order Bacteroidales; family Prolixibacteraceae. The sequence continues at coordinate 118,766 of CAXXGM010000003.1, forward strand.
GCTATCTATGGGTCGAGAGCCGCAAACGGAGTGATCCTGGTTACAACAACCAGAGGAAAGGTAGAGAAGATGTCGATAAACTATAATGGATATGTGGGGATTGAGAGTGCTGCAAACATGATTGATTTCATTAGTGACTATCCAACACATATGGAGTTATTGAATGAAGCAAGCCGTAATAGCGGTCAGCCGCTGATTTATGATCAAACACTTATTGATGCATGGCGGACAAATTCAAAAACTGACCCCATAAACTATCCCAACACAGATTGGTTTCGTGACATACTGCAGCCTTCTGTTAATTCCGAGCACAATCTTTCTATCCGGGGAGGAAGTGAAAAATCGAATTTCTTATTGTCCTTAGGCTACCTTGATAATAAGGGTGTTATGAAAAATGCAGAATTCGAAAAATACTCATTCCGATTAAATGTTGATTCTAAGGTCTCTGATTGGCTTAGTGTGGGGGGGAATGTTTTCGGTTTCTGGTCTGACAGAGGTCCCGTAGATGTAAGTTATCTCTTCAACACCATGCTGATGACAAATCCCGGAATTCTGCCTAAATCATCGGATGGACGTTATGGCGGAAGTATGATGAAAGGAGAGGATTCGAAAGCCTATAATCCCAGGGCAACCATGGAAAGTGCTAAAGGAAATAATGAAAGACAACGTGCCGGAGTGCAATTTTTTGCAAAAATGAACTTCCTGAAATATTTTGAGTTTGAAACCAGTTTTGCTGGTAATTACGATAACAGAAGGAGTTGGCAATACACAGGGCCTGTCAGTATATGGGATTTAAGTGCGAATGCTAAACTCTATGATACAGCTACACGAAATAATATCTCAAACAGCAATTCCAGGTATTATTCAACTACATTAAACGAACTTCTGCGTTTTAAATATTCCGTAAATAATTCACATCATATTGGCGCTTTGCTTGGTTTTGATCAGGAGTATTCGCGCCAGGATCAGTTTTCGGCAAGTAAATATGATTTGCTAAACGATGCTATTTATGTTATAGACGCTGCCGCGGCTGATCCATTAGCTGGCGGAACGGCTGAAGACCGGGCTCTCCGCTCCTATTTTGGAAGAGTAAATTACGATTACAAGGGAAAATATTTATTCGAAGCAAACGGTCGTTATGACGGTTCGTCACGATTTGCAGAAGAAAACAGATGGGGTTTCTTTCCTTCCTTTTCAGCAGGGTGGAGATTTTCGGAAGAACCTTTCTTTGCACCAGTGAAAAACTGGATTGATAATGCAAAATTGCGGGGATCCTGGGGTAAACTGGGAAACAATAATATCGGGGATTATGAATATCAGTCTTTATATGGGGGTCAGAACTACTCATTTGGCGGAAATATAGCTCAGGGGATTGCTCCAACTTCGCTTTCAAACAGGGCAATCACCTGGGAAGCAACAACTACTTCCAATATTGGTCTTGATCTGAATCTGCTCAATAGCAAACTTTCAGTTTCTGTTGATGTCTTTGATAAGACGACTGAAAATATTCTGGTGAAGCTGCCGATTCCGCTTGTTATGGGCAACCTTAGTGCACCTAATCAGAATGTGGCACAAGTCAGAAACCGGGGATTGGAAGGACAGCTAAGTTATCTTGGAAATATCGGGAAAGATTTCAAGTACAGCATCGGAGGAAATATAAGTTTCATTGACAATAAAGTTCTGAAATATTTAGGAGCTGTGAAAACGATCTCCGGAACCAAGGTTCTGACTGAAGGAAAATCAATCTGGCCATTTTATATCAGAGAAGTGGACCATATCGTCCAGGATCAGGCAGAAATCGACAAGATGATCGCTGATGGTTATACTTTTTCACCGGCTATACCGAAACCGGGAGATTTCCTTTATAAAGATATAGTCCCCGACAAGAAAATAAATGATGACGACCGGGTGATTAAAGGTTCTACCATTCCAAATGCCACTTATGGCATCAACGTCAGTGCTTCGTACAAAGGATTTGATCTGAATATAGTAGGTCAAGGTGTAAGCGGACTGGATTTTTATGACGGAGGTGCATATAATACGTTCAATCTTCACTGGGATTATGTTCAGAAAGAAAATGTATTGAACAGATGGACTCCGGAGAACAAATCGACTGAGTATCCCCGACTTACATTCGGGCTGGCTAACAACGATGTAAACAGTGATTATTGGTTGAAGGATGTATCTTATTTTCGTATAAAATCGTTACAATTTGGATATGCTCTCCCTAAAAGAATAACCTCAAAATTTCTGGTAGATCGTCTCAGATTATACACAAGTTTTGAAAATTATTTCACATTCACAAGTTATGATGGTTTTGATCCGGAGAATGCCGGGGTAACTTATCCTAATATGAAACAATTCGTCGCAGGCCTTAATATCACATTTTAATTATAAGCACAATGAAAACTAAGATATTATCATTAATAATTGCAATTACGTTTCTTTTTTCGTGCCAGGATAGTTTTCTCCAGAGAGATTCGTTAAGTCAGTTATCCGAAGGAACTTTTTGGGCTAATGAAAAGGACGCAACAACAGGGGTGAATTCAATCTATTTCGCAGTGAGGGAGTTTACCAATTATGTAACTCCTTATGGTATGTTAGATGACTTTTCTGACATAACTTATCAGACCTTTTCTATGGGAATGACTACCGGTCAATATGTAGCCTACGGTGCATTGTTCGGAACCCCCTGGGGAATATTTTATAAGGGCATCTACAGGGCAAACACCGCAATCACCCGTATCCCGGAAATCGATATGGATGAAAATACCAAATTGCGTTTGGTAGGAGAAGCAAAGTTCCTTAGGGCATTTTTCTATTTCAAACTGATGGATTATTTTGGGGGAGTGCCGATCTATGATCAACCGATGTCCTATAATGAGGCATACAAGCCAAGAAATACGGTTGACGAAGTTGCAGAGTTCATATTGAAAGACCTGACCGATGCAATAGAGAGTTTGCCCCAAAGTTATTCAGCTGCCGATCGCGGGCGTGCAACAAAATGGGCGGCCATGTCATTGCGTGGGAAAGTATATCTTTATACTAAAAAGTGGGACAAGGCGGCAGCCGATTTTGATTACGTCATAAAAAACAGTGACAGAGATCTGCACCCAGTTTACAGTCAGCTTTTTAATTTTAATTGGGAGAATAACAAGGAAGTAATTTTCGATGTGCAGTACATCATGGTTAGCGGGTATGGTAATCGTTGTGATATCTACTATGGAAACCGGAATACCCAAACATCAGGGTGGCAGCAGACTGTACCTTCTACGGTTCTCGTTGACAGCTATGAAATGGCAGATGGCACTCCATTTGACTGGAATAATTTCAAAATAATCAATGGACAGCCTTTCAATCCTAACCTTGCCTCTGATTGGGCAAAATCCGATTTGGTCAAGCAAATATTCAATAACAGAGACCCCCGTTTGCAGCAAACGGTTCTTGTACCGTGGGCTGAATTTGTCGGAGCCAACAACAAGACATTGACTTATAAGCTGCCTACTGTTGCCACCGATGTTGATGCTTTTAAACCCAATTTTCTGGGCGTGTATGCCTGGAAAAAGTTTGTCCATCAGGGAACAGAAAACACCCAAAGATATGATTCGCCGACCAATATACCTTTGATCCGTTTTGCAGATGTATTATTAATGTACGCTGAAGCCAAGAATGAATTAAGCGGACCGGACCAGTCGGTATATGACGCTGTAAACAGAGTGAGAGCCAGAGTATCCATGCCCAAAATTCCCTCAGGAACTCAGGATGAAGTTCGTGAAAGAATACGCCATGAGCGTAAAGTAGAATTTCCGGGAGAAGGCCTTTGGTATTCCGACATCAGGCGCTGGAAAATCGGTGTAAGCCTTTGTAATCACGTAGTCAAGGGGTTTTTAGGGAATAGTCTCAGAACACGCGGATTTGCAGAAAGGGAATATTTGTGGGCTATACCATCTGCAGAGATCGACCTCAATCCAAAACTCACCCAAAATCCCAGCTGGTAGTAGTTACAAGAAAGAAAATTATATCAAGAAAGTGCTGATCATTTTATGGGTACCATCAATTGGATGGTACCCATAAAATAGTTACTGGGATATAAGCTTATCAATTTTGATCGATAAACAATTATCAATGTTCATTAAAAAAGCGTTAGTTGCTGTTTTGGTTTTTTTCAGTGCCTTTTCTATTTATTCCACACAAAAGAAAAATGATTTTGTATACCGGCTGAAATCGGATGAAGGGTATGTTAATCCAAAGACAATTGTAAAAATTCAGGGTGGAGAGTGGATACAATTAAAGGAAAATATTGCCGGGCGAATTGATTATACCCAGATAAATGATCCGGATATTGTCTTCCCTGTTAAAGTACCAACCGCAGGAAAGTATCTCATCAGTACTTATGTGAACAGAACTGAAAAACCAAGCGGTCAAGTTAAAACCCTGTACATTAAAATGCAATTGGATGATCAGCGTCCTACCAAGCGGATTGTTTCTGATGCGAGGGATTATTCTGATCATGTTACCGGAGTGTTTGATTTAACCAAACAAACCAAACAATTAAAAATCTGGTTACCTGTCGGTATCCGTCTGGGATATGTCGAAATAAAGGATTATGTTCCCCCGGAAGTTCCCCCGGAAGCTAAAATATATCAGCCTGCCATCGTTCCTCCTGTTGTACATCCGCGTCTTTGGGTCAATGCTCAATCACTGCCGCATGTAAAAGCAAGGCTCAATGAAAATGAAAACCAACCTGCATGGATTAAAGTGAAAGAAGCAGCTGTCAGGAAATTTCCATTCAGTTTTTCGCTTTCGCAGGAGATTTTTCATTGTGCTGAACTTGAAAAAGCTGTAGAGACAAAAGCATTTTATTATCTGATGACTGGTGATAGTCTAATTGGTCATGAAGCTGTTCGTCTGATGAGGGATTATCTATCTGTATTGGAATTTGGTAATATTAAGTATGGAGATATAACGAGGAAAATAGGAAGTACCATTTATACGGCCGCCCTTGTGTATGATTGGTGTTACTCTCTTATGACTGAAGATGACCGGAAAACCATGTATGCAGACATGATGAAGCTGGCCGGTGAGATGGAAATAGGATGGCCTCCTTTTCGTTGGAGCATTATCAACGGGCATGGAAATGAGGCGGAGGTTAATCGTGATCTGCTGGCTATGAGCATTGCTGTTTATGATGAAAACCAAGAACCATACCGTTATACTTCTTTTCGGATTTTGGAACAATTAGTTCCTATGAGAAAGTTTGAATATCAATCTCCCCGGCATAACCAGGGGGTGGATTACGGAGCTTATCGCCTGGGATGGGAAATGCATGCAGCCTGGCTTTTTTACCGCATGTCAGGAATTCGGGTTTTTGATGACAATATAACTGACCTGTCAAAATATTGGTTGTATATGCGTCTCCCGGATGGGGAAATGCTGCGGGACGGAGATATGTTTTCAGTCTCAAAAGAGGGAAAACCTTATTATTGGAATCTACCCCAAACAATGCTTTTGCTTTATTCGTATGCCAACGATCCATTAATCAAAGCTGAATTTGGTCGGCAAGGGGGATTGCCGGAAAATCCTGTTTTATTCTTGTTGCTCAATGATCCTGATCTCAAGGCTGATCCAGATTTGAGTTCTCTCCCTTTGACAATTGATTTTGGCCCCATATTGGGCTCAATGGTAGCAAGGACAGGTTGGGAAATGGGAATGAATTCAAATGACGTTATTGCGGAAATTAAGGGCGGAGGTTATAATTTCGGAAATCACCAGCATGCAGATGCCGGAGCAATCCAGCTATATTATAAAGGATTACAAGTGTGTGATCTTGGACTTTATATCAATTACGGGAGTCCTTATGATTTAAACTTCAATAAAAGATCTGTTGCTCATAGTATGATGTTGGTAAAAGATCCGACAGAGAAAATTTTATTTAAAGCTACCTTCAATGACGGGGGAACCAGGTTCAATCAACGTTTTCCAGAAACTCCCCAGGAAGTAAAAGGTGACCCCTGGTTTCACAATGGTAAGGTTTTATCCAGCGACTTTGGTCCATCGAAACAAAAGCCGTTTTACAGTTTTTTCAAAGTTGATCTGACCGGAGCTTACAGCGCTAAAATAGGCCATTATACCCGGAGCTTTTGCTTTCTTAATCTGAACAGGGATGATGTTCCTGCTACAATTATATTAGCAGATGATATGTTGACTGCGAAACCTGACTTAAAAAAGGAATGGCAGATAAATACGCTGATTAAACCTATATACAAGGATAGTTGTATCATCCTGCAAAATAAACTAAACGGGTGTACTGGGGAAACATATGTCCAGATGTTACTGCCTAATTCAACACAACGTCAGATGCAAATCCTTAGCAGTATTGACTATAGTAATTTATATGGATCTGAATATAAGATACCTTCAATGATTCCGGAAGCAAATGGCTACCATATTATGATCTCTCCAGCCAAAGAAAATAAACATGATCGGTTCCTGACAATTTTTCAAATGAAGAAGGACGATACGAAGCCTCTGCCCGTCAAATTTTATGAAGAGGACAGGAGATATGTGATTTCTCTGGCTGACTATGTTGTATGCATGAGTTCTGATTCAAAATTGAATAAAACCTCCTTCTCACTTTCCATTAAGGGTAATGGTGAAACAAGGGTTTTACTGACAGATATGAATCCGGGAGTATGGAAGGTGAGCAGTTCGGATAAAAAAATTGAATTCAGCACTAAAGTTTCAGCTGGTCAAAATACTATTTTCTTTAAAGCCTTCCCCGGCAATTATACGATTGATCCCGGGAAATATTAAAATTAAAATCAACATGGAAATGGCAAAACATATTTTTTTGAAGATTGTTATGGGTCTTTGGTGCATTGTTGCTCCTTTAACCTCTGTAACTGGCAATGAAGGTCCAAAGAATAAGCAGAAAACGTATAACGAAGAGATAACACCCAATCTTTTTAAGGGAACAGATACGGAACGAATTCATCAGGCTATTAATGCAGCAAAAGAAACAACAAATCTTGTCAGGATTCCCAGACAAAATGCAAATGGAACCTTGATTTGGTTACTGGACAGCGCGATCCTCCTACCTGGTAATATGACTATTTTGCTGGATAACTGCACTTTGCAATTATCCAATAAATGTAGGGACAACATGTTCCGGAGTGATAATGTTGGAGAGGGAATTACTAATCCTGTCTGGAATCAAAATATTAGTATCATCGGAGTCGGCGATGTTACCTTGAAAGGAGCTGACAATCCCAGAGCTACAGGGGACTATCTGCGTACACTAACACTGGATACCCAAAAGGAACAGTCAAAAGGAAACTGGAGGGTGAGCTACGGTAGCGATGCCGGAAAAGAAGGAATGAAGCAAAAGGGAGACTGGAGGAACAACATGATTGTAATCGCCTATGTAAAAAATTTCAGGCTGGAAAATGTGAAGATTGTGAATCCTCACGCATGGGCCATTACTTTTGAACGTACCTGGTATGCTGAGTTGTCCGGTATCCATTTTAATAACCCTGAATATATGGAAGTTGACGGCAAAAAAGTATTGACGGCAAACAGAGACGGAATCGACATTTTATTTGGATGCAAACATTTTCAGCTCAACAATATTTCCGGGATGACTGCTGATGATTTTATTGCACTTTCCAGTCTTGAAGTTTTTCCCGATTTGCCCAAAACAAACGGGGACCTGAATTCCTCAACGGTTACCGCAGGACGTTGGAGCGGAGTCGCCGATGATACAGAAGAAATTATCATTAAAAACATCAATTGCGAAAGTATCTACCGTGGAATTGCCATCCGTGGGAGCGACAATGCAGGAATTCACAATGTTTATATCGAAGGTTTGGTGTTTAAAGGCCTTGGACAGAAACATGAAGCCATTTTGCTGGGAGGAAAAGGCTATGGGAAAAAATCTCTGGCGGGAAAAATCAATAATATTTATGGGATGAATGTTATGGCGGACGGAAAATCTTTGATTGTTGTTGAATCGCCCGTACATAATTGTCATTTTATGAACGGGATGCTTACCGGCTCTGAGGGTGAAGCCGTTATTTATAATATTGGTCAGGAAGAATTGAAAAGTGTTACCTTGAAGAACTGGGGTAGGGTGACTAAAGAGATTCCAGAAGTCAAATAAGAATGTGCTAAAGTCGAATAAATGAGCTGTAATGTAAGTATTCTCGGTTTCATGTTCAGAAACTGGCTTTTGATGGGTGTACGACAAAATTCCCTTTTCGCTTAATAACCAGCTTAAATTCATTTAAACATTAGGCTTAAGGTAAGGTAGCTTCTCCTTCAGCCTTGAGCCTAAATCCTGACAGACTCCATTTTCCCCCATTTCCCCATTTTCCCCACTTGCTATTTTTTACTACAAGTTATACAACCATATTTTTGATGAAGGGAAAATTTTGTCGTACACCCCTTTTGATTCCCTTCAGGAGATCAGAATTGCCCATCGGTGGGAAGCCATCAACGAAGAAACCAATGAGATAGAAAACTGCAAAGCTGATAACAGAAGATATGAACCGAAAGTCCTCAAAAATGGAGAGCTTTCCGCTCAACCCAAAGAGGTGTGAGAGATGTGAGATTTTTTTTGTTCAGGTAACGAAATTTATGCATAATTTTTTCTCTCCACCTAAAATATCAATTGATCCGTATTCGCTCAAAATTCCATTGGATCATTCGAGAAATTAAAATAAAAAGCCGGAAAAGAATGTACTTTCCGGCTTTTAAATTAGCGGGAAACATTGAAATATCTAAACGATTGGAACGTTTTTATATGGTTGTTATCCTCCTGTATGATTATATCGAAAATGCCTGATTTGAAATGGCGTTAACAATTACTTCCCATTACAAGTGTTTTTTCTTCAATACATTTAATAAATCTGAATTTCACCGATACTTTTTTGCCACTTGTGGTACTTTTGTATAAACAAGCTAATTAAGTGGATACAAATAATCAGAAAATACCGGAATTTATGAAGCTGTACAAACCTGTACAGCATAGGTTATCTGCTTATTGCAGGGTAGTAACCGGAAGTGAGGAAAAGGCCTGTGATCTTATTCAGGACACACTCGCAGCTGCTTTTGAGGATTTCGATAAACTTCGTGATTCAGGATCATTTCTGTTTTTTCTTTTTGGGATTGCCCGAAATTGCCACTTAAAGCAGCGGCGCAGGCTGAAATTCTTCGGCAAACAATCAGATATTAAACCTTCAAATATCGAAGTTAAGTCCGATTCCATTGAGATGAAGTTCGACATTGAACTGATTCATAAATCCATCGCCAGCCTAAATTCTCAGCAAGGTGAGGCAATTCTTAGATTCCATATTATTGGCCTTTCTATTAGTGATATTGCACAAAGCCTAAATATTTCAGAAGTAGCAGTCAAGAATCGTTTGGTACGTGGTCGCGAGAATCTCAGGAAATTACTTTCCGACAATGAGTCTCGAATGACTAACAGAATTTCCGCTAAAACCAATAAAACACTTACAAAATGAAACAGCGCGAAATCACAAACAATGACCTGGAGCAAGTATTCAACAATATCATTGAACAAGCTCCTCTATTAAACGAAGAACAGGTTAACTTACTGCTAAATACTCGTCCGAAGGTGACTTCGGGGAATACTGCCAGACACTTTTTTCAAAATCATCTGAATAAATTGATTATTGGTACGATAGTTTTGAGTGTTGCTGCAGGCCTCAGTTTATGGATAATTAGCGGCCGCAATACCGAAAAAACAATTGCTCAAAACAATTTGAGGGGAAATGAAGTTGTACCTGCTTCCACTGATACCATTGCGGTAAAACCGGCTGTTAAGAACGACAAAGAATTTTCTGAGAATAAAGTACAAAAGGATAAAACGGCAACGATATCTTCCAATAAGGCAAGTTCTTCGCCAGTTCAATCTGTCAAAGAGATATCGGTGTCAGATATTTATCAACACTTTGCCAAACAACCGCAGATATTTTCTTTTCAGGCAAACAGGGATACTTCAATTAACTGTAAAGAAGGTACATTGATTAAAATTAAACCAAATTCATTTATCTCCGCAAAAACAGGGAAAGAAATATCGGGTAAGGTTCAGCTTGCTGTCCTGGAATATTATAAGACTTCCGACATTTTGCTGTCCAATTTATCTTCAACTTCGGATAATAAAATATTGGAAACCGGTGGCATGATTCATTTATCTGCTTCGGCAGATAGCGAAAAATGCATCATGAAGGAAGGAAGTGTTATTGAAGTTGGCTTCCCCTATTCTAATAAGAAAAATGATATGGCATTGTTTAATGGCGAATGGACAAACAATAGAATTGATTGGAAACTTGCGAATACGAATAGATCCGGCAAAGAAATAATTCAGATTGAATCAAAATCAGCAGTAGGGCAAGTTTATTTTGACCGTGGGACGGATAACCAGGTATTTGTAAATGTTGAGTCAATGCCGGAATTTCCCGGTGGTAACCCTGAATTAAGACGATATATTGATCGAAATGCCAAATATCCATATTCTGTTCTGAAAAATAAAATTGAAGGGAAGGTTATCGTGACTTTTGTTGTTGATCGATTTGGATATTTAAATAATATTCGGGTAGCGAAGGGTCTGGATAGCAATCTTGATAAAGTTGCTGTCTATTTAGTGAGTAAAATGCCTGCCTGGATACCTGCCAGACAAGGAGGAAAGGCAGTTTCTTGCCAATATACTGTTCCTGTCAATTTCGTTCATAAAGAATTGACGGATGACGAAATTCAGCAATCAAGAATACTTGAAGAAAACATAAAAGATCTGAAATATGATCCTGCAACTGGAATTTATACAAATGACAAGGCCTTAAATGAAGAAATTGAAAAAAGGTTCGGAGAAAGTAACTTTCAGAAAACTAATGCTCTTGAATTAAATCATTATATTTTTAGGGTTAGTCAATTGGGTTGGATTAACTGCGACAGGTTTGACAATACTAAGAATCCCAAAACCAATTACTCTATTTTGATCGATGAACCCAATAACACTATCGTAAATGTGATTTTTCACAGAATTAAAGCAGTAGTGCCGGGTTGTATTGAATCCAACCGAATAACGTTTAAAAATGTTCCGTTGGGAGAAAAAATTACCATTGTCGCTGTCAAGATGGTTAACAACAAGTTATTTTTAGCTGTTAAAGACACTGAAATAACAGATAAAGAGGAAACAGAACTTGATTTTCAACCAGTGACTGTAAAATTACTAAAGGAAGAAATAGAAAAGCTGAACAAATTGAACTAACTGAATTGGTTGATTCAAATGAAACCAGAATGATCTTGTTTTACAAGTTGGCTTACAATCCCCGGACAAAATGAACATCCATTCCGTTTTTTTTGTACACCTTTCGGCTCAGTTGATGTGAAATCTCCGAATAATTGATTTGTCCGTACTTAATCTGGAAGTGTTCGATATAGATTGGATTTTCAAGTATGCTGGGAATATCAAATCAAAAAACCTGCAAGTATTAACTTACAGGTTTTTATCTTTCAAGTAGCGGGGACAGGACTTGAACCTATGACCTCCGGGTTATGAGCCCGACGAGCTACCAACTGCTCTACCCCGCATTATATTTTTGGTAAATAGTATCTCTAAGAACAACGCTGCAAAGCGTAACAAGTTTTGGTGTATTCCAAACATTTAATTTAAAAAAGTTATGAAGGTGAAAAGACCAATTGATCGATTTCCTATCAACCTGATATAGTTATTTCCTTCCCGACCAATATACAAAAAATATGCAGTAAAGATTGATCCATATTTCCTCCATACCTGGCTTGGTTCGGCTTTGACCCTTTGTAAGCAATGCATAAAAAAGATTGATAATGTATAATTATACAGGAACCAAAGAATACTTTAAAGAAATGAGAAGTAAGAAATAAGTGAGAAGGTGAAGCTATGAAAATCATAAGCCTGGGGAGAATCACTTTTCCATTTTCTTAATTATTTCCCTCAATAAATAGTTTTGTTCTTTTTTTAAATCAATGATTTGATTTACCCACTTGTAAACGAAATAACAGATGGTTAAAGGAATTATTAAATAACACAAGCCGATAAACGAAATAAGAAGATGATCCATAGTTTAGAGATTTAGATACATAATTTAAATATTTAATGGTAAAAATAGTGTTTTTTGGATATGATTACAGGAATAAAAATAAAAGCCTGAAATTAAATTTCAGGCTTTTTAAAATGGAGTTTGAGGTCGATGGCGGATTCGAACCGCCGTACGCGGTTTTGCAGACCGCTGCCTAGCCACTCGGCCAACCGACCGTAATAGTGGGCGCAAAGATAAGCAAAATAGCATTTAATTTCCAAACCGGGTGAAAAAATCCCTTTTATAAAGGGAAAGCATACAAAGTCCTTATCCTTTGTATATTTGCAGAAGTTTTTATAAGACTCTCAGGAAATAGCAATGTCAACATTTTTATTCGATAAAACCGTTTTTGGTCCGGTCATCAGCAGAAGGCTGGGTGTTTCACTTGGAATAAATCTTCTGCCCAATGATTCTAAAGTTTGTTCGTTTGACTGCATTTATTGTGAATGCGGATGGAATCCCAAAAAAAGAGATAAAAAAATAACCCTTCCCACCAGGGAGGAAGTCAAAACTCTTCTCAGGGAAGAGTTAGTGAAGATGAAAGGCCAATCGATGAAACCCGATGTGATCACTTTTGCCGGTAACGGCGAACCGACCATGCATCCTGAATTTGTGGGAATCATTGATGATACCATTATGGTAAGAGATGAATTCTGTCCGGATGCCCGTATTGCGGTGCTTTCCAATTCCACCATGCTTCATAAACATGGAGTGATAGAGGCCCTTAAAAAGGTCGATGACAATATCCTCAAGCTTGATTCCGGCATTAAAGAAACCATTTTGTTCCTTGATCAGCCTGTCGGCCATTTTGATCTGCGAAAAGTGGTGGAAAATTTAAAACTCTTTGAAGGAAATCTGATTATTCAGACCATGTTTATCAGGGGTAATTTCAGAGACAGGTTCTTTGATAATACGATAGAAACTGAACTAACAGCCTGGAAAGCGCTTCTAAAGGAGATCCAGCCAAAGTCGGTTATGATCTACACCATTGCCCGAGATACTCCAACAGGGGACCTTCAGAAGGTTCCGGTTGATGAGTTGCAAAGGATAGCCGATTCGGTGAAAGATGAATTGGGATTTGATGTTCAGGTCAGCGGGTGAAAAACAGGCTTTAGACTTTAGGCTTTAGGAATTTAGGAAACATGGATCACGAACCTTAATGATTATTGACCTTAATGACTTAATGACTCAATGACTAATGACAACCTCCTACAGTCTAAAGTCTACAGCCTAAAGCCTTTTAAAAACATTCTTTGTCGGAACAGTAGCCACAAAATCCTTCAGGTAAAACGGCTCATAATAAGCTACATCCTGAAATTCTTTTTTTGCAAAAGCATCCTGTGAAAGCTCATTCATATAGGCCGCTGAAGTCTTTATACTATCCAGGAAAATAGCATTCGGATGAGCAATAATGCCTTTACATTTATCAGCGCCATTACCAAAAAAGACCATCTTATTCTCAGCAAAGAAGGATTGAAAGGATTCTGAATCAATTATATCAGCCTTTATTTCACGCACCATTTTTACATCCCGGTCAAAAATAGCGGTGTAAACTTCCATTCTTCTGGCATCAATCATCGGACAAAAAAGAAGGTTATCCCCTGGAAGATGGTATTGCTGTGAATTTGTAATAGCGTGATGTGCCATTGCAGCCAGCGAGGTAATCGCGATAAGAGGCTTGTTGAGTGCGTAGCAGATACCTTTTGCTGAGGCTACCCCTATTCGTAATCCGGTATAGGAACCCGGTCCTCCGGATACAGCCACTGCATCCAGGCTGTTCATCGGAATATTTAATTCGCGGAAAATCTGCTCAATGAAAACAGTCAGCAGCTTGGAATGATTCTGACCTGTCAGATCTTCAATGGTCTCAAGAATTTCTCCATCCCGGGAAAGAGTAACTGAGCAAACTTCAGTAGAGGATTCAATATTTAAAATCAATGCCATAATCCCTGCAAATATCGGAAAAATTACGTTCAATCTTCACCCGGCGCTGATCTAAATGGCTGTTAAAAATAAATATCTAAAAATAATTTTTGTTAAATCTTTTAATTCCTAATTTTCATAAATTTGACAAATGATAAGGGTAGATGAACAATTTATTTTACAAACTTGTTACCTGTATAAATTAGAAAGGACTAATGAAAATGGCAAGTTTTAATAAAATCGGGAAGGTGATTTAATCCTTTTATTTTTTCAATCCTGACATGGTAAAGGCTGTTATAATTGATGATGATTATGTTTCAAGAATGGTTTTAAGAGAGATGCTTAAAAACTTTCCTGATTGTGAGATTTTGGGGGAAGCCGGATCAGTGAAGGATGGAATAAAGCTCTTAAAGGATGCTGATCCGGAACTCATCTTCCTGGATATTAGTCTGCCAGATGGTACGGGTTTTGATTTGCTGGATCAGTTTGAAGGGAATAATTACAAAATTATATTTATTACGGCCTATAGTGATTATGCTTTAAAGGCATTTAAATATTCAACCTTTGATTATCTCGTGAAACCTGTGGATCAGGAAAGCCTAACCAAAGCGCTCATGCGGATTCCTGAATTTCAAAAGCCGGAGAATAATCAGAAAGCTATAACTATAAACGGGAATTTATCGGTTCCGATTGAAAAAAATTCTGGTACGGTAGCGCTTCCTGAGCCAAACGGATTTGCCATCATTAAAGTGGAAGATATCATCCGTTGTGAAGGGAAAAGGAATTACACAAGAATTATATTTAAAGAGGGGAAGGAAAAAATTGTCAGCCGTACGCTGCTCGACTTCGAGAACCTGTTAACTCCTCTTGGTTTTATCAGAATTCACCGGAGCCATCTTGTGAATCTGTTCAATGTGGTCCGTTATATCAAATCTGATGGAGGGAAGGTGGAGCTAAAAACGGGCGAATTACTGAAAGTCTCTTCAAAGCACAAGGACAATCTGCTGAATAAAATATTGTGCAATAAACTTTAAAATCTCTTTTCTCTTCAGTTCCCTCTTGAAAAGCAAGAAATGAATTCCCTGAAAAGACCGCTTTTTACTTAGATCAGAAATCGAAATTTTTAACGCAAATCTTTGAACCATATCATTGAATTATAGATTTTTTTAACTTAACTTGATCTGGAGAACAGGATACACTAAAATTTTCTATAGCTAGTTTTTATTATTCGTGTAATTTAATTCAACAGTTATTATGAACCTTTTTGTAGCGAAACTTAACTCCGGAAGTACGAGTGAGGATCTTCAGAAACTTTTTGCCCATTATGGAAATGTCACTTCAGTCAGAGTTATCCACGACAAGGAAACCGGAAATTCCAAACGGTATGGATTTGTGGAAATGCCTAATGACGTGGAAGCAAAAGAAGCTTTAAGGGAATTAAACGAAACTGAATTCCAGGAAAGTATTATTGTCGTCAAAGAGTCCCAACCCCGGGATGGGAATTCACAAAGCTATTCCAATCCAAGAAAGCCTAATCGTTCCGACAATGGACAAGGTTCACAATTTTCGAACAAGGGAAATGATGGGCGAAGAAACTATTCTCGTGATTACGAAAGACAAGGAAATACAAGCCGGCGAACTTATGAAGGCCGGAACTGGTGAAAAGCGGGATTCCCCGCTTTTTTGTTTGTATATATAGAAAATATTTTGCTTCTTTGGACTCAATAAGTGCTCACTGGATTAATACATTACCTTCCCGGGGGCGGAAATAACTGATATGAATTCTTTCTTTACCCGTATAACAAAACTATCCCTCCTGATAATTCTAACCTTTTTTACATTTTCCTGTGAACAAATTATAGAAGTGAATCTGCAGCAGGGTTCACCTAATATTGTGATTGAAGGTTGTGTTACTGGCGGGAAGGGACCTTTCTTCATCAAAATATCACAAAGTCAAAACTATTTTAATCAAAGCAATTTCAAAGGAATTGATAATGCTTTAGTTGAGCTGTCTGATAATCTGGTTAAGGAAAAACTGGTAAGTAAAGGATCCGGTTTTTATTCCACTTCAAAAATTTTAGGCATAGCCGGTAAAACGTACAATCTGAATGTCATTTCAGGCGGGAAAAAGTATACTGCGTCTGCTATTTTGCCAGCACCTGTTCCGATCGACACCATTTATTTCGAAAAGGGTTTTCTGAATAAAGACAGCCTGAATGCCTTTGTTCAGTTTAACGATCCGCCGCAAGTTGAAAATTATTACAGAATAAGAGTTTACCGGAATAATTATTTTATCGCAAACGATTATAATCTTGTGAAAGATGAATACACCGACGGACAAACAATGCTTGCGCCAGTTTATAACAATTTCTCTCCGGGTGATACTATTTTGTTTGAATTATACAACCTGGACCGTGATATCTGGAAATATTATAAAGGAGTCAACGAAATAATCCAGCAGGGAATGGGATTACAATCACCAGGAAATCCACCGTCCAATATTTCAGGGGGAGCATTGGGTTATTTTGGGGCATGGGGGAAGTCACACTTTAGAATAATTGTGCCAAAGGCTTCTTAAGTAATGAGAAAAGACTTTTGAGTAGTACGACATTTTACCTTTCATCTGTTAATAATCTGTTTTTTTAATGGCCAGTTGGAACTCCCCAATAATCATGCTTCTTTGTGAGAAATATTTTTTCATGGTCGTTTCTTATACTTAAAAATTGAGGTTTAGGATATTTTTGAATATCTTGTACATAAATATACTGAACTCCTGATGGGGAAAGACCTGCTTTTCAAAATTGCGCTTTCACTGATTCCCGGAATCGGTTGTGTAACGGCTAAAACTTTGGTGGCTTATACCGGAAATGCAGAACAGGTTTTTCTGGAAAAAGAGAAGGCACTCCGAAACATTCCCGGGATTGGGACTATCCTTTCAAAAAACATCACTACTGCAAAAGTACTGTCGCGGGCAGAGAAAGAGATTGAATTTATAACAAAAAATAAAATCAATGCTCTATTTTATCTTGACAAGGATTATCCGCAAAGGTTACAATGCTGTGAAGATGCGCCTGTTGTTCTTTTCGTGAAAGGATCTCCAGACCTAAATGCACAAAAGATTATCAGCATTGTGGGCACAAGGCATGCGACAGAATACGGGAAAGAAATTGTAGATTCTTTTATTGCTGGCCTGGTTGAAAAGGGATATAAAATTTTGATCGTAAGCGGATTGGCCTATGGTATCGATATTCATTCGCACAAAGCGGCGCTGAATTTTGGATTGCCAACCGTTGCTGTCTTGGGGCATGGTCTTGAGACAATCTATCCGTCGGTTCATTCTTCAATCGCCAGGGAAATGGTGGATCATTCCGGAGGATTGGTGTCTGATTTTATGAGTAATTCACCCATAGATCCCAAGAATTTTTTGAGAAGGAACAGAATTATTGCGGGTTTGTCCGATGCGACAATTGTGGTTGAATCGGCAAGGAAGGGGGGTGCCCTTGTGACCGCTGAAATTGCAAGTTCCTATAATCGTGATATTTTTGCTTTTCCCGGAAGAAAAGGAGATCTTTATTCCGAAGGATGTAATTTTCTGATAAAATCAAATAAAGCTGCTCTTATTGAATCGGTTGCCGATCTTGAATATGTCATGAACTGGAGCAGCGGCAGTAAGCCTGATGCGGTGCAGCCCCGTCTTTTTAATGATCTTACAACGGAAGAAAAGCTTATCGTCGAATTTCTCCGGGCACAGGGAGAAACGGCCATCGACCAGATTTGTCTGAAAACAGGTCTTGCCGTCAATAAAGTTTCTCCAACCTTGCTGAATCTTGAATTTGCCGGCATCGTAAAAGTGATGCCAGGCAAGGTTTATAAAGTGATCTGATCCGGAAAACTTACAATCTGTATTCAGAAATACCATCCGGGTAACCATTATTTCAGAGAATGGTTACTGTTTATTTGCCTTTTGTACATTCTTTGTGCGCTCTGTATTTGCTCCTATACGAATGTGGTACTAACAAGCTACGGAGAAGGTATATAGGAATCAATTTTCCGGACTGAATTGGATTAAAATTTCCATGTTTGTCGCCTGTATAGGTGAAATAACCAAAAGAAGCCTAATTTTACATTCTGATAAAATACATTGGGATGGCAACATTTGAAGAATTGGGAGTTGGGAAGTCGATATTGAAAGCGTTGGATGAAATCGGGTTTATAGAACCCACTCCGATTCAACAGCAGGCCATTCCTGTGATCAAGTCAGGACAGGACATTTTAGGCATTGCTCAGACCGGGACGGGTAAAACAGCTGCCTATATTATTCCAGTTCTCAACAAATTGGTTAAAGCTGAGGGAGAAGAGCCAAGAGTGATCATATTGGTTCCCACGCGCGAACTTTCAATCCAGGTAGGAGAAGAAATAAAGAAACTCACCCAATTTTCCAATATCCGGCATGTTGCCGTTTACGGGGGAATAGGATGGACCAGGCACGCCGCTTTGTTTGAAAACGGTATAGATATTCTTGTCGCCACACCCGGCAGGTTGTGGGAATTGTACAAGCAAGGCGTATTTGTATTTAAAAAAGTCAAAACGCTTGTCATAGATGAGGCAGACCGGATGCTGGATATGGGTTTTATGCCTCAGTTGAGGAGATTGTTTGAGGTCATTCCTCCCAAGCGTCAGAATCTGTTATTTTCAGCCACCTTTTCCGGCAAAATAGAGGAGATGAGTCATGAATTTCTGACCTTTCCTGTCAGGGTTGAGGTGACACCTTCCGCCACAACAGTTGAAAATGTGGAGCAGTACTTTTACCGGGTTCCCAATCTGAAGACCAAACTCAATCTGATAAATTATTTGCTGAAAGATGAAGAATTGTATCAGAGGGTCATTATTTTCTGCAGGACAAAAGTCAATGCAGAAGAAGTTTATAAAAATCTGAAGCGCAGAATTTCAGGAGAGGTAAGAATACTTCATTCGGATAAAGCGCAGAGTACAAGAATTAACACGCTTGAAAGATCAAAAAGCGGCGAAGTAAGGGTGTTGATTTCGACCGATGTGGCAGCCCGCGGAATTGATTTTGTCGAGATAACCCATGTGATAAATTTAGAGCTCCCTCCGGCGTATGAGGATTATGTCCATCGTATTGGACGAACGGCACGTGCCAGCTTTCACGGGGTGGCCCTTTCATTGATAGGCCCTTGCGACGATTTTCATCTTTCCAATATTGAAGAACTGATCCGTCTTAAAATTGAAGAAAAGCCTCTTCCTGAGGAAGTTGAAGTTGTGGAATCAACAAAAGAGGAGCTACAGGCTGTAGCGAGGGAACTTGACCGGCAGAGAAAACTGATCGATCCTGAATTTTTGGGAGCTTTTCATGAAAAGAAATCCCGAACATTCAAATCCTTTCATCGGGACAAGGGCTCGAAAGTGAGGAAAAGAAGATGATCAGGGAGCCAGCCTTATTATCTTCCACAGATTATCTTTTTTAATATACAAGACCCTGTCATTAAGCCTTTTTGGAGCAGTCTGCCAGAATTCTATTTTTTCCGGTATAACATTGTAACCGCCCCAATACGCAGGACGCGGAATATCTTTCCCTTTCAATTCATTCTGTTTTTCATTCCAGAGGTTATCAAGATAATCTCTTCCCGGGACCGGTTGGCTTTGAGGAGAAATAATTGCACTGATACGGCTGTCAACGGGCCGGCTGTTGAAATATTCATCAGAAACTTTTTCTGTTGTCTTCAGAGCATACCCCTCAATCCGGATTTCACGTTCCAGTTCAGGCCAGTGAAATAAAAGGGATACATTCTGATTTTCTTCTATTTCCTTGCCTTTCCTGCTATCGTAATTGGTGAAAAAGCGAAATCCTTCTTCGGAAAAGGTTTTTAACAGAACAATGCGTAAGGAAGGTTTTCCATCTTTACCGGCGGTTGCCAGCGCCATGGCCTCAGGCTTATTCACTCTTGCCTCCGTGGCTTCCCTGAACCATTTTTTAAATAATTCAATAGGGTCGGATTCTACCGTTTTCTCATCCAGGACGGGAGGATGGAATTTTTTATGAAAATGCAATAGCTTCACGTTTAATTTTTATAAAAAGAACAATAAAATTAAGCGTTTTGTTCTATTAAAGAAATTTGGGTGTCCCTTTCTGACGGCAACAATCCGACTTTAATCTGCACTTTTTAATTATTAAGCCTTCACGCGGATGTCTCCACTGACCAGGCTTGCTTTCAGATTACTGATTTATTTCTGCAAAGATTTAGCAGCCAGGCAGCTTTTCTTTCTGTGACGCAGTTTATATATCTTTGTAAGTAAATGTGTTGTATAATTACTAAAGCCACGAAGTTGCGATATCTTAATCAACTAAAATTTTAACCGACAACAGTGCTAAATAATATTTATTTTTGTATCCTAAAACCCTCAGTAGAGAAAATTAATTATGGATTACCAGGAAATAAAAGCGCCAAAAGAGAAAAGGAATAATTTAATAGTCATCATACTGACTGTTTTACTTATCATTTTAACTATCCTGTATTTTCAGCAAAAGAGCCAGGATCGTGCAATGAAATTGCAGTTAACAGCTGAAAAAGATTCCATAGCCTCTGAATTGTCCAGAATGGTTACCGGATACAATTCGATGAAAACGGAGAATGATTCACTGAATCAATCAATCGTTGTAACAAGGAAGCGTGTGGATGATCTTTTACAGGAGGTTGAGCATGTAAAAAATGTCAGTTACAAAGAGATACTGAAGTATAAGAATGAAGCCAGCACTCTTCGTGAAATCATGAGGAATTTTGTTGTTCAGATAGACAGCCTCAACCGGAAGAATCAGCAACTGATGAGCGAAAATGTGGAGGTTAAGCAACAAGTCACGGAGGCAAGGACGATCAATCAGCAACTTGAGCAGGAGAAGAAAAAACTTCAGCAGACGGTATCGCTTGCACAGCAACTCGAAGCGCAGGGCTTGAGAGCTGCCGGAATTAATGCCAAAGGGAAGGAACAGGTAAAGGCCGGTAAGATTGAGAAAATAAAGATTGATTTTGTGCTTAGTAAAAATGCTACAGCCAAAAGAGGCTCAAAAAATGTGTATGTACGCATACAGCGGCCTGACCAGATCCTTCTGATGAAATCTGACAAGAACGTATTCAGTTTTGAAAATATGAAAATCCCGTATTCCGTAATGAGGGAAGTGGAATACGAGGGTAATGATTTGCCTGTCAGCATTTATTATGATCTTTCAGGACAAATTATTCCGGGGAGGTATACCGTCGATGTATTTACAGATGGTTCCAACATCGGAACCACGGCGCTGGATGTGAAATAAGCCTTGTCAAATGTTGTCATTAATGGTCATTTGATTGTCATTAATTGTTTTTTACTGTCCAATGACCTTTAATGACCATTAATGACAACTTAATAAACTGACATCAGGAGAATAATTGCCTGATCATCTTTTCAACCCTTTGTACCTGATGTATTTTTATATCAAATCGTGAAAAATCTATCCCATGATTGTATTGGGAAAGATAGATCTCTTTAAATCCAAGTTTTTCGGCTTCCGCTATACGTTGTTCTATCCGGTTAACCGGCCTGATTTCACCTGTCAGTCCTACTTCTCCGGCAAAAACGATCTGTTTATTGATCGAAAAATCGATGTTGGAAGAGAGGATGGCTGCAATAATAGATAAGTCCATGGCTGGATCATCCACCCGGAGACCTCCGGCAATATTCAGGAACACATCCTTTGTCATCAGTTTAAATCCTGCTCTTTTTTCAAGCACTGCCAGAAGCATGTTCATTCTTCTCAGGTCAAAGCCGGTTGCTGAGCGCTGTGGTGTCCCATAAGCCGCTGAGCTTACCAATGCCTGTACTTCTATCAGAAAAGATCTCATCCCCTCCAGAGAAGCGGCAATGGCGGTCCCGCTCAGTCCCTCGTTGTGTTGGGACAACAGCATCTCGGAAGGATTCAACACCTCATGCAATCCATCCTGTCTCATCTCATAGATGCCGATCTCGGAAGTGGAACCGAATCTGTTTTTTGCAGACCGAAGAATGCGGTAAAAATGATTCCGGTCACCTTCAAACTGCAATACGGTATCCACTATATGCTCCAGTACCTTAGGTCCGGCCAGGCTCCCTTCCTTGTTGATGTGCCCGATCAGGATCATTGCAATGTGTTCTGATTTGGCCAGTTTCATTAATCCAGCGGTACATTCACGGATCTGGGTAACACTTCCCGGGGAAGATTCAGCCACTTCTGTCATCATGGTTTGGATAGAATCAATGATCACCAAGTCGGGCCTTTCATTCTCAATTTGTAAAAGAATATTCTCCAGGGATGTCTCGCAAAGGAAGAGACATTCAGAATTCTTCACCGGGAGCCGGTTGGCTCTCATCTTCAATTGCTGAAGACTTTCTTCTCCTGAGATATAAAGAATTTTTTTCTCTGAAAGATTCATGGCAATTTGCAGCACCAGAGTGGATTTACCGATACCCGGTTCACCGCCAAGCAAAATGAGGCTTCCCGGTACGACTCCTCCTCCTGTGACACGGTTGAATTCAGCATTCCCGGTATCGATCCTTTCCTGATCCTGGATGGTAATATCCGAAATCATTACCGGCCTTGTAATATTGCCGGGCAAAACTTTACCGGAAGATCTCTCGCTGGTCATAATCTCCTCGACAAAAGAATTCCATTCTCCGCAGGAGGTGCAGCGTCCGATCCATTTGGGTGACTGGACACCGCAATTTTGACAGACATAGACAGATTTAGTTTTGGCCACAAATCATTTGTTTAATTTACCAAATATAAGAAACCCCGGGCATTTTATATCCAGGGATGCATATTTTTTTAATTACGAATTAATACCTGACCGCATCAACCTTAAGTAATAGAAAAGGTTAAATGTGGTATTTTTAATAAACTAGGAATAAGGATTTGCTTTTATATTTTCAGCCTTAGAACTCTCAGTCCCATTTTCAGTCTTTTAAACCAAGAGTAACAATATCCACATCAAAGTATTAGTTACTGATAATTTATTGTTGATTTATTATTGAATTTATATGGATATTTCAACATAATGTCAACAGAAAGTCAACAGAAAGTCACCGGGAAGTGCAAAGAAGACCCTTTTAGGGTATGAAGAAAATATGAACCGGAATAAAGGATGGAATATGAATTTGATTTAGCAATAAACCCTCCTGATTTTGTGATTTCACCCGGCGGATGCTGCGAATACTGTTGATTTGGTTACGAGGTGAGGAATTATTGGCTTTTAATACGTGTAATATTATAATGGCAAATACGACATCTTTTTATTCTCAATACTTATTATGTTATTTGAGATTAGGTTTCCTGCTAATATGTTGAATAAGCTAATCATGTTGTTTTTTAAGTCCTTATCATCGTTACTGAGGTTTTGTAACTTCAAAAAATAAGGTTTTAAAAATTATAATTCAAACTATATCAGTCGGTTTGTATCCGAATCAGGGAAGATAATGGTGGGTTTGAATTTTTTTGCTTCTTCAAAATCCATGGAAGCATAGGAAACAACAATGATTATATCCCCGACCGTTACTTTCCTGGCAGCAGGTCCATTCAGAATAATTTCTCCTGATCCCCTTTCTCCGCGGATGATATACGTTTCAAGTCTCTCGCCGTTATTGAGATTTACTATCTGGACTTTCTCATTTTCAATCATGTTGGCCGCATCCATTAAATCTTCATCAATGGTTATGCTTCCTACATACTGGAGATCTGCCCCGGTCACCTTTACCCGGTGTATTTTGGATTTACATACTTCTATTAACATTTCTTTTTCTGATTATAGCCTGATATTATCTATAAGACGTATTTTTCCTGCAAAAACTGCTGCACAAGCTATCTTTGCTGTTGGCTCATCCCAAGATTGCACAGGCAGTAAATTTTCCTGATCAACAATCTCGAGATATTCCACTTTTAACAAATGGTTTTTCTCTATTTCAGACTTTACTATATTCGTGACCCCTTCTACGGAATTATCCTTTTTGAGTTCTTTGATCTTTAACAACGCCTGGTAAATTTCAGGAGCTTCTTTCCTGTACCCGGGCTCTAAAAGCATATTCCTTGAGCTCATTGCCAAACCGTTTTCTTCCCTCATGATTTCGACCGGCACTATTTCTACGGGAGAATTCAGCTGCCTGACCATTTCCTTTATGATAGCAAGCTGCTGAAAATCCTTCATGCCGAAATAGGCTCTGTCCGGTTTTACAATATCAAATAATCTGCTGACAACCTGGGCTACTCCGTTAAAATGTCCCGGTCTGAATTTTCCCTCCATGACCGATTCAAGATTACCGAAATTAAATTTGCGGGTATCAGGCTCAGGATAGACTTCCTCCGGTGAGGGGGCAAAAACATAATCACATTTCAATGCGGAGAGTTTTTTTGTGTCGGCTTCAAGATTACGGGGATATCTTTCAAGATCTGCCTTATCATTAAATTGGGTCGGATTGACAAAAATAGAAACAACGACCAGATCGTTTTCTTTTCCTGCTTTCTGAACAAGTGAAAGATGACCTTCGTGAAGAGCTCCCATAGTAGGAACAAATCCTGTTTTTAATCCCTTGAGACGTTCAGATTCAAGAGCTGTCTGCAGAGCAGAAATTGTTTTTACTAATTTCATTTTTTAGCTGAAACGTTTTACAAAGAAACAAAAAATCTCATTGTAAAAAAATTCACTTTGTTACCGGTGAATTTCCAAAGTTCTAAATGATTGATTATTCAGGAAATTTTTTATATTTTTGCAAATTATTTACTCAAAGGCGATGGAAAAAAAGAAGGTTTTATTTATCTCACAAGAAATCACGCCATATTTACCTGAATCTGAAATTGCTGAAATTGGAAGATATCTTCCCCAAGGAATCCAGGAACGCGGAAAGGAAATTCGTACTTTTATGCCGCGTTTCGGATGTGTGAATGAAAGAAGGAACCAGCTCCATGAGGTCATCCGTCTTTCCGGAATGAATATGGTCATTAATGACAATGATCATCCTTTAATCATAAAAGTTGCTTCGATCCAGGCAGCCAGAATGCAAGTTTATTTCATTGATAATGAAGATTATTTTCAACGCAAGTACACTCTTTCAGATGAGGAGGGAGTGGACTTTGAAGATAATGACGAAAGAGCTATCTTCTTTGCCCGGGGGGTATTGGAAACCGTCATCAAGTTACGCTGGGCACCAGATATTATTCATTGTCATGGTTGGTTTACCGGTATGATTCCTTTGTTTGTTAAAAAGACTTATAAGGATAATCCTCTGTTTGCCAATTCAAAAATCATCTATTCCGTTTATCAGGATCAGTTTGTGGATCCTCTAAATACCAACATGATCAACAAAATCGCCCAGGATGGCATAAGTATGAAAGATATTTACGTTCTTAAAGAACCAACTTTTGTCAATCTGAGCAAACTCGCAATTGATTATTCAGACGCAACCATTAAAGGCAGCGAAACCGTCAATAGTGAGTTGGAGAGCTATATGAAGGCTTCCGGGAAACCTTTTTTGGGTTATCAGCCAAAGGAAACCTACATTGACGCTTATTTCGATTTTTATAATATTTTTTGAAAATTGCGCCATTATTTTTTAAATTCAGCACATTGAAAGATCGACATACAGGAATGAAGTATCTCATAGGAATTCTGTTGACCTTTACGGTTGTTATTTATGCATGCCAAAAAGAGGATCAGTCTATTGGACTTAATTTACTCCCGGGGGTAAAGCTGATTGAATCGAAGAGCTTTAAGGATTCAGCCTCAACCTCTATTACTGCTTATACCTTTACTGACGACAGCATCCGGGTTGAACGTCCCCGGTATAATCTGCTGGGCAGCTTCAATGATCCGGTCTTTGGGTATACCAATGCCGCTTTTTCGGCCCAGTTCAGGATGTCATATTATCCGCATTACGAAAAGGATGCTACACTTGATTCGCTTGTACTTCAGTTATCCTACAAGTATGTGTATGGTGATACCATCACCAGTCAGATTGTTCGTGTGCGGGAATTGAAAGACAGCATCCGGTATGATGCCAACTATATTTCCACCTACAAAATCAGAGATCATGCTTTCCCTGAAATACTGGGAAGCCAAAGCTTCATTCCAAAATTCAGATACACTTCCACCGATACCACCACACAGAACATCAGGGTGAGATTGAGTCCTGATCTCGGGAACAGACTCCTTAAAATGGATTCTCTGGATATGGTATCAAATGCTAAGTTCCTGAATATTTTTAAAGGATTGCTGATTGAAACGGCCCCTCTAAACCGTAAAGGTGCATTAATGCAAATCGACGCAACAGCAGGTGTTCTTGTCCTTCATTACCATACGGCCGCTCATGACACGCTGGGTTTTGCCTACAGAATTTCCGGAAATTCGGCCAATGTTTCCGGTTACATACACGATTACAGCAGTACAGCTTTCTATTCTCATTTAAATCAGCGGACGGGTACGGATTCGCTGGTTTATCTTCAGCCAACGGGCGGGACAAAAATACGGGTCAATATTCCTGGTCTTTCAACATGGAAGGATTCATCAAATTACATCATAAATAAAGCAACTTTATCTTTCCGGGTTGATACGGTGATCAGCGATTTCAAAAGATACGAACTTCCGCCGCAGATCTATCTGAAATATATTGATGATAACGGGAAGGAGCAATTTCCCAAAGATGCCGATCTGTCTGCTTCTTATTATGGGGGATATTATAATTACACCACCGGATCCTATGATTTTAATATTACTCAACATTTTCAGCAGATACTCGGCGGGCTCAAAAAAAATAACGGGTTCTATCTTGTAGCTGCCCAGCGAAATGTATCTCCTAAAAGAGTGGTGCTCAAAAGTGGATTTAGTTCGCGGCCGATTGTATTAAATGTGATTTACACCCGTTTTAAAAAGTAAGGATATTCGGATCGGTCTGTGGAGGACTGTTAAAAAATCATCTGGTTTCTTATGTAAAAATTCGTTTTAATTCATGAAATTTGTCTGAACATTTCATGGATCATATAATTTAAATTTGTGCATCACACATCTCTGAATAAATTTAGATTGAAGAAAACACTTTTACTGGCAGCTGTCGTTGTCATAGGCTATCTGACTTTTTTTACATCCTGTGCCAATATCGGGATGCCTTCCGGTGGATTAAAGGATACGATCCCTCCGGTAATGGTCAGAAGCGTTCCCGGCAATAATCAGGTTAATTACAAAAGCAAAGAGATCAGAGTTACCTTCAATGAATTGATTAAAATGGAAGGTATCAACGAGAAATTTGTTGTTTCTCCTCCTGTTTCAAAGCGACCTGTTTTCAGGATGAAAGGGAGAACCCTGATCGTCGACCTGAATGATACTCTGCGCAAAAATACAACCTATTCCCTCGATTTTAAGGATGCCATTTCCGACAACAATGAAGGAAACCGGATGCCTGAGTTTCGCCTTGCTTTTTCCACCGGGCCGGTAGTTGATTCCCTCCGGGTGGTTGGTTTTGTTAAAGAAGCTTTCAATCTTGAGGCGGCCGGAAATTCTACCATTCTTTTTTATAAAGGGAAATCCGATACCCTGTTGTATAAATCAAGACCTGATTTTCTGGCAAGGGCAGACCGGCGGGGATTTTTTGCTGCCACCAATCTTCCAGCCCAGACCTATCAGGTTTATGCACTCGCTGATGTGGACAATAATCTTAAATACACTGCGGGAGTTGATTCCATCGCTTTTCTGGACAGTCTTATTGTCCCTTCGGCCAAATATTTTCCCCAAAGGGATACTACGGTGACGGGTTCTGATACGCTTGTGGTTTTCGGCAAAACGAGATTTTATCCTGACCCTTTGTACTTCCTGCGTTTTTACGAGAAAGGGTTCAATTTAAGACTTGATAAATATGAACATACCAACCGGAAGTATCTTGATCTGAATTTTACCGAATCGGTAAAAGATACTTTTAATATCGTGCCGGTAAATTTTACTCCACCCGCTAAAGGCTGGAAGTACATCGAAATGTCTCCTCATAAGGATTCTGTGCGCGTATGGTTAACCGATTCAACTGTTTACAAAAGGGATACTCTGATTTTCAAACTAAATTATCTTCAGCAGGACAGCCTGGAGAGAAAGTTTGTCAAAAGCGATACATTAAAATTTTATTTCTCCGACCTTGTTCAAAAAGGTAAAAACAAGCGTCAGCAGCGCCATAAAATTGAGAGAGTCCCTGTCTCTTTCTCTCTGTCCTCAAATCTCAAACCGGGATTTGACATCTATTCCGATGTTCTTCTGAGCGCCGGTGAGCCGATTGCTTCTTTTGATACTTCAAAGGTGAAGCTCTTTATTAAAAAAGACACACTCTTTGTTCCTGCTCCTTTTAAAATAAAACCTGATAAGAACAACGAGAGAAGGTACTTCCTGACGCATAAGTGGAATTTCGGGGAAGCTTTCAAATTAACTGTTGATTCTGCGGCAATCAGGACTATTTATGATGTCCCGTCAAATAAGTTCAACAACGAGTTTAAAATTCAGGAAGAAGAGCATTACGGAAGCCTTATCATTAATCTTCAGAATGTGACAGGTCCGACTATTATTCAACTGCTCAGCGATACGAAAGAGGAAGCTGTTTTAAGATCCTATCAGACCAATAAAGACGGTCTGGTTACGTTCCAGTATCTTGAACCCCAGAAATATCTTATCAAAGCCATTTTCGACAGAAATGCGAACGGTAAATGGGATTCGGGTGATCTGAAAAAGAAAATACAGCCAGAGGAAGTAATTTATTATCTGAATGTCTTAAAGGTCAGGGCAAACTGGGAGAACCCTTTCCCATGGGCTCTACCTTCCAGCAAAGAGTATAGCAAAAAGATCATTGACAAGGAGTTGGAGGAAGAGAAGATTAAAAACAAGAATAAGCCCAAACCAAAGACCAAAGCTTTCTGAGGAACTTTATCTTTAGGATCGGATAAAAATGATTATCTTAGACCTCAAATGCTGAGATTTGAATAATCGACAGTCTTCAGCCTTTAGTTTATTAATCTTTTAATAATTACATCTATGGCAAGCGTCAGAAAATTAAAAAAGGACATCCAGTTCCTCACCGCTGAGGGAATCAACGATTGCATCAACATGGTGGATGATCAGGATAAAGATAAAAACAGCAGCATTCTTGATGTCATTAAAGAGATCGTTGCTAACCACAATAAAATAATGGAACGGGTAGGCCATCCGGATGGCAAGGACAATCCTAAATTGATAAAGAATTTCTTCAGACAACTCAGAGCTGACTACATTCTCGGTCTTGATGGGAGCTATAAGAAACTTGAATCTCTCGTTAAACCTGCATAATGAATTATAAAAATCACTGCAGATTGCATGGATTCTGATTTGTAATCTGCAGTGATTTTTTTGTATCTGCCTTATTTTCAAGTCAGCAATCAGAAGGCAATATGCTCGATTAATATTTTTATTCCGATACCTAACAGGATTACTCCTCCAAGGAGCTCGATTTTCTGATTAAAATTTCCGGCTACATCTTTCCCTATCCGTATCCCGAGCATACCAAAGAAAAATGTTACAGCGCCTATAATGAATGCTCCCATAAAGATCCTGCTTGAAGAAACCAAGGCATAGGTAAAACCAACTACCAATGCATCGATGCTTGTGGCGATGGAAAGGGTAAGGATGTGTTTCCAGGAATAAATATTCGAGAGCTTTTCAATCTCATCCTTTCTGAAACTTTCAAAGATCATTTTACCACCAAGAAATGCCAGTAAGACAAAGGCAATCCAATGATCAATACTTTCAATGTATACTTTTAATCCGGTGCCCAAATACCATCCCACAATGGGCAGGAATCCCTGAAAGAATGCGAGCGAAAAACTGATTTTCATTGCATGCTTAAAGGAGATCTTTTGCTCTTCAAGGCCGCAGATGATGGAAACTGCAAAGCTGTCCATTGACAGGCCTATGGCCAGGGTAATGATGGTGAGAATATCCAAGTTCTTTTTTGATTGCAAATTTAAATCTTCTGCTGATGTTATGCATAATGATCGGGATTTTTTAATGCAAGGCGGCCAAAGGCCATTACGCTGCGCTGTCATTGGCCCTTCGGAGAATTCACAAAAGTAGGAGGTAGGAAAGTAGGGAAATAATATGTTAAAAATAGATGGGCTGAATGTAGAAGGGGCAAGGGTTGTAACTACGTTTCTGCGTCCGGCAGAGCCGGAGGTATTCTCATAGAAGGCCATCGGACCCGGGACCTGGTTTCTCATATTGAGTTTGGCCAGGCTTACAGTAAAACTGATCAAAAGTGGTGTGTCCTTAATCTGATTTCCGGTTTTAGATATTTCAATTCATTTATAATTCATTTTGTTGCACAATTCATTCTCCTTTGAATTAAATTTGCGGATCATTTAAATTATGGAAATGACTCAAACCATAATTCTTAAAAAGCAAAAACGATGAGTATCAAAAAGTCTTATGAAGAAATCAATGAAAAAATCAGGAAGGGAACGGCTGTAGTCCTTACTGCCGAAGAAATTTCTTCAATGGCCAGGGAACTTTCACCTGCTGAAATAGTAAAGAAAGTCGATGTGGTTACAACCGCAACATTTGGAGCAATGTGTTCTTCCGGTGTCATATTGAATTTCGGTCATACCACTCCTCCGATGAGGATGGAAAAAATTAATCTCAATGGAGTTCCGGCTCATGGTGGCCTGGCAGCTGTTGATACTTATCTGGGAGCTACAGCTGAAAATCCTGACAATATCAGGTATGGCGGCGCAAATATCATCCAGGAGCTTGTTGATGGGAAATCAATAGAACTGGAAGCCTGGGGAAAAGGAACGGATTGCTATCCAAGGAAGCACATCAAAACCAGAATTTCCCTGAATTCAATCAACGAAGCTACCCTTATGAATCCCCGCAACGGCTATCAGAATTATAATGTGGCCACCAATACCACCGGGAAGATTAAATATACCTATATGGGCACTCTTCTGCCCGGAATGAAGAATGCGAATTACTCCACTTCCGGAGAATTAAGCCCTCTTCTCAATGATCCTGAGATGCGCACCATTGGCATCGGAACAAGAATATTCCTTGGCGGTGCAGAAGGATACGTGATCTGGCACGGGACACAGTTTAATACGGGAAAGGAAAAGAACCAGTTTGGTGTTCCTGTCAGTAATTCAGCCACTATAGCTGTAATCGGAAATCTTAAAGAGATGAGTTCTGAATTTTTGAGGGCTGCCTATTATGAGAAATATGGCGTAAGTCTTTTTGTCGGGCTCGGAGTTCCGATTCCCATACTTGATGTGGATCTCGCAAACAGGGTTTCTATACGCAATGATCAGATTGAAACGACCATTATGGATTATGGCTCTCCGGGAATGCCTGTGCTGGGACGGACAACGTATGCCGAACTTCAGTCAGGCACCATCATGATAAATGGGAAAGAAGTCCGGACAGCTCCGGTTGCCAGTCTGCAGAAAGCACGGCAGATTGCCGCTTTGCTTCAAAAGAACATCCGGGAAGGTAAATTTGAAATTACCTGTCCTGTGGCACTTTTCCCGAAAAATAACTCTCTTAATAAGCTTGTTGATACAGAAGGAGGTGAACAATGAAAGAAGTTACCCGTCGCTATGTAATGAAATTTCCGCCGCAAAGTGCAGATAAGGCTTTAAGTTACAGGTTGATCAAAGATTACGATATAAAAATTAATATTCTGAAGGCTGAAGTCCGGCCGGGTAAATCGGGTAGTCTTTTACTCGAACTGGAATCATTGCCTGCCAATATCAAGAAAGGGATTGAATATCTGGAGGCTAACAATGTAATCTGCGAAAGGCTTGGGAAAAAGATCAAGTTCAACGAAAGAAAATGCATCAATTGCGGGAATTGCATTGGGGTATGCTTTACCGGGGCGCTTACAATGGACCACGAGAATTGGGAACTGCATTTTGAACCTGAGAAATGCGTGGTGTGCGAGCTTTGTGTGCCTGCCTGCCCCATGAATCTTTTTCATATTAATTTCCATGATGAAGATATCTTCGTCTGATGCAAACCGATCTTTTTCGAACGTTGAAAATCCGCAAGATTGATTGAATCCAGGACCTACAGGAACAGGATGGGAGAAGGCCGGTTTACCTCCTTCATCACCGGCTATAAAGATACCGATCTATGGATTGGCGTCGATCCTTCGTCTTTCTGTAAAGGGATGAAGGAATTTTGCTACGAACGCATCAGGTCTTACCGGGTAGAGTTGGAGAATTACCTTGTTTCTGACCCTTTGTTTGGTAAAACCCTCTCTCCTTATCGCCCTTTGCCGGAAGCTCCTGAAATGGCCCTTGTAATGGCTGAGGCGGGAAAGAAGGCCGGCGTTGGTCCGATGGCCGCTGTTGCGGGTGTGTTTTCTGAAAGATTGGGCAATGATTTGATGAAGCAATTTGAAATGAAAGAGCTCGCCATCGAAAATGGGGGCGATATTTTCTTATTTTTAACTGACTCATTGATTATGTCTGTATATGCCGGGAATGACCCTTTATCGGGTAAAATTGGAATTCTCATTCCTGAAAATATTGGAAGAATAGGTGTTTGTACCTCTTCAGGCAAAGTGGGCCCTTCGCTGAGTTTCGGGAAAGCGGATGCAGCCATGGTAGCATGTAAGAATACCGCCCTTGCTGATGCCTGGGCTACCTCGATCGGCAACAGGGTAAAGAAGGCCGAAGATATTGATGATGTACTTAAATTTACAGAAAAAATAGAGGAGATTCTTTCTGTTGTGATTGTCTGTGACGGGAAGATGGGAATCCGGGGAGAATTTGAATTGAAAATCATCACCTGATAACTTTGTGTCCTTTGTGTGTTTAATAAATGTTTCAAAGTTTCAGAGTTTCAAAGAACGCGTATT
This sequence comes from Prolixibacteraceae bacterium, assembly GCA_963677325.2. Lineage (GTDB taxonomy): Bacteria > Bacteroidota > Bacteroidia > Bacteroidales > Prolixibacteraceae. The sequence continues at coordinate 151,753 of CAXXGM010000003.1, forward strand.
CTGAATAATGTTTGCAAACTTTGAAACACTGTACAGAAGATCATATTTTATAAAAAGGCCGGGAGTATAATCCGGATCTTTACTTTTATACAAAAATTTAGTTAGAGAGAAATGAAGAATGTAAATCACCAAATACGTGAGGAGCTTAAAAAGAGGATCCTTGTTCTTGACGGGGCGATGGGAACCATGATTCAGCGTTACAGGCTGACCGAGGAAGACTTCCGCGGTGAGAGGTTCAGAGACTGGCCAACACCGCTCCGGGGGAATAATGATCTCCTCTCATTGACCAAACCTTCTGTCATCCGTGAAATACATCATTCATTTCTTGAGGTTGGAGCTGATATTATAGCCACAAATACTTTTAACAGTACCCGTATTTCTCAATCGGATTACGGAACGGAGGCCCTTGTTCGGGAAATGAACACGGAAGCCGCTAAAATAGCGAGGCAGGAAGCTGATTCTTTCTCAACTTTTGAAAAGCCAAGGTATGTGGCCGGAGCCATCGGTCCTACGAGTAAAACCTGCTCGATGTCGCCGGATGTGAATGATGCCGGTTACAGGGCCATCACCTTTTCGGAACTTAAGGATGCTTACCGTGAGCAGGTAGAGGGCCTTCTCGACGGAGGTGTGGATATGCTTCTTGTTGAAACAATCTTTGATACCCTTAATGCCAAGGCTGCCCTGGTGGCCATCAATGAAATAATGGTATTGAGGGGTGTTAAAATCCCTGTGATGGTTTCCGGGACCATCACCGACGCAAGCGGCCGCACTCTTTCAGGACAGACCGTCGAGGCGTTCCTTACATCACTTTCACATGTTGATCTTCTTACCATCGGATTGAACTGTTCGCTGGGGGCAAAGGAGATGCTTCCCTATCTATCTGAACTCAGCCATAAAGCTCCATTTTATATCAGCGCTCATCCCAATGCAGGTTTACCTAACCAATTTGGCGAATATGACGAGACTCCTTCCATGATGGGAGTCCATGTAAAGCAATTTATCGACCATAATCTGGTGAATATCATCGGAGGATGCTGCGGAACAACCCCTGAGCATCTCAGGGAAATAGTTAAACTTGCGTCACAGCACGAACCCCATAAGAAGAATAAGCCCGATAAGGAAACGCACCTTAGCGGATTGGAACCCCTGATTATCGGTAAAGGCAGCAATTTTGTCAATATCGGCGAGCGTTGCAATGTGGCAGGTTCCATAAAATTTGCCCGTCTGATCAGGGAAGAAAAATACGAAGAAGCCCTCTCCATTGCCCGCGATATGGTGGAAGGCGGCGCCCAGGTGATTGATGTCAACATGGATGATGCCATGCTGGATGCTGAAAAGGAGATGGTCCGGTTTCTTAATCTTCTGATGTCAGAACCTGATATCGCACGGCTTCCGGTGATGATTGACTCCTCCAAATGGTCTGTTATTGAAGCAGGACTTCAATGCCTTCAGGGGAAGGCCATCGTTAATTCGATCTCTCTGAAGGAAGGGGAAACAATGTTCAGAGAATATGCTTCCAAAATAAAGAATTACGGCGCTGCAGTTGTGGTCATGGCTTTCGATGAAAAAGGCCAGGCCACAACTTACGAGGAACGCATCGGTATCTGCAGCCGTGCTTATCATATTTTAGTGGAGGAGATTGGTTTCCCTCCTCAGGATATCATCTTTGATCCAAATGTGCTTACTGTTGGGACCGGCGTGGAAGAGCACAACAATTATGCCGTTGATTTTATCAATGCTACCAAATGGATCAAACAGCATCTGCCTCACGCAAGAGTCAGCGGAGGAATCTCCAATGTCTCCTTTTCTTTCCGTGGAAACAATACTCTGCGTGAAGCCTTCCATTCGGTCTTTCTGTATCACGCCATTAAGGCAGGGCTCGACATGGGCATCGTGAATCCGGGCATGCTTCAGATCTATGATGAGATCCCGAAGGAGCTGCTTGAGAAAGTGGAAGATGTTATCCTTAACCGAAGGCCTGAGGCTACGGAACTTCTGTTAGCATTCGCAGGAAACATGAAAGAGAGTGTCCAAAGGGAAGAGAAGATAGTTGAATGGCGTTTTTTTCCTGTAATTGAAAGGCTGCAGCACGCTTTAGTTAACGGAATAACTGATTTCATAGAACAGGATTTGTCTGAAATAATCCCTACCTATGAGAGGACCATCATGATCATAGAGGGTCCGCTGATGGAAGGGATGAACAAAGTGGGCGATCTTTTTGGAAGCGGTAAAATGTTTCTCCCACAGGTGATCAAATCAGCCAGGGTAATGAAAAAGGCCGTTGCTTTCCTTCAACCCTATATTGAACAGGAGAAGCAGGATTCGGGTCAGGAACCAACAGCCAGGAATAAGATCCTTCTGGCCACCGTCAAAGGCGATGTTCACGATATCGGCAAAAATATTGTAGGAGTCGTCCTGGCCTGCAACAATTATGAAGTAATAGATCTCGGGGTGATGGTGCCCTCAGAGGTTATTTTAAATAAAGCGGTGGAGGAGAATGTGGATGTGATCGGCCTAAGCGGGCTCATCACTCCTTCGCTTGAAGAAATGGCTCATGTGGCACGTGAAATGGCAAACCGGCAATTATCCATCCCGTTGCTGATCGGAGGCGCCACAACATCTAAAATTCATACAGCCGTTAAAATTGCTCCATCTTATAGTCATCCTGTGATTCACGTAAAGGATGCTTCGCGTGCCGTTCAGGTGGTCGCTTCTCTTCTTTCAAAAGATGAAGCATTTTTAAATAATCTTCAGGCAGATTACGCGGAAGTACGATCCACCCATAGTGCCAAAAAACCTAAGGAATATCTGTCTCTTGCTGAGATCCGTGCCAATGCTTTCAATCCTGTCTGGAATAAGAAAATGGTTTACAAGCCTGCCTTTACAGGGATAAAGCTTCTGGAAGATTATCCTATCGCTGAATTGCGGAAATACATCGACTGGACCTTCTTTTTTCTGGCATGGGAATTCCAGGGCAAATATCCCGATATTCTGAAGGATCCTGAAAAGGGTGAGGCAGCCCGAAAGCTGTTTGATGATGCCAATGCCTTCCTGGATGAGCTCATCGAAAAGAAGATGATCCGGGCTAACGGAGTCTTTGCAATCCTGCCTGCCAATTCATCCGGTGACGACATCGAACTTTATGAAAATGAAGACCGCAGCAAGGTACGAACCATCTTTCATCATTTGCGGCAGCAGCATAAACGAATACCTGGACAGCCGAACTATTGTCTGAGTGATTTTGTGGCACCGAAAAATTCAGGCATTCCTGACTATTGCGGTGGATTTGCTGTTACTGCAGGCATAGGAGTGGCCGAATTGGTTGAGAAATATAAAAAAGAGGGCAATGATTACACTGCCATCTTGCTCGAATCGTTGACCGATCGTCTGGCGGAAGCATTTGCCGAACGGCTGCATGAAAGGGTCAGAAAGGAGTTCTGGGCTTACGCGCCGGACGAAAATCTTACTGTCAATGAGATGATCAGGGAACGTTACCAAGGGATTCGTCCAGCTCCGGGATACCCGTCCTGCCCGGATCATACGGAAAAACAGGTTCTCTTTGATCTTTTGTCTGCTGCCGGTCAGACGGGTATCTCTCTGACCGAACATTTCTCAATGTTCCCGACGGCTTCCGTTTGCGGACAGTATTATGCACATAAAGATTCAGTCTATTTCCCGATCGAGAAGCTTTCAAAAGACCAGGTGACCGATTATGCCCGCCGAAAAGATGTTGCGTTAGAATATGTGGAGAAATTTCTATCTCCTAATCTGAATTACTGAGGCCTGGATTTGAATTATGAGATCTTCGATTCGTCCCTAATTCGTGAAATTCGTATATTTATGAAAAAACTTGTCGTACTAACCGGCGCCGGGATGTCGGCCGAAAGCGGAATCAAGACTTTCCGTGACCAGGGAGGTTTATGGGAAGAATACGATGTGATGGAAGTGGCCAGCATACAAGGCTGGTTCAAAAATCCTGAACTGGTACAGCGCTTTTACAATATGCGGAGAAAGGAGCTGTTAGCGGCTCAGCCCAATGCAGGACATCTCGGGCTGGCTGAACTTGAGAAAGATTTTGATGTTCAGATCATCACCCAGAATATTGACAATCTCCACGAGCGGGCTGGTTCTACCTCTGTACTTCATCTTCACGGAGAGTTGATGAAAGCCAGAAGTACAAAAGATCCTTCACTGATTTATACACTGGATCATTGGGAAATAAAAATGGGAGATACCTGCGAACTGGGAAGCCAGCTAAGACCTCATATCGTTTGGTTCGGTGAAGAAGTCCCCGCCATGGTTGAGGCTGTACCGATGATGGAATCTGCCGATATAGTCTGTATCATAGGCACCTCGATGAACGTGTATCCTGCCGCAGGACTAATTCATTACGCCCCTTCCTCAGTCCTTGTTTTTCTTATTGATCCCAATCCCCCCTCTGCCTTGCCCAAACGGGTTCAGGTGATCGCCAAGGGTGCAGGCGAAGGGGTGAAAATATTGAAAGAAAGGCTGAAGGAATATCGATAAAGATTGGAGCACCCTCGCGGGAGAGGGAGGATATCTCAAAGTTCTGTCTCTGCATGCAAACTTTAAAGCAAATTCTATACAGCTGTTCATAAGTGTCAGATTATCAATAGACAGTTGTTCTAATGTTTTTAATAAGATTTTGCACTTATTGAGGGAGACCTGAAGAGCAGGAGTTCCTGTCGTTCGTATTTTTCCAAGCCTGAATATCCCCTAAAAAATCTCCATTACTTTTGCTATTGATCATTCTGTTCATTAGGTTTGCAGCAACCAATCAGAACCGAATAATTATTATACTTTAAGACTTAACTAAATAGAAAAACTCATGCTTAATTTTCTAACGCCGCCTGCTCACAAACCTTTGCTTAATGAAAAACAGATTGATCCTGTTTACAAGCAATACAGGCTTAAAGTCTTTATTGGAATTTTTGTTGGCTATGCTGCCTATTATTTGTTACGCAAAAATTTTGCATTGGCAATGCCTGAGCTTCTTAAGCAAGGATTCACAAAAGGAGAATTGGGAATTGCTTTTTCCGCTGTTTCATTGGCCTACGGTATCTCAAAATTTGTAATGGGTAATGTTTCGGACCGAAGCAATTCAAAATATTTTTTACCACTGGGACTTGTACTATCTGCAATAACCATGACATTCATGGGCTTGGCTCCCTGGGCCACATCCACCATAACGATTATGTACATCTTGCTGTTTATTAATGGATGGTTCCAGGGAATGGGATGGCCTCCTTCAGGCAGGGTTATGGTTCACTGGTTTTCACTCAGGGAGAGAGGCACAAAAATGGGTATTTGGAATGTTGCCCACAACGTTGGGGGAGGTCTCATTGGTCCGCTGGCTATTGCAGGAATGGCCATATTTGGGGATTGGCACAGTACTTTTTATTTCCCGGCCATCATTGCAACCATAGTGGCTTTTATTGCGCTTTTACTGATTTCAGATACTCCGCAATCAGTAGGACTACCACCCATTGAAATATATAAAAATGATTATCCGCTTGTGTCCGGAACGAATATCGAGAAGGAACTGACCGCCAAAGAGATTTTTTTAAAATACGTTTTACCCAACAAATACCTGTGGTATATTGCCCTTGCGAACATTTTCATTTACATGATCAGATATGGCGTTATTGACTGGGCACCAACCTATTTGTCTGAAGTGAAAAAATTTTCAACCAACGAATCAAGTTGGGCCTATTTTGCTTATGAATATGCAGGCATTCCCGGAACTATCCTGTGCGGTTATTTAAGTGATAAAGTGTTCAAAGGGAACAGGGCCACGGCATGTATAATCTTTATGCTGCTTGTAATGGTCGCATTATCGGTATACTGGCTGACACCTGCCGGCCACTATTGGATTGATAACATCGCCCTGATATCCATCGGCTTTTTAATCTATGGCCCCGTTATGCTTATTGGAGTTCAGGCATTGGACCTTGTACCCAAAAAAGCTGCCGGAACGGCTGCCGGATTGACCGGGCTGTTTGGATATTTGGGAGGAGCTTTGACAGCAAATATTGCAATTGGCTTCATCGTTGATTTTTATGGCTGGAATGGTGGATTTATCATGTTGCTGGCAGCGGGAGTATTGGCCATCCTCTTTACGGCATTGACATTAAAACCGAAATGATCGCCCATGCAGACAATAATTCTTTATTTTATTCGTATTCTGAAGAGCAGGGAGTAAAATATTTTTCAAGGTTTCAGTGTTCCGGAACCCGCAAGAATTCTGAAACGCTGCAACTTGAAAGCCTGAGAGATAACTGGAATGTTCTGCCCTCCGGATTTGTTATGCAAATGTTCAATGCGGTTGGTGAGGATTTGCAATAATTTGCAATCCTCACCATTGAGTCTGAGACCATCTTTTGTACCTATTCGAAAGAGCCAAAAGTTGATGCAGTATCCCGTTCGAACAGGGAAAAAGAAGGTTAGTTCTGTCCGGACGGGTTTTATTTACCGGAAGGTCTGAAATTTTCATCCATCACTAAAGCCCTGACGCTGGCAAGCTGACCGGGAGTGATGTCATATTCACCATTACCTGCCTTGAAAAATATCGTGTTTTTACCTTCTGTAACGTTCGCATTAAACTTTGTTTTACCATCCTTGCTTTTTACGTTCCAGTTACCGGATTTCATCCCGGTCAATAATACCTGGCACTTGCCTTTAGCGGCAATTTTTAGTGAAAATCTTTTGTCAATCAGGTCATTGCTATTGCTCATGCTTACTACCCGGTCGGCGAGAAGGACGACATAACTCACCGGTGTTTCATAATATGAAACGGACAGCGGCTTCGTATCTCCTGCAGTGAATTGAAAAACTGTCAGGAAACGGTCCTGGCTGTTCGCTGTTTTGGGTGAGATCATGATCCGGTGTCCATTGGCCTCCGGGTAATGTTTGTCTACAATCCTGCCCGGGACTTCATACTTAAATTCGAAGGAGCTATTGGCATCAGGTCCGCTTAAAATTTCCATGTTACGTTCGGATACAGCCGGAACCAGCATTTCAACATGCGTCTTACCAACAAGACTATGCCGGTTATTTTTAAGAATTACACCATTGGGTGTAACTTTAGGCTTATTGTGCGAATTTATCTGCCAGTACTTTTTAAATTCAGGTTTAGCCGTAATCATATCGTCAGTCAGAATAATGGCAGCCGGGATCGAATCCCTGTCCAGATTAAGGAAACAGAAGCCCCTGTTATACGCTTTAATTTTGGATGAATAGGCGCCTACCAGATCAACTGCAAAATAATTGTAAAAGGGGCGGAGCTTCGATGGCCCGAAATCGGACGAAATTACTTTGCCATTTTTAAACCATGGATCTGTTTGTGCTTCCATTGGAGTACTTGGGTTCCGCTGATTAAATTTGGTTCCCCCGTCATTGGATTCAGTACTTCCGAATTTTTCTTCGGGATCTCTTGCCAGCATCATGCTGTGAGAGATTGAACGTTTATGGAAATTGACATCATACGGTGGGCCGTAAAATCCATAAAGGCCGATGTCAGCTACCTGGAATCCCCGGTAATAAACCTGCATGGATCCTGCGTCACTATGCTGATGACCGCCAAAATGATACCCTCCGCCTTTGATTTCGGCGACAACATCATTGCTGTTCAATCCAATGTCCCAGCCTGTACGGGCAACCATAGAGCCCAGGATCGGTCCAAAATCCAAAGTCAATGGCAGCGACTTCAGACTGGGTTCTGGTTTCAGCCCCGGATTATTTAGCAAAAGGAACAGTACAGGATTATTCGCCAGACCACCCTGTCGTTCGAACTCTGCTTTTACTATCGGGTCATTGGCATAGGTATAGAACAAAAACATTGTCTGGGGTTGTGAATAGTAGAAGAATTCTCCCGGAAGCCCTGCTTCGAAGCCATCGCCGTCCCGCAACATTTGTCCGTCGGGGAGGCGCATGTATAGCCAGAACAAGGGAACCTTTTTAAGGTTTTCGTCGAAAACAGGTTTGCCGGTCATCCGGTAAAATAACCAGGCTGCATGCAATTCCCAGCTGATCCTGTAAGCGCCGTAACCAACGCCCTGATTGTGCCGCGGGGACTGATATTCCCAGTTTCGCATGGGTACAAGTTCTTCCAGTACACGATACGAACAATATTGATAGGGCAGGGGATTTTCATTATAAATAGCGATGCTCATTGAAAGGAGATCGCGATTAATCTGAGCTTCATCGCCATGTCCGTTAACGATAGGCTGTTTAAAAGGCGGCCAGCCGACCTCCATATCGTCAGACAACCGCATTAAATTATTGCATAAAATTTCTTTTTCCTCCCTGGTCAGGAGGGTATAACACCAGTCGTAGACTTCTGAAGCGGAATAGATAGCCTTACCGATTTCCCGGGTTATATCCAGGAGATTACCGAATTCTACGTGTGACAAATAGTCAGCCATTAACTTAATAGCTTCCCGGCCAATCTTTTTATCTCCGGTCATCAGGTAATAAAATGCTTTTGTTTCTGCTGCTGATTCCAGCTTGTGATCATATGATATTTCCAGATCAGGATTGAAATTAAAAACAAAAGGAGCAAGGGCAGATTTTTTTACTTTCTCCCAGGCTTCCCTATTTTCACCAGTTTCCAGTTGAGCCTTTACCTTTTGCAGGGATTGCGGATTTACCCAAAGACGCGGATGTCCGGAGGGAGGAACAATTTTTGGCTGGTAATTCTTTGCTGATTCGGGTACACGTGGCGGAACGTAGGTCGAAAGTTGAACATATTCAAGCCGTACATGCTTTGGCAGCCAGATCTTTAACTGTTGCTCCTGGCCGCTGAGTTCAAACTTACCCGGTTCTTGTTTTGGAACCTCCCAGGGCACACAAACCACACGTTTTGTGGGACGTTGACCGTCAATCTGAATTTTGATATATAATGATTCGAATTTGCTTGTGGCTTTTCGCATAAGCTGAGTGCCTTCAGCATCAGTGAGGGCGAAAGTAGTCATGACATAACGACCTTTTTTCGGTGCTTTGACGGTGAAGACCAGATCGGCTTCAGCGCGTTCCCCATCAGTGGCGGCGGCTATGCCAGACTTTAATGAAACACCTTTTTTACTGGTTAACCTGGTGTCGTCTACAATTTCAGCAGATTCAGAATTGATTTTTGCAGTCTCAGCATTAAGTTTGATAACAACTACATCAGAGGAGGAAACTGATTCTTTATTGGATTTTGGTTCATTATTATTGCCGGCAAAGGAACTGCCAACAATGGCTAAAATCAGTAATGAAAAATAATAGTATTTCTTCATGATTTAAATCTTTTAATAAAATAGCTAAGTTTGATGGCGGCGTTTGTGTTTCTGATGATATTTGAATTAAAAAACAGGCATTTCCCATTACGGATTAAGTCTGCTGATTTAATGTAATAAAGAGCAAATATACAGAAATATTAATCTTACGGATAAGGGGATTTATCAAAGGGCCGCGACTCCTCAAGTGGCGATTATACAGAGACAAGGCACTGCCTTGTCTCTATTTAAGCAGTGCCTTGTCTCTATAGCCTTGGTTTCATCACCAGCTCTACAATATCATTCTTAAACATTTCATTGGCCAGTTTCTTGATTTTGTTCGCGTCCAGATGATTGTAGATGTCGGTTGAGTACTGGGGAAGAGGTGTATAAACCCCGTTGATGATGTAATTCTTAACCCGGTCCATGATGTAGCTGTTGCTTTTCAGCCTTTCGCTGGCCTCTTTCAGAAAATTCTCCTTCGTTTTGTTAAGCTCTGTTTCGGTTACGCCATTCTCCTTGAGATTTTTGATCTCCTGGTAAAGCAGTCCTTTCAGGAAATCGGCCTTTTCCGGGGCACAGGTGAAATTCATGGAGATTTTATAATTGTTTACCGGCCTGCTGTTTAATGAGCCATTCACACTTACGCCATAGGTACCGCCCTCTTTTTCACGGATCGTTTCGACGAAGCGCATCCGAAGAATATATTCTATGGCGTTGAGGTATTCGATATTTTCAGGTACACAGGGATATTTCCCGAAGTAATGGACATAAACAACTGCTTTCGGGTCCTTCATTTCAACGGTAATCTCCCTTGTTGTCCGGCCTTCTTTCGGTTGAATCTTCTGGTCTTTCCAATTCTCCTTACGGTTAATGACAGGGATGGATCCGATGTATTTCTCAATTAAAGGCTTCATTTTCTGAGCATCCACATTCCCGACAAATACAAAGGTGAAGTCGCTTGCATCCTTGAACCGGTCGGCCGAAATGGCATAAGCTTTATTAATATCTATCGCATCAAAGAATTCAGGAGTCATTAACCTCACCCGGGGATTGTAATTGCTCATGATCCTGGAAAGGGTATCCGAGAAGGCTGAATTCGGGTCTGATTTGCGGTATTGCAGAGACATTTTACCCCGGCTTATAACCGATTTCATAGCTGCATCATCGTGATGCGGGGCCGTGAAAAGAAGATAAACCATTTGAAGCATCGTTTCCATATCGGCTGTATTGGAACTCCCCGATACCATCTCTTCCAATTCTGAAAAACTTGTATTGACCCTTGCTACTTTACCTGCAAGATATTTCTTCAGGTCCTGGCTGGAAAAATCCCCCAGGCCGCAGAAGGAATTTACCGCGGGTGCAATCGATCCGGATGGGATATCTTCGGTTGAGATGAGCGATCCTCCTCCATTGCTGAAAGCCTGCAGCATCACCTCATCCGCTTTGTTGTCGGTGGGTTTAAAATATACTGTTGCACCGTTTTTGAGTATAAACTGGGTGCCCTGGAAATCTTTGACAGTCTCTTCCTTTATAACCGGTGATCCTTTCAGTTCTTTGGTGATGAGTCTGGCCGCGATCTCCTTATCCTTATAGGGTTCGATGGTCATCTTCCGCACTTCGGCAAGGGTATTTTTGATCTCCTGTTCAGTCGGCAGTTTAATCCCTTCCTTCTCCGGTCCCTGGATGATCATCACCCTGTTTTCATCAATCATCCACTTCTTAGGCAAGGCATTGATCTGGGCCATGGTGACGGTCGGCAGATAGCTTTTAGCAAGTTCGTTCATGTAAGTAACTCCGGGAGACGGCGCTTCTTCCACAAAATGACCGACGTAACCGTATACTAAACTGGAGGAGAAGATTTTATCCCGCTCTTTGTCAGCTTTCTCATAAGAAGCGAGCGCCTGTTTTTTGGCTCTTTCGAGCTCTGATTCGGTAAACCCGAATCTTTTGACTCTTTCATTTTCGATCATTACTGCTTTTAATGAACGAAGAGGGTCATTATTCAAGGCGCTGATGGATATCCTGTATGAACTTTGGTGCTTTGTAAAGCCGCCAAAACCGGAGACGGCGCCTCTCATCGGGGGATTCTCCTTCTGAAGCATCTCGCTGTACCTCTCTGAAAACATTGAATTATAAAGCGAGTTGAGCATGTTTGACTTCAGATAATCCAAATCTTTTTTAGGAGGGTCCGGGAACTTGGTGTAAAGGGTCATTTCAATATTTTGCGCCTCTTTATCCGTTGCCGACCCGATCATCAGGTCTTTATTATCCGGTACCATTATTTTCGGAGTCACTTTCGGATTTTCCCTTTTGGGTTCAGCGCCGAACAGTTTTTCAATTTTGGATTTAATGGCCGCTTCATCAATGTCGCCTACCACGATGACCGCCTCCAGATCAGGACGGTAGAAATCCTTGTAAAATTTTCTTGCCAAATCAGGATCAAAATGATCAATTACATCCAACGAACCGATTACATTGCGGTAGGAATATTTTGAATGGTTATAGAGAACTTTGTTGGTACTGTCGCTCATCCTGCGGCCGGCTCCACCCCGTGTGCGCCACTCCTCGTGAATGACTCCGCGCTCTTTGTTGATTTCATCTGTTGAAAAAGAGACATTGGCAGCCCATTCATGAAGGATGATCAGCGAAGAATCAATCAGCGATTCTTTTGTGGTTGGAACATCATTGAGCGTGTAGCAGGTGAGATTTGTACTGGTGAAGGCATTGAGGCCTCCGCCAAAAGATAACCCGTTTTTCTCCATGTAGTTCAACAGATTTTTGTCGGGGAAATTTTTCGTACCGTTAAAACTCATGTGCTCGCAAAAATGCGCCAATCCGTTTTGGTTATCTTCTTCATCAATAGCACCGGCATTAACCACCAGGTAAAACATGGCCCGCTCTTTGGGAAGGGTATTTTTCTGAATGTAGTATGTTAAACCGTTTTCCATTTTACCGTACAACACCCTGGGATTTAACGGTATATCCTGGGCTGATAAAACGATTGCGGCAAAAAAGAAGGGAATTAAGAAGAAGTATTTCATTGTTTATATTTAAGTTGTTTATAATTATACTGATTAGAATTCCGAAAGATAATCATAATAATTTATTACATATATCATAAGATTTGTTTTTATTAAAATTATTTTTGAAGAAAAGGGTTACACTGGAACAAGGAGATAAAAAGAAGATATACAGAGAGGATGGGTTTCAGTATAAATCCTATAAAGTCCGGGAAATCCTGAATTACGGTGAACCGATTGCCGTTGAATTAGTGTAATTTTTTTGTGCAGATCCCATGCCAAAAGGTGGTTTGAAAATTCACACCAGCCTCTCTGAACATCTTTTGTACACGTCATAAGGAGCCGGGAGCCTTATAATTCTTTTTTTGACCTGCTAAGATTCCAAATGGAATTCGCATTGATTATTCCACCTATCGAAAGGCTGGTGACCATAAAAAGAAAAACCACAAGATATCGGGGAAGGTCAAGTTCTGATTTCTTTAATAGATCGAATAATGCTGCAAAAATTACAGATACAATGCTTATAACTACCCAAAGTAAACACAGGTAGATCATGAAGTTAATTTTACCGGATGACTGTGCCCTTTTTATAAGCTTGCTAAGTGTCTTATCTTCAATTTTCCCTTCCAACACCTTCCCAATCTTTACTTTTAACTTTTTATTCTGATAGTAAACGAATGCAGCATAGGCTGCCAACAAAGTAATCAGTACTGCATAAGGTATAAAATTCATGGCCTGAATATTAGAGTTTCATATCTTCGTCATGGTTTAATTTAAATACCAAATATATATAATTTATTATGAAAATATTTACGCATGAGTTGTTCGACCCCTCCGGGGCCGAAGACCGAAGACTATATCTGCCGGGGGTTTGTACCCACGGTTATTTACATTTACTCCCTCCGGGCAATGTCATTAAGTTAAGGATTAATTGATAAAAAACAGAGGACAAAGATCTTAATTTTGAAGTTGCAACACAAAAATTAAATCCTAAGTCCCCATGTTAGATGCAAATGTAAAAATTATTGAAGAGTTAAAGGCGTTTCTTTCAATTGTAAACGAATCTCCTGATATTTTAGAAAAGTTTGCTACTCAAAAAAATGCTTTTACAAGGGAAAGAAAACTACCTTTTAATCGTTTAGTTCTATTGATTGCCAAATTATGTAAGAAAACCCTCAGCTTTGAAATAGACAATTTTTTTGAGGAGATAAACCTTAACACAAGCTGCACTGTGAGCGCATTTTCGCAACAAAGAATGAAACTCGATTCCTTCTTTTTTGAAGTGTGGAACAAGTTTTTGTCTAAACTATTTTACCATTATTATGAGTCAAACGTGAAGCGATGGAAAGGTTATCGTTTAGTGGCTGCAGACGGGTCCAACATAAGTCTGATAAATAAACCCGCTCTTGAAGAATATTTTGGAGGACAGAGCAATCAGATAGGAACGTTTGTTCAAGCCAAAGCTTATTACTGTTACGACGTATTGAATGAACTAATATTACATGCGAAAATTGCCCCTTATCGCTTTGGGGAATTAAACATGGCTTATTCTGCCATTGATTGCCTGGAGGAGGATATGGTGATGATTTATGATCGGAACTTTTGCAATTTCAAAATGGCTGCCTTGCACTTGTGGCAGGAGAAGGAAATTAAATTTGTCATAAGGGCCAAGGAAACACAAAATATCATTCGAACTTTTATAAAAAGCGGAGCTCAAAGTGATGTGGTCTATCTTAGAACTACCCCTGCCGCTATCAAAGGACTTTACAAAAGCGGATATATTGTCAATCGGGACACTCTTTTGAAAGTGAGGCTGGTAAGGGTAGAGTTAGATAATTCTGTTGAAGTGTTGATGACAAATTTATGGGAAGAAGAAGGTCATTCAAATTCTGAGTTTAAAGAACTATACTTTAGACGATGGGGCGTCGAAACCAATATCTCGGTTCAGAAAAATATCTTGCAGCTTGAATCCTTCAGTGGTCTTACCCAATATTCGGTATTGCAGGATTTCTATGCAACAGTTTTCATCACCAACTTGCACTCTATTCTTATAAAGGAAGCTCAGCAAACCATTGAAAATATGCAGTGTAAAAGGAAATACCCAATGAAAGTAAATCGAAACAAATCATATGGAAAATTGAAGATACATCTCGTAAGCTTATTCATTATACACGAACCAGCAGACATCCTTCAACTTCTAAACAACCATTTTATAAAAGATCAGATCCCTATAAGAATTAACCGATCATTCCCGAGAATTATTAAAAATAAGCAGTCTAAATCCAAACACAAAACTTATGCAAATTACAAACCAGCATATTAAAATCCTTAACTTAATGACATTGCCCTCCGGGAGAAGCTCCAAACCCAACAGAATACTGAAAATTTTACTGAAGAATAAAATCCATATCAAAATAGCAGGGAACATCAACCGGGCGACCATTCTTTTTACCGGGCGACCACTTTGGCATTAAACTGAAAATTCGGGATGCTTCGGCTTCTAATGAAGGACTTTCTAATCCGGGAAGCCCTGAATTCTTAACCTTAACCTGCTCAATTTTACCGCTCTTGTTAACTGTAAAGTTAATTTTGATTCTTTCTTGTTTTTTGTTCTCTATGGCAGGATAAATTAAATTATCCGCAATAAACTCCATTAGCTCTTTTTTTTCCCCAATAAATTCAGGTTTTTCATCAATAATGCACTTACTGGGTGCAGAATCCAATTTAGTATCGTATTTAAAGTCACCCATTTCGATATGTACCTGACTGTTTTTCGTAGGGAAAATGATTTTTTTAATTGTATTAACTTCTACAACCCCATTTTTCCCTCTTAAACCATATTTTTCAATTCCAGCTTTACTTGACAGCAAATTTATTGTATAGTAATCATCCAGTTCGTTTACTCTTTTTAGATCGGTAGTAACACTATCCAGAATACAAAGTGGAGTTTTTCCCGAGTTTTTGGGCACTATAAAACCTTTTCCGAGCGGTTTAGGGGGATCCTTTACATGACCCACTACCTTGACCCGACCCATTAAAAAGACTCCCGGATCTAATTTAATCGTCATTGGACTTTTATAATCAGCTTTCAGTTCCTGCCACTTAAATCCATCAACAAAAATCTGAAGGTTTGCCTTGTCTGGTATATCTTCTAACTTAAATTTCCCTTCTTTATCGGTAAGTGTAGTAATTGTGGTCCCATGAACTCTGATTCCAATTTTAGCCAATGGTTTACCGTCTGAAAAAACAACAGTCCCTGTAACGGTGTTGCCTTTTAAATCCTGATGATCGGCTGTTTTGCTGATCGATTCCTGTCTTCCGAAAGTTAATAGCAGCAGGATAATTACAGGAATAAAAACGGCCACTTTCCAAATCCATGTTGTACTTGTTTTTTGAATGTTCATCATGGTAATTCGTTTTTTAATTTGGAACTGATTAAAACTATTGGCCAGGGCGAAACGCCCTGATCCGACACTTTTTTGAATGATAAGCAACTGATATTTTTTTGCGTCAATACCTTTATTCAGAAGATGATGATCTGCCTGAAACTCGTGAATGTCTTTCATGTCACGGATCAGCAGCCAGATGACCGGATTAAACCAGAAAAGGATCTTGACTGTTTCCAAAAACATCAGATCGTAGAAATGATTTAGCCGGACATGCTCCAACTCGTGGGCCAGTATTACCGAAGAATGGTTTTCATAATCATTGCGGGAAATGAAAATTAAATGAGCGAAGGAAAATGCAGGAATGTCCTTCTTCACAATCAAGAGAAGGGATCCTTTTAATTTTATCCTTTCAGCATCTTTGTAAAACTGAATGATCAAAAAGATTCCATGCAACAGCATCAGCAAAGAGATTAAAACTCCTGCCGCATATACCAATGAAAGTACTTGTATCGTTGTAATTTTCCCTTGTTGTGACGCCGTTTCAGGAACAAGAGCGCTATTTATTACTGCTGATTTCTCCTGGCCGGGAAGGTTATTCAGTCCGGGTTGATTTTGGGTAAAAAATGGAATGTCCTGAATTTCAACAGGTTTTTGAACAAAGCCCGGCAGTATCAGTCCGGGAATTGCAAGGGAGCAAACGACGATGATCAGCAAGACCAATCTGTTCACATTAAATAATGCCTCTTTTCGCATCAATAGCCGAAATGGCAGATAAAGGAGCAGCAGACAGATAGCCGAACTCAGCAGATAAGGAAGAATTTCATTCATTTTTCTTGCTTTTAGATTTCTCAGTAAGACGGATCAAATCTTTGATTTCCTCAATTGACAACTTCTCTTCTTCCACAAACATCGATACTACTGAAGAATAGGATTTATCGAAGTATTTATTGACAATTTTCTTCAGCGTATTGCGGCTGAATTCTTCTTTGGAAATGATCGGGGTATAACGATGCGTATTCCCGAATTGCTCATGCGCCAGAAATCCCTTTTCCTCAAGACCGCGGACAATGGTAGAAACAGTATTGTAGTGCGGCTTGGGATCGGGCAATTCATCAATGACATCCTTCACGTATAAGGCCCCTTTTTCCCAAAAAATGTTCATCAGTTCTTCTTCTCTATTGGTCAGATGTTTCATGGTAATATTATTTATAGTACAAATGTAACTAAATAATTTAGTTTGCAAACTAAATAGAATAGTTTATTTACTGAAAAATGTAGTTTTTGATAGCAAAAGAGGAAAAATGTATTCAGAACACTGAAAGGGCCGTCCAAAAGAGCTCAGAAGAACATTTTATTTGGAAAGTTAAAAATCTGCCTTTTCTTGGCAGTCATCAAGATTTTATTTTTCTTTATATGATGCTTTTCCAGTAAAGCATTTCGGGGTTTGCTTTTAAGGGGTTTTATTATCAGAGCGGTTCATTTCCAAATACTTCTTCTGACGGAATTTAAAAACAAAAAACATGAAACGAGTTATAAAAATTATAATCTTCTTTATTCTTCCTGCTTTTGTTGTGTTGCTGGCAGTTGCAATGATCGCTTTGCCTTTTGTGGCCAAAGATTATATCAATAAACACGGTAAGGAGTATACAGGACGTCAGTTATCTGTCGATCAGGTTAAAATCAATTACCTTACCACGACTTTCAATGTGCTTGGTTTTAAGATGCTTGAAGCCGATGACCGCGAAACCTTCCTTTCTTTCGACACGCTTACTGTAGATGTCAATCCTATCCGCCTCTTTTCTTCTGAATTGGAGATCGGGAAATTGCGGCTTGTCAGACCCGAGGTGACCATCACGCGCAAAGATTCCATCTTTAATTTCGATGATATTATTACCTTTTTAAATTCTAAAAGTAACGAAGATACAGTCAAGACTTCAGAGCCATTTAAATATATCCTTAAAAATATTTCGCTGGAGAAGGGTAAACTCACCTTCAACGATAAAGGAGTCAATTATACCAATGTCATGACGAACCTTGGTTTTACGCTTCCCTATATCAGTTATAACCAGGCTGATATCAATGAGGCCGGGTTGAAATTCTATTTTGAGAACGGAGGTTTTTTCCAGGCAAAAGCTGGTTATAATCAGACCAAAGGAACTTATAATGCCGATTTTACAGTTGACAAATTAGATATCTCTCCCCTTTTGCCTTACGTGAAAGACTATTACCGTTTTAAAAGCATGACGGGATTGGTGGAGGGGAATTTTCATCTGGATGGAAGCCTCAGCCATCCTGATTCCATAAAAATCAGCGGGGATGGGAAAGTTAACGGTTTCCAGGCGAATGATCTTTCAGACCGTAAAGTTCTGGGTGCACGTTCGGCTGTAGTGACTTTAGATGATTCCTACCCGATGAAATACTTCTTCAGGATGGACAAGGTCACCTTGACCGAACCCTATATCTATTGCGAGATGAAGGATTCGACCAATAATTTACTGGGATTAATGGTGGAAACCCCTGATGACGGAGAACCATTTAATTATTATTATAAGATCAATCATTTTGTAATCGAGGACGGTCTGGTTGATTTCCGGGACAATTCATACGGCGATCCGTTTGATTATCATTTTGATAAGATATCCTTGTCGGTCGATTCAGTCAGTTCAACCGCTAAATGGTTAACGGCCTATTCGACCATGCGGCTTAATAAGCGCGGGAACTTAAAGG
Organism: Prolixibacteraceae bacterium; assembly: GCA_963677325.2. Lineage (GTDB taxonomy): Bacteria > Bacteroidota > Bacteroidia > Bacteroidales > Prolixibacteraceae. The sequence goes on from CAXXGM010000003.1 coordinate 170,167, forward strand.
CGGAGCTGGGTATAAACCCTTCCGATCCGTATGAATTGAAAATCAACTATGTTATTACCAATTTCCAGCTGAGTGATCTGAATGTTATTTCGAGGTATTACGTTGGATTCCCATTTGTATTGGGGAATATGTATTACAAGGGAAAGACGGTGATCACAGCCAGGCAGCTGATCAGCGAGAATAAACTGATTATCCGCAATGCCAAATTGGGTAAGAAACGCGGAGGTTTGATGAATATTCCTTTGAAATTGGCGCTTTATGTCTTAAAAGACGTTCACGGCGATATCACCCTCGATCTTCCGGTTTCAGGCGACTTAAATGACCCAAAGACAAAAGTTGGCAAATTGGTTTGGCAAGTCTTTAAAAACTTCATTGTGAAGATTGCTGCCTCACCGTTCAGGGCTTTGTCGGGTTTGGTAGGAGTAGATCCGGATGAAATCAAGGGTATTGAATTTAATTACGCCGATACAACCCTTACGGATCGTCATTTAAAAAGAATCAGGCTGTTTACGGAACTGGAAAAAAAGAAACCCGATATGAAAGTTGAACTGGCCTATTACAATGATCCCGCACTTGAGAAACAGGAGATCGCCGTCGAAGAGGCCGGCAAGCTGTTTACAGCCGCCACCGGGGCTGATTTCAAAAAAGAGAAAGCCAGGTTTACCTCCTTTCTCGCAGAAAAACTTCAATCGGACACGGTGAGTATGGTTCCGGGAAGCATGAAGCTGATCGGAAATGCGAAAGTTGATTCCATTCAAAATAGCTTTGTCAAAAAGCGGATCAGGAAAATTGAACAGGCTTTGCGTGCAGCAGACGATTCGACCAGGATCAAGGTCTTTATACCCGACCCTCAAGCGCCTGAAAACGTGGGAAGCAGGCCGGTATTTGAATTGAAATATTCAATTGAGGAGTGATAGTGCATTGTGCATGGAGCATAGAGCTAAATCATAGCGTTATTGGGGATCGCAGATCCCCAGCCTAAAGGTGTGGATTGCAAATCACACACCAGCGATCTTTGAACTTCTTTTGTGGATCTGAAGGACCAGATAATTAAAATAAAAAAAGCAGTTTAATGAAAATAATGGCAAAATAATCGTAACTTACAAGCTTTTAATTTTATAGCTATTCAATACAAAGCTTTAAATCCATATTTTAAATAAATTTATATGTTTGACAAAAAAACGAATAATGTTGTGTATCCAGATCAATCTAAACTAAAGGCTGTAGTTATAGACAGAAAGACGACTATCTTTGTTGATAAAGATGAAGATCCCGACGAAGCAAGAAGACGATATGCAGAACGGCATCAGGGTACGAATACAAAGATTTAGTTTCTCTACGAAACTGTGTAAAATGATTTCAGGGTATATGGAACATCTCAAATTCTGTAATCATTGTTTTAAGTGTATTTATATACAGTATTTGAATGTTTCATGACCATTTTACAATTATAATCTCCACATTACTATTCTTTTCAATGGATGGTACATCAATAATCTTGTAATACATTTTTTATCAGAATATTACCTGTTTTTTATTGTACCGTGTACTACTCTATTATCCGAAAATAACATCAAAACCAACCTTTTTCAGATCCTCATAAAACGAAGGATAGGATTTGGTTACTACCATTGGATCTTCTATTTGGATGGAAGGAAGTGTCAGGGCGGCCGGGGCGAAGGCTAAAGCCATCCGGTGATCGTGATAGGTTTTGATTGAGGGAGTCTGTTCTTTTAAGACAGGGTTTATTTTTCCATCCCAGGCGAGCTCTCCGTGCGCAGGTTCTGTAAGAGTTGCGCCGAATTTAGACAATTCAGCCTGCAAGGCAGAGATTCGGTCAGTTTCCTTGATTTTAAGCGTGTGGAGGCCTTTAAAATGGAAAGGAAGGTGTTTGCAGACACAAAGTACCGCAAAGGTCTGTGCAATATCAGGATTTTCAATAAAATCGAGCCTGAGTTGATCTGTTTTTGGTTTCACATTCTTAGTGAGCCTGACACCGCTGGATTCCTGTTCGGATTGTATGCCAAAATAATCACTGAACCATTTGGCCTGAACTGAATCTCCCTGCAGACTTTTCAGCTGAAGACCTTCGAGCAGAAGATCACATTCATCAGTAAGAGCGGCCATCGCATACCAGTAAGAAGCCCCGGACCAGTCAGCTTCAACGTAATAGGGGATCGGTTTATAGTTTTGCTCCTCCACGACGATCTCGTTTCCCTCCCAGGAGTAACGGATGCCGAAAAGCTTCATCAGGTTCAGGGTTAAGTCGATATAGGGCCGTGAAGTTATCTGATTCAACAGTTTTAATCTTAACCCTCCCTGAACAGCCGGAGCGATCATCAGAAGCGCTGAAATGTATTGACTGCTGATGCTTCCGTCCAGCTCGAGAGTTCCTCCCTTCAAAGCAGTACCGGTTATCTTCAACGGGGGAAATCCCTCCTTTTCAGTGTATTCGATCGAGGCTCCCAGCTTACGCAATGCATCTACCAGTATCCCAATCGGCCGCTGTTTCATTCTTTCCGAACCTGTCAGTGTCCATTCTCCCATTACTTTGGAAAGAAAAGCCGTCAGAAAACGCATGGCGGTACCGGCGTGACCAATATCAAAGGTGTTGCTATTCGAATTCAGAACTGCATCCAAAACTTTGGTATCGTCACTGTCAGATAAATTCCCGATTTCATAGGGCGAGTAGCTGAGTGCATTGATAATCAGAACCCTGTTGCTGATACTCTTCGAGGAAGGCAGCTTGATTGTTCCTGATAAGGTTTTATCTGTTTTCGATATGGTAAGGTGCATATTAAACGAATTTCACGAATTAGGGACGAATTTACACGAAACATAGAATTGGAGGGCTTCGAGGATCTCTTCTTTGCTGCAATCCTGGTTGATTGAAACCTCTCCGATCTGAGGAATCAGGGTGAAGTTAATTTTCTTCCCTTCATTCTTTTTATCATGCGTCATCAGGTTATAAAGCGCTTCAAAATCATCTTCCCCGATTTCAAATTTCCCGTAGATGGAGATGAGCCAGGATGACAGCTCGTTCATCGTTTCAGCAGGGAAATTACTTTTCAGATGGCTCAGGTAAAGTTCTGCCATCATTCCATAAGCTACGGCGAATCCATGTAAAATGGGTTTACCGGAGGTATATGAATAGCTTTCAAAAGCATGTCCGATAGTGTGTCCGAAATTAAGCGCCTTGCGGATCCCTTTTTCATTGGGGTCTTGGAAAACAATGGCATCCTTGATTGCAACGGAGTCAGCGATCAGTTCTCCAAGCATCCGGAGATCAGGATTATCTATATCAAAATGTTTAATTTCTTCAAGATGCTGCTTTGATTGAATCAGTCCATGTTTGATCATTTCGGCATAACCGGAGATAAAATTCTCATGATCGATGGTTTTCAGGAACCGGGTATCGATCAGCACTGTTTTCGGCTGATTGATCACCCCGATCTCGTTTTTCAGTCCGTTGAAATTAAAACCCGTTTTCCCGCCGACCGAGGCATCCACTTGGGAGAGCAGGGTGGTTGGTATATTGATAAAATCCATTCCGCGCTTAAAAGTTGAGGCCGCAAAACTTCCCAGATCGGTAAGCATACCCCCGCCAAGGTTTACGACAAGGGATTTACGGTCCGCGCCATTTTTGCTTAGAAAAAGCCAGATCTTTTCAACTGAAGCCAGATTTTTATTTTCTTCCCCCGAAGACACAACCACGGATTTTAAGTTCTCAATGCCCGGGACATTCTGAAGTAAGGGGAAACAATATTCTTCACAATTATCCTCCGTGACCAGGAAGATCTTATCCTTTGGATAGATTGACAGAATAGAACCCAATACCTTTTCAATCTCCCGGGTCACAATAACCGAATTATGGAATTCAGGAAGCTTTTTCATCTTTTTAGTCAATATAGAGCAAAGTTAAAATTATTCATTATTTTAGATCAATTAACCCAAGCCTTTAAAATTATGCTTTACAGTAACGAGAAAAATGTGAAAATACTGAAGACCATCATTATGATCGCAGGTTTTGCCTGTATCGCTGCTATGACAGTTCTTATTTTCATTCAACAGTTTATGATCCTGGCCGTCTTGACTGGATTCTTCCTCATCGGGTTGGTCATTATCTCGATACTGAACTTTCAGTACATCCATATTGGCGAAAACAAGAATAAACTGATTGTGCGTTATTACTCTGTTTTTTCGGTTGACCGGAATTATCAAACCATTGAAATTCCCATTGAGCACCTGCGTCAGATCAGGGTAAAAAAATTATTCCTCGGTCTGAAATGGGATCTGAAGTTTATTGTCAGAATCCGTGAGGGCATTGCCGAATATCCTCCCCTGAGTTTATCTGCCTTGTCCTTTAAAGATCGTAAAGATTTAATATCAAAACTTCAGCTTTTAATCAGCAGTGCGAATTCCACCAATTAAGGACGAATTTACACGAAACCGACTTCACTGGCGGATCAGAAAATGAATCACTAAGGCCTTCGCTTTGAGAAGAAATTTTTCTGATATGTGGCTAAAGCCATTTTTATATCTCAATTTCTTCCGTCGGTTAAAACCGACGGCAAAGTACTACAGCAAAGTATCAGCCCAATAATCCGCCTGAACATTAATTCATGGCGTTCGTGCTAATTCGTCCTCAATTCGTGAAATTTACTTCACAGATCATTATCCATAATTTCGGTCTGTTGTCTGACAGAATCTTCGTGGATCAGCTGGAAGATGATTTTTATAAAACTTTCATCCAGACCCAGTTTGCGGGCGTTATCCAGCCGGTCTTCCATGATCTGCGACCAACGGTTTACCTGCAGCGCTGTCACTTTATTCTGTTTTTTGTAAAGGCCTATCTGCTCAACGATCTTCATACGGGCAGAAAGAACTTCGAGGATTTCGTGGTCGATGTCGTCGATCCTTGAACGGAGCGTATCAAGCTTATTTTCAAATACCGGGTCATCGGAACTGGTGTATTTTATAACCAGCTTATCCAGTATTTTTCTAAGATCAGCCGGTGTGACCTGTTGATCTTTATCGCTTAAGGCACAGGAAGGATTGATGTGCGATTCCAGCATTAATCCGTCAAGACCCATGTCGAATGCCTTTTGTGAAATCTCAAACAGGTATTCTCTTTTACCGGCTATGTGGCTCGGATCACAGATGATCGGAAGGTTCGGCATCAATTGCCTCAGCTCAATTACTGTTCTCCAACTGGGATAATTGCGGTATTTGGTTTCACTGAAAGGGGTAAATCCCCGGTGAATGGCCACGAGATTTCGTATCCCGGCCCTGTTGAGTCTTTCGAGAGCTCCGATCCAGAGCTGAACATCGGGATTAACGGGGTTCTTAACCATGACCACCTGATCGGTACCTGCAAGACAATCAGCAATTTCCTGCACCGTGAAAGGAGAAGCGGTGGAACGGGCACCAATCCAGATCACGTCGATCCCTGCTTTGAGACATTCCTCCACGTGTTGGGCGTTGGCTACTTCAGTTCCGGTCAATAAGCCTGTCTCTTTTTTCACCTTTTTCATCCATTCGAGTCCAATGCTACCAATCCCTTCGAAAGCACCGGGACGTGTGCGGGGCTTCCAGACTCCTCCGCGAAACACAAAAACTCTTTTATCTTTAGCAAGTTCCCTTGCTGTGGTCAGTGTCTGTTCTTCTGATTCAAGGCTGCAGGGGCCGCTTATCAAAAGAGGATTGTTAATTTCCGGCAGCCAGTGCTTAATTGGCCTGATGTCTAATCTTGCAATCATGGTAAATTATTTTGTGTAAAATTTAATTATCGTCTCTTCATTTTTGGTCATGGATGAACTTTCACCTTCAAGGACTCCACGTATTTTATTGGCATTGGTAATCAGCTGTAGAAGCTGATTCTGCTCATTTTCTTTAAGACTTTCCTTGAATTCCCTGAGATGATGGATGTAAACTTCCAGAGCTTCGATCATGTAATCGCGGTTTTGCCAAAAGATAGGCGCCCACATCTGGGGTGAACTCTTGGCAAGCCTGACAGTTGATTGAAATCCTCCCGAGGCAAGGTCGAAGATGATGTTGCGGTCTTCGATAGCGAGTACTGCATTGGCAAGAGCAAAAGCTGTGACATGAGGAAGGTGCGAAACAAATGCCGTGGTGTGGTCCTGTTCGTCGCTGCTCATGTAAGCGATTGACATTCCAAGGCTTTGGTACATTTTTTCCACCAAAGCCAAATGTTGAGGTTTACTCTCTTTCTGGTCGCAGATGATGCAGATCTTGCCTTCAAACAGATGATCGATAGCCGCTTTGGGGCCGCTGTTTTCGGTTCCGCACATGGGGTGTGAGGGGACAAAGTTGGCTCTGCGCGGATGATCTTTAATAGCTTCGACGATCTTTCTTTTGGTGGATCCCACATCTGTTACGGTAGTGCCTGCCGGGATCAGGTCAAGGATCAAGGGCAGTGTAACTGCAATTTTATCGACTGGAATGGCAACAATAACGAGATCCGATTCCGCCAGAGCTTTATCCATTGGCTCAATCCGGTCAGCTATTCCAAGATCGAGCGCCATTTGGGCGTGAACCGGACTGCTTTCCACTCCAATGATTTTTGCAGCAAATCCGGTTCGGTGCAGGTCTTTAGCCATCGATCCGCCTATAAGCCCCAATCCTATGATCGCAATATTCATATTTTTAGTTTTTCATTTATCAGTATCCTTGATCCCATCGCCAGAATTATAGTCAAAAAAAAAGGCCTCCGTTTGGAGACCTTCATTATATATCGTTCAGTTTAAACAATACTTTAACTTTCAGTCTCCTCTTGAGGGCTGTAATAATAAAACCAAAAGTAAAAGTTGTTATTCTGCATTGTTCACAATATTATCCGCAGCAAATATATGAAAAAGTTTATAAAGTTCATAAAGTTTGTAAAGAATATCAAGATTTCTACGTAAAAAGCGGAAATTTTTTACTAAACTTGGTATAAATAATTTGAATATGAATACAGCAGAATTAAAGAAGAACTTTCATCTTTTGATTGACAGCATTGAAAATGAAAAATTGCTTGTTGATTTCTACGAACTGGTAAAAAAAAGATCTTCTTCTGACGAGGGAGAATTATGGAATAAACTGACCTCTCAAGAACAGGACGAACTTTTACTCACATTGAAAGAATGTGATGATCTTCAAAATACCATCAGCAATGAAGAAATAGAAAAGAAATACAGAAAATGGCTGTAGAAATCCGATGGTCAAAAAAAGCTGAAAGAAAATTTGAAAGTACAATTGAATATTTAAGAATCAACTGGGGTGAGCAGGTTGCTATTTTCTTTATCAAGAAGACTTTCAAGTTTCTAAGATTTGTTGCAGATTTCCCCGAAATTGGAGCAATTCAAAATAAGGGAAAAGGAATTCGTAGTTTTACTTTAATCAAACAAATAAATATTTTTTATCAAACTAATTCCAAAAGAGTATTAATGCTGGATTTCTTTGACAATAGACAAAAGCCTGAGAATATTTCAACTTCAAACATACAAGAAGATTCTTCTCTGTACTCTACATCTTCACACAAAACAAAAATTTAAAAAATAAGCAGGCCTGTAAGCCGGGTTCTGTTTTTCATTCTATCATTTATCTGGGACTGTTGTCGCCAACAGCCTCGAGCAGCCTACCCCTTACGCTATTCTTTCGAAACCAGGGCGAGTAACCCTGTGTCCATAAAGGACGCGTAATGTATTTGGCCTTACAACCCATGAGGCGTACGGCTATCCTTGTTGCCAAAGATACCGGTGGGCTCTTGCCCCGCCTTTTCACCCTTACCTCCTTTCAGAGGCGGTTATTTTCTGTTACACTGCTGCGAACTTTCGCCCGCCTTCCCGTTAGGAAACATGGCACCCTGTGTTGCCCGGACTTTCCTCCCCATCTGTTGATGAGGCGATAGAACAGCCTGCAAGTTTGTAAAGATACGACTTATTCAGCCAATGATCAAAAGCCCAATGATATTTGAAGTTTACATCAAACCGATAGCAGGTTATTTATTAAAATTATATTATATTTGTTATTAAAGTATGGCCTGAACGACTTGTTACCTAATATTATAAGCAGATGAAAAAGTCAATAATCCTGTTATCAATATTATTGGTGCTGTTTTCCTCTTTTAAAAACTCATCAGTAAAATTTGTGGAGAAAAAAGATAAAATTGATGTATTTATCAATGGTAAATATTTTACCAGCTATTTGTTCGGAGGATTCCGGTACAATAAAATTGAAGGAAACACCGGAGTTGGCGGATATGATAATGGTTTTGTCGCCAAACCGGTTTTATACCCGGTAAAAACTCCTTCAGGAATCACCATTACGAGGGGATATCCACTTGAGAATATTCCTGGAGAAAGCAGGGATCATCCGGGACATCTGGGAATACTGTTTGCTTACGGACGGGTTAACAGGGATGATAACCGGCATTCTAATGCGACGAATGAAGAATTCTGGGATAACAGTTCGGACAAACGTCAGATTAAGCATAGTAAGATCCTTGAGATCAAAAATGGGAGAAATGAAGGCGTACTAAAAACGATCAATCACTGGATCGGGGGAAAGGGGAAAGTCTTACTTGAAGAAGAACGTGAAATGAGATTCAAATCCATTAAGCAGGGCTATTTAATAGATTTTAATGTTACCCTGACATCCACGGATTCAACCGTTGTTTTTCAGGATAATAAATGCGGTTTGTTACAAATCAGGGTAGCTGACTGGATGAGGGAGACGGTGGAAAGTGACTGGATGAAGACGAGAGTTCCAAACTCAACAGGGACAGGTACTTACAGGAGTTCAAATAATGAAAAAAATGAACAGAACATTTATGGCAAGAGAGCTGATTGGGTAATACTGGAAGGGAACAAAGACGGACAAAAAGCGGGTGTTGGAATATTTGATCATCCTGAGAGCTTTAATCATCCGGCGTATTGGATGGTCAGGAGCTATGGGATGTTTGCTGTTAACCCTTTAGGGCAGGGAGATTATGAAGAGAGCCAAAAAATAGAAAATCCGAAATGGCTGAATTTGACCTTACATAATGGAGAAAAGGTTAATTTCCGGTACAGGATGATCATTTATGACGGGGAAAAGTCGGATAAGGAAATTAAAACATTATATAGAGAATACTGTCAGAAGTAATCTTTTTTTTGGGAGAACACGGATGACGCGGATTATGCGGATGACAATTCTCCAGAAAAATTAAGTTTAATGTACGGTGATCTGTGTTAATCCTTTTCATCACAGATGATCAGTGGGTATCTGTTTCACCAGGTGTTTCAGATTTTTATCATATTTAAAAACCTGTGGTCATCTGCTTCATCCGTGTCATCCGTGTTCCAGGACCACATTGATCGGAAAAGTTGAAAAACATTTAAATTCGATAATTGTTTCTGTCTAAAAACCTATGTTATGAAAACCAAAGATTTTATTGAACGCGAAAACCGTTTTGGCGCGCATAACTATCATCCGCTGCCCGTAGTGCTTGATAGAGGTTCAGGAATTTATGTGTGGGACGTTGAAGGAAAACGGTACATGGATTTTCTGGCGTCTTATTCGGCATTGAATCAGGGGCATTGCCATCCTTTGATTGTCAATGCTCTGAAGGAGCAAGCGGAAAAACTTTGCCTGACTTCGAGAGCCTACTATAATAATTTGCTTGGTGAATGGGAGGAATACATGACCGATCTGTTCGGGTATGATAGAATGCTTCCGATGAATTCGGGTGCAGAGGCCGATGAAACGGCGCTGAAACTGATCCGCAAATGGGCATACAAGGTAAAAGGAATACCAAAAGATCAGGCGAGAATTATTGTATGTGAAGGAAATTTTCATGGCAGAACCATTACCATTGTTTCTATGTCATCGGATCCTGATGCTTACAATGATTATGGTCCCTTTACTCCCGGATTTGTCAAGATACCTTATAATGATACAGAATCGTTGGAGCGGGAACTGAAAGATCCCCATACTGCAGGGTTCCTGGTAGAACCCATCCAGGCCGAAGCCGGCGTTTATATACCCTCAGATGGTTATCTGGCCAAAGTAGCAGATCTTTGTCATAAATACAATGTTCTTTTTGCTGCCGATGAAGTTCAGACAGGATTGGGACGCACTGGCAAACTTCTGGCCTGTGATCATGAATTGGTAAGGCCTGATATTCTAATTCTTGGCAAAGCATTATCCGGAGGCGTGCTCCCTGTTTCCTGTGTATTGGCTGACAATGAAATTATGCTGACCATCAAACCCGGAGAGCATGGATCAACCTATGGGGGTAATCCTTTGGCAGCCAAAGTATCGATGACGGCCCTGAATGTTTTGATTCAGGAGAAGATGGCTGATAATGCAATGGCTATGGGCAGGATTTTCAGAGAGGAATTAAAAGACATGGATTCTCCGGTAGTGGAAGAAGTACGTGGAAAGGGGTTGCTGAATGCAATACAGATAAAACCTTCAAAAGGAAGAACGGCCTGGGATCTTTGCCTGGTAATGAAAGAGAATGGTTTACTTGCCAAACCAACTCATGAGCATACCATCCGTTTTACACCCCCTCTTGTGATTAATGAAGAGCAGATGCGGGAGGCCGTTGATATTGTCAAAAAATCCATTGCCGTCTTTGGAAAAGGAGGATGAATGTGAGATATGAGTTATGAATGATGAGATGTTTGATGATTCCCAAATTCATTTCATAATTCTACTTCATTAATTCAGGGCAAGGTGGCATTGATTTTCCCGGAACAGTGGACATCATAGGAATCATTGTATTCAATGACAAAAAAAGTGCTGTTAATAAATCCCCCAAAATTCGAGACGCGCTGAAAGTTATAATCCGCCTGCAAAAGTTTTAACCTGCTTTCACTCCCGGGGACTATGAATTTTCTTCCTGATTGCCAGAGACTGGTTAAAAAACCAATCATGACATCATATCCCTGATAGGCATACTGACTGGGCTCGGACGAATAATTGCTTCTGAATTTTGCTATGAAATTCCTTGTATTCCTGTTATTGTAATCTATATAATACGGAGAGAGATAGTGCAATTTCAGATCGTGAAGGTATTCAATATTGATACTTTTCATCCGTGTATATTCCTGCAGACCGATCAGGATGATTTTAAATCTTTTGGAGACAGTATTCAATCTTGTGACAGCAACACTAACTTTAGCCTCATCGGTTTCCGTCAGTATGATTATATTTTCTGTTTCAGCATTTAACAGTGATTCGATCCCGGTGGGTGAATCTGACCAAAGATCGTAAACAGTGACTTTCCCGGACAGTCTTTGTTTCAACTTTCCCGGTATTGAATTTGGATCATTACCGCCGTTTCCCTGGCTCAGGCAGATCAGATTCCTTCCTTTATAATTCTGAATAATGTAGTCTGTTGTACCTTTTAATCTAAGGTTTCTGTCAGGATTGATCTGGTAATAATATGGATTTGCGGAGGCGAAATGGCTATCGGATGACAGAGGAGAAACCATTGGTATCCTGTTCTTGGCACTTAAGGACGATACTATTTTCTGGCAATTGGGATAAACCGGCCCTATTATCAGATCCAAAGAAAGAAATTCCGGCTTTTTGATTAATTGTTCCACTGCCTTCGGATCCTGATTTGTATCGTAGGTGTACATTTTTAATTTCATCCCTTCTGAGGACATATCCTCAGCTGCAATCATGGCTCCTTCATAAAATTCAAGATAGTTTGCTGTTTGAGAAGCTATTTTTAAAGAATCATTGAGATCGAAACAAAAGGGAAGATAAAGGCCAATATTAAAAATCTGATCTTTCTTTTTCCCATCAGCTGCTGCAGTGTTTTCGCCGGGAGCAATCTCCTTATCAACATTTTTTATCTTTAAGGAATCTGCTCTCTTGGGTATTAAAATGATCATGCCTGCTTTGATACCGTCTTTAAGATCCGGATTAATCTTTTCCAAATTTTCCTGATCTTCTCCGAAACGTCTTTTAAGGCTGTAATAGGTATCGCCGCTTTGAATTCTGTACTCCGTAAAATTTCCTTTGGAACTTTTTGGTTCAGGGATAAAATCGGGATTGGGAACATTTATGTTCATTCCTTTTTTTATCGGGGATAGTCCCGGATTTATTTTCAAAATATCTTCCGGGGTGCAGTTGTATTTCCTGGCAATAAAATACAGTGATTCTCCTTTGCCTACTTTGTAAATTAAAGTTTTTGCTTTTGTTTGTGCCTTATCATCGATGGATCCGGATTTTTTAGGAATCTGCAGCACTTCGCCTGTTTTTATCTTTTCCTTCGCTGACGGATTGTAGCGAAAGATATCCTCGGGAGTTACGCCATGCTCTTTTGCTATGGAATATAGAGTCTCCTGCTTCTTTACCGAATGATAAATAAAGTTCCCGTTCGAAGAATTCTGCTGAGCAGAAATACTTGTGCAGAAAGTAAAGACAATTACAAAGTAAAATAATTTAAGACGGCAAGACATGGCTTTATAAAAAAGATCCTGCAAATTAACATGAAATAAATGACATAGTTTAAATTGTTATGATTGTATTTACGATTTGAAATTAAAAATTTGGTGATATTTTTTGTTTATTTTTGGAAACCTAATTGCAAAAACAAACTGGGAATAAGAGCTGACAATATTCTGATTCCGACTTCGTGCCAAAAATTATGCTGCAAACCAAAAACCAAATTATTGAAATGAGAAAGGTATTTTTTTTACTGTTTATTATTGAAATGATCTTTGTTGATGGCTATGCCATGAAGAATCAACCAATCATTGTAGCTTCATACAATCTCAGGAATGATAACTCTGGCGATGGCTTAAATTCATGGAAATACCGTAAAGAACATGTTAATGCGCTGATCCGGTTTCATGAATTTGACATCTTCGGAACTCAGGAAGGATTGATCAATCAATTGAAAGATATCTCGAACCTTCCAGAGTATTCATTTACGGGTAAAGGGCGCGATGGCGGTGAGCATGCGGGAGAACATAGTGCAATTTTCTACCGGAACGACCGGTTTAAACTGCTTGATTCGGGCGACTTCTGGTTGAGCCAGACTCCCGATAAACCCTCCAAAGGCTGGGATGCTACGTGCTGTAACCGGATTTGTTCCTGGGGGAAATTCCGGGATCTTGACACTAAAAAGGAATTTTATTTCTTCTGCGTCCATTTTGACCATCAGGGTGTTGAAGCACGCCGCCAATCGGGGCTCCTGATGGTGAAGAAGATAAAAGAAATAGCGAAGGATGCTCCTGCAATTTGTGTCGGGGACTTTAACTCGACTCCTGAAACGGAGCAAATAAATACAATGCAGACTCTTTTAAAAGATGCTAGTAAAATTTCAGTGCAACCTCCATACGGCCCCGAAGGAACTTTCAATGCCTTTAAATTTGATGCAGACCTGAAGTCCAGGATCGATTATATATTTGTTAGTGGTCAGATAAATGTCTTCAAATATGGCGTTCTGACTGATTCGTACGAACAGCGTTATCCTTCTGATCATTTACCCATAGTAGCTAAAATAGAATTGAAATAGAATGGTCATTAAATTGAAGGCCTCTGTCCGGAAGTAAATTGGGAGACCGATGCGCAGGAAATAAGGGGAAACAGGGTCCCGAACGACGCCTTGGAAAATAATTAATCTGGTTTATGTCCTTTTATCAAAGACGATCATGAATTCTCAGTTTATTAAAAACCTATGTCTCGGGAGCTTGTTCGTGAATCCGTTATTCGGATTGGCACAGTCAAAACCCAATTTTGTATTTATAATCGCCGATGATGTCAGTTTTAATGATATCGGGTGTTATGGAAATAAAGTTGTTAAAACACCCAATATTGATAAGCTCGCCAAAGAAGGGTTACGCTTTATCAACGCTTTTCTGACGGCCAGTTCCTGCAGTCCCAGCCGGTGCAGCATCATATCCGGTAAATACCCGCATTGCAACGGGGCCGCCGAATTGCATACCCCATTGCCTCCGAACGAGATCCCTTTTCCCCTGCTTCTCAGGGAAAAAGGTTATTATACCGCTCAAGCCGGCAAATGGCACATGGGACCATCGGCACATCGTGCATTTGATCTTTATACAGACGGAAACGGTTACAATAATGGAGATGGCGGAGAAAATAACTGGGTCAGGTTCTTAAAGGAAAGGCCAAGGGAGAAACCTTTCTTTTTCTGGCTGGCTTCCCACGATGCACACCGTCCCTGGGGGGCCGATACCTTTAAAATCACTCACGATCCATCAAAAGTGGAGATACCTCCCTATTTTGCCGATACTCCTGAGACACGGCAGGATATCGCATCCTATTACAATGAAATCGGACGTTTTGATTATTATATCGGGAAAGTCAGGGAAGAACTGGAAAAGCAGGGTGTCCTTGATAATACCGTAATCATCGTGATGGGAGATAATGGACGGCCGTTCCCGAGATGCAAGACCAGGGTTTATGACAGTGGCATGCAGACTCCTTTCGTGGTCTTCTGGCCAAAGGGGATTAAAAATAAGGGGACGCATACCGAAAGCCTGATAAGCTCTCTTGATATTGCACCAACAATTTTGGCGTTGGCAGAGGCTCAGACTCCCAAGGAATATCAGGGAAAAAGCTTTGCCCCAATATTGCGAAATCCATTGGCTGAAATAAGAACATTGGTATTTTCCGAACATAACTGGCATGATTATGAGGCGCATGAAAGGATGATCCGTACGAAAGAGTACTTATATCTGGTAAATGCAAGACCTAACCTGACCAATTGTGGACCGGCAGATTCAAAAAGGTCCCCAACACAATCCGCCTTAAATCACTTGAGGGATCTGGGTAAATTAACCCCGGCACAGGCCGATTTATTTGTTTCTCCGCGCGCATCGGAAGAACTCTTCGATGTCAGAAATGATCCTGAACAATTATTGAATCTGGCATCTGTACCCAAATATCAAAAAGAGCTGGAGGAAATGAGAGGTCTGCTATTAAAATGGCAATCGGAAACCGGAGATTCAACTCCTGAGAAGCTGACCCCGGACCGTTTTGACCGCGAAACGGGTAAACCGTTAAAAAAGATATATCCAGGTTCGGCCGATCCGTTATAGGAGAGGGAATAGCCCAAAATTCAATTGATAGTCCTGTAAATGACCTTTCGGCAAATAACAGTTATCCTTAATGACATAAAATAAGTGATTCTCAGCGATTGGCTGATTAATTTCTTATTTTTACCCGTTAATTAATTTTAAAACAGATGAAAAAGAATTTTGCTTTGCTGCTTTTAGGAATTCTATCCTTCTTCCTTGCAAGTGCACAGCAGCCACAGCGTCCGGGGCCTCAGCTTCCGCCTGAAACAGGGGAAAAATTCAAATTGGGAATGGCAGGTTATACCTTCGCGAAATTTGATTTGGATAAGGCGTTGGAAACCTTGAAAAAAATGGACGTCCATTACCTTTGTATAAAGGATTTTCATCTTCCGCTGAACAGCACGGAGGAACAAATTGCTGCATTTCATAAGAAATTAAACGATGCCGGGGTAACCGGCTATGCAGTTGGTCCTATCTACATGAAAAGTGAAGCTGAAATCGACAATGCTTTTGCATATGCAAAAAAGGTTGGAGTGAAACTGATTATCGGCGTGCCCAATTATGAACTCCTTCCCTATGTTGATAAAAAGGTAAAAGAATACGATTTCCATTACGCGATCCATCTTCACGGACCGGATATTAAAATCTATCCTGATGCTGATGATGTTTGGAATCATGTAAAAGATCTTGATCCCAGAATTGGCATGTGTCTCGATATTGGTCATGACACCCGGGCCGGGAAAGATCCGGTAGCCGATTTGAAAAAATACCAATCCCGCGTGTTCGATGTTCACATCAAGGATGTTACCGGCAGAACCAAACTGGGATATTCCCTCGAAGTTGGCCGTGGAGTGATCGATATTCCCGCATTTGTAAAGATGTTGCGCAAAGTGGGATACACAGGGGTCTGCAGTCTCGAACATGAAATCAACATGACCGATCCATTCATGGGAATCGCTGAATCAATTGGTTATTTTAGGGGCGTAATCGCCGCCACCAAACCGTATCAGAAAAAATAAGCTGACCTCTTTAAAAACAAAAAAGGCTCTGAGAGAAATCAAAGGGCCTTTTTTGTTTTCTGCATTCCGGCTGAGAAATTAAGTCCTTCACAGCCTTTGCCTCGTGTTTGCTCCATATTCACTGTGCACTTACTGTGCATTGGCTGTATAAAAATAGCACAGCCAATGCACAACAACTGCACAATAATAGCACAATTAAAATGAAGGAAGGGTAATGCAAAAGGAAAGCTATTCTTTTCCTGATTTTATGTTCTTTTTGCATAGGATTTGAGAGATTAGTAGAAGATCTCCTATGAAATATTTTGTAATATTGGACTTCTTTTATTACTTTTAGTTTTATTAACTCATCATGAAAAAACGCTTCCTTTTTCTCCTCCTTTTAGCAACGGCTTACGGCCCGTTATTTTCTTATTCACAGGATAATGGAATCAGGCAGGTTAAGATCAGCCGCTTTGAGCTGCAGTCTTCTGAATTGGTAAAGGAGACCGGTGAAAGCATTTCTTCACCCGATTATCACTCCCCGGTTTATTGGTTCCCGGTTTCAGTCCCTTCGACTGTTCTGACAGGGCTTGTGGCCAACAGGGTATATCCTGACCCCTATTCAGGATTGAATAACATGCTGATACCCGATGCTTCGGATGAGTTTAATAAAACCTATAATCTCGAACAGTTCAGTCATATTCCAAATGTAGGCAACCCGTGGAAAAAACCCTACTGGTACAGGGCTTCTTTTACCGTTCCTGCCAAAGACAAAGGGCGGCATTTTCAACTTATTTTCAAGGGGATTAATTACAGGGCAGCCGTCTGGCTGAATGGGAAGCAAATTGCCGATTCAACGAAAATGGTTGGAACCTTTGCCGAATACAGTTTTGACATCAGTAAAATAGTTAAGGCGGGAGAAGAAAATGCTTTGGCTGTTAAGATCTATCCTCTTGATTATCCTGGGCTTCCTGCAACAGAGCAATTAAAGGCGCTGGGTGATTTTTACGCCAACGGAGGCCCGACAGGGGATATCGGTAAGAATGTTACCATGGTTTGTTCGGCCGGGTGGGATTGGATGCCTCCTGTACGCGACCGTAACATGGGGATCTGGCAGCCTGTTTATATCCGAACCTCTGGCAAGGTTACCTTGTCCAATCCTCAACTGATCACCGATTTACCCAACTTACCCGATACTTCGGTTGCAAAACTTTCATTAAAGCTTACCCTATCAAACCACGATCAGCAATCCTCCAAAGGCATTCTGAAAGTCAATATCAGTCCTGAAAATTTCAAAGGAAGCTCTTTACTGATCACGAAAGAGCTGAATATGGCCGCCAACAATACCAGCGAAGTAAACTTTACCGCCGATCAGTTCAAACAGCTGATCATTAAACAGCCGCGCTTGTGGTGGCCTTCAGGATACGGGAACCCCAATCTTTACCGTGTTCAGCTGAAGTATGAATCCAACGGAGTGATTTCAGACGATACAACTTTTGTGTTTGGTATCCGCACGGTTAGTTCAAAGGCGGTTGAAGTTCCGGGCAAAAATCTCAGGCGGGATTTTTACGTCAATGGCAAAAGAGTTCATCTTACAGGCGGAGCGTGGGTTCCGGATATGATGCTTAACCGTGACTCGATCCGCGAGGATGAGGAAATGCATCTTTATAAAAACAGCAACATCAATCTTGTGAGGATCTGGGGCGGTGGAATTACACCCCCGGATGTATTTTTTGATCTTGCAGATAAATACGGGATGCTTGTTTGGTCTGATTTTTGGGTAACAGGCGACACCCACGGCGAGTTTAAGGGCTCGACAGACAATCCGGTAGAAGGCAAGGTTTTTCTAAATAACGTAACGAGCACGATTTACCGTATCCGCAACCATCCGAGCCTTCTCGTTTGGACGGGAGGCAATGAAGGGCATGTGCGCAAGGAACTTTATGACGCCATGCGCGATTATGTTATTTCGCTGGATGGAACAAGGCCGTTCATCCCGTGTTCATCAGGTTTTGCAAAGCTTCCTGAGGGGAGTAAAAGCTCGTGGCCCGATAATCTTGCTCCCGGCGTTTACAGCGGAGGCCCTTACGGATGGCGTGATTCAAAAGAATACTACCGTCTGGCTGATGAGGCGAAAGATTGGGTGTTTAAGGATGAAACAGGTTTGCCGTCGCAGCCAACGTATAATGGATTAAAAAAGATTATTCCAAATCTGGTATGGGATAAAACGCTTCCATTTCCGCTTAACCACACGTGGGGTTATCATGATGCGGCTACCAGCAACGGGAAATATGATAAATACTATAACAGCATGGTCGCAAGGTACGGAGAACCTGTTTCGATGGAGGATTTTTCAAACAAGATGCAGCTGATGAATGCGACAGGCTACCAGGCGATCTTTGAAGCTGCCGGGCATAAATTAAATGACATCGGAGGGGTGATGCTCTGGAAACTGAATGCCGCTTTCCCAAGTGTGGTCTGGCAGATCTTTGACTGGTACCTCGAACCCAACGCAGGTTATTATTTCATGCAGAATGCCTGTGAAAAGCTTCACATACAGTTGAATCCAAGGGATAGCATGCTGACAGTGGTCAACCGTACCTACAGACCTTATTCCAACCTTACCGCTGAGGCTGAGATTTACGATATAAATTCAGGGAAAGCAGGCAGTCAGTCAGTAAAGCTAAATATCTCCTCCACGGAAGTAAAGGAAGCTGCATCCTTATCCAAAATGCTTGGGAATGCAAAAGGAGTATCGCTGATTCTGGTAAAACTGAAAGATGCTTCAGGCAAAGTGATCTCAGGCAATACCTACTGGTTTGCTCCAAACGACGATTTCAAAGCATTAAACACGATGCCGAAGGCAGGGGTTAAGACGACCCTCCTGAAGAAAGAGGAAGGGAAAACAGAGAAAAAATGGACCCTCCGCCTGACAAACACTTCTGATAAGGTTGCTTTCTTCATTCATCCCCAGTTGTTGGAAAATGAAGAAGAAGTACTGCCTTCGTACTGGTCAGCAGGTTACTTCTCGCTGGCTCCGATGGAATCAACCGAGGTGACGGTCTCTGCGCCCAAGGCTAAAATAAAAGACAGGAATCAGGAAATCAGGATCGAAGGATGGAATCTTACTAAAACCACGTTGAAATTATAATAAACAACTATCTATCATTGAAAAATAGTAAGGCAAAGAGAAATAGTTCAGATTTCTCTCTCGCTAATGCAAGTCTCTGACCCGTGCTTTGTTGTATCGACAAAAATTCCTGAAAGTAAGTTTTTTAGGATATTTTAATTTTCATGTTCTCTTCTTAGCAGATGCTAAGAAGAGAATTAGCTTAGTAGGTAATTGAATTTTTATTTCCCATTCTAATTCTTTGCTCCTGATTTATTTCAGTCCTCAGTGCAAACTGGATAGGAAGCGTATAGTATACATTAACGGCGCTCCCGTTTTTTCTTCCAGCTTTCCATAACGGCATCAAATTGACCACTCTTTTTGCTTCTTCATCGAGTAAGGGATGAACACTCTTTAAAATAACAGGAGCCTTTACACGTCCATTTTTATCAACAATAAACCGAACGTACACCTTACCCTGAATTCCTTCCCTGGACGCTGAAGACGGGTATTCAAGATTATTTTGAATGAACTTCATCAGCTCGTTCAGACCTCCGGGAAATTCCGGCATCTGAACCGTTGTATCGCGTTTAATCCCAATCCCGTAAACGGCGTCTTTGCTGCTTCTTATGTTTGCAGTCGAGTCATTTTTAGCTGATACCTGTGAAATGGTGGTTAAAAAATCATTCAATGATACTCCCAGTATGAAATTTTGCATCCTCTGAGCATCTTTGACGATTAAGTCATTGTTATTCAGTTTTCTGTTTATTAAGATTCTTAACTGATACAGTTCTGTATTAAAGGGATTTCTCCGAATCAATTCACAGGTATATCTTAATGCATCTTCATTTTTATTCTCTTTCATGCTTTTGCTGATCCTTGCCCTTATTGAATCATTTGCTTCAGGCAAATCAATTTTCTTTCGAACAGCTTCAGCTATATAAACCGGCTCCAAAAAGTCATAAACATCCCTAACCGGGTAATCACCTCCGGGATCAAGACCAGCTAAATAATCCATCCTGTAAACCACTTGAACATAGAAAGTCTGATCTGTTGTAAGGGTTTTAGATTTGATCCATTTGTTTTTAGTCTTCTCAAGAACTGTTATTATTTCATTATCGATAGATTCATCCAAAGGGTTAATAATGGAAATCTCCTTTATTTTTCCCTCAGGTGTTACGGTAATTCCGGTAATTGAATAGCCAATTGTTTTAGAATTCACTGATTGGACAGGATATTTAAGATTTTCCGTCATGAATCTGTAAAATCCTTCACTCCCGCCTTTGAACCTTGAATTGATCGGCAAATCCTGTGCTGATACGTAAAGGCTGAGACCACTTTGCACAATAATCAGCAAAATAAATACTCTAAATTTCATGTTGATAAGAGTTATTTTGATAAACAAAAATACCAAATAATAATTCAATTCCATATCAGTCGAAACACTAAAAAAAAATCCCCTGAACAGACCATGTCTATCCAGGGGATTCTTGAACAGTTATTTCGTGTGGTACGTCTCTAATTGGTGGAATTGGGCTTATAATCACCAAAATTGCGCATGAACTGAACCCTCTCGTATTCAGCAAGATTGGTTTCATTATCAATACTGAGTTTGCCCCTGAAATCGCTGATGGAGCTGTAATTATGACGAGACATCCATCCCTCAAGATTTTCTGTTAATTTTTCAATCACCGAAAAGCCTTCTCTGTACAACAGGCTGGCGACCTGTACCGTATTGGCTCCTGCCAGTAAAAGCTTTACGACCGTCTGCCAGTCATGAACACCGGTTGAGGCAGAAAGATCACAGTTGACACGCTTGGCCATCATCCCGATCCATCGCAGGGAAAGTTTATGTTCACCCGCATTACTCAGCACACCGGTCCCGATTACTTTCTCGGATTCGATATCAATATCCGGGCTGTACATCTTATTAAATAAAACCAGACCTTTAATTTCAGAGAAGGAAAGATCCCTGATGATGCTCCCAAGAGTTGAAAAATAAGGACTTATTTTCAAGGAAACAGGTATTTTTACTTTGGAAGCCACTCTTGAAATGACATCGAAGAAGATCTTCTCATGATCCAGGCTGGTATGGTTAAGATTCGATGGCAAAATGAACATATTCAACTCAATGGCATCTGCCCCCGCGTCTTCCACCTTTTTAGCAAAGAATCCCCATTCCTGGGCAGTTACGCAATTTATGCTCGCGATAACCGGTATCGATAAATTACTCTTAGCTTCCCTTATCAGGTCCAGGTAATGCTTCAGATTATCCTTTTTTATTTCATAGTCATAATAATCCAAGAACTCAAGGTTATTATCTAAAGGCCCAAGTTTACTGAATTCCTGTGCATATTCAAGGTATATTTCTTCCTCGAAAATGGATTTTAATACCACAGCGCCTGCTCCGGATTTTTCAAGGGCTTTTAAATTCTCAATGGAATTTGTTAATCCGCAACTTCCGGCGATGATAGGATTCCTAAGATCCAGCCCTAAATATGAAACATTTAGATTACTCATAGTTTCGTGAAATTCGTTTTCAATTCGTTAAATTCGTTTTTTGAAGATGCAGGTGCATATTCTCTGCAGCCTTGCGTCCATCTCCCATGGCCAGAATTACCGTTGCACCGCCACGGACGATATCGCCTCCGGCAAACATTTGAGGAATGGAAGACTGCATTTTATCTTCATCCACAACGATGGTTCCCCATTTTGAAACCTTCAGATCAGGAAGGCAGGTAGGAACAAGAGGATTGGGAGAAACTCCCACAGCCACGATAACAAGATCAACATCAAGCTCGAATTCTGAACCTTCAATCGGAACAGGACGTCTCCGGCCTGAAGCATCAGGTTCGCCAAGTCCCATTTTATTGAGGCGCATTTTATTAACGCGTCCTTTTGAATCAGCAAAATACTCCAGAGGATTGCATAACGTCATAAACTCAACGCCTTCTTCTTTGGCGTGTTTTACCTCTTCAATTCTGGCCGGCATTTCTGCCTCTGAGCGCCTGTAAATGATAATAGCCCTGTCAGCTCCCAATCTTAAAGCCGTCCTGACGGAATCCATTGCTGTATTTCCTCCTCCAATGACTGCTACATTTTTACCTTTTATGACAGGGGTATCGGAATTGTCCGAGGAGGCATCCATCAGGTTTACACGTGTCAGATACTCATTGGAAGACATAATGCCATTGTAATTTTCACCGGGAATATCCATAAAACGCGGTAATCCGGCGCCGCTTCCGATAAAGAATCCCTTGAATCCCTCTTCTTTTAAATCATCAAAAGAAGCAGTACGGCCTACGATGAAATTGGTCTGGAATTTCACTCCCATTTTTCTGAGATTACCCAGTTCGAAATCTACGACTGAATTTGGAAGCCTGAATTCCGGAATTCCATATTTCAGCACCCCGCCAATTTCATGCAGGGCTTCAAACACGGTCACATCATATCCGAGTTTAACCATATCTCCTGCAAAAGATAACGCAGAAGGCCCCGATCCTACCGTTGCTACTTTTATTCCGTTAGGTTTAGCTGTTTCAGGAACACTGCTCTGGCCCGATTCCCGTTCGTAATCAGCGGCAAAGCGTTCGAGGTGTCCGATCGCAACAGCATCCTTGTTCATTTTCTCCACGTAAAAGCAATGGGCTTCGCACTGCTTTTCCTGCGGACAAACCCGGCCACAAACAGCCGGGAGAGAACTGGTCTCCTTCAATGTTGCAGCTGCTTCCAGAAATTCTCCTCTTTCAATATTTTTAACGAACTTGGGAATATTAATGCTTACCGGGCAACCCTCGATACAGGTGGGGTTGGCACAATCCATGCAGCGGGAAGCTTCCAGCTGTGCCTGTTCAACAACTAATCCTTTATTAACTTCCCTGTTCTGGTATTTGACCCTTATTTCGGGTTCAAGCTCGGGCATTTTTACCCTTGGAATATTTGTTCTCTCTTTACCTTTTAATTTTGAGCGAAGTTCACTTCTCCATTCCTGGCTTCTTTCCTCTTTGAGGATATCGGGGTTCAATGACATTTTCCCTTTTTATATCTTTTGTGAATAAATTTCGTTTGCCTTATTTTCTTCTTCCTTATAGCCACCAAGTCTCATGAGCATCTCATCGAAATCAATCTGGTGGGCATCAAACTCAGGACCTTCCACACAGGTAAATTTTGTCTTTCCACCAACTGAAACGCGGCATGCGCCACACATCCCTGTGCCATCAACCATGATTGAATTAAGACTCGCCTGGGTCGGTATATTGTACTTTTTGGTAAGCAGTGATGCAAATTTCATCATAATGGCAGGGCCGATTACAATGCATTCGTCTACCTTTTCGCGAAGAATGATCTCTTCCATTCCTGCGGTTACTAATCCCTTGCGTCCATAAGATCCGTCATCAGTCATGACGATCAGTTCATCAGACCATTTTCTCATTTCATCCTCAAGGATGATCAGATCTTTACTCCTGGCAGCAATGACCGTGATGACACGATTGCCGGCTTTTTTGAATGCCTCCACAATGGGAAGCAAAGGTGCAACACCCACACCGCCTCCGGCTGCAAGAATCGTGCCTATTTTATGAATCTCAGTAGGTTTGCCCAATGGTCCCACCAGATCGGTAATATGATCTCCCGGTTCAAGGGCTACCAGTTTGGAAGAGCTTACCCCGACAATCTGTACAACCAACGTGATGGTGCCTTTAACAGGATCAGCGCCTGCAATCGTGAGAGGGAAACGTTCACCTTTTTCACCAATCCTTAAAATAACGAAATTTCCCGGTTTCCTCGATCTGGCAATAAGAGGATTTTCTACTACCAGTTTTACAACCTTATCTGAGAAATATTCCTTTGAGATTATTTTATTCATTAAATCTTAAAAATATTACTAATTGGTCATCAATCTTCTGTCATGGATCAGCATGAAATAAACGACCCCAAATTAAAACAGAAAATAATTAGGCGCAAAAGTAAAAATTTCAACGATTCGAAAATATTTAAGTAATTCGATAATTTAAATTTATCAATTCCTTAATATCAAAGAATCCTTTTCAATTAAAATTCAGATTACCAGCGTAATTTATTTTCACAAGTGTAATCATATTTAATTTAAAAGAACTTAAACAACTGTGAAATTTCGGTAAAAAAGGATTACTTTTATAGTTTTGATTGGTATCAGTGCGAATTTTTGATCGGGATTCTTTTTAATTTGAAAACTATACAATTGAAAAAAAATCAGGTTTAAATACAGGGAAATGGCAAAACAACAAAACCGGAGAGAACGTGAGGGAGTAGTTTATTCTACCGCGGATAATTTTAAATACCAGTATCAGGAACCGGAAGATCAGGCCGGGACATTAAAACCCAATCAGCAGAATCTGAAAGTAATGCTTGATAAAAAGCAGCGTGGCGGAAAGAAAGTGACGCTTGTTTGTGATTTTATCGGGAAAGAAGATGATTTAAAGGAATTGGGGAAAAAGCTAAAAACTAAATGCGGAGTCGGTGGTACGGTGAAAGATGGTGAAATCCTGATACAGGGAGATTTTCGCGACCGGGTCCTTGAGTTACTCCTGGCAGATGGATACAAGGCAAAGAAAGCCGGTGGATAAGTAAATTAAAAATTAAGAATTAAGAATCAGGGGGAATCCAATTTGAACTCCAACATTGGAATGTGGAAACCTTTCGTGTCAATTCGTCCCCAATTCGTGTAATTCGCATCTATTGTAATTCGTACCAATGGAATTTATCATAACCATTACAGAACATCATTCTCTGGGTTTTTTAGTCCTGCCTTATCTTGCAGATCGAACGGATGATAAACCATACATCTCCGTGATCCGCAGGTTGAGAATTCATGACCTGACCAATGAAGAGAACCGGTTTTCTCCATTGCAGGTCATTCTGATAAAGCTTGCTGAAAAATACAGTGATGAGGCTCTTTCTAAAAAATTCAATAAAAAAGGTACCCTGAATGATTTTTACAAGAACATTAAAAAGGAGGAGTTCACCAGAAAAATCATTCCCTATATTGAAGAAACCCTCATCCAGAGTCTTGAATTATTAAAAGGCTCGGATCTGCCCATCTATTTCAAAAAACCCCGTTATATCAATCTTTACGAGGAGGATAGGGTAGAACTTTGTTATGAAGATACTGAAACGGTTTTTAATTTCCACCGCCTTGAAGAGGAAACTCACTATTTTCTGACAATCAGGCATGGAGACCGTCAGTTGCCACTCCTTCACAAAAATGTGATGTTGCTTGTCAACGAACCTTGCAGAATATTGTACCAGAATAAATTGTATTATTTTGATGACATTACGGGAAGCAAGCTTATCCCTTTTTTTGAAAAGGAATACATTGTCATTCCCAGGAAGGTAGAGGATAAATATTACGAAACGTTTGTGCTGAACTCATTAAAATGTCAGCAGGTGGATTATTCAGGCTTTGAGGTGATTAATGTGAATCCGCATCATGAAGCACTGCTCTCCTTTGAGATTGATATTACAGGTTCTCCTGTTTTTGTCCTGAGCTTTCTGTATGACAGCCAAACTGTGAAAGCAAAGGATGAAGGAAAGAAAGTCGTTCATCTGGTTAAAAAAGAGAATAATTACATTTTTTATTGTTACGAAAGAGATCAAAACTGGGAAGAAAACGTCATCGGATTACTCGGGAAGTTGGATCTGGAAGTCGAAAAAAAGGGATTAAATGTTACAACGGCACGGTTGAGAAATCTAGCATCTAAGGATTCGGAAGATCAGGAAATCACTAAACACGAATCAAATGCTTCTGAAGCATTGTATGAAGCAATCTCCTGGATTTCAACACACCGGAATGATCTTAAAGATTCAGGAATAAGATTAACCCAGGACAATCTTTATCAAAAATATTTTACCGGATCTCAGGATCTTGATCTAAAAGTTACCCAATCGAACGACTGGTTTGATGTTCATGCTACGGTCCGATTCGGGGAATTTAGTATTCCATTTGTCCGTTTCCGTAAAAATATTCTTAACGGCATCAGGGAATTTAAACTGCCAAATGGAGAAATCGCCATTCTGCCAAAAGAATGGTTTGCCCGTTACCATGATCTTTTCACATTCGGGAAAACAGAGGATTCAAATTTACGCTTACGCAATCATCATTTTACATTAATCCGGGGAATTGATGCGGAACCTGATCCCGGGGTAAAAACAAAACTGCTCGAATTAAGCAATCAAAAAATGGAGCCTCAGCAGTTGCCCGGAGATTTGCAGGCCAATCTTCGCCTTTACCAAAAGGATGGCTTTGATTGGTTATATTATCTCTATTCAAATACTCTGGGAGGATGTCTGGCTGATGACATGGGGCTGGGTAAAACATTACAGGCATTGACTTTATTACTTAAATTAAAGCGTCCGGAGACCAACGCTCCTTTTTTCCAGAATAATCACAACGGACAGTTGTCGCTATTTGCAGATAATGGTCCAAAGGAAACAGTTCAGCCCGCAAGTTTAATCGTATTACCTGTCTCATTGGTTCATAACTGGGAGAAGGAAATTCAGAAATTTGCTCCTGCGTTAAAAGCTTTTGTGTACAAAGGGATAAGAAGGGATAAGAACATTGCCGAGATTTTGTACAACTACGATATAATACTTACCACCTACGGCACGGTCCGTAACGATGCTGAAATTCTTTCAGGACATCACTTTTTTTACCTGATTCTGGATGAAAGCCAGTATATCAAGAATGCGGAATCCAAGACCTATCAGACGATAACCGGACTCCGGTCGCAGCACAGGCTGGTACTGACCGGTACTCCGATTGAGAATTCACTTTCCGATCTTTGGTCTCAGATGAACTTTCTGAACAGGGGGCTCTTAGGAGGCTTAAGTTTTTTTAAGCACAACTTTATCACACCTATCGAACATAACAGGGATCCGGAAAAATCAGCTAAACTTCACTCCCTGATTCGTCCTTTTATTCTGAGAAGAACCAAAGAGCAGGTTGCAAGGGATCTGCCGCCATTAACGGAAGAAGCCTTCACCATCGAAATGACCAAAGAACAGAATGATCTTTATGAAGCTGAAAAATCAGCTGTGAGAAATCTCCTGCTCTCGGGTTTAGGCGAAGAAGCAAACGGGAAATCCGGTTTTATGGTTCTTCAGGCTTTAATGAGGCTTCGTCAGATTGCCATTCATCCAAAACTTCTTGATGCGGAATCTAAAATCGAATCTGGGAAATTCAATGAAATTCTCTCCATGCTCAATATCCTGGTGAACGAAAATCATAAAATCCTTGTTTTTTCTTCCTTCGTGAAACATCTGAATCTTCTTGAAAGAGAATTTCACAAGGAAAAGTGGAACTACAGCATTTTAACCGGACAATCGGTCAACAGGAAAAGCATTATCGAGGAATTTCAGAATGATCCGGATAAAAACATTTTTCTCATTTCTTTAAAAGCCGGTGGAGTTGGATTAAATCTGACTGCTGCCGATTATATCTTTATCATAGACCCCTGGTGGAATCCGGCCGCAGAAATGCAGGCCATCAGCCGTGCTCACCGGATTGGTCAGGACAAGAAAGTATTTGTTTACCGGTTTATTTCCGAAAATACAGTGGAGGAAAAGATCCAGAAACTGCAGGAGAAGAAATCTGCTATTGCGGACGAATTCATTAATTCAAACGATCCTTTCCGCGGTTTGACAAGCAAAGAAATCCTGAATCTTTTTGAATAAAAGTATTTCTCCTGAAATTCAATGCTCATTTTTACATAAATAATGTTTAATTATTATATTTGAACATTATTTCACCGGCTAAACTAATTATTGGATTATTACAACTAAGCATAATGACTGGAAAAACTTTGCGACTTGCGAATTTTTTATTAGACACACTAATATATTTTATCCTTTTATTATTATTCCTGAATCTGTTTAAATCAATTATTGATATTAAATATGCTAAATGGATCTCGATTTTGTTTTATTTTTTCTATTATTTCTTATTTGAATATTTTAAAGGACAAACGATAGGAAAAATGATTACTAAATCCAGAGTATTCTCTTTGGATGAAAACAATGGCAATTATTTCATGCAAATTTTATTCAGATCCATCATGAGATTTCTCCCTTTTGATATTTTATCTTATTTAATTTCCTCAAAAGGGTTGCATGATAGGATTTCAAAAACAATGGTAAGCTGATTACAAATTAATCTTAAAGTATTTAAAATTTAAAATAGTGGAGTTCAGAAACCACTTTAAAAACGAGGTGCTACCGAAAGACCTTATGAGTAGGATTTAAAATCGAAAAAATGAAAACAGTATCAAGAATTGCCGCAATGTTATTGGTAGTAGCCTTTCTAAGTTCGTGTGCCACTGTATTTGGTGGACGAGTTAGCGAGTGCCAGAGAACGAAACCGGAAACAGGTCAACCAAGTCGAGCTATAAGAGGAGGTGCATTGGTTGCGGACATTTTATTATTTTGGCCGGGTGCAGTTGTTGATTTTGCAACAGGTGCAATATATAGACCTTGCGGTAAAAAAATTTAAATCTTAATCAGGACTGATATTCTCAATTATCGGTCCTTTTTTTTCTAAATTATTCAGCAAAACGTTTTGAGTTGTATGTCTGGCTTGGTCTTTATCTTTTAAGTTAATTGGAACTCTTGGTTATGCAAAGAGATAAATGAAATAATACAGCTATTTGAATAGTAAAAATTGAACTGTTCGGGATTTATTTTCGTAAATTTGGTAAAAATGTATTTATATGACAGTAAAGGAACTGAAGGTTAAATTAATAAATGAGATAAATCAATCTCAGGACAATGAATTACTTGAAGAAATGTATCGGTTAATATCAAATCAAGAAACTGATAATAATCTATACATTCTTTCTGATGAACAGATAAAGGCGGTAGAAGAAGCTGAACTGCAAATAAAAAATGGTGAAACTTTGGACAGTGACCAAGCCGATAAAGAGATTGAAGGATGGCTCGAAAAATAACCTGGACAAAAAGAGCTCAAAACGACCGTTATGCCATTTTTTCTTTCTTAAATAATCAAAATAGAACAAACCTTTATAGTAAACAACTTCAGGAATCATTTATAAAATTATTGATTTTAATAAGCAAATATCCATTTATAGGAAAACGAACTAATCGTGAGAATACAAGAATAAAAGTCTTAAAGAATTATTTGATAATTTATAAAGTAACAGATAAGCAAATTTTTGTTTTATCAATAAGAGATAGCCGTCAAAATCCCGAAGATTTAAAAGAAATAATTAAATGATATTATAAATTAATACAATCCGAAGCTATGGCTCTACTTACACAGGAAATGAAGGACATGGTTGCTACCCAGCAATGCTTTATCGGGACGGTTGACGAAGACGGAACTCCCAATGTGGCGCCCAAACGATCCACACGTGTTCTCTCGGATGATTCACTGATTTTTACGGAGGGAACCGGTGGGACTACTTATAACAACATTAAAAGAGGCTCTAAAATTTCTATTGCTGTTGTGAACCGGGATACGCTGGACGGTTATCGTTTTGTAGGGAAAGCTGCACTTCAGGATAGCGGGGAATTATATGACCAGTCAGCCGAAATGTCAGCAAAAATGGGAAAACCAAAACCTTATGGAGTGGTAATTATAAAAATTGACGAAATCCATTCTCTCAGACCAGGTCCGATGGCAGGGAAGAAAATTGCATGATCCTTTTTAAGAAGAAAATTCTACATAAACAGTATTTGTCAAAGCCATCACTGCGGATTTATATCAGCTCAGTTCTTTCATAGAGGCTATTAACCTGACATTTCATCAAATATTTACTATTCCGCAGGGAGTCTGTCTTATTTCACACAGGTAACATAAACTAGGCAACAGCTTTGGCGCCAGAATTGAAATCGGTTCTGGCAGGGATTCCTCTGAAATATATTTTTATCTCTATATTTGAGTAAAAATAATTTTATGCAGCGCTACTTTATACAGCTCTCTTATGACGGTACAAATTATCATGGCTGGCAGATACAACCGAATGGGATAACCGTGCAGGAAGTTTTGGGAAAGGTTTTGTCAACCATATCACGCGAAAAAGTATCGCTTACCGGCGCAGGACGCACGGATACGGGAGTACATGCTTCTTTCTTTGTGGCCCATTTTGATTCAGAGAATGAAAATCTGTGCTCACAAAGGATAATCTATAGCATCAACTGCATGCTTCCCCACGATATTGCCGTTCAGAATATCTATAAAGTAAGGCCGGAGGCTCATGCACGTTTTGATGCACTTTCCCGGTCCTACGAGTATTATCTTTCAAAAAGTAAAGACCCTTTCACCAGGTTCTATTCTGATAAGCAGTCCATAAAACCTGACCTTTTGAAAATGAATGAGGCAGCAGCGAAACTTTATAATTATTCTGATTTCACCAGTTTCAGCCGTTTGGGAAGTGACGTGAAGACCAATAATTGCAAAATATACGAGGCCAGGTGGAGTGACCAGGGGAACAGGCTTGTCTTCAGCATCAAGGCCGACCGGTTCTTGCGCAATATGGTCCGGGCTATTGTCGGAACCCTGCTCGAAGTCGGTTGGAATAAATTAACCGTTGAGGGTTTTCCCAAAATCATAGAAATGAAATATCGTGGGGCTGCCGGTGCCAGCGCTCCGGCAAAAGGATTATTTCTTACAGATATCATCTACCCGAAAGAACTCTCAGAAGGCTTGATCAGAAAGTAATCCACAAGTGTGTCAATCTAATAGAAACATACCAAAGATTCTTTAGAACACCTATTCTTTGCTTATAGGGATGCCAATAATCAAAATTAAGAAGAAGGCGATAACGGGGGTGAAATCATTGATTCCAGATGTTCCAGGAGGCCAGAGCTTGTAAATGAAGCATCTCCAGACCATTTTTCGTAATGGCGCCTTTTAACTGACCCTGTTTAAGAAATTCACTTACAGGGGGATTGTAAACAAGATCATACAGAAGATGCTGCTCATCGATATATTCAAAAGGGATGGGAGGGCAACTTTCAATGGAAGGATAAGTACCTAATGGAGTGGTATTTACAATTAGTTTATAGCTTTCCATTACCCCTTCATCAAGATCATCATAGGATATTTCTCCCTTATACTGAGGATTTCTTGAAACAGTAATGGTTTCTATTCCAAGATCGGTGAGTACTTTTATGACCGCCTTTGAAGCTCCGCCCGATCCCAGCACCAGGGCTTTATGATGGTATTTTTGCAGAAGTGGTTTAATAGAATCCCTGAATCCAATAAGATCTGTATTAAAACCTTCCAGAAAAGGAACACGGCCATCCCTGCTGATTTTAATGGTATTTACTGCATTTATTTCTGCAGCCTCATTATCAATCTTATCCAAAAAATGCAGAACCTGTTCCTTGTAGGGTATCGTCACATTAAGGCCGGTCAGTTCAGGGTTCGAGGCAATGATTTCAGGCAGTAATTCAATACGGTCAATCTCATAATTGATGTATTCCGCATCTATTTTTTCACTTGAGAATTTCTCAGTGAAAAAATTCCTTGAAAAAGAATGCGAGAGGGGATAGCCAATCAATCCGTATTTGAATTTCATAATTTTATTGTTTCCCGTAAGAAACGATTAGAAATTATAAAGGTTTATTCTTGACCTTAAAATCATTGATCATTTTACTGGCCCATGATTTGGATTGCAAAGCAGAGAAATCAGAAAGCGATTCTTCGTGCAGATAAAAGTTTTCCTTTAGGGCTTTTCGGAGGAAGCGCTTTGCCAAAGCGTCTTCTTCATTTTGGTCTAAATATCCTGCCAGTTTATAATGGATGGAGGGATTTGTTTTGAATACTTTATCAGCATTCAGGAGAGTATGAATGGCCAAATCGATCATATCATACTGAAAGTAAAAATCAGCAAAAGAGATCCAGAATTCCGGATTGTCATTTTCCAGTTTGATGCATTTTTGGAATGCAGCCAATGCTTCTTCATATTTATTAAGCGTGGCAAAGGCCTTTGCCAGTGCTATCCAGTAATCAGCACATTTGTTGTCGATTCTGACTGCTTTCTTGAAAAAAACAATGCTTTCCTTATAATTATCTTTCAGCATCATGACGACTCCGGCGCCATACCATGCATCGGCACTTTTAGGATGAATCTGAATGGCCAGGCGATAATGTTGAAGAGCATTATCGGAATCTTCCAGTTGAAGATAACACTCGGCTATATAAAGCTGAGTATCGGCAGATTTTTTATCGAATTTCAGGTATTCCTTGTAACATACCAAGGCTTCCTCGAAGCGTTCAGCCGCTGACAGGGCATTCGCTTTATTGAACAGTGCACTGCCGTATTTGTCATCGATGGCCAGCGCGAAGTCATAGGCTTCAACGGCTTTGTCAAATTCTTCACGGCGGGTATAAATTATCCCAAGATTGTACCAGGCCGATTCGGAATAGGGATCCAGGTCAAGATATTTGTTGTAGTATTCTATACTCTTATCATCTTCCCAAACTTTGTCGTAACAATAAGCAAGATCATAGAGCACGGTCTCATTTTCCGGGTTATCCTCGTAAGCCATTTGAAGAAAATGTATCGCATTTGCATAATCAGCAACCTGGATGTAGTTTGAGCCGATATTATGGAGCATCTCATCTTTATCCTCCCCGGACATACTCTCAACTTTTTTGAAATACTCAAAAGCCTCTTTTTTCTCACCCTGAAGATGATAACAGGTACCCATCATTAAGTACACTTCAGGATTATTGCTTTCAATTTCAACAAGCATTTTCAGAAGATGAAGAGCCTTTTCGACTTTCATCTGACTGATCAGCACTTGCGCCTTTTTCAGCTTGACGATAATTGAATTGGGATGTTGGGACAAAGCAATTTCACAAACCTGTAAAGCATTTGTAAATTGATTCTTATCGATGTAGTGGTCGGTTATAAATTCAAAATCAGAAACGTCAAAAAACTCTATCCTTTCTTCAGACAGCATTTTCTTGTATCGTTTCACCACTCCTGCAAATTCTTTGCTTTCGAAGTTATCTTTTGATCCTTCCCACATCATTTCTTTTTCTCCGATCGAATTACATGCAAAAATAATAAATTGTAATTAATAAGGTTGATGTTCCGGGCGTAAAAGATCATTAACGGTCTTTACGGGATTAAAAGTAATCACGGGAACATCGACAAAAAGAGTGTTCCAGTTTGACATGGCCCCATTCCACAGGCCAGGCAATTCAAGGGCCTTAAGAGGTTGGCCGTCCTTGGATTTGGAAGAGATAAATCCGGTATCAGGATCCGTAAATTTTTTTAAATCAAATTTCTCTCCCTTGTAATTATATACTCCGCAAATCAGATCTACGGGATTAAAATGAGTGGCATTCCCTGCAATTTTCTTTTGATCAGGATTTTTCATGTCAATCTGAGAGCTTTCAACAATCTGAAGCGAGTCTGTCCCATCCGGATTTTTAGCCCAGAAAGGACCTCCGCCGGGCTCTCCGAGATTCTTTACCATCCCGCAGATCCGGATGGGTCGGTTCAGCTTTTTGATAAGATAAATCGATAACGAAGTTTTGGATAATTTCGCTTTTTCAGGGGATTCCATGCAAAGAACAGATTGCACAAAATCTGATATCTCGGAAAACTGCTCATCACTGATAACGGCCGGATCTTTTTCGAGAAGCCGTAAATAGCTGAAAATCTTTTCCTGGTATTTCAGCAAAAGTCCTGCCAGAGCCATTTTGAAGCGAACTGTTTCATTCTTCAGATGATCCGGCACTACATTATCTATATTTTTAATAAAGATCAGATCGGCTTCCATTTCATTCAGATTATTAAGTAAAGCGCCATGTCCGGCCGGCCGGAAAAGGAGGTTGCCTTCGGAGGAATAAAATGGATTATTGTCAGGATCTACAGCGATAGTGTCCGTTGAGGGCTTCTGTTCAGAAAAGGAGATAAGGTATTTGACTCCGAATTTTTTCCCATATGTTTTGGATGCCTCGGCGGTTACCTGTTTAAAATATTCAAGATGCTCGGGGGACACAGTAAAATGGATTTTTACCTCTTTTTTTGAGTTGGTACAATAAAGAGCTCCTTCTATCATGTGTTCCTCAACAGAACTCCTTGGGCCTTCCGGATACAGATGAAATTTAAGCAGCCCTTTGGGTAAAAAACCATAATTTAGTCCTTTATCTGACAAAATGAAACTCAGAATTTCAGAATATCTGATCCTGCCTTGTTTATCTTTGAGGCTGCCAAGACCTTTCTCAAGTTCTTCATAGAAAGCAAAATCACGGATACGTTCAAAGATTAGTTTGACGCTCTGGTATTTTTCATCTGAAAGGAGGTTTTCAATACCCCGGTTCCCGGATGCGGCTTCCTGGAAGGCGTATAAGGATTGAAACATCCTGCTTGCAGCCCCGGAAGCGGGTACGAATTTAAGCGGTTGAAGATTGTTATTTATTCTTTGCAAAAAATATTCAGATGATTCAGTGATTTTATCTTCGGAAAGGACGATGATCCCGTCTCCTGTTGAAGCTGGTCTGATAAGTTGAAGGTAAGGCACCCCTTTCCTGAAAATAGCTATCTGTTTCTCGATTTCTTTTAACTGAATCCCTTTTTTCTCAATTTGTTGAATATCTTTCTGCGTCAACATAGCTTTTATGTTAGTTCAAGAGTTAAAGATAATAAATTGTTTTGGATATGATCTTGAAACTAAAACATAATTATATTGTCTTGAATCACTGGTTTGTGCCATCAGGAATTGAGGATATAGTGTCCGGCTCCAGGTCTGTTGATATCCTGAATTGAGGATTGCAGCACATTGCAATCACCACTATATTTTATCCGGATGGCTAATTTTTTTTTCTCGGGATATAAGTAGTATGCAGATACTCGTGCGATTTATGTCCAAGAGGTTGTCCAAGGAATTCCTTGTATAATTTCATTACGTCTTGATTTTCGTGAGATTTTCTGTGTTGCTTGCCTTCATCCTCCTGATAGATAGCCTGAAGCCTTTTCGCGCGGATGGAGTCATTTATAGGTCTTGGCTGACCGCCGCCGCTGATACATCCTCCCGGGCATCCCATAACCTCAATAAAATGATACGGGCTCTCGCCACGCCGGATCTGTTCGAGCAATTCTGCCGCTCCTTTCAGACCACTTGTAACGGCTACTTTTACTGTGACTCCTTCCAGAAATGAATATTCAAGTAACGGTTTTTCTATCTTGATTTCTGCGGCTTTTATTCTTTTTAAACCGATTAACGGTTTTATATGTAAACCTTCTGTCGGCAGTTCTCGTCCTGTAACCACTTCATATACGGTCCTCAAGGCAGCCTCCATTACTCCTCCCGTAGTACCGAAAATGTCAGCAGCGCCTGTTGATTCTCCTAATGGACTGTCAAAGGAAGACTCGGCTAAATTGCGGAAATCTATTCCTGCATCCTGGATCATCCTGCCCAGCTCACGGGTGGTAATGACAGCATCCACGTTGGGAAGTCCGTCATTGATCATCTCCGGCCTCGTTATTTCAAATTTTTTTGCTGTACAGGGCATGACAGATACCATAAAGATATCTTTGGGATCAATATTCATTTTTTCCGCAAAGTAGCTCTTTGTTATTGCGCCAAGCATCATGTGCGGTGATTTACAGCTTGAAAGATTTGGAATCTGATCAGGGAACTGGTGTTCAAGAAACTTTATCCAGCCAGGACTGCAGCTTGTGATCATCGGAAGATGTGCCCCGTTGGTTGGAGAAGTAAGAGCCGTTTTCACCCGGTGTAGAAATTCATTTCCTTCTTCCATGATCGTTAAATCGGCTGCAAAATTGGTGTCGAATGTGTAATCAAATCCCATTTCACGCAGGGCGGAAACCATCTTGCCTGTCACAAGAGTTCCCGGTTCATAGCCAAATTTTTCTCCTAAAGCAGCCCTGACTGCCGGTGCAGTCTGAACTATTACAATTTTTGATTTATCAAGAAGAGCATCCCAGACCAACTGAGTGGAATCTTTTTCTTTGAGGGCTCCGACTGGACATACCAGAACACATTGACCGCAGTTGGTGCAAATGGACTCTCCCAACATTTCATCCTCTGTTGGACCGATGTAAGTACTGAATCCCCTGTGATGAGGATTCATCAGGCCTACGCCCTGTATTTCATTGCAGACAGTCACACAGCGGCGGCATAAGATACATTTTGAACTGTCGCGGACGATAGACGGGCTTGAGCTATCGATTAACTCTTTGGATTTGACTCCTTCATATTTGAATTCATCAACCTGTATTAATGTGCCGAGATCCTGTAACTCACAATTCTGATTACGCCAACATCCAAGGCAATTCTTGGGATGATCAGAAAGCATTAATTCATAAAGCACCTTTCTGACCTTCCTTACCTTTTCGGAATTGGTCTGGACCACCATTCCTTCCCTTACTTCAGTGACACAGGAAGCCATAAGCGTTTTGGCCCCTTTAACTTCTACCACACAGATACGGCAGGCTCCGATCTGGTGAACATTTTCAAAATAACAGAAATGAGGAATCAGTATGTTATGGCTTTTCGCTGCCTCAAAAATTGTGGTTCCTTCCTCAACCTGGATCTGTTTATTGTTAATGGTTAAATTTATCATAGCCATAAGGAATTGGTCTTTATTTATTAGGCTGCAGGCTGAAGACTGAAGGCTGAATGAAAGAGGCATCAGCACGTTAGCAAGTCAACAAAACAGCTCGGTACATTAATACATTATCTCATCTTTATTTAGGCTGTAGACTGAAGGCTGAAGGGAAACCCATCATCACATCAGTACATCAGCACATCATCACTTCACCTCATCTTTTTGAACATTGAAGACAGCGCATGGCCTCAGCGATTGCATTTAATTTATGAAATCCCTGGGCCACTTCATCAAACGATTGTCCCCTGTTTTCAGGTTCAAGGTAACGCATTTTGAAACGCTCATGTTCCACTGCGTTGCCTTCTTCTGATGGATGAACGGGTATTTCTATTGGCTCACCGGTATTAAGTTTTCCTTTCCCGCCAAGATATTTATCAATAGAAATAGCTGCATTTTTCCCGTCTGCAATGGCTGTGATAACCACATCTGATCCGCGGGCAATATCACCTCCGGCAAATATGCCTTTCTGGGTCGTCATCTGGGTATATTTATCCACGATAAATGTTCCCCAATCCGTTATTCCCACTTCCTCTTTTGTGATAAAAGGCAGATCGGAATACTGGCTTACTGCCGGAATAGCCAGATCAATGTTCAGAAGAAAGTTTGAATCTTTCTGAATTTCCGGGTTCCGGCGTGAATCTTTCCCAAACTTCCCAAGTTTCATCCTCACGCATTCGATCTGAGTCACTCTTCCGTTTCCTAAAAAGCGTATCGGAGAGACAAGTTCATGAAGAATGACTCCTTCCTCAAGGGCTTCCTCAACTTCTCTCTTATCGGCAGGCATTTCTTCTTTAGTCCTGCGGTATAGAAGATGTACTTTTTGCGCACCCAGACGAATGGCCGATCTTGCTGCGTCTATGGCAGTGCTTCCTCCGCCAATAACCGCCACGGTCCCTTTGACGATAACCTCTTTGTTCAGATTGATATCCCGAAGGAAATCCAGCCCATGATAAACTCCTTCCTTTTCTTCCCCTTCGATGCCAATTTTTCTTGAAAGCTGTGTCCCTGTGGCTATATAAATTGCTTTATATTTTGCCTTCAAGTCATTAAAGGAGATTTGTTCTCCGATTTTTGTATTGTAAATGATATTGATTCCAGCCTGCGTAATGGAAGAAATCTCTTTTTTCAAAACCTCCTTTGGAAGTCTGTATTCCGGAATACCATAAGCGAGAATGCCCCCTGCGACAGGTTTTTCTTCATAAATGTCTACAGTGTACCCCAGCCTTGCAAGATAATATCCACAGGTGAGGCCTGAAGGCCCGGCACCAATGATCCCGATACTCTTCCCGTTTTTTTGAAACATCAGGCTCAGGAAAGGTTCATCTGAATTCAGTACCTGATCAGCAGCGTAACGTTTCAGGTCGGCAATCGCAATAGGTTCATCAATTTGGGCCCTGCGGCATTTACTTTCGCAGGGATGAGTACAGACCCTTCCGCAGATGGAAGGGAACGGGTTTTCCTGACGGATCAGGTTGTAGGCATCCCTGACCCTTCCGGAAGCGATCAGGGCAATGTATCCTGGCACATTGACCCCTGCCGGACAGGCATTCTGGCAAGGAGAAATAAACAAATCACTGCAAACTCCGGCCCTGCAATATTTATTCCGGATGTGTTCATCGTATTCGTGCCTGAAATGTTTGATTGTACTAAGGACAGGATTGGGAGCTGTCTGTCCAAGACCGCAGATCGCCGATTCCTTTATCGAGTGGCCGAGTTCAATTAACGTCTCCACATCTCCTTCTTTGCCTTCTCCCTGGGTGATGCGTTCCAGAATTTCCAGCATCCTTTTGGTGCCCAGCCTGCAGGGAACGCATTTGCCGCAGGATTCTTCCTGAACAAAATCCATGAAATACCTGGCCATATCCACCATGCAGGTATCTTCGTCCGCACAGATCAATCCTCCTGACCCCATAATGGCCCCATGCTGTATCAGGGAATCATAGTCTATTGGTGTATTGAGATGGGCTGCTGTCAGGCAGCCTCCTGAGGGACCTCCCGTCTGGGCCACTTTAAAAGCCTTATTTCTTGGAATTCCACCTCCAATATCGAAAAGAATCTCTCCCAGGGAAACACCCATCGGCACCTCAATTAATCCCTTGTATCGTACATCTCCAGCCAATGCAAAGACTTTTGTCCCCTTGCTTTTTTCGGTTCCGACTGATGAAAACCATTCAGCCCCTTTCAGTACGATGGAAGGCACATTCCCGAAGGTTTCCACGTTATTGATCACCGTAGGCCTTTCATACAATCCGCTCTGTACCGGGAAAGGAGGTTTCTGGCGCGGTTCTCCACGCCTTCCTTCCACAGAAGCCATTAAGGCAGTTTCTTCGCCACAGACAAAAGCACCCGCGCCAATTCTGATTTCAATATCAAAATTGAATGAGGTATCCAGAATATTATCTCCAAGCAAACCTCTTTCCCTGGCTGTTTTAATGGACATGGTTAGCCTTTCCACCGCAATCGGGTATTCTGCCCTTATGTATACGATTCCTTTGGAAGCGCCAATGGCATATCCTCCGATCATCATTCCTTCAATGACAATGTTAGCATCCCCTTCCATTAGGCTGCGATCCATGAAAGCTCCGGGGTCTCCTTCATCTGCATTGCAAATAATGTATTTCTGGTCATTAATAACTTGGTTGGCCATGCTCCATTTTAATCCAACAGGAAATCCACCGCCTCCCCGTCCGCGCAGCCCTGCTTTACTGATCTCCTCAATCACCTCCGAAGGGGTCATCTTCTTCAAGCTTTTCTCAATAGCAAAATAGCCGTCATGTGCAATGTACTCTTCGATAGAGGCATAATCAATTACACCACAGTTTTGAAGAACATGTTTCTTCTGATGTTTAAAAAAGGGAATTTCATTAAGATGCGGTATTGCTTTTCCCGTCGATCCGTCTTTGAAGCATAGTCTTTCAACTATTTTACCTTTTTTAATGTGTTCCTTTACAATATGGACCACATCGGCGGGCGTTAAATTGCAATAGAGCACTCTCCCGGGATTGATAATGAGCGTAGGACCTAATGTGCAGGCGCCCATACACCCGGTTTGTTTAATCCTGACTTTTGACAGGAGATTTTCCATTTCCAATGAATGGACCAGAGCATCCTTAACCTCCCTGCAGTCGGATGAAATACATCCCGCAGCATAACAGATATGAGCCGTATAAAGGAATTCTTTTTCTCTTTCAAGAAACTCTTCCTTAATTGCTTCCAGGTCCCGGTATGATTTTATTTTCATGGATTAAATAGGTTATAAGAATTAAGAATTGGGCTTTAGGCTTAAGGATGCGGCTTCTTAACTTCATCCTATAGCCTAAGTTACCTTAAGCCTGAGTTTAATCACCACATCACTTCAGCATTCCCAGGATGCGCTGAATCTTATTGGGATTGACCTGCTTGTAAACTTTATTGTTAATTGTCATTGCAGGGGCGAGACCGCAGGCGCCTATACACCGCATCACCTGCAGGCTGAACATCTTATCATCCGTTGTCGTGCCTACATCGATTCCAAGTACATCTTTCAGTTTATTGAGCACTTCTTTTCCTCCCCTTACATAGCAAGCTGTTCCGAGACAGATGGATACAGTGTATTTACCTTTGGGTTTGGTTGAAAAGAAGGAATAGAAGGTAAGGACGCTGTTAACCTTTGAAATGGAAAGGTCCATCTCTACTGCAATGTATCGCTGCACTTCAGAGGGAAGATACCCAAAAATAGCCTGGGCCATGTGTAAAATCTGGATGAGATTGGATTCTTTCCTTTCGTAATCAATGATGACATTCCCAAGAAGCTTGAATTTTTCCTCTTCGGTCATCGTTTGAATGCTGCAAATTTCTTCTTTAGTAATCATATTTTTTGCCTCCTTTTTTAAGATCAGCAGATTACAGAATGAATTTTTTGCTGAATTCCTTTTAAAATTCCTTTTCAATAGCTTAGTACTTCAAAAATAAAATTAATAATTTATTAAAGCGAATAATTATTAGAATATTTGAAAAATCTTATTGATTATTTTAATTCTGAGTGAGGATGAAGGTTAAATGCCGTACTTCCTAAAATAGAAAATCCCGGATTTCATGGGATAGAATATTTAACTCACATTAATTCGCATCCTTTTTAATCCTTTTAATTCATCATTCAACGTTGCGGGCAATATTTCAGTATTACTGTCTGTACATTTACTGTTCACTTATTGTGCATTAACTGTACAAATATTGTACAGTCAGTGTACAGTAAGTGTACAGACAGTGCACAACAAACCCCTCTTTGGTATAAGGCAAATACGACATTATTTTGAGATTATCTCATCGGAAGAGGTAAGCCTGAAAATTCTGTTGATGAATATAAACGAACCGATGAGTGTCATTAAAAAGATTTAAGTGATATTTATGCGATTTATTTAAATTAAATCTTTTATATTTGTAGCGGAACATAAAACAATACGATATGGCAAATTCTTGTGAAGTTAAACCGAAGGGATTGAAAGCTTTGTTGAAATCATGGTATTTCTGGAAACCATTCCTTGGGATCGTAATCGGGGCTATTGCCGGTTTTCTTTACTATCATTTTTATGGTTGTCAGTCAGGCACATGCGCAATCACCGGTAATCCTTTCTCAAGTGTTATTTTTGGAGGTCT
This sequence comes from Prolixibacteraceae bacterium, assembly GCA_963677325.2. Taxonomy (GTDB): domain Bacteria; phylum Bacteroidota; class Bacteroidia; order Bacteroidales; family Prolixibacteraceae. The sequence continues at coordinate 211,603 of CAXXGM010000003.1, forward strand.
TTTAGGATTCTTTATAGTGGCAAAGCCATGCAAAACTTGTTAGATTTTTAATAAATAAATTAAGTATCTTCAATTAACTTTATGGAATTAACAGAAATAAATATCCGTTACAGTGAACTGGCAAATTCAGAATGCTGTCTTTCCTGCGGAGGGGCTGTAAATTATGCCAATCCTCAGAAGGGTGAGGTTTGCGTTGATCTTGGAAGCGGACGCGGAACGGATGTTTTGGCAATGGCTGACAAAGTAGGAGAGAATGGTTTTGTATACGGAATTGATATTTCTGATGGCATGTTGGAGAAAGCGCGAAAAATGGCCCGGAGGTTTGAAATAAAAAACGTCAGTTTCATTCAAAGCGATCTTTCAAGTATAAATCTTCAGGAAGATATTGCGGATCTCATCATTTCCAACTGCACGATCAATCATGCTTCGGATAAAAGGGCAGTTTGGAATGAGGTGTTCCGGATAATGAAAAATGGCGGACGTTTTGTTGTAAGTGATATTTATGCGATTAATCCGATTGCAGAAGTTTACCGTACCGATCCTGTAGCTGTGGCTGAATGTTGGGCAGGCGCTGTAACAAAAACCGAATATTTGGAAGTTCTTCATTCTGCAGGTTTCACCGGCATCGAAATAATTGAAGAATCAAAACCTTATTCAAAAGGCAAAGCAGAAGTGGCCAGTTTTACGATTGCAGGAAAGAAGCCCGGCAGATGCAGCTGTAAAAATTAAATAATCAGGCCTTACAGGTTTCTAAGACCTGTCAGGTCTTAATCCTGAACAAATAAAAATAAAATCAGTCTTGTATGAAAAGCGTAATTAAGAAAAAAGCAGAAATCAAGAATGTCAAAGCAGCTCAATGCTGTGCTAAAACCTCAAGAACGATTGTAGGTTGTCATGATTAATTGACTAAAGACCTGACAGGATTCTGAAACCTGTCAGGTCTCAATACAGAACTTTATGAATTATTCAAAACAAAATATCTCTTCTAAGATTAAGGATAATGAACATTCTTATATCATCAATCTTTTGTCCGGGAATGCCGATATACTTGAACCTGAGGAGGCGGACCTGCTTCAGGAGATTAAGAAGGGCCGGGAGCCTGAACGGGAATTAGCCGAAATCTTAAAGGGGAAAGGATATCTGAATGATTCCCTGGAAGAGAACAAACTCTTCCGGGAAAGGTATTTTGATTATTTAAAAACAAGGGATACCGAAGAGATACAGTTATTTTTAATTCTGAACTACAGCTGCAATTTCGATTGTACTTACTGTTACCAGGATGAATACTCCAATCCGAAGCCAGGTTCAGCATTTGAAGTTATCGACGCCTTCTTTCATTATATCCAAAAGGAATTAGGCGATAGAAGAAAATACATTACTGTTTTTGGTGGGGAACCTTTGCTGAATTCTTCCGGACAAAAAGAAAAGATCGCCTATTTACTTCAAAAAGCAAATGAAGCCAGACTGGAAGTCTGTTTTGTTACAAATGGTTATACTCTGGAAGAATATGCTGAAATTCTTTTATCAGGAAGAATCCGTGAGATTCAGGTTACACTTGACGGTACCAAAAACATTCACAACAAAAGGAGATTTCTTCAGGGTGGCGGAGAAACCTTTGAAAGAATTGTAAAGGGTATTGATCTTTGTCTGCAAAATCATATTCCCGTAAATCTAAGGATGGTGATTGATAAGGAAAACATAACTGATCTGCCTGATTTTGCCCGTTTTGCTATAGAAAAAGGATGGACCTCAAGCCCTTATTTCAAAACGCAGATAGGGAGGAATTATGAACTCCATCATTGTCAGTCAACTCCTGAGAAGCTTTTCAGCAGAATTTCCCTTTTTGAACAAATATTTGAACTGACCAAAAGGTATCCTCATATTGCTGAATTCTATAAACCCGCATACTCTGTTGCAAAGCATCTTGCGGAAACCGGAGGTCTGCCGGACCCTCTGTTTGATGCCTGTCCGGCCTGTAAGACAGAGTGGGCCTTCGACTATACAGGAAAAATATATTCCTGTACCGCTACGGTAGGGAAAGCAGATGAAACACTTGGAACTTTTTATCCGGAAATCAGGCGAAATGAGACCTTGATTGAAGAATGGGAATCACGCGATGTGACGACGATTCCTGCATGCAGGGATTGTGAAATACAATTAGCCTGTGGAGGAGGGTGCGGGTCTGTGGCTAAAAATAAAAACGGTTTTATAGGGTCTCCCGATTGCCGGCCTGTGAAAGAATTGCTTGAGCTTGGTTTCTCGGCTTATCTGATGAATGAAAAATAAAAAATGATAATAGTGTATTATGACTGAAATTACATCTGCTGAATTTGAAAAGGAAGTACTGGAAGGAGGGAAAGTCGTTCTTGATTTTTATTCATCTGAATGTCCGCCCTGCGAAGCTGTTGCTCCAAAATTTGAGGCTCTTTCTAAATTATATGGTGATGATATCAGGTTCCTGAAAATGTTCAGACAGCAAAATCGTGAACTGGCTGATAAACTTGGAGTAAAATCTTCTCCTACCCTGTTGTTCTTTGACCAGGGGAAGGAGCTTGGTGACCGACTATCAGGGGGAATCAAACGCGGAGACATCATTCATCATTTAAATTCGATGCTGCCGGCAGAAAGGGTAAAAGAAATCAGTAGTAAAATCAAACCCACCGTCTCAGAATACGAAGTGATTGTTCTTGGCGGCGGACCCGGAGGACTGACTGCCGGCCTGTACCTGTGTCAGTCAAAAATCAATACGGTTCTGATTGATATCGCTTTACCGGGAGGACATGTTTCGACTACTCACCAGATTTCCAATTACCCGGGGTTCATTGAACCCCAGGCTGGATATATGTTGTCTCATCAAATGTCGGAGCAGACAAAATTATGTGGTACGGCCTACAAGGTGGCTGTTGATGTGACTCAAATAGATCTGAAGAAAAAAGAAGTGATCATCGATGAGTATGAAACCATAAAAGCGAAGAAAATCATCATTGCCACGGGTACAACACCCAATCTCATTGGAATACCCGGAGAAAAAGAACTGAAAGGCAAGGGAATATCCTATTGTGCCACCTGTGATGCCAAGAATTTTGAAGGCAGGGAGGTCGTTGTGATCGGAGGAGGAAATTCTGCAGTGGAGGAATCGGATTTCATTTCAAGATTCACCAGTAAAATTACCATGGTACATCGGTCTGATTCCTTTAAAGCCAACAAAACTGCACAGGAAAAGATACTTTCCAATCCTAAAATTGATGTTCTCTTCGAACATGAACCCCTGTCTTTTAGGCGCGAGGGAGATAAAATGATCACTGAAGTAGAAGATCTGAAGACCAAAGAGCGAAAAATGCTTGTCAGTGAAGGTGTCTTTATCTTTATCGGAATGAAGCCTAATGTGACCCTCTTTAATGACCTGCTTCATCTTGACCGTTGGAATTACATCAAAACCGACGAAGACATGCGGACCAATCTACCCGGCATCTTTGCGGTAGGTGATGTGACCAGCAAGAAATACAGGCAGATAACAACAGCGGTTGCCGATGGTACCATTGCAGCAATCGCAATTGCAAAGGAATTGAATTAATGAATTCTTCCTTTATAAATAATGGAATTCAGCTGAAAAACTGTAATTTGTTCCATGCAATTGGTCAAACATCATAAAATAATGAAAATGGAAGCTACTCAGATGATCATAGAAAAAATCAGTCCTTATGATTTTGAAAAGACTGTGGACCTCATATCAGAAGGAGCCCAGAAGATGGAATGGCAAATACCCGCCATTCATGACTTACAGCAATCTCTGGCAAAATCAGGGATAATGGTAAAACCTGTAAAGGTGATCGAAATGTGTAAACCAAAATATTCGGGCCGGATGCTTGAAAAAAATGATGAAAGAATTGTTTCTGTGATGATGCCTTGCCGCATTTCAGTTTACATGAAAGATGATGATAAAACATATGTTTCTCTTGTAAATACATCCGCCATGGCTTCAGGAATGCCCGAAAATATTAATAAAATTATAACTGAGGCGTCAGGCGAAATTGATGATCTGCTGGAATCAGTAATAGGAAACTAAACGGGAAAATTTAGGTGCATTTTTCAGCTTTTCTTTTTATTTGTTTTTTTATTGTCAATCGATTTCAGCGGTCCTCTTTATTTCTGCTGATTCATTTTCAATGATTTATCCTGACGATATTTTATTCAATAAAGTAGACTCTTCCCGGTAGTGTTTGAATTCTGCATGGTTAAATAGTATATATTTCATCGCAGGTAAAGAAATATTAAAGAAATGTTTTTTTTTCGTTGAATTGTATTATTTTCATGCCGAACTAACGAATCAATCAATACTGATGAAAGAAATCCGGCAGGAATATTTACTAAAAACAACACAACCCTTATTATTTAACCGGATAAGTTCAGCTTCGGGTCTTTCTGAATGGTTTGCAGACAATGTGATTATTGAAGGAAAAAACGTTGTTTTTACGTGGGGGAAAACGACTCAAAAGGCAGAAATTCTGAAGATTATACCCAATGAATCCATCCGGTTCAGATGGTTGGATTCCGGGCTCAACACGGAATTTGAATTTGCAATCAATGAGGATGAATTAACCGGAGACATTGCCCTTATTGTAACTGATCACATTGAAGAGGAAGAAGAAAAGGATATGGTCAGTTTATGGAATTCCCAAATTTCCAGACTTAAGCATGCAATAGGATCCTGAAGCAATGTCTTAAAGTCCTTAAAAAGATGTAGCTTTGCTTTGTTAATTTAAAATGTAGGAATTAAAGTAAAACGGAGTAATTTCTTTAATTTTTTACATTCTTTCATTCTTTTTTATTTGTATGAAGCGGTTGCAATTATATATTATCAAAAGTTTTATAGGTCCCTTTTTTGTTACTCTCATTATTTCGCTCTTCGTACTTCTGATGCAGTTCTTATGGGTTTACCTTGACGACCTGGTCGGGAAAGGCCTCAATCTGAATATTATTGCTGAATTTGTCGTCTACACTCTCGCCATGCTGATGACCAATGCACTTCCGCTGGCCATTCTGCTGGCTTCGATCATGACCTTTGGAGATCTTGGCGAGAACAATGAGCTGCTTGCAATGAAAGCGGCAGGAATATCATTATACCGGATTGTAGCTCCTGTGGTAGTATTGAGTATTTGTCTGAGCGTGGGTGCCTTCTTTTTTTCAAATATGGTTATCCCGGAAGCATATCGCAAATTGGCTTCTTTGATGCGCAGTATTCAGGTATTAAAGCCTGATATCGTTGTTAAGGAGGGAGTTTTCTCCAATGAAATTGACGGGTTCTCTATAAAAGTCGGAAAAAAATCACGTAATGGGGATATGCTGTATGATATATTGATTTATGACCATAGAGAGGGGAAGGGAAATGGAAATGTGACCGTGGCAGATTCGGGAACGATGAAAATCACAAAAGATAAAAAATACATGGTACTGAACCTTTTCTCAGGCCAAAGATATAATGAAGTGAATGAGAATCATGGCAAGAGAACTTACCCCTCAAGAACAGATAAATTTAAAAAGCAGACCCTTTATACTGAATTGCAGGATATGGAACTGGGAAGAAGAGATGAGGGTATGTATAAAAATGCCTACAAAGCTTTAAATAATAAACAGCTCGTGGTTTATGAGGATTCCATCAGTAAAGAAGTAGATAAGTTAAGAGAGCAGTACGCACTTAGCATAAATTACATTGATCCGGTGAATTACGGTATATCCCGGATATCCCGCAACGATACCTCAGGAATTATCCCGCAAAAGTTAAAGCATTATTATGATATTAACAGTTTGGTCGCTAATATGAATCATCCCAATAAACTGGAAGCTGTTCAAAGGGCACTCAATAGTGCCCGTAGTAATATGAGATCGATACAGGTGTCTGAGGAGGGAATAATGCTAAGTGTACGTATTCTGAACCGGTTTGAAATTGAATGGCATAAAAAGTATACCTTTGCATTGGCTTGTCTGATTTTTCTCCTGATCGGTGCACCTTTGGGAGCCATTATTAGAAAAGGAGGATTGGGTATGCCGCTGGTTGTTTCTGTCCTGCTCTTTATTTTTTATTGGATTATGTCCACTACCGGAGAGAAAATTGCCAGAGATAGCGCTTCCGGGGTATGGCATGGGGTCTGGTTTTCGTCACTCTTCTTTTTGCCGGCAGGTATTTATCTGACCTATAAGGCAGCTAACGATTCTATTGTATTCAATTTCGCCGCCTATGCCGGTTTCTTCAGGAAATTAATTTTCTGGAAAAAGAAAAAAGTGATTGATGAAAATATAGAAGGCTAAAGTTATTTTTCTGTAACCTTTTATGAATATTTCCTGCTGGGACAATACAAAGAAAGATTATTTATAATTTTGTCCATGAAAGGTTTCATCCTTTCTTATGAACTGAAAATGAACGATATTAAATTAAATACGATTACAGAAGCTATTGAGGATATCCGCAATGGCAAATTTATCATTGTCGTTGACGATGAGGATCGTGAGAATGAGGGGGACTTTATTGCCGCCGCTGAAAAGGTGACTCCTGAAATGATCAATTTCATGGCTGCAGAAGGCCGCGGACTTATTTGTGTGCCATTAACGGAAGAACGCTGTGATGAATTGGAATTGGACATGATGGTGTCACGCAATACCTCTTTGCACGATACTCCGTTTACTGTTTCGGTGGATGCCGTAGGCGAGAATACCACGACTGGAATTTCCGCCCATGACAGGGCTGTCACCATTCAAAAGCTTGCTAATCCTGCAACCCAACCTCATGAGCTTGGCCGGCCCGGACATATTTTCCCATTAAGGGCCAAAAGCCGGGGAGTGTTAAGAAGAGCCGGTCATACTGAAGCGGCAGTAGATCTGACAAGACTGGCGGGCTTAAATCCGGTAGGGGTTTTGGTTGAAATAATGAATCCGGATGGTTCAATGGCCCGTCTGCCTCAATTGTATGAGATTGCAAAGAAATTTGATCTGAAATTAATTTCTATAGCCGACCTGATCAGTTATAAGCTGAAAATGGAAAGCCTTATTGAAAGGGGAGTTGAAGTTCAGCTTCCAACCGAATACGGCCATTTTAATTTGATCCCTTTCCTGCAAAAATCCAACGGTGTTGAGCATATTGCCCTTATTAAGGGTACCTGGGAAGCGGAGGAGACCATTCTGGTAAGAATGCACTCTTCATGCGCTACGGGGGATATCTTCGGCTCTTTGAGATGCGAATGCGGGGAACAACTGCATAAAGCCATGAGCCTCATTGAAAAAGAGGGTAAGGGAGTTATCATCTACATTCAGCAGGAAGGAAGGGGGATTGGTCTGATGAACAAAATTCGTGCCTATAAACTGCAGGAACAGGGATTTGATACCGTTGATGCCAATATTCACCTTGGTTTTGATCCTGACGAGAGAGACTATGGTGTAGGAGCACAGATCCTGCGTAATCTTGGAGTTCAAAAAATGAGACTTCTCACCAACAACCCGGTTAAAAGGGTTGGGCTGGAAGGTTACGGTCTGAAAGTAGTAGAGTCAATTCCCATCCTGGTTGAACCTAATAAATACAACGAAGCTTACATCAATACCAAACGGGACAGGATGGGGCATTCGCTTTGATTAATAGTTTCAACGTTACAAGGTTCCAAACTTTGGGACATTGAAACATTGAAACTTTGGAACTTTACTTCTATGAAAGGGAAAGACCTCAGGATTGTATTCATGGGTACGCCGGAGTTTGCCTGTGAAAGTTTGCAGGCTTTAATGGAGAACGGGTACAACGTGGTTGCTGTCGTGACAGTTCCGGATAAACCCGCAGGTAGGGGACAAAAATTAAATCAGTCAGCAGTCAAGCTGTACGCTCTGAAAAAGAACCTCCCGTTATTGCAGCCGGTTAAGTTAAAAGATGAGGAATTTGTTTCTGAATTGCGGTCTTTTAAAGCAGACCTTCAGGTAATAGTAGCTTTTCGGATGCTCCCGGAGGTCGTCTGGAACATGCCTCCTCTTGGAACCATCAATCTTCATGGATCACTGCTTCCGGATTACCGGGGAGCCGCACCTTTAAACTGGCCCATCATCAATGGTGACAAAGAAACAGGAATCACTACTTTCCTCTTAAAACAGGAGATCGACACCGGCAATATTCTTTTCCGGGAAAGAATAAAAATAGATCCTGAAGACACTGTTGGCGATTTACATGACAGGGCCATGAAAATGGGTGCTGGTTTATTAATAAAAACAATCGAAGCCCTGGCCGAAGGAAGTATTAAGCCGGTGCCCCAGGATTCTTTGGTTATCGATATAAAAAGGCTCCTGGCCCCTAAAATATTTAAGGAAGACTGTAAAATTGACTGGCGAAAAACCGGTGATCAGATCAAAAACCTGATACGTGGTTTAAGCCCGTATCCTGCTGCCTGGACGACTCTTCAAAAAGAGGATAATTCCTTGAATCTTAAAATATTCAGGTCCTCTTTCGACCCTGACATCAAAAGTTACAATCCTGGAACAATCCTTACCGATCAGAAGCAATATCTTAAAATCGCCTGTCTTGATGGATTTATCAACGTCTTGGAACTGCAGCTTGCTGGTAAAAACAAAATGAGCATAGCTGATTTTTTGAGAGGATTTCCAAACGCCTCGGATTACAAAGCAGAATGATGTGATGATGTGATGATTGGTTAATTCTTGATTAACGGGAGTTCGATCTAAGCAATCAGCACATCAACTAATCATCTCATTAAATTCTTTTTCTCAGTGATATAACCTGTCCTGGATGTGGCTCCTGGCCCTTTTGCATTTTATTCAACCTGTACAGGGAATTTAATTTAACCCCATACCATTGTGCGATCGACCATAAGGATTCATTCTCCTTGGCTACATGGTAATCATTCCCTCTGGGTGCTTTCCCTTTTTTGGTCTGAAGATATACAACGGAATTCATTTCAGGTTGGCTTCCTTTTTCGCAATCATTGTACTTGAAAATATCTTTTTCTTTCATTGCAAATTCAGCGGCGATATTTTCGTATGTATCACCATCTTTTGCAAAGAATGCCTGTCTGCCATTTCTCTTTTCTACATCCCGGTCCGTAACGATGGTGTTATGCCTTGCTCCTGATCCGAATAGGAACCATCCATGCCTGGATCCATAATTTTTAGAATACCTGTCTAATTCATCCAGGTTGTAATCCTCAATTATTTTTATCAGTATTTCAGGATATCTGGGATTTGTAGCATATCCGGCTTTCTTCAGGCCATAAGCCCATTGCTTATAGTCCCTTATATTGTAATTGAACAAAAATTTATACCTGTCACTTTCATTCAGAAATTTGGAATGATCGCGGTAGGATTCAGTTGGAGAACTGTATTTCCTGAAACATTCATCTTTTTCATCATCATCATGATAAACCCTGCCCCCTGTCCAGTTGCTCTTACATTTTATTCCAAAATGATTGTTCGAGTTACGTGAAAGCAGAGATTTCCCATCTCCCGATTCCAGGCAAGCCTGAGCCATAGTAATGCTTGCAGGGATTGAATATTCTTTCATTTCACGAATGGCCAGTTTCGAATACCGGTTAATATATTCCTGCCGGGCACTGTTCCTGGTTGAACCTGATTTGGAATAACCATTCAGTACGAACGAAATAAGGATTGCCTGAAGAACCACAAAGAATTTAGAAACCATAAGTTCAAATTTGTTCTCAAAATTAAAAAAATATAACAGATCCAAACAATATGTACAACCTTGAAATTAAATTCTATTTTTGAATGAAAGTTTAATAAAATTTGACGAATTTAAGCAATCTTCCCATGATGGAAGGCCGGATGAACACAAAATATTTCTCCTGATGAAACGAGCTATGTGAATTGCTTCGCACACAGGAGGATGATTATAGGCGAGTTCCATATGGCCATTAAAAAACAGGTTATATACATATGAAAAAGAGTAAAATAAAAATAGAATATCTTGAATATGAAAGCATTGATGAATTGGCCAAGGCTGATCAAACTCTTTTACGATCAGCCCGCGAGACAGCCAAAAATGCTTATGCCCCTTATTCCGGCTTCCGTGTCGGGGCAGCTGTTCTGCTTGAAAATGGTGAAATAGTTAAAGGTTGTAATCAGGAAAACGCTGCTTATCCTTCCGGATTATGTGCTGAAAGAATCGCTCTGTTCCATGCGGCGGCCACTTATCCGGGAATTGCAGTGAAGGCTTTGGCTGTCTCCAATGATGATAACGGAAATTCTCAGAAACAAAAGGCAAAACCTTGTGGCGCCTGTCTGCAGGTTTTATCAGAATTCGAAGATTTGGCCGGATCTCCGGTCAAAATCATTCTTGACGGAAATAATTGCATCAATATCATTGAAGGAATCGATAAACTCTTGCCATTCAGGTTTAAAAAGAATGATCTTTTTCAACGAAAATTATAATTCACCCATTTGCCTTTTTGAACTTTTTTACTCCTGTCCTGATCGGGTTCTATGATCCGGATCATTCTGAAAATGTGTCTTAATCACGGGAATATTTAAAATTTTGCTTAACCTGGAATAGAATTGAAAATTCATTGGATTGTCCATCCAATGGTTCCAAAGTCCGGCATCAACGGACAGGTTATAATTCTCCTGAAATAAACCTTTAGAGGAGATACGTGTTAATAATATTTCAGAATAAATAAATTTTAAAGATGAACAGAGTAGTACATTTTGAAATTCAGGCAGACGATGTAGAACGTGCCCGTAAATTTTACCAGTCAATCCTTGGATGGAATATCAACCAGGTAATGACAAAAGAGCAAGGTGGAATGGATTATTGGATGATTGAAACAGGTGATGGAGCCGGAATAAACGGCGGCCTTTACCAACGTCCTCCTTCGGATGAAGACAGATTTTTCCTCTACGATTGTACCATCCAGGTTGAAGATCTGGATAAAACAGTTGAATCTGTGAAAAAAAGCGGGGGAACCATCACAAGAGAAAAATCCTTAATTCCAGGGGTTGGATGGTTTGCCGGAGCAAAGGATCCTGAAGGAAACCGCTTTGGACTGATGCAGGCGACAGATTGGAAGCCTGAATAAAATCAGCAATTCAATTTTTATCCTGTTAAAATTCAAATGATTCAAAAAGGGGGCCAAAGGTTCCCTTTTTTATTTCTGAATTTGGTTTGTTTCGGCAATGATTGCTTCAGTGGTTATTCGTAGATTATTCGTATTTATACGAATAATCTACGAATAACCTGCCTTTAAGCCACGAATAAGAATAAATAGTGGACCGAATATAGCGGATGACCTAATTGAGGTTGATAGGTGCCGGACCCGGACAGAAGTGAACGGGTTAGAATAAATTAATCAGGACTTGATTTTTATTTTTTGATTAAAGCTCCCGCTGATTCTTTTGAAATGTAGTTTTCGGAAGATTCACACACTTGCGCTGAAAAATAGTTACCCATTGATAGGATGTATTGCCAGTCCATCCTGCTGAAATCCCTGAAAGCTGTTTGATCGAGAAGTTTATTGTATATTCCGAAGATGACTCCGGCTGAAAAATTATCGCCTGCTCCTATGGTACTCACCACCTTAATTTTTAAAGCGTCTAATTCAAGATGGAAACCGGATGTGAATAATTCCACCCCGTCCGGCCCTTTTGTATAAATCAGATAGTGTGGTCCGGCCTTTTGAATTAATTCGAAGGCCGTTGTACTCTGTTTTGTTTTAAAAATAAAGTGGAAATCCTCATCCGATCCTTTTACGATAGTGGCCAGGGAGATATTCTCCATTATTTTCTTCATCATCAGAGGATCATGGGCCAGGTGCCGCCGTGCGTTGGGATCATAAATGATGATACAGCCTTTCTGCCTGCATTTTTGAAGATACTGCAAGAGTTCATCCCTGCCTTTGTCACGAAGGGAGAATGAAGAGCCTAATAAAACAATATCGTTTTCCTGTGGATCCGGGTAATCTGGAATCGCTTCTTCTGAGGCGGGATAGAAGGAGTATTCCGAATTTTGATTGGTATCGAAAAAGGCAAGCGCTACTCTCGACCTTCCCTCATAACGTTTAATCCACGAACAATCCACCTGATTACTCAGGAGCAATTCATTGGCAAGATCACCCAGATGATCCCTGGCATAAGTAGAGACTAAAGAAACAGGCAATCCACATCTGCCAAGTGATACAGCTGAATTAAAGGCGCTTCCCCCACCACATCCTCCTGCGGGGCTCCCGTTTCTGAACTGAATGTCGTAGGTGGTTTCTCCAATTGTAAAAATACGGGGGAATTGCATTTGTTCAGCTGATTGTTTCGCCATGGTGGGTCTTTTCGTGAGGTTCTTATTATTTCACACTTCTTACAGGATATTTTTTCAATACGATTGCTGTCCTGGCAGGAAGATAAATTTTCAGATAGTGATTCGAACCAAAACCGGCCTCCGGAATCGTATAATAAGTTATCCTTTCATCAATTCTGTTGAATCCTCCGTAGGCATGGGCATCGGTGTTAAGCACGATTCTGAATTTGGAAGGTTCCATTGGGAAGCCGTATCCTTCAAAAGATCTGAAAGGATTAAAATTGAAAATAAAAACAAATTCTTTTCTTCGGAAAGCCAGCACCTGGTCGTCAGGATTTTCTTTGACCAGAGGGATCCATAGATCTTCAAGCAACTTATTTTCCCTTACCAAATTCATCAGGTCCCTGTCAAAATCAAGAAGCCAGCAGTATCTTAATTCAGGATCTTCGGAAATGCTCCAGATCCGCCTTGCATGACTGTATGACCATCCATTGCCAAGCCTCGGAAAATCGATCCATTCGGGATGACCAAATTCATTGCCCATAAAATTCATATAACCTCCCCCCGCGCAGGAAACAGTTGCCAATCTGATCATTTTATGCAAAGCGATCCCCCGGTCAACCGTTAAATTAGGCTGATCTTTTCGCATGCTGTAATACATTTCCTTGTCCAGGAGGCGGAAAATGATGGTCTTATCTCCCACGAGTGCCTGGTCGTGACCTTCTGCATAACTGATTACCTTTTCATCGGAACGGTGGATCGTAAGTTCACGAAATATCTCTGAAACGTTCCAATCCTCATCCTTTCGCTCTTTTATGATCTTGATCCAGTAATCGGGAACCCCCATGGCCAGACGGTAATCAAATCCGATTCCGCCCATTTCATACGAGGCTGCAAGCCCTGGTAAACCGCTCATGTCCTCTGCAATGGCGACAGCATGAGGTTTTAGATCATGAATTAACTCATTGGCCAGTTTAAAATAGACCACTGCTTCTTCGTCCAGATTGGGAGTAAAATAATCACCATACGATTTGAAATCTCTTTCCAGCCCGTGATCTAAATAGAGCATGCTGGTGACTCCATCGAAGCGGAAGCCGTCGAAATGAAAGACTTCAAGCCAGTATTTAATGTTTGAAAGAAGGAAATGGACCACTTCATTCTTGTTGTAATTGAAGCAGTAAGAATCCCATTGGGGATGTTCGCCGCGCGGACCTTCATGGAAAAATTGGTAGCGAGTGCCGTCGTATTTTCCAAGGCCTTCTGTTTCATTGCGTACCGCATGCGAATGAACAATATCCATGATTACTGAAAGACCCATCCCGTGTGCTTCATCGATGAGTTGTTTCAGCTCTTCAGGAGTACCAAAACGCGATGAAGGGGCAAAGAAACCGGATACATGGTACCCGAAACTTCCATAATAAGGATGTTCAGGAATGGCCATTAACTGCACAAAATTATAACCACCTTCCTTTATCCGGGGGAGAATTTTTTCTCTGAATTCGTTGTAGGTGTGAATTTTTGGCTCCTCACCAGCCATTCCGATATGAGCCTCATAAATGAGGGGAGCTTCAGTGTCTCTTTTGAAGTCAGGATATTTCCATTCATATTGCGGAGGATCCCAAACCTGGGCATTGAAAATAAAGGTATTCATATCCTGAACAACCCGGGTGGCCCAGGCAGGGATTCTTTTCCCTTCTCCCCCTGGCCAATGCATGGAAAAGGCATACAAATCCTTGTGTTTTATAGCGTCACGCGTAAGCTGGAGTTCCCAGCAGCCGTGCCCAATGCTTTGCAATTCGTATTCCTTCTTCTCGGTCCATCCGTTGAAATCACCGATAAGGAATATCGTTGCGGCATTTGGAGCCCAATCACGGATTACCCATCCGCTTTCATTCGGGAATAATCCAAAGTACAAATAACCTGTAGCAAAATCAGAAATGGATTGTCCGCGCAGCAATTCGTTTTTTTTAGCGCGAAATTTATTTTCCCAACGTATGAAATCCTGCTCGTAATTTCTCAGGTAAGGATCGCGGACTACTATTTCAGGGGTTTTTACTTGATTATTCATCTGATGATTAATTAATTTAATTGCCAGATTGAATTCTCGTGGCTTTGTATTTGAATTTTCTATTAAAGATACTAAATATTTTGTGTCCTACTAAGGTTATAAAATTATTTAAATGAGGTTTTAAAAGAAAACCATTCACCATTAATCATTAACGCGGTAGTATTTTTCTATTCCTTCTTCAATGACCTTTCTCAGATCTTCAGGAGTATCGATTCCAAAGCTATCATAATGTGTTATGCCGGTTTTAATTTTAAGTCCATTTTCAAGCCAACGCAATTGCTCAAGAGATTCAGATTTCTCCAGGCAGCTTTTAGGAAGAGCGGAGAGTTTTTCCAATACATCGGCCCGATAGGCATAAAGACCGATATGTCCGTAAAAGGTAAAGTTTTCATTCCACTTTGACTGGTCTATTCCTACACGGTAAGGAATAGGTGAGCGGCTAAAATAGATGGCATTATTTTGATGGTCAAGTACCACTTTTACCATATCGGGTCTGAAAATATCCTCATTGTTGAGAATGGGCTGGATCAGAGTAGCTATCTCTGAGGCAGGATCTTCCAGGAAACAATTCATGACCAGTTCGATCTGGTCAGGCTGCATAAAAGGTTCATCACCCTGAACGTTGACCACCACATCGTATTTTTTCCCGGTTAAGTCAGCTATTTTTTTGACGGCTTCGGCACAACGGTCGGTTCCGCTTTGATGATCGGCGGAGGTCATGACCACATTTCCTCCGAAAGCCTTGACTGCGGCAGCTATTCTTTCGTCATCGGTGGCAACCCAAACGTCTTCCATGGCTTTCTTTGCCTGTTCATAAACTCTTTGAATCATGGATTTTCCACCTATATCCGCGAGCGGTTTTCCCGGGAAACGAGTGGAGCCATAGCGTGAAGGAATAATTGTAATAAAATTTAACGCGCCCGATCGCGGGGATTGTTGAACGGATGATCTCATTTCAGAATGTCGATTTAAATAATGTAAAATTACTTGTTTGGGTTAACATTTTAGCAGGACAGGTAAATTTTTCTTTCATGATGGGATGATGTGCTGATGTGATGATGTGCTGATTGGGTGATGAGTTATGCTATAAGGGGGTAGGATCGGAGCGGTGTTAGCAGGATGGTAGCAGGATGGTAGCAGGATGGTAGCAGGGTGGTAGCAGGATGGTGATGGGGTGATGGGGTGATGTGCAGATTAGTTGATGTGCTGATTTGCTGCACATGCTCCTTCACCTTCCGCCTAAAGTCTGTCTATTGATAGCCCGGGGTCTGCGAAGAAGGAGCGTACCCCGGGTTTGTTCACCCCCAAACCACATCATCACATCATTTCGAAGCTTTTCCCTGGTTGGCTACCGCGTTCATTGCTTTATTTATTTCATCCTGGTTTCCCAGATAGTAATGCTGAATGGGTTTAAGGTCATCCTCTAATTCATAAACCAGGGGGATACCGGTTGGAATATTCAGTTTGACGATTTCATTTTCCGGTATTTCATCCAGGAATTTTACCAAAGCGCGCAGACTGTTCCCGTGAGCCACAATGATCACCTTGTCTCCGCGGCTGATGGAGGGCGCAATGGTTTGATGCCAGTAAGGCAGAAATCTGGCCACGGTGTCCTTCAGACATTCTGTTAAAGGAATTTCTTCGGGTTTAAGCCGGGTGTAACGGGAATCATTTTTAGGGTTCCTGGGGTCTTCAGGTTCCAATGCAGGCGGGGGAACATCATAACTGCGCCTCCAGGTGAGGATTTGTTCTTCGCCAAAACGGGCGGCCATCTCTGATTTGTTTAAGCCCTGTAAGGCGCCATAATGCCGTTCATTGAGTCTCCATGAATTATAAACGGGCAGCCACATCTGATCCATTTGATCCATGATGATCCAAAGGGTCCTGATGGCTCTTTTCAGAACAGAGGTATAAGCCAGATCAAAAGTATATCCTTCTTCTTTAAGAAGTTTCCCGCAGTTGGAAGCCTCTATCCGGCCTTTATCCGACAGGTCCACGTCAGTCCAGCCGGTGAACTTGTTTTCCTGGTTCCAGGTGCTTTCGCCATGGCGAACCAATACGAGTTTTTTCATAAAAAGTAATTAAAAATTAATAATTAACGTGAGTCCGACCTAAGGAATGGATGACCTAATCTGTCGGAAGCACCTCAGTAGCAATGGTCGATGGGAAGAATCAAACTCATTACCTGATTAATTAGATAATAAGGCCGGTGAAAGTGTAAAATCAATCGCCTCTACTGAGGTGTTTTTTTTTAGGTTATCAAAAATATGATTTAGCGCTCAAACAATCACGAATTACCTTATCCATTGCTTAGATCGAACTCAGTTTAATTGATAACAACTGAATAAAGATAAGAAATTAGTTGATATAGTTTTAAATGGTAAATCATTGTTTATAGGATCTTATTTTATCAAAGAAAGGAGTTCTTTGTTCTTCCACGCATTTTGCAGCATAGAGATAAAGTGCCGCAGACCAGGTTTGCCACTCCTGACCTTTGGGCTGGCCATCCTGCGCTTTAAACCATTCATTAAAGCCGAAATTCAATTCTTTATTGATGGTAATTTTCACCAGATCGGTCAATAAAGACAATTTTTCTTCAGCCAGCCTGTATTTTGTTGCAGCAACCAGGGCCGCAATATACAAACCGCAAATGAAAGGCCATATTCCCCCATTATGATATTCCCCCGGCATATTGTATTTGGCATAGCGCGGACGCCAGTCGGGATCATCAGACCGGATATAAGGGAAAAAATTGGGTGGAAGATCAAGAGCCAGTTCCCCATTCTTTTTCAATTCCCGACATTCCTCCTCAATCCATACGATCATTTGCTCCGCTCTTGAAGGGGAAGCGATTCCTGATAATATGGCAAGGCTGTTTCCCAACAGGTCAAAACGTTCGCTGCTGAGGATTTTATAAGACCATAAGGCATAATAAGGTTTGTGCTTTACGAGAAGGCCTTCATGAACATGCCTGTGCAACACCCCTTCCGTAATTGTAAATCCTCCCATCTCTTGCCGCACGTTATTAGCCCTTTGGTGATGACCCAATTGCCGGAGATAACTATATGCCAAAGTGTTCACATATAATCCATATCCTACAACCCATTGCTCATCTCTCCAGTCACTGGTTGGTAACTGGCCGATGAGATGATCATCTGATGGACTTTGATATTCCATCCACTTCAGGGATTTTTCAATAGCCTCTTTCAGAAAATCCGGCTCAGCGGTTACTTCAGCATAAATTCCTGCAGCCAGGAGGAATAAAGGCGTGGTGTCGCTTGCACCCCGATCATCTTTATCATGGACGAGGGAGGCGATATGTCCATGGGAAGATTGATTTTTTGCCAAAGT
This sequence comes from Prolixibacteraceae bacterium, assembly GCA_963677325.2. Taxonomy (GTDB): domain Bacteria; phylum Bacteroidota; class Bacteroidia; order Bacteroidales; family Prolixibacteraceae. Next base: position 229,302 of record CAXXGM010000003.1, read on the forward strand.
TTCCAATACCTTGCGGAGGTTTGCGATCAGCTTTTCATTTCCGGACACTAAAACGCCCAGGGAAGCCAATAACAGGTCTCTCGTGTATGGTTCAGGGTAACCCCATCCGGCAGTGCGAGGCAATCCCTGGTAAGGTCCATGATTATTATGAATCAGAACCTCCAATGCTGCTTTTTTTGCCTCTTCAATTTCGTGCCACTGTTTGCTATCCATAGAAAGAAATATTTCAGGTTAATCCCAATTTTTTCTGTAAAATACTTACAAAGCGCTTCGCTACAACCCTGTAATCGAACTGATTGATGATTCTTTCCCGGGCCTTCTCTCCCATCCTCCTCCTTAATGGTTCATCAGTCATCAGATCCATCAGATAATTTGCAATATCATGGACACTGGCCCTGTAATCCACCGTCCTGGGTTCCTTGAAGACAATACGCCGGTCATTTTCAAATCCGACATCATTTCCTACCGTCACCTCATTTAATACAATCTTCTTGGCCACATCGGCCAAAAATCCTGTTTCACCATGAACAATCGTATCGAGCATTCCCATGGCTTTTATCCCAATTACCGGTTTACAGCAAGCTCCAGCTTCCACCTGGGGCATTCCAAAACCTTCGATGCGGGAAGGAGCGGCATAGATATCGCAGGCATTAATTAAATAAGGCATAAAATCCCTTGAAATAATGCTGTTTGCATAGGTCACATTCTTTTCTATTCCCAGGTCTGTTGCAAGCCTGATTTCTGTCAACTGGTGCTCTGTGGTCCGGGGTTGGGGCCATACTTTGCAGACATATTTCCAATCCGGGGCTTTTGTATCAATAATTGACAGCGCCTGCATTACTTCCTGGGCTCCTTTTGAAGTTGCATCCCCTCCGACTGTTAATATCATGAGCTGATCGGGGGGAATCCCCAATGTTTCTCTTACCGCACGGACTTTAGGGTTATTTTTTTCATAGGGAACAAAGGAATCGGTATCGCATCCAACAGGCAATACTTCAATATTATCACCCTTTATCCCATCCCTGACGTACATCTCCTTTACCCATTCCGAGGTCACCAGGATGAGAGGAAGAGCATTCAATACTTCCTGATAATTGGCAATGTATCCGTCAGCTACCAACCAGGGCACTGGCTGAACTCCATATCGTTGCGGATGGAGAACCAGGTGAGGGGTGTGACCCCAAAACCCGATTCCTACTACGACATCTGGTTCAAACCACCGGTAGTACCATTCTTTTTCCTGTGCAGATTCGTAGTGGACAGCATGGACTTCGACACCCATTTCCATTAATCCTCTGTACAGCAATGCTCCCTGAGTTGCAAGACCTCCAGGGGAAGCTGGATAATCGTATAATAACAGAACTTTCATAAGTTTAATCAGTGTATTGTTTCAATAACTTCATGGCTTGAACAGGATCTTTAATTTTTATAAATGATTCTTCCCTGGGAGTAGTCTGTGCCTCCCAGCTATCTTCTTTAAATCCATAGACATTCCTGATCAGATCATATTTTTGTCTCCAAATGTTTTCAGGCAAAACCCTATGACTGGTATGATCCTTTATTGCTCTTGGAAAATAACTTTTTCCACCATCTTCATAGGCAAAGAACCATAATTCTCTGGTTTCAATTATTTCATCATGCCACAAATGAATGACTGCCACAGCTGTTTCCTCGTGACGAAGATGACGGGTATACTCTCCTGCAGGATGATGAGTAATTATCACATCAAACCTTCTCTCGTTCAACAGAGATAAAATGTTATCTTTAACTTCATCCATACTCAATGGCATCTGTTCGGGGCCATCATCCAGATCTCCCATTTTGCCGTTAGCTCCAAAAACATTCAACGCCTTTTTAAAATTTTCAGACCTTTCTTTATCGCTTTCCCTTGTAAGAGAAACGACAAGCCATTTCCAAGAGGGATGGCTTAAAATTGTACCCCCAGCCCACAATGTTTCATCATCAGGATGAGCAACAATTATTAAGGCTTTCTTAATATTATTTTTATCCTTCATCGGAAATTAAAATGATGCTTTTATGCTTCTTCTTTTCTTACAAGAGACTCAGATTCCTTCTTTTTCTTTTCCGCTAAGGATCCTTTTGGTATGCCAGATGATTTTTTATATTTTTCAATGATTAATCTTGAAGTAAAGTAGCTTAGAGAAGATTCAGCTCCTTCATTGAGATTTACATTATATTCCTCCAATCCATCAAAACAACCACCCGTACAAGGGTTGTATATAATCTGATGCAATCTGTTTTTCCCAAGGAACCAATCAAAGGATGTTTCCATTTTTGTGAAATATTCTTCATCCCCCAAAGCATCATAGAAAACGCTTAGGGTTTGAATTGTGGCAGCCACATCGATGGATTGTTCACCGAAAGGTTCAGGTTCCGAACCTTTAAAATGCCATTTTTTATTCGATATCACAGAAAGACCATGTTCTTTAAAAGTAAGAGATAGTAAGAAATTCAATGAACTTATGGCCACTTCCTTGTAGATGGTCTTTTCGCTAATCAACCATGCATAAAGCATGGCTTCCGGAAGAATGCTGTTCGAATAAGTAAGATAACTTTCAAACCAGAGCCAATCAGGTTCAGATTCATGCCGGTACATCTGAAGAAGTCTGTTTGCAAAAACGACCATCAGGGTGTGGTCCTTTAAATATCCTGAACGGTTTAAATAATATAAAGCTTTTATCGCATAGGCCATAGCTCTTGTTGAATAAATGCCTTCTATTTTCGGAAGCGTTTTATGAATCATCTCTTCTGCCTCCGTAATGAATTCTATGGGAATAATATTTTTAAGTGTGATTAAATAGCTCAGGGCCGATAAAGTTCTTCCGTTGCAATCGTCAAGATTTTCATCATAATTCTGATTCGTAAAAAGTTTATTTTTATCGACATAGTTTAAAAAGTTGCCTCCTTCCTGTTGGCAATGTTTAATAAAGGAAAGGTAAATTCTTAAATAGTACAGATCTTTTTCATCTCCGGTGAGTTTATAATGCTGGCTGAATGAATACAAAGCTCTTGCATTATCATCCAGGGTATATCCGGATTCAATATCAGGCTGATTAATCTTTGAGAATTGGATCATTCCGAACCCGGTTGTCATTCTTTTTAAGTGGTGCAGGTTAATCTCAGGTAAACTATAAACGAGCCCGATCTCATCAGAAATTTTCTTCAACAGCAAGGCGTGAGCTAATGCCGAATTTTCCCAAACTGTTGATACTATCTTTTGGAGTGCATTTTTCCCGAAAGCCACTCTTAGCGGTTCATCATTAAGTAGACGAATGACGGCTTCTGACATTTGCAGAGAATTGCCAAAGTCAATTAGAATTCCTGTATCTCCAGTCAATACTTCTCTTGCATGAGGAATTGGGGTAGAAATAATCGGACAGGCACAACTCATCGCATAGGCAAATGTACCGCTTACAGCCTGATTAGGATCGATAGAAGTGAAAAGATAAATATCTGTAAGCTGAAGATATTCAAGTAGCTCCGGCAAGTCGAGATAACTATTTATAAATTTTACATGGTTTTCCAGATTAAGTTCTTTTACCATGGAAATTAATTTTTCACGATAGACTTCGCCTTCAGTTTTTATTACACCAGGATGGGTTTTTCCGATGATCAGGAAAATTACTTCAGGGAAAGATTTAACTATGGCAGGCAATGCCGCAATGGTTATTTCGATTCCCTTGCCTGAGCCTAATAAGCCAAAGGTGGATAACACCTTTCGGTTTTTTAGTCCGTACTTTTCTTTTAGATATAATCTATCCAAATGGGGAACCAAATGAGTCCCATGAGGAATAACAATAATTTTACCGGGATCTATTCCATAATCGTTGGATAAAACATCCGAAGATTTATTTGTCATTACAATAATCGATTTTGAAGCCTCAGCGATGGATCTGACTTTTTCCTTTAATTGTAAATCAGGTGATGGTAAGACGGAATGAAAAGCTGTAATAACCGGTTTTTCAAGTTGATTCATAAACTTTTGGAAAGCTGATTCCTGATTGCGGTAAAGACCAAATTCGTGCTGAATTACCACAATCTTTAAATTCTTGTCATTATTGATAAGGCTGGCAAGAATAACAAACTCAGAGGCAACGGAAGTATTTAGAATATATTTTACTTCCTCCGGATACGTGTAACTCATTTCCCCGTTTTCAAGAGCACATACTCTCAAAGAAAAGGAAGCACCGAATTTATTTTTAAGGGCCTGGATCAGATCCTGCGAATAGGTCGCAATTCCACATTCCCGGGGAGGATAGGAACTTATAAATAAAATCTCAGGAAGAGAATTCCCATGGATTACCTTTCTCTTGTTCTGATAATTTTCATCATATTTAAGACTCTTGTTGCTAATGGTTTTTTCATTTTCAAAGGTTAAGCTTTTACTACTAAGATAATCAGCCATAACTATATTTTATACTTTAATAATTCATTAATAAGATCAGAAAGATTTACCGATACAACAGCAATACGTTCGTCGGCTGCTCCATAATAAATAAACAGAGTCCCATCAAATAATGTTGTACCCGTCGGAAATACCACATTTTTAACATTTCCTTTTATCTCATATCCAATTTCCGGTTCAAACAATGAGTGAGGTAACCTGCTGATTAATTTAGAGGGGTCGTTTAAATCCAGTAATGCGGCAGAAGCAGAATAACAATAACCTGAAGGAGATAATTCTCCGGAATGGTAGATCAGCAGCCAACCCGAAGCGGTCTCGATAGGAGGACAACCTGCGCCTATGTATTGTCTTTCAGATGGATATGTCGGATCCATTACTATGAATTGATCCAAATTCTGAAGATAATAACTCCAGTATTCCTCAGACAGTTCATTTAAATCATTGATTTTAACAATCTGAATGCCGGGTCTGATACGATGCAGGAATACAAACTGATTGTCGATCTTTCTCGGGAAAAACACCAGGTCTTTATCCCAAAGTAGGATGGTCTCAGGAGGAACCCCCTCTTTTAAATGAAAAGTCTGGTTTTGATAATATCTTGGATTTAAATTTTTATTGTTTTCAGCCATCAGAAAAAAGTCTGAATAAGTAACTTTAGGAACGATGATCCCTTGCTTTCGGAAATGCTGCAAATCATTCGAGATCGCAAGAGCACCCTGGGCATTGATGCCGTCATAGGCTGTATAGGTCAGGTAAAAAAGATCATCGATTTTGACCAAACGAGGATCTTCCACTCCCTGAGATTCATATTTGTTTTCGGGGGTGATAACTGGAAAATCAGACCGATAGCTGATTTTTAACGGATCATTTAGCAAACAATATCCTATTGTAGAATGATTTCCTGTACTGACGGCCCTGTAAAATAAAAAGATGTCGTTTCCTTCCTGGTATATTGCTGGATTTAATACTCCCTCATTTTCAAATTCCAGATTGGTCTTTTCCAATAATACGCCTTCCCGGTTAATTCTTAGCATGAAATATCCCTTAATGATTTACTTACATTCATTTGGCTTTATACAATTTACATTAAAATATTTACTTTTACCCCCGAGAAATTAAAAATTTACCCCTGGATGACGGGCTTTAACAATAATCCTTTTGAGGTTTTAAAAGATGGGTCGAAGGCAATCTGGAGAAATGATGGATTAATGATTTAAATCTCAACAATGCATTTACCGGTATTCCTGCCCTGGAACAAGCCGATAAATGCTTCAGGTAATTTTTCAAATCCATGTAAAACAGTCTGACGGCTTACAAGTTTACCTTCTCTTAACCACTTGGATAATTCCTGGATTGCATCTTCAAAATGATCGGAATAATTCCTGACGGTGAAACCTTGCATCAGCGCTCTTTTTTCAAGTAGAATTGGCTGGACACGTGGCCCTAAAGGTATTTCATCGCTATTGTATAATGATATTTGTCCACATATAATTATTCTTGCTTTTTGATTGAGATTTCTCATTATAACATCGGAAATTTCTCCTCCTACATTATCAAAATATACATCTATACCCTGCGGGGCATATGAGGCCAGCGATTTTTCCCACCCTTCATGATGGTAATTGAAAGCCTCGTCAAAATGCAATTCCTCTTTGAGGAGATTTATTTTTTCATCACTTCCTGCAATTCCAATCACATGACATCCCTTCAATTTGGAAATCTGTCCGGCAACTGTGCCTACGGCACCGGCTGCTCCGGAGATGACAACAGTTTCCCCTTTTACAGGTTTGCCTATTGATTGAATACCGAAATAAGCTGTCAATCCTGTTAGTCCAAGAATACCCAAGTAATCAGCGGGAGAATGAATGTATTTGCCAATCTGGCTGACATTATTTGCCTTCATCACCTGAAACTCCTGCCATAGCAGATTTGCTTTAACCAACTCTCCTGTCTTAAATTCATCACTCAGACTTTCAATAACCTCGGCTATGCCTGCCCCCTCCCAAGGTTTACCTATTTTAAAAGCCGGCATGTTGGAATAGTCGCTTTTCATTCTGGCTCTCATGTAAGGATCAACAGAAAGATATTTAGACTTTAACAATAATTCTCCTTCCTGAATATTCTGTACTGGAGCTTCAGCTATAGAAAAATCCCCGGGAGATGGCATCCCATCAGGAATTGAATTTAATATGATTTGCCTGTTCATTGTGCAGTGATAATTTAGTTTATTAATATTAAGATTTTGTTCCTATAAAGTCTTCTAACCCCTTATTACCTCTAATAGGGATATGAAAACTTTGGTCAATATAATTTACAAAGAATTAGATAATTAAATGACTATATTTTCCTTTAATAAATTATATATTTCACACTTTCTGTTAAAGATTACTTTCCCTGAATCAGTTTGAGAGATAGACCAATCAATTGCACATTCTTGGTATACAAATAGTGCTAATCTAAAGTGAAAGAGTACTGAAAGGTTGAATTGTTTAGAAATTTCTTACCGGGACTCACTCGTATAAACGCAGCCGGTTCTGCAAAGAAAGAATTTCCTGCTGCATCTCATCCATCTTCTCCAGCAGATAATTAATCGTTTCAATTCCCTCGAGGTTTATTCCAAGATCATAATAGAAATGGGATATTTTTTCCAGCTGTGACAACTGGTTTGGATAGATGTAGATGTTTTCATCAAAAACTGCAATATCAATTAGTCCATTATCATGAAGAGAGCTGATAAATGAGATTTCAATATCATGACTGATACAAAATTCATTGGCCGGTATTAATTCTTCTTTTTGCATGATTACATCTTTTAGCGTGTTTTAGCCAATTCAGCAAACAGTGTTTTTTGTTTCTCAGTCAGATTGGTGGGGATTTTAATGGAGTAGGTTATGTATAAATCTCCATATTTCTCTTCCTGCTTATAAACAGGCAGCCCTTTCCCTGAAAGTTTAACTTTGCTGCCGTTCTGGGTTTCCGGTTTAACTTTCAGTTTTACCTTTCCATCAAGAGTGTTCACGGTAATTTCCCCTCCAAGGACGGCCGTAAACAGATCCAGTTCAACTGTCATGTACAGATCAGCCTCTTCTCTTTTAAAGATCGGATGTTTTGCTATTTTAAAACTAATCAGTAAATCTCCGTTGGGTCCTCCATTCACCCCCTGCCCTCCATAACCGTGAATCTTTATGGTCTGACCGTTTCCTATTCCGGCAGGGATCGTGATCCTGATGTTTTTACCGTTTACATTCAGTGTGTGCTTATGAGTCTGGGCCACATCCTGAAGATCAAGCCGAAGCTCTGCATTATAATCCTCTCCCCTGTATTTTGCCTGTCTGCCTTGAAAGCGACCTCCGAATCCACCAAAGAGATCATTAAAGAAATCGGAAAAGCCTTCCTCAGAACCCGAACTGGTAGACCACTGCCCTCCTCCGGGAGCTGAAGCCTGCTGCTGATACGAACGCTGCTTTTCAAATTCTTCAGCATGCTTCCAGTCCTGACCGTATTGGTCGTATTTTTTCCTTTTCTCCGGATCGCTTAACACCTCATTGGCTTCATTGATCTCTTGAAATTTCTTTTTGGCTTCTTTATCGTTCGGATTCAGATCGGGATGAAATTTTCTGGCAAGCTTGCGGTAGGCTTTCTTAATTTCATCCTGTGTGGCATTTTTATTTACACCCAAAATGTTGTAATAATCAATATACATGTTGGAGATGTTTTAGCCAAAGATAATAAATAAAATTAAGATTATAAACCGGGATGAAGTGCCGGAGTGGTGATTCGATAATGTTAATAACAAATTTTAAAACCTTATTTTTTTGAAATTACAAAACCCTGGAGACAACGATAAGACCTTAAAACCTGGCCTTAAAAGCTTATTCGACGTGTTTCTAAGGCAATAAATCATTAATTCATATTTAAAATGAACCTCTGTATTCAACCAAATCAAAATCTAAATGTTTTATATTAAATTAAGAGACTGTTTAAATTTAGTTCTTTTGGGATTTTAAGTAGTTCAGCCCCTTCGGGGTTGAGGTCTTATATGTCACATTTTCCGTGGGTTACCCCCACGGTTATTCATATTAAACCCTTTCAGGGTATAGAGCAAATTTAAGTCCGAAGGACTTGAATATGAATAACCTCCGGTGTAACCGGAGGCACTGAAATACATACAATACAGAACCCCGAAGTGGGTTCAACTTTGTTAAAAAGAAATTTAAACAGTTTCTTCTATGTTGTAATCCAAATTCTGAGAGCATTATTTTTTGGCTATTTTATTTTGTTTATTTTTCAAATATTTCGTTTACAGAACATTAACTTTGCAATTAGTAAAGAGGAAGAGGACGCAGGCTCTACTGGGGAGCAACCTGTCAGCAATACTCTTTACGGATACACTGTATAAGGGGAGGTTTTCGGGCCTTCCTTTTACTTATACAGGAATCCAAATATGGCTAAGGAAAACCCAATGTTCTACTCTTAGCCAATGCCGATAAAAGTCCTATAAAAACAATCTTCTATAAGTGGACAAAATGCCACATTTCCCTGTTTCAGTTTTTATAAGTAAAGTGCCGCATTCTAAATAAGCAGACTGGCTGCAAGAAACTGTCAGCGGTCACCTTGATATATTGATTGTTTTTAAGGATTCATTTAACAACTCCTGATACATATTCTTTTTTGTTTTTAAGTACGTAATACATTCGGTTCAATACTTTTCGTGCAATTCGGATGATTGCCTTGTTTGGTTCCATCCGCCTGACATAGACATTAAAGCTCATAGCCAGGGCTGGATCAAGCCGGGCTGCAAACCAGGAACTCTCGATTAACGATTTGCGCAAGGCTGTCTGTCCTCGAAAGGTCATATCCCCGTTATTTTCCTTGTTCCCGCTAGAATGCCTGTTGGGGATCAAGCCTACAAACCCGGCAAAATGATCTGCGTTTTCAAATCGTTCTATATTTTCTATTTCGGTCAAAAAAGTGATGGCCGTAACAAAACCCACACCAGGGATGCTCCGCAATAATTCCATTCTGGTTGCATATTTTTCGCTACGGGACAAAGCCCTGATTTTTCGTAAAACTTCCAGCAGAAGTTTCCTTTGCCCGTCGGCTTCTTGTACCAATATTTTCAACGTTTGAGTTCCGGATTCGTGCTGAAGAGAAACCTGATTGAGCCATTTCATAAATCGTCTGGACCAGTGGGTTCCCGATTTCTCAAATTCAGCAGGAATAGATATCCCATAAAAGTGCAAAAACGATTTTATCCGCTGTTTGAACCGAACCATATCTTTTACCAAAGTTGCCCGCAGCCGGATCAGAGACCTATCTTCCAATGTTGATGGCTCTGGAACATAGATTGCCTTTAAATCCCCGGCACGCAATGACCTGGCAAGCTTGCGACTGTCTGTCGGGTCATCCTTTTGCAAATGTTCCTTCTGTGTGGTGGGGACATCTGCCGGATTAATGACAATGTTGTTTATTCCCATTTCCTTCAGTTTGTAATGTGTCCAAAAACCACTGAAACCAGCTTCATACACTGAATAGTAATCGCCACAAGGAAAATTACGGTTCAAATAGTTTGACAATGTATCTGCACAGGCCGGTTGGGTAAATGTCTTGTGGACCAGATTATCGGTCAAGATCGTTACCGCCCAGCTTTTCAAATGAACATCAATTCCGACAAAAATATTTTGTCCTTTAAAATCTAATCCCGTCTTTTGTGTTTGCATAAGTCTTTGAGTTTTATTGATTAGTCGAGTAATCAAAAATAATACTCTTTAGGCTTATGCCTCTTTAGCATAGCGCAATTACAAACATAGGGACTAAGTAATTGGAATAAAATAATGTCATATGAGGCTTTCAGGCTATAGGTGTTTAGGCTAAAGGTAAAAGGGGTCTAATATGTCCTTCAGCCTAAAGTATAGGCTCCTTCAGCCTAAAATACGACATTATATTCTTGACATTACTTAAACTTGACATTACTTAAATATATGATCCTGATGAAAAGATTTTTATTTCCTCATTTTTTTATTTTCTCTTTTCTTTTGATTTCCTGTGGAAATAGTGATAAGCCACTTCAGGAAGAAGCCCGGATCAGGGCTACAGCCAATTACGCGAAATACTGTGCCGGATGTCATGATGATGATTTGGGCTGGTTCAAAAACAGACAATGGAAACACGGGACTACCCGGCGTGACATCTATAAAAGTACCAAAATGGGTTATCCCGATTATGGAATGCCTTCTTTCGAAAGCTTCTTATCGGATAAGGATATGCACGATTTGGCAAAATATATAATAACGACCCTTGGATCAAAGAGAACTAATACCGGGAGCCAGGATCAAAACACCAAAAAAGCAGAAAAATTTAATCTTCAGCGTGAGATAGTAGCGCAGAGCCTTGATGTCGCAAGGGAATAGTCTTTTTAACCGGTGGCGATTTGCCGGGAAAATGATCCGTTACAGGAATGGGCAAAAAGTGGCCGGAATACATGAATTGCCAGAAATGCCAGCCGACGGTCAGTGAGGTTCATTCGATTTGAAGTTACATCCTGATTTCCAAAATCATGGTTTAGTTTATTTGGCCCGTAATTCTCCATCCGGGTAAGGATGAAACTTTGAAACCATAAAACATTGCAGACCTCCTCAATTTCTTCTCTGTATCTTACTATCCAGATGATACCTTCTCCGGTGTTTGTGTATGGTATCTGTATCAAATCATACACAAACATTACACAAACAATACGGCAAGGTTACACAAACCACGGAATTGAAGGGGTTAACTATTAAACTCTTTCCGGCTATATAAATGGGAGCAAGGATGCGGGTTACTTCTTCAATTCCCATTCAAATCCCTCTTTGGTGTCTTTGATCACAAATCCCATTTCGGTCAGGCGGGTGCGGATTTTGTCGGAAGTAGCCCAATCTTTCTTGTTTTTGGCGTCCAGCCGAAGATCCAGTAGAAAATCAACTACCTCTTCGAGCGTTTTTTCATTGGAGCCTGATTCCGAATTGGCCTCATTCTGCAATCCAAGTATGTCATTTACAAAATCGTGGTATAACCTGGTCAATAACCGGAGATCCTCTTCAGAAACGGTTTCCTTGCCTTCCTTTACAGAGTTGATCATCTTCACTCCATCAAACAAATTGGCTATTAATATTGGACTGTTCAGATCATCATTAATGGCAGCATAGCATTTTTCCTTAAGGCCCGATACATCGATACTGGAAATTTCCGATGGTTTAAGTTCAGGAAGAACAGCAACGGCATTCAGCAAACGCTCCAGTCCTTTTTCTGCGGCCTGGAGAGCAGCATTTGAGAAATCAAGCGGACTGCGGTAATGAGCCTGTAGAATGAAAAAACGAATACACATGGGGGAATATGCTTTTTCAAGCAGGGCATGGTTCCCTGAGAAGAGTTCTGCAAGTGTGATAAAATTACCCAGTGATTTTCCCATCTTCTGACCATTGATGGTAATCAGGTTGTTGTGCATCCAATGACGGACCGTATGATGGCCAAAACCAGCCACACCCTGTGCCACTTCGGCCTCATGATGAGGGAACATCAGATCCAGTCCCCCGCCATGAATATCAAAGGTTTCGCCGAGATATTTGGTGCTCATGGCCGTACATTCAATATGCCATCCGGGGTAACCCTCACTCCACGGAGAGGGCCAGTGCATGATATGTCCGGAGGTTGCTTTCTTCCAAAGAGCGAAATCAAGGCCAGATTTCTTCTCGCCCTGTCCCTCAAGATCACGGGTATTGGAATAGAGGTCTTCAATTTTGCGGCCGGATAGTTCTCCGTAAGGGTAAGAGGCGGCATATTTCTCCACATCAAAATAGACAGAACCATTTACTTCGTACGCAAATCCTGAGTCAACGATTCTTCTGATGGTTTCAATCTGCTCAATGATATGGCCGGAAGCAGTGGGTTCGATACTCGGTGGAAGCACATTGAGCTGAATCATGTTCTGACGGTAGCTGTTGGTGTAAAGCTGAACGATTTCCATGGGTTCCAGCTCTTCGATCCTGGCTTTCACAGCAATTTTATCCTCCCCCTCATCTGCGTCATTGACCAAATGACCGACATCGGTAATATTCCGGACGTAACGTACCTTGTAATCAATATGTTTCAGATAACGGAACAACAGGTCAAAAGTGATGGCAGGCCTTGCGTGCCCAAGATGTGCTTCTCCATAAACGGTAGGGCCGCAAACATACATTCCGACATGGCCGGGATTCAGTGGTTTGAAAATCTCTTTTGTCCTTGTAAGGGTGTTGTATAAAACAAGTTCGTCCATCTGTGTAAGCCTTTTCTAAAGAATTGAACTGCAAAATTAAATAAAAATACGGAAGTAATTATTAACCACGGATAAGACAAAGGAACACTGAGATAATGATTATTGCATGAATCAGAGAACACAATCCCGATACGACTTTAAGGATCCATGATATTCTTACCTTTCTATGTTTTATGATGATCAGACATTCTTCCTCCATTTTTGTTATGTCCTAAGTGACTCCACTATTTCTCTATATTTCCCTGATTTATTTTTGTTATTTTTGGGCATCAGAACTTTATCGAAATGAGAAAAATTTATAAAACTGGTTTTTTACTGGCCTTCTTGACTATCTTCTCCTGCAATGCCCAGAATAATAATGGTCCCGTCGTTTTGATCAAAACGGAATTCGGTGACATTAAAGTTTTGCTTTACAATGAGACTCCGAAACACCGGGATAACTTTCTTAAACTTGTTAAAGCAGGGTTTTATGATGGGACGCTATTTCACAGGGTTATAAAAAATTTTATGATCCAGGGCGGTGATCCGGATACTAAAAATGCTCAGCCCGGACAGAAATTGGGCAATGGAGGGCCGGGTTATACCCTTGATCCGGAGTTTAATCCCAATTTGATTCATAAAAGAGGCGCTCTGGCTGCTGCCAGGCTCGGGGATAAAATCAATCCGGGAAAGAAATCTTCAGGATCTCAGTTCTATATTGTACAGGGTGAAGTGATCCCGGTGAGCCAGGTGCCGGCTTATATGGAAAACGAAAATAAGCAGCTCCCTCAGAAGTACATGAATCAAATTGCTTTGGCGAATAAGGATTCTTTCGTGCTCTATCAAAGCACAAACAATAAACCGGCCTTCGATAAATTGGTGGAGAAAATTACGCAGGAAGCTGTCGCAAAAGCAAAGGAAAATCCTTTCAAATTTTCAGATCTTCAGTATCAAACTTACACTACCGTTGGTGGAGCTCCAAGCCTGGATGGAGAATACACTGTTTTTGGGGAAGTGATTGAAGGAATGGACGTTGTGGATAAAATCGCAGCACAGGAGACCGGAGAAAAAGACAGGCCGGTTAAGGATATTAAAATAGAGGTGAAAGTGATAAAAGAATGATGTGCTGATTCGGTGAACAGCTGATGTGAAGGGTTCGTGAAGGTAAAAGTTAAAGGGTTTTTAAGCCAGTCTAGAGCGGACTATACGTAGCGATTTGGGGTTGATCTTTTCTTTCTCCACATCTGTTCTTGCTTCCTTAATCAATTCATCCATATTTTTAAATCCGATCAGTGGAGCATTGTTCAATGCAAGTGACAATTCTATTAATTTTTGAAGACTGAAATTGAAATTACCATTTACAATTCAATGTCGTTTAGTTAAGGGAAATATCCATGGCTGTCAGCTTTAGCTGACGGATGATGTTTGAATTATAGGTGGCTTTAGCCGCATTGATGCATTTAATTTTAAAATGCGGCTAAAGCCTTTTGAATCAACATTTTCATCCGTCAGCTAAAGCTGACGGCAATGGATGAGAAGGATTTTAATGATGTTCCGGATCATTCAGACAAGAGATAAATCTTGATTGCCTTAGCTAAACGACATTGATTTACAATTTGCGAAATATAGCCCTTTGGCGTTTCACCTGGTCACTCTATAATAATGTCAACCCTTCGGGTTTAGTATATTGAACCCTTAATCCGCATAATTAGTTGTAACAAATAATCAATGTGAATTATTTTATCTTCAACGTGGCTAAGGTCTCAGGAATAGAGAGGCTACCTCCAGATCCTCAGGATAAGTGATTTTTATATTTTCCCTGTTACCTAAAACCATCTGAACAGGGAAGCCATTTTTTTCAACAACCGAGGCATCGTCGGTAAATGCTTCATTATATTCCTGCTTATAAGCATCATGTAATACCTTAGCGTTAAATACCTGGGGAGTCTGGACAAGATATAGCAGGGAACGGTCCAGTGGCTTTGAAATTTCCATTGTTCCTTCGCGGATTGATTCATTGGCAGGCAAAACAGGAATGGCGGATCCCCTATCTTTTGCCATGGTAAAACAACGGTTGATGGTTTCATGACTCACCAACGGCCTGACTCCATCATGCACCGCTATCAAATCACAATCGGGCGCTGCTTCCAATCCGTTCTTGACAGAGTGAAAGCGGGTTGACCCGCCAATGATTACCTGGTGAGGGGTCTTAAAATGATTTGCAGAGCAAAGGTATTTCCATTTATCGATCTCTGCTGCAGGGAGTACCACAACAATGTGGATTTCCGGATCGTATTCAAAAAAACTATTAATTGTGTGCATCAAAACAGGAATTCCCTTTAGAGATAAAAACTGCTTGGGAATTTCACTTTCCATTCTTGATCCGTTTCCGCCCGCTACAATGATGACACAATTTTTCATATAACAGTTAAATTCTATTCTCAAACCTGACAGATTTCCAAAACCTGTCAGGTATTGAATACAATTATATACAAATTGGATCAATTTACGTAATTTTGAATTTCACTTTTAAAAAATTCTCATGGAAGAGATTCTTAAATTTCTGACAGATTTGGAGGCCAATAATTCCAGGGACTGGTTCGAAGAGAACCGTAAACGATATGAGAATACAAGAAAAGAGTTTCTCGAATTTACAGGAAAGATGATCAATGAAATAAGAAAATTTGATGAGGAACTGCCTCCGTTAAATCCAAAAGATTGCCTTTTCCGCATTTTTAGGGATGTCAGGTTTTCACCCGATAAAAGTCCCTATAAAACAAATTACGGTAGTTATATGTCCAGGGGAGGATTTAAAGCAGGTTTTGCAGGTTATTATTTTCATATTTCACCCTCAGAATGCTTTCAGTCGGGAGGAATCTACATGCCTTCGCCTGAGCATCTTCAAGCCATAAGGCAAGAGATTTATTATCATCCCGAGGAATATCTGTTGTTAATTAATGAAAAGAAATTTCAAACGTTTTACCCGGATGCCTACTTCGATTCTTTAAAAACTGCTCCCAAGGGTTATCCCAAGGATTGGGAGCATATAGATTTGCTTAAACCAAGGAATTATGCTTTTGGTCACCCCATTGATCCGAAAGAACTTGCTTCTCCTGATCTGCTGACAAATATTATTGAAAGATTCCGGATCATTTATCCTCTCAATCGGTTTCTAAACTCAGCCATCGGGGATTATCTTAACTTGTAATATTATTAAAAAAATTAAACAGGATTTTTTTTAGTGATAAGTAAATACATTAATTCTATGAGATCTATTCTAATCATTGTTTCCATTCTATTTTTCGGCCTTACTTTAAAATCACAAAACATACAGTTACATTACGATGTTGGTAAGGATCGGAATTATCTCACCTCTACCGCCGAATTGTTCAGGACAGATCCCTGGGGAAGCACCTTTTATTTTATTGATCTTGATTATGGATCCGGAGGAAGTCAGGGTGTCAGTCTGGCGTATTTTGAAATTGTCCGCGGACTGAAATTCTGGAAGAGCCCTTTTGAAATCCATGTTGAATATAACGGAGGTTTTGGACAATATAAGGCAACCCCTATAAATAATGCCTATCAGATTAACGATGCCTGGTTATTGGGTGGACAATATACCTGGCATAGCCCGACCTTTTCCAAGGTTTTCCAACTTCAGGGGATGTATAAATACATCAGGGGGAAGAATGATTTATCTTTTCAGGTAACCGGGGTTTGGACGTTGAATTATTTCAAAAATAAGGTAACTTTATCAGGATTTGCAGATTTCTGGAGAGAAGATAATGTTGTGGGGAGAGGTGCTAATTCCAAAAATACCAATTTTGTATTTCTCGCAGAACCACAGTTCTGGTACAATGTGACAAAAAACTTCTCGATAGGCAGTGAGGAGGAGCTGAGTATTAATTTTGCTGGACACAGAGGTTTTATGATCAATCCGACTATTGCAGGTAAATGGACATTTTAAATAAAATCCTATGTTTGAAAAAATGTTTAAATTATCCGAGAACAGGACCACAGTAAAAACGGAGGTTATTGCCGGGATCACAACTTTTATGACCATGGCCTATATCCTGTTTCTGAATCCAACCATCCTTTCATCCACGGGGATGGACCGGAATGCAGTTTTCTTTGCAACAGCAGTAGGCGCAGGTATTGTAACCATTGCGATGGGGTTGTTTGTTAATTTTCCCATTGCCCTTGCTCCCGGTATGGGATTGAATGCCCTTTTTGCAACTGTTGCCTTGGCTGGAGTAGGAATGCCCTGGAGAGCTGCTCTGGGAGCGGTATTTATTTCAGGAGTCATCTTTCTGATACTTACGGTAACCAAAATCCGGCAAATTCTGGTCAAAGCGGTTCCTAATTCTCTCAAAAGAGCCATTACAGTGGGGATAGGACTTTTTATTACCATCATCGGTTTTAAAATGTCAGAATTGATGGTTGTCCAGACCAATGTCATTCCCCCGACCATTGAAACCCTAAGTGCAAAAAACGGAATCGCTTTTCTCCGGTTTTTTGAATGGAACATTGGTATGGGAAGTCTCCATAATCACATGATGTTGCTCTGTCTGATAGGTTTAGCCATTACAGCTATTTTAATGTCGCTAAAGGTCAAAGGATCCTTACTGATTGGAATTGTCGCCACCACTTTGATTGGTATTCCTTTGGGAGTAACAGTCATTCCTGAAAATTTCGCTCTTTTTTCACTTCCTGATTTCAGCAAGCTTGCCGTTGGTGAGCTGGACATTAGAGGAGCCATTAACATGGGGATCTGGACTGTTGTTTTTACTTTTACCTTTGTTGAACTCTTCGATACTTTCGGCACTCTGGTTGGAACTGCAAGCAAGGCGGGGCTGATTGACAGCCAGGGTAATTCTCCTAAAATCGGTAAGGCCATGTTGGTGGACGCCCTTGGAGTATCCTTTGGCGCGCTGATGGGCACCAGTACAATTACTGCTTATGTGGAAAGTGCAGCAGGTATCAGTGAAGGGGGCAGAACGGGATTAACCGCTGTAACAACAGGAGTACTCTTTCTACTGGCTTTATTGATAGCTCCTCTCGCTACTCTTATTCCAGGAGCTGCAACCGCACCTGCATTGATTATTGTAGGGGTTTTGATGGTATCATCGATACTGGAGATAGATTTCAGCGATTTTACCGAAGCTTTACCAGCCTTCATGACCATGATCCTGATGCCTTTTACTTACAGCATTGCTAATGGAATTGCTGGAGGAATATTCTTTTATATACTTTTGAAGGTTGCTACGGGAAAGGCAAAACAAGTTCACTGGATGATGTATCTCCTGTTTGTTTTGGTTATTTCAAGATATTTATTTCTGAGTGGATCCTGAAGAATTTAACTTATACTTACCTGAACTTTTATTTAAGATGTGATGACTATGAATAAATCAAAAGTAACATTTGGAATATTATTGTTCTCAATGTTAACAATGCAGTTTGCTTTTGCTCAGGACTGGCCTAATTTAAATCGTTTCAAAGGTGAAAATGCAAGTCTTGGTGAAGCGTCTGCCAGTGAAAAGCGGGTGGTATTTATGGGGAACTCAATTACTGAAGGCTGGATCGAAATTCACCCTGAATTCTTTGCTGCCAAATCCTATGTTAATCGTGGCATTAGCGGGCAAACTACCCCTCAAATGTTGATTCGGTTTAGAGCCGATGTAGTCGAGCTTAAACCCAAAGCAGTTCTCATTTTAGCTGGCACTAACGATATTGCCGGAAACACGGGACCTGCAACGCTTGAAATGATAGAAGACAATATAATTTCAATGACACAACTGGCAAAGGCCAACGGCATTAAAGTTATTCTCTGTTCAGTACTTCCTGCATTTGATTATCCATGGAAACCAGGGCTTGAACCGGCGGATAAGATTATTGCACTTAATAAGATGATAAAAGACTATGCAGCAAAAAGCGGATCAATTTACCTTGATTATTATTCCGCTCTGGTGGATGAACGAAAAGGAATGAAGGCTGAATATTCAAAAGATGGTGTTCACCCGAACAGGGAAGGTTATAAAATAATGGAGCCTCTTGCCGAAAAAGCAATCGCGAAGGCTTTGATGCAAAAATAGCCATAATGATCGAACCAATTATGAGAAATACAAGGATAAAATAACACGCATGCCCCTTGCAATCCAGATTCAACAGAATTTCAGGAATGACCTTGTTACTTATGTGTCTTTTATTATCTTTGCCGGCAAATTCGTAATTCGTAATTCGTAATTGATTAAAGGGTTGTTAGCTCAGTTGGTTTAGAGCATTACCTTGACAGGGTAGGGGTCACTGGTTCGAATCCAGTACAACCCACGTTATTAATGAAATTAATGCAAAAAAGAAGCGCTGCAAATCTGAACTTTGCAGCGCTTCTTTTTTTAAAAAATGTTTGGAGCTATAATTCAATATTATAGGTTTGATCTCCTATTTTAAGAGTAGCTTTATTATCACAACTTCCGTCACCGAAATCGATTGTTCTCGGAGTCATACCTTCAGGGGTAATAAGTACGGAACCGCTGGAAAACCATTTGCATGAATTTTTCTTGACCAATGCGCTTGGATAGCTTGCGGTCCATGAAACTCCTTCCTTCGTTACTCCGGAGGAATGGCCTTCTATACGCCAAACATCATCATCCTGAGTCGCGGTAGAAGCTCCTTCCGATTTGAGGCGGATGTATTCGGCACGGTAGGTAATGTATTTGTTGTCGGGGAAGGTGATCCTGGCTTCGGTAAACACAGAATATCTTGGCCAATTGTTCCCGGCATTAAGGCCAAGGTAGGTGATACGGTGTGTGCCTGAAATTCTGTTTCCGTCGCTGACAAAATCCTTGAAAGTAAAAGTTGCCGCAGAATTGGCTACATTCATCATTCCCGAAAGAGAGACAGTAATTTGCCCTTTCCTTGCGATGTTATCATCTGCGCTGGTACAGCCTGCTGTTCCCCAATCAACTGTTACGGTCACAGGAAATGATGTGAGGGGTGAAACAGTAATTACCGGACAGGTCAAGGGTAATGATTTTAATCCTGAGGTAGCCAAATAATTGTCTGTGAATCCATTGAGGCCCTCAAATGTACGATCACTAATTAAAATACTTCCCTCAGATGAATTTGCGTCACCGGGTTGGGAACTCGTGTTGGTACTGTCCTCTTTCTGACATCCAATTAAAAGCACGACAGTTGTACTGATCAAAATTGTAAAAATTACGAGTAAGCGTTTCATAGGTAACCGGATTTAATAATTAATTTGAAATGTTAGATGAATATTTTTGAATAAAGTTAAAGATGCAACTTCATTATTTTTCTAATTTTTGAACTTATCAATAGCGAAGCACAATATTATAAAAATTTTACAAAAAATGTTAATGATGTAAAAAAATATTTTACACAAGCAAAGCTGGACTTCCTTATGCATTTGTGTCAATTTATAAAAAATAAATATATCAAGAAATAGTTTTGACCTTCCGGGATAAAAATAATTGCTTTCAGCCCAAATAGTTTAACCTCTGCAGCTCCGGGTTTTCCCAATATTTTGCTTTATTTTAGTTCATCTCACCTTAAATCTGGAGACACTGCACAATAGTCAACTAATATTGCTTAATAGGCATCTTCCATGATTTTTGACAAAGTTGAGTTCCTCTTCCTTGACTATTAAGACAATGAACTTTGAATTTATTTATTATTTTCGCCCTCAAATGAGATACGAAAAAGGAATATTCCAACGCACTGAATTGCTGTTGGGCAGAGATATAATGGAAAAAATCGCTTCTCAAAAGGTGATTATCTTCGGTCTTGGAGGTGTTGGGAGCTGGTGTGCAGAGAGTTTGGTCCGAAGCGGGATCAGAAAAATGACTCTTGTCGACTCCGATCGGATTTGCATTACCAATCTTAACAGGCAATTGCATGCAACATCAAAAACAATCGGGCAAATAAAAACAGAAGCGTTGAAAAAAAGACTGATTGAGATAAATCCTTCTGCTGAAATTCAGAGCATCCAGAAAATATACGAGGCTCAGAATTACGAGGAATTTGATCTGGATTCCTATGATTTTATCATCGATGCCATTGACAGTCTGAGCAATAAAGTGCATCTGATCAGGCAGGCTACACGCACAAAAGCCGAATTTTTTTCGTCCATGGGAGCATCTTTAAGATTGGATCCCACACAAATCAAGGTTGCTGAATTTTGGAATGTAAAAGGATGCCCTTTCGGATCAAAAATCCGGAAATACATTCGCAAAGGAGATCTGCCCGCAAAAGAATTTCTCTGTGTTTACAGTGAAGAACTGCTTGAGAACAAAGGTTCCGGCTCTTCATGCGGCACTGAAAAATGTTTATGTCCAAAGTCCATCAATGGGGAAGGAGATACTGATCTTGCAAATCACGAGTGGTGCACTCAAAAAGCTGTGATAAACGGAACTGTTGCACACATTACGGCCATCTTTGGTTTTACGTTGGCCGGCTTGGTTATTCAATCCATTTACCGGAAGAACTGAATCAGGGACTTAGCTGAAAGATTGTAATAACTAAGGGTGTCCCAGAAGCTGTCCTCATCCATTGCCGTCAGTTTCAACTGACGGAAAAGAAGTTCAAAAAAAGAAGGCTTTAGCCACATTTTGTTATAGTAAGAATGTGGCTAAAGCCTTTGTTACAGCTTTGTAACCGTCAGCTAAAGCTGACGGCAATGGATGGGAACCAAAATCGAACCGGTATATTTCCCAGATTTTTGTGTTCTTTGATACCTTTGGTGCATCTCTTACTTTAAAAGCTTTACTCAAATTTAAACAAAGGCGTTGATAAATATCTTTCGCCTGTATCAGGCAGGATTGCGACGATCTTTTTGCCCTTGTTTTCCGGCCTTTTTGCAATTTGTAATGCTGCAAAAGTTGCTGCCCCGGATGAAATACCTACAAGCAAACCTTCTTTTTTAGCTAAAAGACGGCTGGTTTCAAAAGCTTCATCATTCTGAACTGTAATTACTTCATCTATCAATGAAGTATTCAGCACATCGGGGATAAAACCGGCCCCAATACCCTGGATTTTGTGAGGGCCGGGGTTCCCCCCCGATAAAACCGGAGAATCGGCTGGCTCAACAGCGATTATTTTTATTGCAGGATTTCTTTGTTTCAGTATTTCACCAACTCCTGTGATGGTTCCCCCTGTTCCAATTCCTACTACAACAAAATCTACCTGGCCGTCAGTGTCTCTCCAAATTTCTTCTGCCGTTGTTTCTCTGTGGATTTTAGGGTTAGCCGGATTTTTAAATTGCTGAGGAATAAATGAGTTTGGAATTTCAGCAGCTAATTCTTCTGATCTCCTGATCGCTCCTTTCATCCCTTCTGCTCCGGGTGTCAAAACGAGTTCAGCGCCTAAGGCTTTTAATAGATTCCGGCGCTCAATAGAAAAGGTCTCAGGCATTGTCAGAATCAATCTGTAGCCTTTGGCTGCTGCTACAAAGGCGAGGGCAATTCCTGTATTTCCACTGGTTGGTTCAATAATTACAGAATCTTTTTTCAAAAGTCCTTTTTCTTCAGCATCCTTAATCATTGCGAAGCCGATCCTGTCTTTTACACTACCAAGCGGATTGAAATACTCAAGCTTTGCGATTAAAGTAGATTCCAATCCCTGAAAGCTGTTAAAATTAGAGAGCTCCAGCAGCGGAGTATTACCTATTAGATCAGTAAGATTTTTAGCAATTTTTGTCATAATATTTTCGTTTAATTAACTACTTCAAAATTCTTTCAATAATTCCTATTAAACAATACCTTTTGTTTGGTATTTAATATACCTATTTTTAGGTATATCTGGAGCACTTCAATGATTAATGACCGATTTATCTCTATTATTAACTAACAAAATTCAAGTTGGAAGCATTAATGCGAATTTGTTTCAAATTCGTGAAATCTATATATAGTACTCAATGTTGTCTATCCACCCTGCTTTTATTGCAACCATGATTAATTCGGAAACGTTTGTTACGGCTAATTTCCTAAAGATATTCTTTCGATGGGTGTTTACAGTGTGTATACTTAAATTTTTCTTGAATGCAATTTCTTTTGCTGTCATGCCATTTGCCACAAGTTTGACGATCTCTATTTCGGAGGACGTTAACTTCTGATTCTTTTCCCCGGGGGATTTTATTTCTGATGGTTCAAGCAGCATATCAAGTATTTCTTCCGAAAAGTACTTCTTTTCTTTTAGCGTAAAATCTATTGCAGTGAGAATCTCCTCTTTTTCGGCCGTTTTATAGATAATATTGCGGATTCCTGCATCCGTTATTTTGATTAATTCATTTTTAACCAGGGGGTTGGTGAGAATTAAGATCTGCATATTAGCATGCAGTTTTCTTGTCTGAACTATAAAATCAATTCCAAAATTCTGGTTGAAAGAACAATCAGCCAGAAGCAGATCCACCTTTTTATCCCTCAACAACAGATTTAATTCTTTTTCAGTAGTCACAACAGCTTCAACTGAAAACAAACTCTCTTCATTGAGAAGGGCTTTCAATCCTTCTGTTATCAGAAACTGTGAATCAGCAATAACTACTTTTATTTTATTACCATCCATTATTTAATGTAATAATTGAGGTTTTCAGGATTAAAAGCTAAGTATAGCTTTGTTCTTTTGTCTTACTGCCTGAGCTTTCAACCTAAACCCATCAGATTGCTTTCCCGGCATAAAAATACATAAATAGATTAATGATAATCTTTTTCCCTTTGAAAGACCTTTGCATCTGTTCCTTTTTCTCCTCTTCCTTTCAGTATTTAGGTTTTTTGTTGTTATTTTGCTCTTGAAAATCAGATAGAATGTTTCTTGCGAAAAAAAGAGAACAATTAAAAAAATTATTTCAGCACCCTTACCGGATTGTCGTCTTCAATGATCTCAACCTTCATATCATCAAGCAGGTAAGATTTGATGCGCGTACTTTGCTCGTGACAGTTGTCTCCGCTGTGATTCTGATCATTATTTCCGTTACAGTCCTTATTGCTTTTACGCCTTTAAGAGAGTACATTCCCGGATATACCAGTGGAAATATCCGCCGGACCTTGATTAACAATGTCCTGGTTGTTGACTCGCTTGAACATGAAATCCAGATGCGTGATAAGTATTACAAGGATTTCAAATTAATGATTATGGGAGAATCTCCGGTTGACACAATCGTAAAAAAGGTTCCATCCACAGATCCCACAGAGATTAAGCATAGCAAATATAACACGGATAGCCTGTTTAAAGATGAAATAGGCAGTGAACCATTGACCGTTTCCCTCTTGAATTCAACCGGGCCGGCTGATGATATTTCGGGAATGAATTTCTCTGTTCCATTAAAAGGAGTTATAACCAATCGTCAGAATCCGGAATCAGGTCACTATGGGATTGATATCGTGGGCAAAGCAAATTCCAATATTGCTGCGGTTGCTGAAGGAACAGTAACCTTAGCCGGATGGACAACTGAAACAGGGTTTGTGATTCAGGTACAACACAAAAATAATCTCCTGACTGTTTACAAACACAATGCCAGTTTATTAAAAAAAGAAGGTGATAAGGTCAAGGGTGGAGAAGTTATTGCTGTAATGGGAAATACAGGAAAGGAAACAACCGGACCGCATCTGCATTTTGAAATGTGGATGAACGGGGTATCTCTCAATCCGGAGGAGTATATTAAATTTTAAATGCTGCGAATGAAAAATATAGCAATTTTAGGTTCAACCGGGTCCATCGGACAGCAGGCTCTGGAGGTAATAGCCCATCATCCTGACCGTTTTACAGTGGAGGTACTGACAGCCAACAATAACGTTGACCTTCTTATTTCCCAGGCATTAAAGTTCCGTCCTAATGTGGTGGTAATCGGCAACGAAAAAAAATATCCTCAAATCCGTGAAGCTCTGGCAAAGGAACCTATCAAAGTTTACACTGGGGAGAAATCATTAGCTCAGGTGGTCGAAATGAGCAGTATAGACATGGTTTTAACGGCCATGGTGGGTTATTCGGGACTGCTTCCTACGATTAACGCGATAAAAGCACATAAGCAAATAGCATTGGCCAATAAGGAAACAATGGTAGTGGCAGGGGATTTGATTAATCAGCTTGTGAAAGAACATCGGGTGGAAATTCTTCCTGTTGATTCAGAGCATTCGGCCATTTTTCAATGCCTTGCCGGAGAATTAAATAGCGCCATAGATAATATTATTTTAACCTGTTCAGGGGGGCCTTTCTATAATCTTAATGAAAAGGAACTTGCCAATGTGACTCCCGGAGATGCCTTGAAACATCCTAACTGGGACATGGGCGCCAAAATAACCATTGATTCGGCAACCCTGATGAATAAAGGTTTCGAGGTGATTGAAGCAAAATGGCTGTTCAATTTGGAACTTAATCAGATTAAGGTTCTTATACATCCTCAGAGCATTATTCATTCCATGGTACAGTTTGTGGATGGCTCTATAAAAGCACAAATGGGATTACCGGACATGAGAATCCCGCTCCAATATGCCTTCAGTTTTCCCGAAAGGATTGAAAACAAATTCCCAAGGCTCAAAATCGATGACTTCCCCTCTCTTACTTTTTCTGCCCCCGATTCAAAAAAATTTCGTAATCTTGCATTATCTTTTGAAGCCTTGCAAAAAGGTGGAAATCTGCCATGTATTTTAAATGCTTCAAATGAGATAGTTGTAGAGGCATTTTTAAAAGGGAGGATAAAATTTCCTGAAATATGGCGGGTTAATGAACAGGTCATGCAAAAATCACAGTTTATTTCCAGTCCGACCCTTGAGGATTATATTGCCTCTGATTGTGAAGCTCGCATCTATACCGGCGAACTGATGAAAGAACTTTAATTTAGTATTGATGTTGATTCGTGTAAATTCGTTAACTATTCGTGTAATTCGTACTCTGTAATTCATATTTTATGATTTTAATCAAAGCTACTCAGTTAATATTAAGCCTTTCCATTCTGGTAATTGTTCATGAGTTTGGTCATTTTATTTTTGCCAAACTGTTCAAATGCAGGATTGAAAAGTTTTATCTTTTTTTTGATCCCTGGTTTTCTCTTTTTAAAGTTAAGAAAGGCGACACCGAATATGGTATTGGATGGCTTCCTCTGGGCGGATATGTAAAGATCTCCGGAATGATCGATGAGTCAATGGATAAGGAGCAAATGAAACTTCCAGCCCAGCCATGGGAATTCAGGTCTAAGCCTACCTGGCAGAGGCTGATCATTATGGTCGGCGGAGTTTTATTCAACCTGATCCTTGCCCTTGTGATCTATTCTTCGGTATTATTTGTCTGGGGAGAACAGTATCTCCCGACAAAGAATGTCAAATACGGTGTTGTTGTGAGCGAAACCGGTAAAGAAATGGGCCTCCGTAACGGTGACAAAATACTGGCGATAGACGGGAAAGAGGTTGAGAACTTTTATAAGATTGTTCCTACTATACTTTTGGATGGTGTAAAAACCATCGAGGTTGAACGCGACAGCCAGAAAACTATCCTTCCGGTTAAAAGCGAAATAATACCCAAACTGATCAAGGAACGTTATGTCATTGATGTCCGTATACCTTATTCAGGAGTTATCCAGGGTTTCACAAAGAATTCTCCCGCACGGGATGCAGGCATGGAAATCGGAGACAAGATCATATCAATGAATGGCAATACCTTTCAGTTTAACGATCAGTTTTCTGACAGCCTGCAAGCTGCGAAAGAGAAGAAAGTTACCTTGGATATTTTACGCAAAGGACAAAAGATACAGCTTCCTGTTCAGCTTGATAAAATTGGTATACTGGGCATTGCATGGGATATTGACAAAAATATCTTTCAATTCAAAACAATTAAATACGGTCTGATCGAGTCTGTACCCGCAGGAATTCAAAAAGGATATCAATCCATAGCTGATTACCTTAAACAGTTTAAGCTGTTATTTGACCCTAAAACAAAAGCGTATAAATCACTTGGAGGCTTTGGTAGTATCGGAAGCATTTTCCCGGCAATATGGGATTGGCAGTCATTCTGGAATCTGACAGCCTTTCTTTCAATTATGCTTGCGGTAATGAATATTCTTCCGATCCCTGCCCTCGACGGAGGTCATGTACTCTTCCTATTATACGAGATTATAACCCGTCGAAAACCCAATGAAAAATTCCTTGAATATGCTCAAATCACAGGAATGGTTATTCTTTTTGCGTTATTGCTGTACGCGAACGGAAATGATGTGATAAAATATTTCTTTAAATAGTAAGTTGAACATTACAAGTTTATTATATCTTTGCTTCATAATTTAAAGAGAACGCTATGAATATATTGATGATTGCAGGAGTAGTTGGCCCATGGCAGCTGGTGATAATTATCGCTGTAGCTTTGCTCTTTTTTGGAGGCAAAAAGATTCCTGAATTGATGGGTGGCATTGGCAAGGGAATGAAAGAATTCAAAAAAGCCATAAAAGAAGACGAAGAACCCAAAAAGGAAGAACCCAAAAAAGAAGAAACTAAAGAGGAAATAAAAAAGGATTCTATGAATGCATAAGAATTCTGAACTTATTAAAACAAAGAAAGGCCCCATTTTCAATATGGGGCCTTTCTTTGTTAAATTTAATGTCCTGAGTAATTATTTTGAGATCAAGAATTATAGAAAATAGCGGCTTATACTTGTGCACTTCGCGCTTGCTTTTCTTTCTTTGCAGTTAAAGAATTCTTTTTGGACACCTTCTATTGCTGGAGTTTGTTCACTCTTTGTTCGCTCTTTGTTCGCTCTTCCTTCGCTTAATAAGCATTCAAACAGCGTATATAAAGTGTATGAATAGTGTTTTTGATTAAGGCAAAATAGCTGCATGAATATTATTGATACTTATTTTATAGCCTAAATTTCTAATGCGAAACTTCAGTTATTTGTGAGGAATCTGACCTTATGTTTTCTTTTGTCTTTCTACCAAACCATTTTTTAAATTTATCCTTATAACTTTCAAGGCTAACATATACTGATGGGACGAGTATTAAGGTTAACATCAGGGAACTTGTTAATCCGCCAATAATTACCCAGGCCAGCGCATTTTTAGTTTCAGCACCATCACCCGATGCAAGTGCAATAGGAAGCATACCAATTATCATGGAAAGGGTAGTCATTAAAATGGGCCTTAACCGTTCCTTCCCTGCTTCGATAAGAGCATCCCTGATAGAAGAACCAGCTTCTCTTTGCTTGTTGGCAAAATCGACCAGCAAAATGGCATTTTTAGCAACCAGCCCAATAAGCATAATCATCCCGATCATGCCATAAATAGTAAGTGATTCGCCGGTTAGGGCTAATGCAAATAGGGCTCCAATTATAGCGACCGGAATAGAAAAGAGTACGATAAACGGATAGTAATACGAATTATAAAGCGCCACCATTACCAGGTAAACAAATATGAGCGCTGCCAGGATCGCAGAAAACAAACTTCCAAACGCATCAGACTGACGCTCCATTTGACCTTTGTATTCAATAGAATAATCATCGGGGTGTATATTTTGGTCAATGGCGCTTTTTACTTCATCACCCACTGTCCCCGTAGGCCTGCCATAAATAGATGCTTCAATGGTTAATGACGGGGTGCGGTTGTAGCGTTCAAGTTTATTTGGTCCCAAGGATTGAGTGACAGTTGCAAAATCGCGTAATTCAATTACATTGCCCTGATTGTTAATAAAGGTCAATGAACTCACATCTTCGACCTTGTTACGGTCAAATTGGTCGAATTGGATGTTAATATCATATTCCTTGTCCCCATCGGTATATTGCAGGTCGGTATTCCCCGAAAAAGCTACATTGATAATATTTCCTACCTGATAAACATTTAACCCCAGTTGTTCCATTTTTTCCCGGTCGAGCCTGATTTGTAATTCAGGTTTATTTTTATCGACTGACAATTTAACGTCATTAAGTCCGGAGATTTTTTTCAGTAAAGGCATAATGCTGTCGGATATTTGATAAAGCTTTTCAACCGTCGCCCCACGCAAAAGCACTTGTATAGGAGCATCGTCGGCACTACCCATCATGGAGGTTGGGGTTGATGTTACTTTAATACCGGAAATTGAAAGCACCTCTTTTTTGATGCTGGCTGCAAAATCATCGACACTGATCTTCCGTTCGTTTTTCGGTAGCATGGTGACTGTGATCTCGCTTTTATATTGTTCTTTAGACGAGTTAAAGTCACCTCCGGAATAACCGATGGTTGAATAAACTTTCTTCACTTCAGGTTTTTTCAATAATAATTCTTCAACCTGTTTTGTGATTTGTGTTGTTTTGGAAAGGGTATTTTGAGGGTCTCCTTCAATTTTTACAACAAATTCGCCACGGTCACCATCATTCATAAAGGCAGTCCCTATCAATCCGAATCCAAACAATGAGAATGATATAATAAATAAACCTAAAATAATAGCGTATAATGACTTCCGGTGGCCAAGGCTCCATTTTAGTATGGTTTCGTAATACTGTACCAATTTTAAAAAAAAGGATTCGAACAACAAAGCAAACCTGCTTATGAATGTTTTACCCGTTAATGGTTCAATCTTGCTTAACCTGGATGCCAGCAACGGGGTAATTGTGAATGACACAAATAAACTCATTAGTGTTGAAAATACCACTACCAATGAAAATTCCCGTAACAAATTACCAATCATACCTGAAACCAGCGATAGAGGGAGAAATACCACCACATCGACCATGGTTATGGCAATAGCAGCAAATCCAATTTCATTTCTTCCTTCGAGGGCTGCCAATTTTCGATCCTTGCCCATCTCTAAATGACGGTAAATATTTTCAAGCACCACAATGGAGTCGTCAACCAATATACCAACTACCAATGATAAGGCCATCAATGTTAACATGTTCAGGGAGAAATCAAAAATATACATGGCCAGAAACACCGATATTATTGAAGCCGGGATGGACACCATAACAATGAATGAGTTGCGTACGCTGTGTAAGAAGATAAACATTACAAAAGCAACCAGTATCACAGCGAATAATAAATCTTCCATTACTGCATTTGCTGAATTCAAAATGTAATCTGAATTATCGGATGCCACTTCGAACTTCAGGCCATAGGTTGCATATTGCTTTTCAAGAACGGTTAATTGTTCCTTAACCTTCTGACATACATCCACCGTATTGGCATCTGTTTGTTTTTTTATACTTAAACCGATGGCTTCGTTACCATTTATCCGGTTAATGTTATCCTGCTCGGCAGCCCCATCAACCACGTCGGCCAAATCGGAAATTTTTATGGTTTTCCCATCATTCGTTTTCGAAACGGTTACATTGCGCAAGTCATCCAACGATTTGACTTTTCCAATCAACCTGACGGTGTACTGCCTTGTGTTTCCCTCGATTTTCCCGGTTGGCATTTCGATGTTAGCTTGTTCAATTGCAGTATAAATATTGCTTATCGATAGCTTGTAAGCATCTAATTTGATTTTGTTAACTATGATTTTAATTTCGCGCTCACGACCTCCTACAAGCGATACCTGGCCCACACCCTTTAATTTTGATAGCTGCGATTTGATCTGGTCATCGGTTAAATCGTATAATTTAGTTCCACCTATATTCCCGGATACACTAATTTTGATTACCGGGGTTTCATCGGATGAAAATTTTGATATCGAGGGCGTTCCGGCATTATTAGGAAGGGTCGATAGTACTTGGTTTACTTTCCGTTGAGCTTCGTCAACCGCCTTGGCTGCATCGGCGTCTGATTCCAATTCCAATGAGATTGAAGATACCCCTTCCTGCGAAGTAGATTCCATTGATTTTACATTTTCGAGTGATGCCAATGCATCCTCCAGTACCTTAGTCACCGAGCTTTCCACTTCGTTGGCCGATGCCCCTGGATAGGTTGCAGAAACGCTAATCATTGGGATGCTTAATTTCGGAATCAAGTCATAATTCAGCTTGTTATAATAGGTTATCCCCAATAGCCCTAAAATGGTAAATATTACCACTACTAAGGTTGGCCTTTTAATTGCAATTTCAGTTATTGACATAGTTTTATAATTTTTGGCTGATTATTGATTAACCTTGATTGTTTTGCCATCTTCGAGATTTACAAAACCGGAAGCAATAACCACATCGCCTTCTTGTAATCCGGTTGTTACTTCCAGAAAGTCGTTATTGCTGTTTCCTATTGTAACAGGTTGTAGTATCGCTTTATCTCCTTTAACTAAATATACTTTTGCTTCCGAAATGCTGCCTTGTAATGTCTCACGTGGTATATATAAACTATTCCCCTTTGAAGGAAGACTGATTTCAACTTTGACAAAAGTTCCTGCCTTCAGGGAATGTTCATCATTATTAGCAATGACAATTTCAACCTGATAATTGTGCGAACCATCTCCCTTGGGGCTAATGAAGCTAATATTCCCATTAAATGTAACCCCGGGATAAACGGATGTGGTAATTTCGGTCTTATCACCAACATTAAGCTGGTAGATATTGCTTTCGCTCACATTCAGCTTAACTTTGAGCTTCGAAATATTTACCATCGAAACAATAGGGGAACCAACGTTAACATGTGTCCCTTCTTCGATATGTTTTTCAGTAATAATACCCTCCGAGGGGCTCACAATGGTAGCGTCCGAAAGTTCTTTTTGGGCTTGTTCAAGCGTAATAACTGCGTTTTCATAATCAACACGGGAATTATCTAATTCTTGTTCCGTTGCAGTTCCTCCTGCAAAAAGATTTTTATACCGTTCATAGTCTTTTTGTTTTTTATCCATGTTAATTTTTGACGAATTGACATTCAGTTTTTTAATGCGGTCGTCGATGGTTGCAATCACCGTATTTTTCGATACCTGTTTTCCCAGTTCGGTTTTTACCGAGGTTACTGTTCCCTGAATTTCAGATGATATTTCAACTTCAGCATAAGCGGTAAGGCTACCCACCAGTGAAAGGCGCTGGTCAATATTCATTGATTGGACTTTTGCAACCGTAACATTCACATAGTTTAAATCGGTGCTGACCTCTTTCTTGGCATTTATTTTATCTTGATTACTTTTAAGCCTTAAAAATATCAGTCCAACAAGCAATATGGATACGATAATGATTATTGTCTTTTTCATAATTTGTTTATTTAATGTTGTTTGTATATTCAATCAGGTTTCCTTTTGATTTTTCGAGTTCGATGCGGGCAATGTACAGGTTGAGCAGTTTATTAAAGTAATTGCTTTGTGCCTCACGGTACGACGATTGGGCCTGAACCAGTTCCAAAGAAGATCCGGTTCCCTGCCGATAGGCTAATAGGGTATTATCATATACACTTTTGGCCAAATCCATATTATCTTTTTCGTTTTTGATGTTGTCAACGGCATTGCGGTATTCAATTTCGTAATTCGAAAGGTTTACTTTAAGCGATTGGGCAGTCAACCGGATGTTTTCTTCAGCTTTTTTAATATCCAGTTTTGATTGGGAAATGCGGTTCTTGCGCTGCAGCCCGTCAAAAACAGGGATTGAGAGGGTAGCGCCCAGACCATAGCTGTTATACCAATTTTGCCCCGATTTTAGAAAATTGAATTTGTCGCGCATCGCGTTGTAATCGTAAAAAGCATTGAATGACAATGTTGGCAAATAGCCGGCAACTTCCTTTTTCTTGTTCGCTTCGTACAAACTGAGCGATGTTTGTTGTATTTTATAATCAATATGGTTTTCAACGTTGAAATCATCAACGCGAATTATTTCAGTAGATGATTCTGAGAGAGTCGTATCGCTTAATGCAATAATACTATCGACTGGCATGCCCATGTAATACTTCAATTTATTAAGCGATTGCTCATAGCTCAGTTCGCTTTGCTGTAAACTCGATCGGGTATTGTTGCTACTAACCCTGATTTTATCAACATCAATTTTTTTTGCCATCCCGTTTTTGTATTTTAATTCGGTTGAGGCCAAGGATTCGGTTGACGCATCAAGCGTAGCCTTCAGTACATCGGTTTCTTTTTGGATGACAAGCGTTTTATAATAGGTAACACTAATGTTGTATACAACCTGCTCCAGGGTTTGCCGCAAAGTTTGTTCTGACTGTTGTTTGGCAATTTTCGCCGCTTTTAGGGCTACGCCAAACGTTGGGTCGTAAATTTTTTGATTTAGGTTTGCTTCAGCCGATAAATTGTGTTTTGTTCCCATCGAAATAGCAACGGTTTCGCCGGCATTACCACCTACTAATTCGGCAGGCATTGCAGTTGTGCTTAGTTTCATGTTGTCGGTATAACTACCCGAAATATCCACTTGGGGTAATATGGCCCCTATCTGTTCGTCAACTTTCTTCTGCATAATCTCCAAATCATACTGTGCATTACGCAGGTTGCTATTATTACGGTTAGCATACTCGATACATTGTTTTAGCGTGAACCCTTGTCCAAAGGATACGAGGGAAAAAATTCCCAATAAAGTGATCAATATCAACTCTTTCTTCATATTAGATGTGTTTATATTTGTTCATTGGTATTTTGATGGATAAAAAGCGATGGCTCCCGCCAATAAAGCGACAGCCCAAAAACAAATAAAATGCCTATAGGTAAATAATCGGCAACATGGGCTGTTATATTGGCACTAATAACTCCACCCCAGAAAGCGCATATAAAAAAGAAACCAATCAGCATGGTCGGCCTGAACAAAAAAAAGATAACGCTTATCAGTTCGATAATCCCCAGGTAAACCAATTTGTCCTGAACATCCAATGTTTCGAACAAGCTGTTTGCCGGCGAAATATGGACGAACTTCAAGATGGCCGAACCAATCATGAGTATAGATGGCAGCCAGTAAAAGTTTTTTTTAATTTTATCGGGTAAAGACATTTGTGCTTTAGTCAATAATTTAGCACAAAAATCCCTTATTTATAAAAGGTGGGGAATAGATTGTTGTTTGAAATGGACAAGTTAGAGGATGAGATGGACAATAGTATTAATAAATGGCCAGCCACTCTAAAAATAGCGATGTTTTTAACTTGCCTACTAATATCTGTTTGGGATAAGCAACATGAAGATGGACCATAATTTTACGGTTCAGGTAACGGGCGGCATCTTTAATGGCTTTACGGTTGACCAAATATTGACGGTTGACCCTGAAAAAAGATGACCCGCAAAGATTTTCCAATTCATCGAGCGTTTGTGAAACAATATGCTTTTTTTGGCCAAAAGTAAATGCAAAAACGTAATTGTCTTCGAGGTAAAACAATGCGATGCTTTCTATTTCGAGAGGGATGATCTTATCGCCTTGATAAATAATGATTGAGTTTGTCTGACGGACAGGTTTTTGAGCAAGCATATTCATTAATCGGTCAAATACATCCGGCTGAACTTGAACATGCCCCTTCAACAACCGATATTTATCAATAGCTTTCGAAACGGTCTCTTTACTAAATGGTTTCAACAAATAATCAATTCCGTTCACTTCAAAAGCTTTTAGTGCATATTGATCGTAAGCCGTACAAAAAATCACCGGTACCGGGAGCTTAACCTGTTTAAAAATATCGAAACTAAGCCCATCGGGCAGTTGGATATCAGAAAAGAACAAATCGGGTAAAGGGTTACTTTGTAAATAAGCTAAAGCCTCCTCAACAGACGATAATATCGTTTTTACCTCAATATCAGGGTCTATCTTTTTCAGCGTGTTGCGCAAATCCAAAGCTGTAAGTTTTTCGTCCTCGATAATTACTATGTTCAGCATCTTTCATTTTTTGGGATCAACTTAATAGAAACTGAAAAGTAATCCGCGTTATTATCAATTTTTATTTTTTCGCCCCCAATAAGTAAAAAACGCTTATCGAGGTTCTCCAGACCCATCCCGCTTTTGCGTTCAATGGATTTAGGTATCTTGTTGTTCTTTACCTCAATACTTGCATCTTTAAAAACGATTGAAAGACGAAGTGGTTTAATAGAAGTAAAAACATTATGCTTAATGGCATTTTCAACCAACGTTTGTAAGGCATACACCGGGATAAGAAACGACTGCCTGACAACATCAGGAATACTTATTTTGCAAAAGAAAGAATCGGCAAAGCGAATTTGTTGTAATTGGATGTAATCTCCTGTAAACTTTAACTCCTCATCCAAAGTGACCAATTTATTGGCATGGGACGAAACGATGAACCTAAGAAAGTCAGAAAGTTTAATCAGGTATTCTTCCGCCTGCTCGGCATTGGTGCTAATTAACGATTTGAGCGTACTCAGGGCATTAAACAGAAAATGTGGTTGTAATTGCTGAATAAGTTGCTGTTGTTCGGCTTCAAGGTTTTTAATTTTCAGGATCGATAGTTCCCGATCAACCTGTTCTTTCTTGGAACGGATAACGATTGAATTGATAATGATAAGGATAATAGTATTTAAAGCTGCCGCATTAATAAAGGGGAAGAACACCGATGGGGGTTCCCCTTTAGCCGGACGAACCGAAATAGAGAAGACCATAAACAGTGCTATCATGAAAAGCGCGAACATGTAACTCAGAAGGTATATTTTCCATTTATTTTCAGCATGTTTTATCCCAAAAATCGAAAGTAAATAAATATTAAAAAACCATAACACCAATGTAATAAATGTCAGTATGGCTGTTCCTACAAAAAAATGGGAATGAGGTTCGTCGTTAAGAAAAAAAACAGGTGAGAGTTCAAAAGCCGCCATGATTGGCGATGAAAACAATGCTGTTTTATATAGTTGTTTTCTATACATTTCAACTTGTAATGGTAAGTTCATATGACTTTATAAAGATAATGTTTTAGGCAAAATCCGGGCATGGTATACAACAAATTTCCAGTTGTACCTTGATAAAAGGTTTTGGCAATCCAGTCCGAAGATTTGGCAACTCTTTTTTTAACATTTTCATTTGGACGAAATGAGACCTCCCAGCCAATGACCTCAACCTGACAATCGCCAGTTTACCTCAGGGTTATTCCTATACAAAAAGGTATAGTGCCAGTCTTTCCTTACTCTTGATTAGCTTAAAGTGAATATATAATTAGCAATGAACAAAATATGAGTAACCATTATTCCCCGGAGCCTAAATAATCCCTCGGGTAAGTATACCAACTCCCGCTGTAAGCGAGAACCTCTTCTGCGTGTAATCGCTTACTTACATGGAACCCAAACTAAATGAATTCTCATAAGAGTAGTGTAAGAATATGGGTGGACGATCGCGGTATTGGGAAATGGGAGTTTGTTTTTCTTTGGGCGATGAATGAAATCAGAAAAGATTGTTTCAAATATCTTTTAAAGGTGCCTTAATTCACGTTCTATTCTGATTAATCCTTCTTCCAGCAAAACTCTTGGGCAGGCAAAATTTAACCTGAAAAATCCCTCCCCATTCCTTCCGAACCGGCTTCCCTCGTTCAACGCTATACCTGCTTTATGTATCAGTAATTGCGACATTTCACTTTCGCTCAGTCCATATTCACGTAAATCGAGCCAGACTAAAAATGTAGCCTCAGGTTTCATGATCCTGATTTTTGGCATTTTCTCCCGGATGAAATTATCAAGAAAAAGGTAGTTTTCCTGCAGGTAGTCCATTAGCTGTGACAGCCATTCCGCTCCGTTTTTATACGCTGCCTCCAGAGCAATATTCCCGAAAATATTCCCGCCTTCTATATGAAGAGTCTGTACTATTTTTTCATACCTGCCTCTTATGTTTTTATCAGGAATGATCACAAGAGCAGAGGAGAGCCCTGCCACATTGAATGTTTTGCTTGGAGCCATACAAACTGCACAGTTCCTGCTTAATTCTTCGGATACCATTGGAAGGGGAATATGCTTGTTCCCTTCAAATACGAGATCAGAATGAATTTCATCTGAAATGATCATTACACCTTTTTCAACGCATATTCTCCCAAGCTGCTCTAATTCATCCTGCTTCCAGACCATTCCCCCGGGATTGTGAGGACTTGATAAGATCAGCAATTTAGTCTGATGATCAATTTTAGCCGTTAAATCATCAAAATCAAAATAGTATCTTCCATCTCTTAAGGTCAGGGGATTTTCGACCATCACCCTTCCGGTATTTTTAATACAGCTGAAAAAAGGAAAATAAACAGGGGTTTGGACAATAACTTTATCACCGGGTTCGGAAAGAGCCATAATCAGCATCGTGACTCCCGAAACTACGCCGGGACTGAATGAAATCATCTCCCGGCTGATATTCCAGTCATGTTTTCTTCCCATCCAATCGATGATGGCCTGGTAATAGCTTTCGGGCCTGAAGGTATAAGCCAGTATTTCGTGCTGCGTTCTTTTTTCCAGCGCCTCAATAATGAAATCAGGCGTCTTAAAATCCGTATCTGCCACCCAGAGAGGCAAAGCATCTTTATTGCCAAATAATTTATCAAGCAGATCGTATTTTACACAATTAGTGCCTCTTCGCTCAATCTTCTCGTCAAAATTATAGGTCTTCATCGTTATACTGTGATTTAATCCCAAATTTAGGTTTTAAAATGATTGATCCATCTTTTAAAATAAGTAAATCAGAAATCTAACACATTAGTTGGCTAATGAAGAGGGAATATATTGCTTTACCGATCAATTTTTCAGGTTCACAGGAAAAGGACAGTGAAGGGCTTTTTAAAAGTATAGTTTAGCCCTAAAGATTTAACCTAAAAAGAAGATATGAAAATCAAACTGTTGTTTATCGTTTTAATCAGCATCATAATCCCATTTAACACACGATCACAGGTTAATTGGAATAGTGAAAATGTAATTATTAAAGGTAAAGTTATAAATTTTGAGAAACACAAAGAGCATCGAACCATTGAGTTCAGTTTTGACAATTTGATCTCAAATAAATTACAGAATATATTTGTTAGTGAAATTGACAGTTTCGGCAACTTTGACCTTAAAGTTCCAATACTTTATACACAGGACTTCTGTTTTGTATTTGGACGATATATCCATTTGCTTTGTTCACCCGGTGACAGCTTATTTTTAGAGATTGACGCTGACATATTTAATAATGTCAATAATTCCCGACCTAACGGAAAATATTTTGTTCGTATCACTGGCGGAAACAGGATAAAAGATAATACCGATTTGCTCTTGATTCAAAGCAAATTAAATGAGTTTTTCAATCATTTATTTCTCAATTCCTAATTCGTAATTTTCCCCTTCCCATACCGTAAGCATTCACTTGGCCTTGGTACGACCATGGTACGGCGCAAAGGCGACGCAAAGGCGAACGGATATGAAAAATTTCAAAGAACTAAATCAAATTTAGGGGTAAGGGGGGGAAGGGGCATTATAACGGTATGAGAGATCACCAGAGATCACGAGGGATCACGAAAAGCTGTGCACTATAAAAAATGGGAAAGAGACAATGAATTAATGACTGGTGTGCCGAGCACAAAATGTTCAACAATCAGTTGTATCAGGTTCAGTCATCAATTTGTCAGGTATACAGAATTTGTATTTATAATTATTTGGTTTGCGAATAGCTTTGGACATGTATTAAAGCACAACAACTAAAAAACAAAAAACCATGCTTAAAAATTATTTCAGGAATTTTAACTTATTGATGATCTTGTTACTTCTGATGAATGTAGCAATCTTCTTTGCCTGCACAAACGAAAAAACACAATTTTCAATTAGCGGAAATATCAAAAACACTAAAAATGGATATTTATTATTTGTTCGTGATACAATCGGTTACGGAATATCATACACGGTTGATACTATTAAAATTGATGAATCCGGAAAGTTTGAAGTAAAAGTAAAACCAATTCATTATACAGCAATGTTGGTTTTTGAGGATAAAAACCCTCTTAGAATTGAAATCCCAAATTGTGTGAATAAGCCCATTAAAATCACCTTGGATTTTTCGACTCCGGATAATATTAAAATTGAAGGTGAACAGGCTGCATTTATACAATACAAATTAGATCAAATGAAATATTGGGCAAAAATTTATAATAGTATGTCAGCTAAATATCAGGATATTGCAAAAGATAATAAAACTGCTCTTTATGCCGCTGTTCAGGATACAATGACCCAATTAAGAATTCAATATTTAATAAATTATTTTAAAAACATAAATTTAAAGGGTACAAAACAATTTGTTAGTGATGAAGAAAATTCATTTAAATATGCAAGCCTTTATTATCGCATGAGTGGAGAAAATCCTGATATTATAAAACGATTAGCCTTTTATCAAAAAGCTAAGGGAACTAACCCTCATAATTTCTTGACATATTCAAACGAAGTTGATTTATCAAATAAGGATCTATTTTCTCTCCCCTATTTTCAACAATTTGCACATGATTTCATTAGTAATTCTGTAAGACTAATAATTCCAGATACTGTATCAAGATTAAATCCGTACTATTTAAATCAACATTTAACTCAAGGCTTTAAAGTAATTGACGAATGGTTTAAATCCTCAAATTTGAATGCAATACAAAAAACTCTGTATGTAAATGAGTTAATTGAAATCTCAAATATATTTAAAAACCCCATTGATATAAATGAGTTTCAAAAAACACTTGAAGATTTGAAGCAAATTAAATTCGCAAGTAATTATATACCTCCTATTGAAAAGAAATTGCAACAACTGAATAATTCAATGTCAAAATTTTCGCCGGGTAAAAAAGTGCCGGAGTTTACGGTTAGTGATCGTCATGGCAAATCATATACACTTTCACAATTTGAAGGCAAACTCATATGTATAGATGTTTGGGCCAGTTGGTGCAGACCATGTGTTGCCTCATTACCTGAATGGAAAAAATTGGTAAGCGAAAACTCCAGAAATAAAAATACTGTATTCCTTTCTATATCTTTAGATGAAGATTTTGATAAATGGATAAATGCTGTGGATAAATTTAATCCAAGCGGCATTACGCTTCATGCCGGCTCCGCAGGATTCAAAAGTCAATTTGCTAAAGCATTCGATTTGACCGCCATTCCAACCAGTATTTTAATCGATCAGGAGGGAAATTTCATTTCATTCCCCTCTTCATATGCAGACGCTCAAGCTAAAATAAACGAATATACTCCCAAAAATGAGAAAAACTAAGGCATTCTATCAATCTGCATTCCTGATTTATAATACTTTTGCATATTTAATTAACATTCCCTTCAGTGAGCCTTTAATTTTCGCTGATAATCGTGAAATGAAAATATTCAACAAGCAATCTAAGCTAATCTGCTTATGGATAATCTTTTACCTAGAATAGTGCGCTCTTTGATGGCTGATTTTGACGGTATGACC
Source organism: Prolixibacteraceae bacterium (assembly GCA_963677325.2). Lineage (GTDB taxonomy): Bacteria > Bacteroidota > Bacteroidia > Bacteroidales > Prolixibacteraceae. The sequence goes on from CAXXGM010000003.1 coordinate 269,201, forward strand.
AGTGCATTTCTTTTAATTTCTGCATTTTTGTTTATTTATCACTGGCTTTACCAAAAAATTTCAAATATTATTACTTCATCGTTTTTGAGGCGAACATCAATAGCTTTGGGAGCCTTGATTATCTATTCAATTTATTATTTCATTTATTTATTAGGAAGAGACATTTCTGTTAGGGTCTTTGATTTACACACCTATTTTACTAGGATTATAGTTTCATTGATTTGTTTCAATTTATACTATTTATTCACCTATCGTCTTGAAAATAAAAATCGGCGATGGGTTCTATTATTTAAGTTTTTTATTTTTTTTATTCTATTCTCGCTCGATTCCTTTAGTGAGATTTGGCTCATGAATTTTTTAGAATCAAGTAATCAAAGCCTTGCCGACATCATTATTGGTAATAATATTCGGACACCAGATGGCCCGCTATCTTGGGAAAACAGAATTTACTTTTTTAAACTTGTGGCTTTCAGCAACCTATTATTTTCTTTGTTTGCAACAATAGCTGATAGTGGCTGCAGATATGTTATTAGGTTGCAGGTATTACGAAAAAAAGGAAAAGAACTCAAAGCCCTAGAATTAAAAGAACAACTTACAAGAGCTCAGTTAGAGACGCTGCATGCCAAAATCAACCCGCACTTTTTGTATAATTCCCTCAATTCAATAGCGGGTTTGGCCAAAACAGACGGAGATAAAACACAACAAATGGCTGTTTCTCTATCAAAATTTTTCCGCTACAGCATTAATCATGATCAGGATAACCTTGTTCCATTGCAGGAAGAACTGGAAATGGTGAAGACTTATCTTGAAATTGAAAAGATTCGATTTGAAGAGCAGTTAAATTATGAAATCACTATGGAACCGGGACTTGAGCAAATAAAAATTCCCAGGTTTATCTTGCAGCCATTGGTGGAAAACTCTGTTAAACATGGGCTAAAGGGGAATGAGCATAAGCTATTTGTTTGTATCACGGCTCAAAAAGACGGCAAAAAACTTAATTTGTCGGTTCAGGATGATGGATTACCATTTGCCGAAGGTTTTGAACCGGGCTATGGATTGAAAAGCGTGTACGACAAACTGGATATACTTTTCCCTGATAAATATGAAGTAACGTTGTTTAATACACCTATGAAAAAAGTAAGCATCCAAATCGAAACCTAACTATGACCAGAGAATATACCGCGATAATTGTAGACGATGAACGCCCTGCCCGATTAATGGTGCAGAATTTACTCGATAAATATAAATCATTTATTCATGTTGTGGGTGAAGCAAACAACGGACAGAGTGCAATTGAGCTAATCGAAAAGAACAAGCCGGATCTTGTATTTCTTGATATTCAGATGCCGGATATGAATGGCTTTGAAATGTTATCGCGTTTATCCTTTCAGCCGCTTGTCATATTTACTACAGCTTACGAACAATACGCTCTGGATGCTTTCAGAGAAAATTCTCTCGATTATCTTATCAAACCAATCGAACAGGAGCGTTTTGATCAAAGCATGATGAAACTTCAGCGGTTGGGCTCCATTAACAGGGGAATTGACATTGATCACATGATCAGGATTTTTAACCAGATGCAGCCTAAAAAAGAGATTTCCGCTTTGCCCGTAAAGGTTGGACAAAAAATCCTGCTGGTAAGATTCATTGAAATTGCCTATTGCCAATCCTGCGACGGATATGTTTCACTTTATACAAATACAGGTAAAGAATACATTACTGATCTGAACCTGCAGGAACTGGAAACAAAACTGCCCGGTAATTTTATCAGGGTTCAAAAATCATTTATCGTCAATAAAGACAAGATCAAAGAGATTCAACGCTATTTCAATAACCGGCTGATTTTAATTCTCGACGATAAGAACACAACAAAGATTACTACGGGAACAAATTATATCAATCAGATAAGGGAAGCTTTGGATTTATAAGTTAGTTGGAGATCTCCGTTCTCCCTTCTCCTGTTTCCCTTAAATCTTCCTGAGCCAATTATATTGTTCTCCCTTTTCGACCGAAAGCACAAAATCAAACCTGTTTAAATCAAGACAGAGGTCAAAGTCGCTTGCTGGCGACCAATCATTATTCGCAGGATCAAGAAGACGGGCTCCGTCTCCTTTTCTCAGGATTTCTTTCATCTGATTGAAATCAACTTCTTTCCCAAGCAGCTGATCTCTTACGTATTCTGCAAAAAACGTATCCTCCTGCGTGGGTGTATGGGCTTCATACCCCATGCATACAAGACTTACAACAGCCGGAGCCTTTGCCCTGATATACTCTATAATTGCATTGGCATTCACAAAACTTCCGGTGATGATTTCATCAGCCATTCTGGCATTGCTGATGCCTCTTGTCCCGGAACTTGTGGTCATAATGACCGTACGGCCTTTAAAATCCTTGTCCAGTATATGGGTGGGGGAATTGCCATAGTCAAATCCGGGAACTTTTCGCTCATGACGCTCTCCCATAAGAATGGTGTCTTTCATCTTTTCCTTTAATTCTAAAGCTTCTTTGACATGCTCCACCGGAATAATTTTATCAGCTCCTGCCGCAAATACATAACAGGCAGTGGAAAAGGCTCTGAATACGTCTATTACAACTGTCAGACCTCTCGCTTTACTGGCTCCGTCGATCAGATGAAGTATTTCTATTTCCATGGGAAAGGATAAATATTCTTGTTGTATATTTCGGATAATTTTAGGTAAAAATAACAATTATAATAATGACAGGCATTTTATTAAATAATCTCCGGCTATTCCAGTTTAAAGCTTTCTCTGATTTCCCTGAAATATTTCATTTCTCAACCACGCGTGAAGGAGGAGTCAGTTCTGGCCGGTACCATTCGTTAAATCTTGGTTTTAAATCGGGAGATAATCCAAAAGAAGTGCTTGAAAACAGAAATCTTTTAAGTGATACTCTGGAAATATCATCAACCCGGTTGCTATTTCCAAATCAGGTACATTCAAAAAATGTCAGGGTTGTTGGTGACGATATTAAGGATTTTTCTGAAGAAGGAATAAAAGAATTTTTAAAGGAGACAGATGCACTGATCACGGGTGTAAAAGGCATATGTATTGCTGTAAAAACAGCAGATTGCGTTCCGGTTCTCTTGTTTGACCGTAAGAAAAAGATAATAGCCGCCATCCATGCAGGATGGCGTGGAACTTCACAGGAAATCACTTCTCTTACGGTTAAAACAATGATCCTTGAAGCAGGTTCTGATCCGAATGACATCTTAGCCGGAATTGGCCCCTCGATCAGTCCTGCGGTTTATGAGGTGGGGAAAGAAGTATGGGAGCAGTTTAATCCTGATTTCTACCATTCAAATGGCAACGCCGATAGTAATAAAAAGTTCCTCGATCTCTGGAAAGCTAATCGTAGCCAGTTAATGCAATCAGGAATCCCCGCAGCAAACATTGAATCAGCGGAATTATGCACTTTTTCAAATTCCTCTTTATTCTTTTCTGCCCGCCGGGACGGAGTTAATACAGGAAGAATGGCTACAGGAATTATGCTAAGAAATTAATGTACAAACGGCCAATTTAAGCATCTAAAAGTAGTTTCAGTCCTATAAAGGATTTATCTTTGGCATTATCTTATTTAATGCATCGGCATCAGTGAAGAAGATCCTTGTTATTACTTATTACTGGCCTCCCAGCGGAGGAGCGGGGGTACAGCGATGGCTTAAATTCGTAAAGTACCTTCCGGAGTACGGGTATGAGCCTGTCGTACTCACGGTTGATGAGGAGAGCGCTTCTTATGCCCAGATGGATCAATCGCTTGCAGGAGAAGTTGATCCCCGGATTAAGGTGGTCAGAACTCCCTCTTTTGAGCCTTATAACTTATACTTAAAGCTCTCAGGGAAAAAAGAGATCCCCTTCGGAGGTTTTACCAATGAAGGTTCAGTTTCGTTTCTGCAGAGAATTTTTCGCTTTATCAGGGGAAACCTCTTTATCCCGGATCCCAGAAAAGGATGGAACCGCTATGCTCTTAAGGCTGCCAAAAAGATTGCAGATCAGGAGAAAATAGAGGCTGTAATTACTACCGGACCTCCCCACTCAACTCATTTGATTGGTTATCACCTGAAGAAAAGCAGGGGCATAAAGTGGATTGCGGATTTCAGGGATCCCTGGACCGATATTTACTACTACAAAGATCTTTCACATACGTCTCTTGCAAAACGGTATGATCGTAAACTTGAGAGCAAGGTATTGAATTCGTGTGACAAAGTGATCACGGTAGGTTATGAATTGAAAAAACTGCTGGAATCAAAAATGGAAACCGGAGAACGGAGAAGGGAAACCGGAAACGCTTCTCCGGTATCCTCCAAGGTTCATGTTATTACTAATGGCTACGACACGGAAGATTTCAAAAATCAGAAGCCTTCCCCAGTCTCCGGTCTCCCTTCTCCGGTCTCCGATCTAAAATTCTATATCACTTACGCCGGTACTATTTCATCGTATTACCGGATGGAGGGTTTTATTGATGCTTTGGCTGACTTGCCGGAAGAAATCCGTCAGCAGATTTACGTTCGCTTTGTGGGGAATATTTCTCCTGTTGTCAATGATCTCTTTGCAAAAGCAGGTTTAAGTTCTCAAATAGAGATGACGGGATATGTGGCGCACGATATAAGTATCGATTATCTTTTTCAGTCGGGGGCACTGCTTTTACTGATACCCGATGTGAGCGAAAACAAGGGGATTCTGACCGGTAAGTTTTTCGAATACCTCGCAACAGGGAAACCCATCCTGGCCATTGGCCCCACCGATGGAGACGTCGCAGAAATTCTGAAAGAATCAGGAGCCGGTTTTATTTACCCGTATGATGATGTCGCTGCTATTAAAGAATGCATTTTCGGGCTTTTTAATGATAAAAGGGAGGCATACGGGTCTTCTCAGGCCATTGAGAAATATTCCCGCAAATCATTAGCGGGTGTTCTTGCCGGGATAATTGATGAATTAAAGAATGAAGAATTTAAAACAACTTACAAAAGAGAATTAAGAATTAAGAATTAATCCTTCATAAAATTATGATATTTTTGTAGGTGGAATCATTACTAAAGAATTAAGAACGAAATATTTCATTCCATAATTCTTTCATTCCTTAATTATCTGTAGTTCTATGCTAAAATTAAGAAAATTGCGCGGCCATCTGAAGGGGATATTTTTCCTGTTCAGATTGCACAACATAGTACCATCCAATATTTTTGAGTTCATTGCTTACCTTGCCAAGCTCTCGCGTTGGATTAATAAACATTCTTCTTCAGGATTTTCCGATTATTATTCTTCTAAGTTGAATAATGACAAACGGGAGGATTTGTATGCAAGAGTTGTATCAGCGGAGGATTTAAATAATGGAATAGACTACATTGAATTTGGGGTTTCAAGAGGAGTTTCGTTCCGATGGTGGGTGAAAAAAATAACCAATCAGAACAGCAGGTTTTATGGTTTCGACACTTTTGACGGCTTGCCCGAAAACTGGGGAAGTTTTAAAAAAGGAGATATGTCAAACGGTTGTTGCCCGCCCGACATAAACGATACAAGAGTAAAATTTTACCAGGGCCTTTTTCAACAGACTCTGAATAATTTTCTCAGCTCCTATGTTCCAAATAAAAGAAGAGTGATCCATCTTGATGCCGATTTGTATTCTGCTACCATTTATGTCCTTACTACAATGTCGCCCTACATCAAAAAAGGTGATATTCTTTTCTTTGATGAATTTAATGTTCCCTTGCATGAGTTTAAAGCATTTACAGAATGGAGCTCTTCATTCTATATTAATTACGAAGTACTCGGCAGCATGAATAATTTTCATCAGGTAGCAATAAAGATCGCTTAAATGCATATATTTAATTTCGTAATTCGTAATTCGTAATTCTTCAAAGATGAGTCTGAACAAACCTATATTGATGGTCGATCTTAACGGACAATATTTAAGATTAAAAGCAAAGATCGATCAGGCTATCCAGGAAGTGATTGATTCATCATCATTCATTAATGGAGAATCAGTTAAACTCCTGGCCCGGGAACTTGAAGAATATTCCGGATCAAAGTATGTTGTCCCCTGTGGAAATGGAACGGAAGCCTTGCAGATCGCCTATATGGCTCTTGGCTTGAATCGGGGCGATGAAGTGATCATGCCTGCATTCAATTATGTGGCTTCGGCAGAAGCTGCTGTTTTATTGGGATTAAAACCGGTATTTATCGATGTCCGGGCTGATTCCTTCAACATGAATGAAGATTTATTGGACGATTTAATAACAGGGGATACAAGGGCCATCGTTGCGGTACACCTTTTCGGTCAGGCCGCCAATATGGAAGAAATATTAAACATCGCGGACAAGCAGGGAATAGATGTAATCGAAGATAATGCCCAATCACTTGGATGTGAATATTCATTCTTATCGGGTGAAAAGTTCAACACCGGCACAATGGGCCGGATAAACACCAACTCCTTTTTCCCCACCAAAAATTTAGGATGCTTTGGTGACGGCGGCGCCATCTTTACAAATGACCATGAACTGGCCAAAAGAGCTGAAATGATTTCCCGTCATGGCCAGGGTCAGAAATACAATTATGAAATTATTGGTTGTAATTCAAGGCTGGATACCATTCAGGCTGCAATACTCAGAGTAAAACTGCGGTATCTGAATGATTTCATCAAACGAAGGATAGAAGCCGGAAGGCAATATGACAAGCTTTTAAACCATGTGGAGGGAGTAATAAGACCCGCAAGGAAACCTTACTGCAATCATGTCTATAATCAGTACCTGATCAGGGTAAACAACCGCGATAAGGTCCAGGAAGAACTGAAAAAAGCTGGAATTCCGACCATGATTTATTATCCCTCTCCTCTGCATCTGCAGAAGGCTTATGAGTACCTCGGGTACAAAGCGGGTGATTTCCCTGTTTCGGAAAAACTCTGCAAAGAAGTGCTTGCTTTGCCTATTCATACGGAGATTACTCCTGCGCAACAGGAATATATCGTTGATACGCTTTCTAAAATTCTTAATTCGTAATTAAAATGAAACCTTATTTTGCTCATCCAACCGCCATCATTGACGAAAATTGTGTGATAGGAGAAGATACTAAGATCTGGCATTTTTGCCACATCATGAATGGAAGCACGATAGGGCGCATGTGCAATCTCGGGCAAAATGTGGTGGTTTCGCCCCAGGTGATATTGGGCGATCATGTGAAGGTACAAAATAATGTCTCCATCTATACAGGAGTTATCTGTGAAGACGATGTATTTCTGGGGCCTTCGATGGTATTTACCAATGTGATCAATCCAAGGAGCGCTGTTCCCCGCAAGGACGAATACCGCAAAACAATAGTCAGGCGAGGGGCCACAATCGGTGCCAATGCCACCATTGTCTGTGGCAATGAAATTGGAGAATATGCCATGATCGGCGCAGGGTCGGTGGTAACAAAAGAAGTTCCTCCGTATGCTCTTGTTTATGGAAATCCCGCCCGGCAAAAAGGATGGGTGAGTGAATACGGACATAGGCTGGAATTCAATAAACAGGGAATTGGAACCTGCCCTGAAACCGGTCAGACCTATTTATTGATTGATAATGTACTAAAGAAACTTTAGAAATGAAGAACTTTGCTTTAATAGGAGCCGCAGGATACGTTGCTCCACGACACATGAACGCGATAAAGGAAACCGGCAATAAATTGGTGGCCGCTTTTGACCCATACGACGGGGTCGGAATAATGGACCGCTATTTCCCTGAAGCAAAATTCTTTGTCGAATTTGAACGTTTTGACCGGTATCTCGAAAAACTGAAATATGAAAAGGGGTTGACACTGGATTACATCAGCATTACTTCTCCGAATTATCTTCACGATTCCCATATTCGTGTGGCGCTTCGGAGAGGGGCAGACGCGATATGTGAAAAGCCGCTTGTATTGAATCCATGGAACATTGATGCCCTGGAAAGTGTGGCAAAAGAGACCGGTAAAAAGATCTATACCATTTTACAACTCCGGCTGCATCCTGTAATCATAGCCCTTAAGGAAAAGATTAAAAACGGCCCCTCTGATAAAGTATATGACATCGACCTGACTTACATCACCTCGCGGGGAAATTGGTATTACACTTCCTGGAAAGGCGACATTTCAAAATCAGGAGGAATCGCCACAAATATTGGCATCCACTTCTTTGATATGCTTACCTGGATATTTGGGGATGTCAAAGAAAACATTGTTCACCTTCATACTCATGACCGTGCCTCGGGAGTGCTTCGGCTGGAGAAAGCCAATGTGCGCTGGTTTCTCAGCATTAACAAGGAAACTCTGCCGGACGAGATCAGTCAAAAAGGCCAGACCACTTTCCGATCTATCACCATCGAAGGGGAAGAATTTGAATTCAGTGAAGGGTTCACTGATCTTCACACCCGAAGTTACGAGGAAATACTGAAGGGCAACGGATTTCAAATAGGTGAAGCAAGGAAGTCAATTGAAATTGTTTACAACATACGAAAACAGATCCCGTTAGGATTACAGGGGAATTTTCATCCTTTTGCTCAGAAACCTTTGTCATTGCATCCATTTTCACGCTTGGACTGATTTCAGGAAGTATCCTGTCTTTCTGTTTTTATTTTTAATTTTAGCTGGTTATATGTATTGATTCTTTTTTTATTAATACAAAAGAAGTGAATGGGAAAGACTGATACCATTATTTTTATTAAACCAACAGATTCATCGTTTATTTCAATAGATCAGAGGATCCTTGAGAAACATTACAATGTAATTCCTTTTTTGCTCGGACAGAATAAGGGTAAAGGAATGTATTTCATGAATCTCTTTCTGATGGTCCTGTTTCTTCTTAAAAATGCCTCGAAAAGTGGTGCCTTTATTTGTTGGTTCGGCGATTATCATGCCGCGGTAATGGTGTTTATGGCCAAATTGACTCATAAACCCTCTTTGATACTCGCCGGTGGGCAGGAAGCCATTTGTTATAAAGAGCTTGGTAAAGGAGTTTATCTGAAAAAACTAAGAGGATTGTTCGTAAAGTATGCTCTCCGGAATTGTTCCATGATACTGCCCAACCACCAGTCGCTGATGTATCATGAAAACCATTTTTATAATCAGGAACATCCGCATATTGATGGAATAAACCATTATGTGAAAAAGATTAAAGGGGCCGTCCGGGTGATACCAAACGGAATCGATCCCTCGCGGATTGATCGTAATCCTGCGATTAAAAAAGATCAGAATCTGGTACTTACGGTCGGCACGATGAACAAGCTTTCCGACTTTTACAATAAAGGATATGACTTGTTTATAGAACTGGCCAAACGATGCAAAAACTATGATTTTGTGGCCATTGGCGTAAAAAGATCGTCGTTGGAGTGGATTGAGGAGAATTACAGGATTAGTGAAGTAAGTAACCTGAAGGTTATTCCCGCTTTTTGTCCTGCTGACGTTTTAAAGGAGTATTACAACAAGGCAAAAGTGTACCTGCAGGTTTCAATAACGGAAGGAATGCCCAATAGTCTTGGAGAAGCAATGCTTTGCGAATGCATTCCCGTCGGATCTGATGTTAACGGCATTCCGGATGCGATCGGAGATACCGGGATCATCATTAAACACCGGGATCTGGATGAGCTTGAGCAGGCGCTTTACAAGGCTATGTCAATGGAAACAGGTGCAAGAGCCAGGATACATACCCTTGAGAATTTTTCTCTTCAAAACAGGGAAAACAAGCTGGTTGAAGCCCTGAAAATCCAACTGAATAAATAAGTAATGAAGGAAAAGGATAAGAGAATTTTATTACTGACAGATGGCAATATCGATAATGCTAGTTCCCGCATTCGTGCCATTCAGTACATCCCTTATCTGCAAAAGAATGGTTTCAATGTGATGCTTATTCCCCGGATTACGAAAAAATCTTCTAATCCGGTCAGGCGTTTCTTTTTCTTCCCGCTTTTGAAAAGATGGTATTATTTAAAACGTGTAATTGCAATAAAATATTTTACGTGGGATCTTGTGTTTGTTCAACGGACTTTTCTTTCTGAAAGTCTTCTGAAATCGCTCAGGAACAGAAAAATTCCCCTGCTTTTCGATTTTGATGACGCTATTCACCTCAACAAAAAGAAACCGGAAAATAAGAGGAAGACTGCCTCGATGATCAGGTATGCCGCGAAGGTAATTGTAAGCACCGAATTTCTGAAAGAATTCTGTAATCAGAATCAGAAGGATCCGGTAATTATTCCCTCACCGGTTGAAACGGATCGTATTACCCCTGTCGAAAAGTCTGCACTACGACCTGTGACAATAGGATGGATGGGCTCCGAATGGACAACGGATTTTTTGAAAATTATAGAAAACCCTTTGCAAAATTTGGCCAAAAAATATTCCTTTCGCTTTTTGACTGTTGGAACAAAGCCTGGCTTTATGATTGATGGGATAAATCATGAATCCGTTGAATGGTCATTCGAGATTGAAAATTCTCATATCGGGGAGATGAATATCGGGGTAATGCCCTTGCCCGATACGGAATGGTCGCGTTCAAAAGGAGGTTATAAACTATTGCAATACATGTCCGGAGGAATTCCCTGTGTGGCCAGTCCGGTAGGAATCAACAGTTCGATCATAAATCCGGGGATCAATGGTTTTCTTGCTTCCAATGACCAGGAATGGTTTGAATCGCTTGAAAAACTGATTAAAGATCCTGAATTGAGGAGAGAACTCGGGGAGCAGGGAAGAAAAGATGCAGTTGAACTGTACAGCAGGGAAGTATGTGCTGAAAAATTAATGAATGTAATCGAGACGTTTAAACGACCAAACGACTGCACGATAACACGCTCGTGACAGTCAGGAAGTTCCGTACTCGTTTAGGCGTCAAAAATTTAATGCAACAATTTATGAATAAGGAACTAAAGTGTAGAATTTGCGGGAATGAGGATCAAAATCAATCAATAATAGCCGCTGAAAAACTAATGGGCTTCGGTGATGAATTTCTGTATTTTGAATGTTCCCGTTGCCGTTGTGTCCAGATAGATCAAATCCCCGGTGATCTTGCAAAATATTACCCTCAGGAATACTATTCTTATCAGGAGCCCTCGTTTGAAAGAAAACTGAATCCTGTTCTTTACTTTTTAAAGAGAAGTCTTGCGAAATACTACACCGGCCACTTCAATTTAACGGGTTGGTTTTTATCTTTTTTCCTGGAGCATCCTTTCCCCTGGCTGAAGTCGAACATTGTAGATTTCAATACCAAAATTCTTGACGTCGGCTGCGGCTCCGGCAGAAAAATGCTGTCCATGCAGCGCAGCGGTTTTAAAAACCTGGCCGGGATCGACCCTTTCAACAGCGCTGATATCGTGTATAAAAGCGGATTAACGATTCTTAAAAAGGATATTTTCCAGGTCAGGGAAAAATACCAGTTTATCATGCTTCACCACTCTTTTGAACACATGGAGACCCCGGGGAAAGTCCTGAATAAACTCGTTGAACTGCTTCAGCCTGGCGGACATATCCTGATTCGGATACCAGTCGCCAACTCCTATGCCTGGCGGAAATACAAGACCAACTGGTTTGCCCTGGATGCGCCGCGCCATCTTTTCCTTCATACCGCCGAGAGCATCAGATTACTGGCTGAACAAGCTGATCTTAAAATAGATTCCGTCGATTACGACTCTCCCTCAGCCCAATTGCTTTTCTGCGAAACGTATCTCAGGGGATTGCATCCTTACCAGGAAAATCACCTCTTCTCCAAAAAGGAAAAACGTCGTTTCAGTAATGAAATCAAACGCCTGAACGGAATCAACGACGGCGATTGCGCCTGCTTTATCCTGTCGCGGAAAAATGATTGAAAGTTTCCCTCAGCACCAGGGTCATCCAATATTTTTTATCGGTAATACTGTTGCGGGTTGAGACGTAAGGAAGAGGATGGCTAAAAAGTCTGTTTCCGATCCATTGCCGTCAGCTTTAGCTGACGGTACGGGGAATGCCTACAAATCCACCTCTTTTTTATCTGCCAGCAAATGCTTGCCATATCGGTATTGATACAATGCCACCCGCAGTTTTTTCTTGTCTGACTTAACTGGAGCAATCGTCACGAAATGCATTTTAATGGTGTCTTGCTCTATTACGGCGCTTTTGTCACGGGTTTTCTGATCTTCCCAGGTGCCGGAATTGGCGTAAATACAAGCTTCTCCATCGAGGTTGGTATATGATTTAATCATCGGTTTGTGAGTATGACCGAAAACAACAATACGCGCACCGGATAGGGAATTCTGGAAATACTGCACCTTCGCCTGATCGTCGATGAACTCCGTTTTCAGACTGCCCACGATCGCCTTGTTGATATCCGTCATGACGGCGACATTGTTGTATTTTTCACGCGCATCCCAATTGGTCTGAGTAAACAATCCGTTATACAGATTCATCTGAATGCTGCCGTCTGTCGCACTGTTTTTAGGTAAAATTTCATTAATGGAGTAAGTCTTCGTGTAATGCCCCACGTTTGTCCTGATAATCGGGTCGGCGAAATTGTCTTTCACGTAAATAACCCCCTCCATCACCGTCTTCCACAGGGTATAATAAATGTATTTGCTGTATTGTTCGGCATTACCTGCATCGTTTAGCGTTACGGCGGGCACTTTTGTAGCCGCCTCGGGTGTGGTAGGATCCGTAAACGAGTTGGCAGCGATGCGGGCGAAGAAATAGCCGGGAGGCAAAATAGCGCCTGGAGCGTCGGTATCATTGGCATTTGGAGTCATCGAACTGAAGAAATCGTACCGGTTGCCGTGCTCGACGGCTATCTGGGCATAACCGTCGGGATGATAGGTGCCGATAGCAGACTTATCCCCTGCGTCGCGAGCCTGATTCACGCCCGGCATTGCAATGTTGACATTCTCCGGCGAGAATCCCATATCGTGATTGCCGGGAACATAAGTGAGTTTTATCTTCCCATCCTTGATGATGCCGTTCAGCACATCGAAAACGCCCTGATTCGCCGCTACCGTTTTTCTGACGAAATCGGCCTGCGAACCGCTGCCATAAGTATCCGTCCGTGTCGGGATATACCACTCGTCAAACATATCTCCCGCAATAACCAGTTCCTTGATGGTGCCCGACGACCGCACCTCGTTGAGAAATTGCTCCAACCGTTTCAGGTGTTTCACGTTTTCTGAATACGACAAGTCGTTTCCAAGGTGCAAATCGCTTATCACAACCATCTTATCCCGCTCGTTGCTGCTGCTCTCACTGATGGTGTCGAACGGATTTGTAGAAACCGTTTCTTCGTCGGTCTTACCGCACGATACCAAATTAAGGGCCGATACAACCAATAAAAGTACAAAGTAGATTTTTTTCATTATGCAATAAATATATTAGTGATAAATCATTACCATTCCATGCATCATCATCTTAGCCCCGCTACAGCAATGTCATTAAGTTAAGGATTAATTGATAAAAAACAGAGGACAAAGATCTTAATTTTGAAGTTGCAACACAAAAATTAAATCCTAAGTCCCCATGTTAGATGCAAATGTAAAAATTATTGAAGAGTTAAAGGCGTTTCTTTCAATTGTAAACGAATCTCCTGATATTTTAGAAAAGTTTGCTACTCAAAAAAATGCTTTTACAAGGGAAAGAAAACTACCTTTTAATCGTTTAGTTCTATTGATTGCCAAATTATGTAAGAAAACCCTCAGCTTTGAAATAGACAATTTTTTTGAGGAGATAAACCTTAACACAAGCTGCACTGTGAGCGCATTTTCGCAACAAAGAATGAAACTCGATTCCTTCTTTTTTGAAGTGTGGAACAAGTTTTTGTCTAAACTATTTTACCATTATTATGAGTCAAACGTGAAGCGATGGAAAGGTTATCGTTTAGTGGCTGCAGACGGGTCCAACATAAGTCTGATAAATAAACCCGCTCTTGAAGAATATTTTGGAGGACAGAGCAATCAGATAGGAACGTTTGTTCAAGCCAAAGCTTATTACTGTTACGACGTATTGAATGAACTAATATTACATGCGAAAATTGCCCCTTATCGCTTTGGGAAATTAAACATGGCTTATTCTGCCATTGATTGCCTGGAGGAGGATATGGTGATGATTTATGATCGGAACTTTTGCAATTTCAAAATGGCTGCCTTGCACTTGTGGCAGGAGAAGGAAATTAAATTTGTCATAAGGGCCAAGGAAACACAAAATATCATTCGAACTTTTATAAAAAGCGGAGCTCAAAGTGATGTGGTCTATCTTAGAACTACCCCTGCCGCTATCAAAGGACTTTACAAAAGCGGATATATTGTCAATCGGGACACTCTTTTGAAAGTGAGGCTGGTAAGGGTAGAGTTAGATAATTCTGTTGAAGTGTTGATGACAAATTTATGGGAAGAAGAAGGTCATTCAAATTCTGAGTTTAAAGAACTATACTTTAGACGATGGGGCGTCGAAACCAATATCTCGGTTCAGAAAAATATCTTGCAGCTTGAATCCTTCAGTGGTCTTACCCAATATTCGGTATTGCAGGATTTCTATGCAACAGTTTTCATCACCAACTTGCACTCTATTCTTATAAAGGAAGCTCAGCAAACCATTGAAAATATGCAGTGTAAAAGGAAATACCCAATGAAAGTAAATCGAAACAAATCATATGGAAAATTGAAGATACATCTCGTAAGCTTATTCATTATACACGAACCAGCAGACATCCTTCAACTTCTAAACAACCATTTTATAAAAGATCAGATCCCTATAAGAATTAACCGATCATTCCCGAGAATTATTAAAAATAAGCAGTCTAAATCCAAACACAAAACTTATGCAAATTACAAACCAGCATATTAAAATCCTTAACTTAATGACATTGCCCGCTACAGGCAGAATGTCTGTCAGGCAACTATCTTCATTCTCATTACACTATTCACATTGTTTAGTTGAATAAAACATCCGGTTGTGCAGCAATAATGACCGGACAAAAGTAATCAACATGTCATGAGTTGACGTTTCATAATTACAAAACCTGTGTATCATATATACAAAATATGATGGTTTGCGGTCACGGATCAGACCCGATCGCCCGGGTTAATTGCTAAATTTGCGTCTTCTTATGCAAAGGCTATATTCAGCCACGACGTTTGTGGCAGCAGTGGTCTGTCTGCTCCCCTATTTGTTGATCTTCGCCCACAGGAAGAGCGGGGTGCGAAAGGATTATTCTTCACATGAACAGCACCTGTGATTACAGAGATCCTGACATTTCGCTGAACTTCTTCTTTACTCTATCTATAGTCCTTTCACCTATTTTTAGAATCTTACAGATTTCTGTATTCTTTATCTCCTTATCTTCTGAGAATTCCCCTTTGTCACAATTTAATAAAATATATGCTGCACGAAAGACTTGTGAGGTGCGGCTTCCTTTATTGATTACCTTCGTTAGCCCTTCAGCCACGGATTGAGTAAGTTTGATAGTGTAGTGTACCATTACCGTTTTTGTTTTAAAAACACACCAAATAAATGTCTTATCCAAATTAACTTAACAGTAGTATGAAACATTCAATAAATTGTGTTGCATTTATTTTTATATTAGCCCACTCAAACTTAGAAGGTGCTGGAGCTCCATTATTGAAATATGAAATCTTTTGTCAAACTAATAATCTGCATTGGTCTGCTATTTACGGGGATAAATGGCGTAATAGGAGAATCCCTTATCATTCAAGGGAATATAATAAAAATATCTCCTGCCGGCCGAATATCTCCCAAGAAAGCTGAAATTAATTCACAGGCAATACGATTGATTCGCACCCGGTCAAAATCCATTAGAGGCAATATTTTATTGCTTCCGGGCAGTCGGAATGAACTCAAAAAATCAAATACAGAGAGCAAAAAGGTAATAAAGTTTCTGAACAACGAAGGTTTTAATGTTGCTATCATCGGGGATTCTGCAGGGGAGGATTCGAAAATAATTAATCTTAATCCGCGAGAAGCCCTAAAAGCTTTTAAACAGCTTAATGCAAACGGGAATCATCCCTGGAGCATAATGGGATTCTTCTCCGGAGGATCATTGGCAGCGCGGGTTGTACAACATATGGATTCTACCGAACAACCCGATAAGCTGATCCTTATTGATCCTTCCAATTTAAATGAGACTGTTCCCGGGACAGTTTTCCCGGCCGTTATGCCTCCGCTTAATCCCAAAGCCAGGCTTTTCTGTTCTTTTGTGTCCAACGGGAATAAGGAATGGCTGAAAAGTTCCCAGGAATACACCAAGACATGGATAGGTTATGACGGGAATGCCTCTTTTCATCTGATTACAGATACCTTAACTTCATCAGGATTATTCTCAAAACAATCAAGCCTTACAGGTTTGCTGAAAACATTCTTGGAGGAAAGACAGAAAATTGAGGTTCCGGCAGCAAACCCTGCTTCAATCCCGGTAGAAAGATCCAGTCCTGAACGCCACGCCGCAAAGCTGGCCTTGGTTGCGAAAGAGAAGTTCCAACTGATCATGATCGGGAACTCTATCACAAATAACCTGGAAAAGCCGCAATATCAGCCTGTGTGGAACCAGTTTTTTGCTCCGCGCAAAGCCCTTAACCTGGGATATTCAGGCTACCGGACTGAAAACATCCTTTGGAACATCCAAAACGGCGAGCTCGAAGGACAGTCACCCAAAGTAATTGTCCTGGAAATCGGCACCAATAATATCGACGAAAAAAGCTATCCCACACGTCATACGGCCGGCCAATTGGCAGGAGGCATCGAGGCCATTGTTAAAATGTTGCGGGAGAAGTGTCCCGATTCAAAAATTATGGTGCTTCGCTGTTTCCCAGGTTGCTATGGTGGTCCCAATCCCACCTCTCACCGGGCGATTCTGGAGAGAGCCTCTGATCTGGTTGCAAAAATGGCCGATGGGAAGCATATTTTTTATTGTGATGTAAATCATGTTTTTCTTAACCTTGATGGATCCATTAATCACGGCATGATGTCAGATTGGCTGCATCCGACTCCTGCGGGGGCAAAAGCCTGGGCGCAGGCCATGGAACCCCTGCTTTCTGAGTTGATGGGGGATCAATCTCTCGATACAGAAACTCCTCAGAATAGCGCTGTTGTGCCGGTTTCGAAACTTGAAAATGACGGTTACAACTGGTGGAATCGTCATGCTGAAGTATTACAGATCAAAGACTCGATTAATCCACAAATTGTATTAATAGGAAACTCGATTACACACTATTGGGGAGGGGAGCCCTTATTGAAGAATACAGAAGGTAAGTTGCGGGCTTCGAATGGCCCTAAAGCCTGGGCTTCGGTTTTTGGCAATTATAGAGTTTTGAACCTTGGTTTTGGATGGGATCGCACCCAAAACGTCCTTTGGCGTCTGGATCATGGCGAGCTTGACGGGCTTCACCCGCAAAAGGTAATTATACACATTGGAACCAACAATACCAGCGAAACCAAAAATGCCCGGATGAATACCGCCTCTGAGATTGTTGAAGGTATCCGGGCAATTTGTCAGCGGGTTCGCTCAAAAGTCCCCCGGGCAGAAATTATTCTCATGGCTGTCATGCCGCGTGAACAAAGCCCCGATCATCCCCGGCGGAAACTGATCAATGAGATCAACCGTCAACTGGCTGTTTTTGTACGGGAATCGAAAATTACGCTGATCGATATTGGTCCCAAAATGCTGGCTCCTGATGGTACCTTTTCCATGGATATCTCCCGTGATTTTTGCCATCCCACAGAAAAGGGTTATCAAATCTGGGCGGATGAATTACGGCCTTTTGTAAATGATCTTTATCCTTTCTGAGTAGAATTTTTCTGTTTTTACCATGGTAATGCCGTCAACTCAAAGAAACAGAGGACGATCGACTCAAATTATACGCATTGTTCCTTCATCCCTGTTTTAATTCATTTCTTTAATACACATTATTTTTACAGGTACCGACGGTCCCGGATAGGCCAGACACATGACAACGTCAGGGAAATAGTTTCCCCTGTCAATCCTTCCGCCTATCTTATATCTTTTACCCGCTACAGGAACAAATCCCCGGATATTGCTGCTGATGGCCACCGGCTGCAGGTATTTATGAAAATAGTAATTGCCGGCCCCTGCACGGATGCTGTCATCGAGTGCAAACCACAGGCTGCCGTAAAGGCCGGTACCGCAAATGGCAGAGCTGGCTGTGACCAGCACATTGCAGGTATCGCTCTCCGCAAACCTGATTTCAGTTTCGTCACCCTTGTACGTGACTGAATCAGCGCTGTTTCCCCCGTTCATTACGTTGAAAGTTACCTCGGGGCAGGTGATGCTTTCGAGAAGATCGGTTACTGAAAAAGTGAGTTTTTCAGTAATATAGGCTTCGCAGGCATCTCCGTTTGCACGATGTCTGATGAACAGGTTAATCTCCGGGGGATTGGTTTTTGCAACGGCTCCGTTCCAGATGAATTCGAATGAATGCTGCTTGCAGCCGCCCGAATAGGCTACGCTTACCTCAACGGAATCTCCTTTTAAAACGATGCCTTTCAGGTCTAACGGATCGCTGCTCAGGGATGAACGATCCGCCGCAACGGCAGCATAGGCCGACGCGTCCTTTGTCAGGGTAACCCGTGAAGAATCCTTATCTCCTGTCCCCTCTTTTGTACAGGCGGAAAATGCAGGGAGTAACAGCATCATTAAAAAATAACCCGAAGTTTTCATCAGTTTAATTTATTAGAATTTATCAGCGCTTTTCATAAAGATATACAGGAGAACTGCCAAAAACAACACTTTTCATCATTGGTAAAATCCAAACCTGTTCAGCAATCCTCCAATACGCTGTTGATATGGGAAACGCTACAACGGGGTCCTATTTATTCATGCTTTTTAAATTCAAAGGCCTGGTTTTAAATTCCTGCATGCCTAAAATTTCTTTTAGATTTCTGTAAATGAAATTACATATTTTTTAATTTCAATAAAATCTTTAAGTGAAATCAAATCATCTTATAATTTCAGTTAAAGCCTCAAATGAAATTATAAAATGTGAGTTAATGAATTTGATTTCGATTGCAATTTTTTGGAGGATGTTTGATGATACATTCGGGATGTGGGTTCCCGTTTGTGAAAACATCAATATTGATTACCAACACAAGCCGCAATTTTATATTTTTACAATATGGCAGATGTGCATGACAAAGAAACCCGAAGTTATAACATGAGCCGCATCAGGGGAAAAAATACCAAACCCGAGATGCTGGTCAGGAGGTTTCTGTTTGCCAACGGATTCCGGTATCGTCTGCACGATAAAAAACTACCCGGCAAACCTGATATTGTATTGCCCAAATACAAAACAGTAATATTTGTGAACGGATGCTTCTGGCACGGGCATGAGGGATGCAGGTATTTCGTGTTACCCAAAAGCAATTTATCTTATTGGGCTCCTAAAATTGATAAAAATATTAAAAGAGACTTAATTAATGAAATAGAATTAATAAAAACAGGATGGGAAATTATTAGAATTTGGGAATGTCAATTAAAGAATGATTTAGAACTAACACTTCAAAATTTAATTCAAAATTTAAAGCAAAATAACAAATAATGAAACCATTGATTAGAGATTTAAAAATGATTTTTAGTTTTCAATAATAAATCATATAAACGCGAATGAATTACTAATTTTGTTCAAAATTTTAATTTAGATGATAACTCAAGAAAAGCCCAAAATAGTATCGTTGTTCTCCGGCTGTGGCGGACTTGATCTAGGATTTCATCAGGCCGGCTATCAAACAGTTTGGGCAAATGACTATGAACATTTCGCCTGTCAAACATTCAATAAAAATTTTGGAGAAAACATAATTGTAGAAGGGGATATAGAAAGAATTGACCCCTTCAGAGATAAATCAATACCTGACTGTGACTTGATTCTTGGAGGATTCCCATGTCAGGACTTCTCGATGATTTGGAAACAGCCTGGTCTGAATGGGAAAAGGGGCAATCTCTATAAAAGTTTTTTGAGATTTGTAGAAGCCAAAAAGCCTAAAGCTTTTATTGCAGAGAATGTAAAGGGGCTCCTTTCTGCAAATAATAGAAAAGCCATTCAGCAAATTATAGAAGACTTTGAAAATATTATTCCTGGATACATATTGACGCCTAAACTTTACAATTTTGCAGAATATGGAGTACCACAATTTCGAGAAAGGGTTTTAATTGTTGGTGTGCGCGTCGATACAGGATTTAATTTTAAGCATCCTCGACCTACTCATGGCCCCAAAGGTATTAATCCTTACGTTACAGCCGGCGAGGCAATATTTAACGCAAATAGCGTCCCATTCAATAACGAACATGCCAAAATAGCTGATAAAACCCGTGAGTTATTAAAATTAATTTCTGAAGGCGGGAATTTCACTGATATACCTAAAGATAACCCATTATATGTTAAAGGTATGATAAGTCATGTCTACAGAAGGTTAAAACTTGACGAACCTTCTAAAACTATTATTGCCGCTGGGGGCGGAGGCACTCATGGTTACCATTACCCAGAACCTCGACCTTTAACTAACAGAGAACGTGCAAGATTACAATCCTTCCCAGATGACTTTATTTTCGAAGGCTCAATCGCAGATGTTAGAAAACAAATCGGGAATGCTGTACCGCCAAAAGGGGTTAATGAGCTGGCTAAATCCCTTTTCCCTCTATTTACAGGAGAATATAATGACGTAGATCTAAAGAAAAAAAATATTGAATATAAAAACATGTCAATCAAAGAACGTTTAGAATTAACCTTGAGTATATAATAATTCATATGGAGCTATTATTATCTAATTTTAAACCAATTAACATTGCTAAAGATTCTTCAAGAAGCTATGTTGAAAAAACAATAAAAAATTGCAGAATTTTAAAAATTGCAAGTGGCTATATTTCATCCGACGCACTTATAGAATTAAAACGGATTGTTGAACTCAATAGAAAGCCAAGAATCGAGCTCCTAATTGGAATGCATTATTTTGATGGTTTTACAAAAACTCAATACGAAGCTGCTATTGAACTAAATGACTATTTGATAAACAATAATTTAGGATTTGTATACCTTTCAAATATCATGAAATTTCATGGCAAAATGTATTCATTTACAATGAATGGTGGATCTGAATCTGCAATTGTTGGTTCATCGAATTTGGGAAGTATTTATGACAAAGTAAATAGACTATACGAAGCTGATATTTTATTAATCGGCAACGAATCAAAAATCATTCATAATTCAATATCTCAGATAATCCAAAGAATAGGTTCTCCATTAGAACAAATTGAAATTACCAGTTTTAATGAATTCAACAAGCTGCTTGACAATCATGACAATGTTAAAAAAGTAGGGAAGGATGATCTTACTGATATATCACGTAAAATAAAAAACTCATTTATATTCGAAATACCAGTAAAAACAGAGCCTAAAAGCCATCTAAATATTTTCTTTGGTAAGGGTAGAGTTGACAAAAGAGGGTATGAAATTCCTCGTCCTTGGTACGAGGCTGAGATTATTGTTTCAAATAAGATTACTTCACAACCAGGATTTCCTAAAAATAAATCATTTACAGTTTACACTGATGATGGTTGGTCTTTTGAATGTGAAACACATGGGGATTTTAGTAAAAATTTTCGTTCAAAATACGATCTTAAAATATTAGGTAAATGGATAAAGGGGCGGTTAGAGGAAAACGGTGCATTAAAAATAGGTAGTCCTGTAACGAATGAGGTACTACGTAAATAT
Source organism: Prolixibacteraceae bacterium (assembly GCA_963677325.2). Classification (GTDB taxonomy): domain Bacteria; phylum Bacteroidota; class Bacteroidia; order Bacteroidales; family Prolixibacteraceae. The sequence goes on from CAXXGM010000003.1 coordinate 290,898, forward strand.
GGCAGAAATTCGCTTTCTTTATGTGCAACCAAAGATCCAAATATATGGTTCTTAGATTTTCATCCAATAAATGAATCATCTAAATAATTATTTAGACATAGTAAAATTACAGTCTTTTCTCCTCAGAGAAAACGTGGAAGAAACAAGTAAGGCAGTCTTTAAGCTTATTGAGAATAAATTTGATTATAAAAGACACCTTACCGGTTTGCTATTGGGAAATGTACAAAGCGGTAAAACAGCACATCTTTTAGGCGTAGTTTCCAATCTGGCGGATAATGGATTTGAAATATTTATTTTGCTATCTACAGATAATGTTTATCTTCAAAAACAAACCCAGCAACGTACATTAAATGCACTTAAAGGCTTTAATGTATATGGAGAAGAGGATGATTTAAGTTTTTTGACAAATAAAGTAAGCAAACCGATAATTCTCGTTTTAAAGAAAAATGCAAATATCCTTCGAAAATGGAGAAACTCTTTATCGTCATCAGGATATTGTTCAGGCCGTCCATTGGTGATAATTGATGATGAGGCAGATGCAGCAAGTTTAAATATTTTAGTAAATAGAAATAAAGTAAGCACTATCAATAGACATTTAAATTCAATAAAAGATTTATCAACCAGCAGTTTATTTCTTCAAGTTACAGCTACCCCACAAGCTATTTTACTGCAAAGTAATATTTCCGGATGGAAACCATCCTTCATATATTATATTAAGCCTGGCTCAGAATATATCGGTGGAGACTTTATATACTCTCAGCCACAGCCATATTGTATTATTTATACAAATGAGGATGAATTGGATGTTATTAAAGACGAAGAAAGTTTTATTCCCGATGGCTTAAGAAATGCTTTGATTTCATACCTAATTGTGAGTGGTCATTCTTATAAATTAGGAATTGAGACATGCAATTTCCTTGTACATCCGAGTGTTAAGATTTCTGATCATTCCTGCTTTTCACAAGCTCTTGGACAACATCTTAATATGGTCCTTTTATCAATGAATGAAGAGTCGGAAAAGGAAATCCTTATCAGGGAACTAAAAGAAGAGTGGCTTCAATTGCAAAAGACTAAACCGGATATTGAGAATTTTGAAGATGTATTGGAGGCAATAGTTTATCTTATCAATAATCAATTGATAAATGTCTTAATTCTTAATTCCACAAGCTCAAGAGACATAAACTACAATAAAGGTTATAATATTATTGTCGGAGGAAACAGCCTTGGACGGGGGGTTACTTTTTCTCGTCTTCATACCGTGTATTACTGCCGAAAGTCAAAGGCACCTCAAGCTGACACTTTCTGGCAGCATTCAAGAATGTTTGGGTATGACAGAGACAGAGGACTATTGAGAGTATTCATTCCCCCTTCCCTCTATACATTGTTTAGTGAGCTTAATATCTCAAATAAGCTTTTAATAAATCAAGTCCTTGATGATAATTTAAATTCAATTCAGTTAATATATCCTGAAAAAATAAGGCCAACTAGAGCTGCCGTATTAGATAAAAAAGCACTTAACCTGATAGTTGGAGGTGTAAACTTCTTTTCTTCAAACCCTATTCAGAATAATAAAGAGATATTGGATAAGATGTTAAATCAATATGATGAGTCAGAAGAATTTTATCCTATTTCATCTGATTTTATGATTGAACTTCTTAATTACGTTGGAGATGAAGGGAAGCAAGATTGGAATAATATTAAATATAGCAATGCGGTACAAGCTCTTTCTTTTAAAAGGCCGCAAACCAAATATGCTTTAATTATCAGAAAAGACCGAGATATTGGCAAAGGCACAGGTACGTTACTCTCACCTACTGACAGGCAGATAGGCGAAGGACTTAAAGATTGGGTGGTTTTAACTCTTTATGGAGTTAAGGGTACACAAATTAAAGGATGGTTTGGAAATCCATTTTACATTCCTAATATTAAGCTGCCTGAAGGAGTATGTATTTATGATACTATAGACATTTAAAAAGTCATTTATGGTTAAACCCAGCTGGCACGTTTTTTTTTTAAACCGTGCCATTTTGTTTTTTCAAAAGATACGGAACACAGTTCCGCACCAGCGTGGGGTATTCCCATATTCAACGCTAAAACACCGTTTTTTACACATTAATCATTTATTATACAACAATATACAAATATTTTCCCTCTTCTTAATGCAACACTAACGCAACAGTTACGTTCATTTTGATACTTTTTCCTGCAAATCCTGTTTCTTAACTTTCAATTTGTAACCTGTTGTTGCAATAACGTTGCATTCATTTTCACCTTTCTCTTATAAACTATTATATATCAATATAATATATAAATAAATATTGTTTCTTCCGGGAATACCCCCGCGCGCGAGGACTCAATATACAACACTTCTATACAGACCCGCATTGTTCTTACAAAATTCTATTTAACAATAAAGTGCTATAAATGCTGCAGGCTTTGCTCCATGTTTCCGTCGTACCAACGTCGTATTTGGTTCGCCTTTGGATTAAATTAAAAAAACAACATAATATAGTGATAGTATAATGTGAGGCCTTCGGCATTTTGGTTGTTTTGACATTCGGCTTTCGTGAATTTCAACTTATTTCAATCCGATGAGCCGCAAATATTGATCCGCCTTCCGGTTAAGGTCCTCGGAAATTTTCAGAAAATAGATTGGCAGCCCGAACAGAAGGGTGATCAGGGTGCTCCGGATGATGATGTCGGCTATAAAAGTTTCCCAAGGGAGGTATCGTCCGCGAGATCAGGTAAGCCGCTCCCGCAATGAGCAGGATGTAGATAAATTTGATGTTGAAAGGCTGTAGCCTGAATTTGAGGTAAAGAAACAGGAAACGGACGATGTTAAGGATGGTCAGAGACACGGCGCTCCCGATGGCCAGCCCCGTTGATGCCGTAAAGGGGAATTAGGATCAGGTTGGCCCCAACGATCAGAAATACCAGGATCACCAGGAACAAGGTCTGCACCTTATAGTACCTGGAGGAACCAAGGATCGAACTGTTTGCCCCGGTGGTCAGGTCGATCAGCCCTCCGAGGGCGATAAAGAAGATCACCCACTTTCCGGATACGAATTTTTCCCCTATTATTTTGAAGATATTATCGACATTAGCCCAAATCCCCACGAATAAAAGAATGCCGATAATAAACAGCGTCAGGCAGCTCTTGTAGTAAATATCGCGTATGACCTTCATGTCATTGTTTTTCCATGCCTGGGCGGCCACCACATTGGCAATCTTGTAAATGGAGCGTGCCGGAATGTTGACAAACAAACCGAAATTGAAACAGATGAAATAGATCCCTGCCCCTTCGAGTCCCACCATGCTGTTAATCATCAACGTATCCACATTCTGGATCAGCACGATGGTCAGACCGTTGAAGATGCTGAACCCAGCCATAAGCAACATCCTGCGCATTAGATCCTTATCCACGAACCGGAATTCAGTGCGGAGCGAGAAATGATGCTCCCTGATTAATTTATAGAGGATCATCAGCGTTGGAATCGACATGGCCGCGATGTAGCAAATCACAAACTGATGGAAACCGATGAATCCGAAAAAATAGGCCGCGATAATCAGGATGATCAGAATTCTCTGAAATACCTCTTTCAGGTAAGTGCCGTGAATGCTGTTGTAAAGCGCCGTGTAATATCCGTCAAAAATGGTGAAGAAAATCTGGAAGAATACAATAACAATCAGCCAGTTGATGTATTCGACAAACATGGATGACTTCTCGATGCTGGTTGAAATGAGCACCGGTTTTAACAGGAGCAGCACAATGGTTGAAAGAATGAATCCAATTAGTCCTGCCAGCAGGGTCAGGGAAAGAAAGCCGTGATGTTTTTTTGCCGGGTCCCTGAAATAAGGGAAATAGCGGATGATGACCCCGTTGATCCCCAGAGCCCCGAATTGGGCTATTAACGTTGAATATGAAACAAGGATCCGGGTCAGTCCGATCTGCTCTGTTGATAAAATACGGGAAAACAATATGGTGGTTACAAAACCGAGCGCAACGCCGATGTAGGTGTAAATGGCCCCTTTTACTGACTGATCAACAATGACTCCCAAAAGAATAAAGTATTAAGTAGGATAATGACAAAATTAAGAAAAGTTTTGGTTACACAGAGAGCACGGAGGAGACACAGAGGAGAATTACGAATTGGGAATTACGATTTAGCATCCGCGTCATCCGTGTTCTGATTGGAAGGGTCAAATCAAAGAGAAGCACGATTTTGGGTCTCTGCATGAATTCAATATCCGATGATCCTTTTGTTCAATTTGTCGCATAGGGCGCTTTCCACCGCTTTCATTTTCTGGAATCGCTTTTGCAATTCTGATATTAATTCATAATTCTCAATTACAGCAGCTTTCTGGATCTCATTCTGGGTTTGGGCAATCATATTGGAAATGAATCTAAGCTTATATTCCTGTAAAGTCCTTGGGACCAACTGGTAGAGTATTTCGTGTTCCTCCTCTATAAAATTGCCCCTTTTTTTCCAGAAAGAGCTTAGTTTATTTTTTTCGGAAAGAATATCGGAAATCAGCCGGCTTACCTGAATGTCCGGATGCTGGGTAAAATACTTCATGCCGTCGAAATTCTTTTCATCCAGATGGCGGTGGTACTCATCAAAGATTTTTCTTATCACGGGATCTGACGATTCCATCCGGTCCACATCCAATTCTGAAAGAATGTAATTGGACACATATACCGTTTCATTTTCACCTGAATCCTCCGATTTGGCTTCAAAAAGAGGTTGACTGCCGTATTTTAATAACAGCTTCAGTACTTCCCTTTCTTCGTTGTTTCACACAGATTGGAAACAGCGATTGAAGGGGGTGGAACTTCTTTTGGCTCTGTGGCCTCTTTGGCAAGCTCCCTTTCCTGAACTCTGAGCAGGTCATTTCCTGTTTTTATCTTTAGTTTACGGATTTCGTAATAGAGCACTTCTTCTTTTACATCGAGGAGCTTGCTGCATTCCTTGAGGTATTCCGTTCGCAGGATATCATTGCTTACTTTGGAAATAGAGCCTACAATATCCGTGATCAGGCTGGCGCGGCTCAGCGGGTCATTCTCGGTCCCTGAAAGAAGAAGCTGAGTCTTGAATTTGATAAAATCAGTTTCGTTCTGGCTGATGTAGGCGGCCAGCTGAGAGGCGCCCATTGATCTTGCAAAAGTATCGGGGTCCTCTCCTTCGGGCAGGGGCAAAAACCTTCACATTGATTCCTTCTTCAAGAACCATGTCGATTCCCCGCATGGAAGCCTTAATACCTGCTGAGTCACCGTCATAAATGATCGTGACGTTATTGGTGAATCTCCTGATCAGACGTATTTGTTCAATGGTGAGAGAAGTGCCGGAGGAGGCCACTGCATTTTCGATGCCCGACTGATGCAGGGAGGTAACGTCGGTATAGCCCTCAACAAGGTAACATTTGTCTTCTTTTATGATACTCCGCTTGGCCTGAAAGATTCCATACAGTACGCGGCTTTTATGGTAGATTTCCGATTCCGGCGAGTTGAGGTATTTGGCTATTGTTTTATCGGACGTCAATGTCCTTCCGCCGAATCCGATAACTCTGCCCGAGATGCTGTGGATGGGAAACATCACCCTTCCGGCAAAACGATCCCTGATCCAGTCGTCACGTTTGATGGTAAGCCCTGTTTTTTCAAGGAATTTAATGTTGTATCCATCTTTGATGGCTTCGGATGTGAAAGTATCTTTTCCGTCGGGACAGTAACCGATTCCGAATTTTTTTATGATATCATCCCTTACTCCGCGTTCCCGCAGATAAGAAAGCCCGATCAGCCTTCCGGTATTGGATTCCCACAGTTGCTGAGCAAAATATTTCTGGGCATATTCGGATACAATCAGCTGACTTTCCTGCTCGTTGCGTTCAAGGATATCTTCAGGACTTTCTTCCTTTTCCTTTACTTCGATGTGATACTTTTTGGCCAGCCATTTAAGAGCTTCGGTATAGGAATAATGCTCATGCTCCATGATGAAATTAACGGCCGAGCCACCTTTCCCGCAACCAAAGCATTTGAATATTCCTTTGGTTCTGGAAACATTAAAGGAAGGGGTTTTTTCATTATGGAAAGGGCATAAGCCAATCAGGCTTGTTCCCCGTTTTTTTAATACGACAAATTCGCTTATAACATCCACAATCTCCGTGGAATCAAGTATTTGCTGAACTGTGGCCTGGTCGATCATGATGAGCAAAAGTAATCAAAACATTTTGCTCTGCATCTATTGTTTTGGTTTGAGTCAAATGAAATTCAGATAAAATATCAAGCGATGTCATTGTTCGTTACCGATGTCCTTGCTGTTGCTAAGATTGACTCTTATTAACGTGAGTTCGATCTAAGCAATGGATAACCTAATCTGTCAAAAACACCTAAGTAGAAATGGTTCAGAGAGAAAAACCGACCTCATTACCTGATTTAATCAGGTAATGAGGTCGGTAAAAAGGTGAAATCAATCCCACCTACTGAGGTGTTTTTTTTAGATTAGGTTATCGAAAACAACATTAACACTCAAACAATCAAGCATTACCTTATCCAACACTTAGATCGAACTCACGTTATTAGTGCCCTAACAAACTAAGAATTGGGTGAAATACCAAAATCCCTTCAGAGATTATGGGGCTAAAGCCTGTGTACATAGTGTCATGGGGTTCCCCCGGCTGAAGCCGAGGTTATTATATTTTGCCTCAGCGCTTGGACGAAAGTAATCACGTGCTTTAGCCTGATATACAAAAGTAACCCCCGTGCTTTGGCCGGGGGTCTGGAACTGTCTTCTGTCCAATGGGCTTTAGCCCAATAAGCTTATAGCCACTTTAATATTTTGAAATCCTGCCTGTTGGGGAGTTTAGCGTTTTTGGGAAATATTCGTATTCCATAATTGTAGCTTCCGGGTTTTGTGAGCGTGAGATCAAGTTTATAGTGAGTCAGATCATTTTCAACTTTCTCAGGCACAAACTCATGCTTTTCGATAAACTCAGGATGTTCATCACCCATGGCAATAATTATTTCCACACCAATCTCTTCAGGGGAAAGCCCTTTGATATCAAGCACCAGCTTTGAAGGATAGGATTGGCCCATCCTGTATGTATTCGTTATGCCATCAGCCATTTGAATATTTACTACTTCAATGTCATCCCAAACCTGAAGTATTTTATCTTTCCATGCTGCAATGCTTTTTGCTTCAGCAAAATCATTTTCCAATAAATTCTTTGATCTCCTGGTTAAAGGGATGTAATAACGATCAAAATAATCCTTCATCATCCTTCGGGTGGTAAAATTTGGAACAACTTCGGCAAAGTTATTTTTGATGTAATCGACCCAGAGAATAGGAATATTTTTCTCGTTCCGGTAATAAAATGCAGGGATTATTTCATTCTCCAATATGCTGTAAATAGTTTCGGCATCCAGTTCATCCTGAAGTTCATCGATATCGAAAGTTTGTTCAAGAGGTAATGACCATCCTGCATCTTTCCGGTACCCTTCAACCCACCAGCCATCAAGGACGGAAAAATGAAGGGTTCCGTTCATTACTCCTTTTTCGCCTGAAGTTCCGGAGGCTTCTAAAGGACGGGTTGGAGTGTTCATCCAAATATCACAACCTTGAATGAGCATTTTAGCTATGCTCATATCATAGTTTTGGATGAAAAGAATATGACCGATAAATTCAGGCCTTTTTGAAATATCTATGATAAATTTGATCAGATCCTGTCCTGCCTTGTCGGCGGGATGTGCTTTACCCGCAAATATAAATTGAACCGGGCGATTGGGATTATTGACAATCTTAGCCAACCGGTCCAGATTTCTGAACAGAAGGTGTGCTCTTTTATAAGTGGCAAATCGACGGGCAAAACCTATGGTCAGAGCTCTTGGATTTAATTTGGATAGGGCTTCAGAGATGTATTTAGGATTTTCGCTGCGCTGGATATGGATATCTGTAAATCTTTCCTTAATAAAGTCCACAAGACTATCTCTTAATTTGGATTTTGTTTCCCAGATCAGCTGATCCTGAACTTTATAAATGTTTCTCCAGGCACGGGTTTCCGCTTCCTGGCTGTATCCTGTAATATCTTCCGAAAGTTCCTCTGTCTTTAGGAATTTATCATGAATTATTTTCCAGTCCTGGGAGGCCCAACTCGGGTAGTGAACTCCATTCGTGACATAATTTATATTTTCCAGTTCTTCTGGCAAGAATCCTTTATACAAACTGGAAAATACTTTTTTGCTCACTTCGCCATGTAATTTACTTACGCCGTTGATTTCCTGGGATAAATTTGCCGCAAGGTAACTCATGTTGAAATGATCCTCTGTTATGGAGGCTTTTCCTAAAAATAAAAACTCTTCCGTGCTGATCCCCATTTTACGTGCCATTTTGGCCATATACATCTTAAAAAGATCATCATGAAAAGAATCATGGCCTGCAGGCACAGGAGTATGCGTGGTAAATAAGGTCGTAGACCTGACGATCTCCTTTGCTTCGGGAAAGGTCAGATTGGAATCCTCCATAAGAACCCTGATTCTCTCAAGTCCAATAAAAGCTGCATGACCTTCATTGCAATGGTAAATGTCTGGTTTGAGACCCAGTTTATCGAGCAGGCGGATGCCTCCAATTCCAAGAACCATCTCCTGTTTTAAACGATTTTCATTGTCCCCTCCGTACAGATGATGCGTAATGGACCTGTCAGAATCTTGGTTTGCATCATAATCGGTATCAAGAAGATAAAGTTTTATGCTGCCAATATTCACAGACCAGGCATGGGCAAAAACGGTCCGTCCAGGCATTTCGATATCAATGGTTATCCAGTCTCCATTTTCATCCATAACCGGCTGAATTGGTATTTTGGAGAAATGTTCGGCATCATATTGAGCCAGTTGTTCACCTTGTCTTGAGATAATCTGTTTAAAATAGCCATACCGGTACAGAAGACCTATACCTGTCATGTCAACTTTGGAATCACTTGCCTCTTTCAGGTAATCCCCGGCCAGAATTCCCAGACCTCCGGAATATATTTTAAGACTGGAGTGCAAACCATATTCCATACTGAAATAGGCTATTTTGGGGCCGTGTATCTTTTCCCTTTCCCGGAGATATTTTTGAAATTTACTTTCCACAGATTTCATCCTTAAGATGAAAGATTCATCGGATTTCAATTCATCAAATCTTTCCAAACTGGTCTCTTCCAGCAATACAACCGGATTTTGTTGCGATAGTTCCCAGATCTCCGGATCTACTTCAATAAACAGGGTTCTTGCTTCATCATTCCATACCCACCAAAGGTTACGTGATAATTCGCGAAGTGGAATCAATGTCTCGGGGACATTTGATTCAACGATGATCTTTTTCCAGACAGGATTGGCGTTCTCACGCACTCTTATATTATTGGATTCTATTTCCATTGTTATTTAATGCTCTTTTGATAATCTTCAATTAATGTAAATTTTTTCCCAGGTTTGGTTCTTATTTAGTTTTATCCCCTTTTTTGCTTTTACCTGTTTCCGGAATTTTCTCTGTTGAGGATTCCGTTGAGATGCTCCCTTTAGTCAGTTTTTTTATTTCCTGTTCAGTTCTTTTCTTTTTAGACGAGCTTTCGGCCACAGCTTGTTTTATTTTATTATTTTCCTGTTCCCGTGAACTCTTTGGAATAATATTGTTCAATCTGAAACTAAAATCACTCATCACATTCATATAATTGATGAATGCTTCATAAGGATTACCATAAGGATTGAAAAATTTATGTACTTCGCCATCGGAAAAGAATTTTGTGCACATGTAATAAAAATGATCGATTGATTGAAGATAGTTCCAATCTTTAAGCAGCCTTTCATCCTTGCAGAGCTTCATGCGATCTCTCATTTTATACAATTTATCGAAAGCTTCCTTTTGAAGCTCATTGCCCAACCAGGCGCTCATGTCTCTTTCTTCATCAGCCCATGAAATGGGATGTGGAACGTGGATTGCTGATACAGGCTGATGTTTTTTTATTACCTCTGAGGGAGTAGAGAATTCGAGCTCTTTTGATTTTAATATCATTTCCGGAAGATAGCTGAAGAAATCAAAAATCCCCGAACTTTTAGGCTGCATCTGGCCAAAAGTTTCATAATTGAAAAAAATATTGATAATTTCTTCCTCTTTTGGTAAATTTTTCATCCATCCTGCATATTTATCAGCCGTTAATGGAAACTCATTCCAACCACTGTTTGAAAACCGGAAAGAAATATCATCGCTGAAACGGAAATTTCGCATCAGGAGTTTCAACCTGGGATTAAGGGTATTGCAATAAAGAAAATTGGGACTTTTCCAACCCAGTATGTGTTTTGCTCCTTCGGTAATCATACCTTCAAATCCCATCCGGTAGGCCATTTCCCCTATCTCATCCGAATAGATCAGTTCCGTGTTTTTAAAGACTTTAGGACGCACGCCAAAAAGATCATGTATGATTTTGTCATGTGCTTTTACCTGCTCCTGAAACATCTTCTCATCCACCAGTGAAACCATTGAATTCGCATAAGTTTCAGATAAGAACTCTACTTGTCCGGTAGCCGCAAGTTCGGCAAATGAAGTTATTACTTCGGGGCAATACAATTTAAACTGGTCAATTACAATGCCGGAAATGGAGAATGCTATTTTAAACTTCCCCTTGTATTTTTTTATTTGTTCCAACATTATCTTATTAGCCGGGAGATAACTTTTATCCGCTATTTTTCTGATTATGGTCTCATTGGCATAATCATCATAATAATAATCATCTTTCCCAATGTCGAAGAAACGATATTTGCGATACCTGAATGGTTGATGAACCTGAAAAATGAAGCATACTGATTTCATATACTGTTAGGATTTGGTTTGATTTATGGCGGCTGAATAGACCTCAAGAACAAGAGCAGCAGAATACTTCCACTGAAGATTGTCTACTTCCTCCCTCCCGTATTTAATGAACATTGAAGATAAGGCCGGATACTTAAGTATTCCATAGATGGCATCGGCCATTGCATTGATGTCCCAAAAATCCACTTTTATGGCGTGAGTAAGTATTTCGGCGACTCCTGATTGCTTTGAAATGATGACAGGAACATCTGTCATCATTGCTTCCAGCGGTGAAATGCCAAATGGTTCCGATACGGAAGGCATGACGTAAACGTCACTCATTCGGAACATTTCAAAAACATCATCCCCGCGAAGAAAGCCGGTGAAATGAAACCGGTCCGTAATTCCAAGCCTTGCAGCACGACGGATCATTTTTTCCATCATATCTCCTGTTCCTGCCATGACAAAATGTACGTTTTCAGTGCGGCGGATTACCTGATAGGCTGCTTCTATAAAATATTCAGGACCTTTCTGCATGGTGATTCGTCCAAGGAAAGTGACAATTTTATCAGGAATGCCTTTTTGGGACTGACCATTTAAAGGACGTTCTACCGGCTCAACTGCATTATAAACAGTGGTTATTTTCGAAGGATCGATACCATATTTTTCAATTACAACATTTCTTGTCAGATTACTTACTGTAATAATCTTATCCGCAGTTTCCATCCCTTCCCGCTCAATAGAATAAACCTGGGGATTTACATTACCACCGCTACGATCAAAATCAGTGGCATGCACATGGATCACCAATGGTTTTCCGCTCACTCTTTTAGCTGCAATTCCGGCAGGATAAGCGAGCCAGTCATGGGCATGAATCACATCAAATTCGTTTTCTCTTCCAATCACTTCAGCGACCAGGGCGTAATTTGAAATCTCCTCAAGCAGGTTGGGGCCATACTTTCCGGTAAAAGGTAATCTGCCTTCGATGTCAGTCTGTACTAATCTCTTTTTCGAGGGAATCCTTTGTTCGGTTAATTTCCAAAACTCTTCGGGAGAAGTGTACGGGATTAGATTGGATTCAACTTCAAGAGTTTCAAACTTTTTCTCGACATCCTGGAAGCTGATCTTCTTTCGGGAAATGGATATTTCACTTGCTCCGATTATTTTCTTGACCGCCATATTATCTTCATCTCCATAAGCCTTTGGAACAACAAAGAGCACCTCAATATCGTCAAGTTGAGCAAGGCCTTTCGTCAATCCATAACTGGCTGTACCCAACCCTCCGCTGATATGTGGAGGAAACTCCCATCCAAACATTAAAACTTTCATTTATTTTTTATCTGATTAAGTAAATAAATACTTTTCCCTCATTTCTTTCTCTCATGCTGCAAAAGATTGATTAATCCCGTTCATCAGGTAAATAACTTATATTTTTAGATTATTTTCCTGTTTTTGTTCTTCTTTTTGTTCTTCAAATTTTTCTATCAAAGCGGCGGCTGCCAGAATACCTGCCACATTCCATGCCTGCGACATGGCTCCCTGAGCATTAAAAGGTGGATTTCCTTCATAGACTTCAGAGATTGTACCGACACAATTTTCAGACATCTCCTCTTCAAAACCTTCCATAATGGAAAGGGCAAACGATAAACCTCCTCTCTTATGAATGTCAAGGTAAGTTTTGATAAAAGGATATATCAGAAAAGGATACACGCTTCCCTGGTGAGCGGCTGAAGCACGCTGGTCTCCCTTATCCTCAAATGTTCCCTTGTAATCAGGATGGTTTGGAGAGAGGGTGCGCAGTCCTTTGGGTGTCAGTAATTCATTTTTGGCTACACTGATAATATTTTTTCTTTGTTCCCTGGAAAGAGGCGTATATAAAAAATTTGCAGCAATAACCATATTGGGTCTCACGGACCAGTCTGCATAATTTCCATCAACATAATCGGCAAGATAACCTTTCTCCTCATCCCAGAAAGTTCCGATAAAAGATTCTGCTATTTGCTCAGGCATATTCTCCCATTCAATTATAAAATCTTTATCCTTTGCTGCTTCAGCCAATTCAAGTGCAAAACAGACTGCATTATACCAGGCTGCATTGATTTCCACATTCAGCCCTCCACGGGGAGTTACCGGTCGTCCATCGATATAGGCGTCCATCCAGGTCAGGGCCACTCCTTCTTTTTTAGCATAGATCAAACCATCGGACTGCATCCCTATGTTGAAAAATGTTCCATTTCTGTATGATACAAGAATATTCTTCATGGCCGGTCCGTATGTTGACCACAGTTTTTTCTTCTCCTTAAATTTCTTCAATTCCTGCAAGGTGCTAAAGATCAGCAAGGGAGCATCGGCGGCATCATAATTGGCCGGAGAACCTATGTACTTGGGCAGCAATCCCTGATGAAGCCGGTGAATGTTGGTGATTAAAATTTCTTCGTAATTTTTTACATCACCCTGAGAAAGGAAAAGTCCCGGCAAAGCGGTCAGGGTTTGACGCGGAATGGATTCATACCAAGGATATCCTGCAACGATGTCTTTCCCGTCCCTGGCTTCAGTGATGAATTGCTGAGTTGCATTCAGGAGACAATGAATAAAAGAATCACAGGGTATACGTTTTTTTACTTCCAGGTTAAATATCCTCTTAAAGCTGGTCGGCTCATGTTCAACGGTTGCTGCAGAAAAATAAACAGATTCTCCCTTTTGGATAGGAAGTTCAAAGTATCCGGGAACAAGAAGATCTTCCTGATAATCATACCCCCTGGCCTGTTCTTTTATGTATTCTATATTCCGGTACCAATCAGGAACCGGAATAAATTCCACCTCCTTTGAAAATTGCATGAAAAGTTCAGGATAGCCATCATACAACCTCATTTTTATCCCATTTTTAACAATGGAATATTTTGGATTGGCAAACATATTAGCTTTACTCAGTTCATGTACGTTCCTGAAGGCGAGAAAAGGTTTCAATCTCAGAAGTGTTGGACTGTGCGCTTCTTCGAGAGTATATTTTATTAAAACCTGGTTTTCATCCTCTGTAAGCAGTCTGGTTTTTGTCAATACTACCCCTCCGACACGATAAGTCAGCAGTGGCATGGAATCAAATTCAAAATTCCGGATGTATTTATGTCCTTTCGGTTCATAATAATCTCCTGGAAATTTATGAATTCCAAGATTGAACTGTGCTTCATGCTGAATTATGGATTCGTCAAGCGAAGAAAGTAACACATGTCTTCCTCCGATAGGATCCGGCAATTCAATAATAAGTATACCATGATATTTGCGGGTATTACATCCCGCTAAGGTGCTTGCCGAATAAGCTCCGGTACGATTGGCCCGTAAAAATTCTCTTTGGAGGGAATATTCAAGATTGACAAGTTCTTTTTTATCAAAGTTAAGATAACTCATAAGGACTCATGGTTTAATTATTTATTACAGATTCACAATAAATTGTGTTAGATTAATTCATATCAATGTAGCACGTATAAAAATAAGAAAAGCATCCGTCAACTAAAAATTAAAGGCACTCTTTTTAATATAAAATTGATTTAAAATCATTTCAAGGTTCAGGAAAGGATAATTTACTTTCATCAGATTTATCTTTTCGATTTGATTATTAATAAATTGTTGATGGTTCTCTCTTTCGGGATGAATCGGTCTGTGATTTAAAGCCGCTCTTAATTTTTCAATTTCAAGAGCAATTTTCATGTCTTCCTTTTTGATAAAAGCGCCTGAGAACTTCTCCCTGACGATTTCTATAGCTAAATCAGTCAAATGGACCATGTCGGAGGAATAAAACCGGTAATCACGCAATTCATCAAGTACTATCTCGTAGGAAGGGAAATAAGAGATTCTTTCTCTTCCAAAATGATTGCAAATTTCATCAATGGCGATTAGCAGAGAAGCTTTACTTAATTGATTTTCATGTTCTCCGTCCTTTAAATGCCTGATAGGACTCACGGTAAAAATCAGATTTATGGAAGGATTGATGATCAGCAGTTTATTTATTAATCCAATCCATCGGTCTTTTATGATTTCGGGGGAGAGTCTGTAACGCCTGAATTCAGAGGCCGGAAGTTTATGACAATTTGATACTATTTCATGACTTCGAAGATCTTCAAATACCCAGGCAGTGCCAAAAGTCAGGAAAAGCAAATTGCATTCTCTCAAAGTTTTGGCTGCTTCTTCAATTTTATTATTTATGTTTTTCAGACATTGCTGAAGGTCAGGATCTGAAAACCTGCTGTGATGATAAAAACTGTTCCATAATCCATTGGCATAAAAAACATCATTCTCTTTAAAAGTTTTTCCATCCATCAGAATATCAAGACTGTTGGCTATAGAGAAAGGATTATACAATATGCCAAAAGGATTAACTTCTACCGGGAAAAGAAGTTCCTGAAGATAATTCCCAATGCTTTCTGTGAAACATGAGCCCATCATCATGGACCTGTGACGATAGCTTAATTCTAAAGAAAATACGGGCAGAATAACTTCTGTCTTCAGCTTGATCATTTACTCTGATTTTTACCGATACAAGTTAATTAATTTATTCTTTAAATATTTGAAGAATTCTCAGTTCAGATGATATTTGTTTTTAAGGATATAAACCAATACAAAATAATATTATTATTGTAAGTAATATGTGAATTGATAATTATTAAATTCATAAATGAATATCAATTTTAATCAGAGTAGTTCTTAGTTTAGAACTAAGCATATGAAATGAAATAACGTTGTATTTTAGATTGACGAAATTTATTTTAGGAATGAATTCCATTTTGTTATATTATGTAAGTTCTCTTTAAAAAAGCCGGGACGAACCTGGTACGAACCGAATACGGACTTGATACGAGGAGAGTCCATGTGAAATTTAGCCATATTATTGTTAAGTAAAAATTGTACACTACGACATAATTCATTCTCATTACTTATTATGAAAATTATCTCTCTTTTTATACTATTCTCTTTTCTTCAGCAAATTTCCTATGGGAATGAAAAAAATCAACCCACCGGCTTAACAGTAAATTTTCTTGAGCATCCGGACCAGATATTTCTGAATGGATACCCTGTAGGTACGTCTTTAGGAAAGGCCATAAATCAACGGGAGAATTTTCAGTTCACGGAAATCACCACCAGAAAGCCTTTTTTTGGCTGGATCGTTAACTCGGAGAAAAACAATATAATACAAAAAGCTTATCGTCTTGTTGTAGCCCGGGATTACGAAAATATTCAAAGTGAACAAGATCTTTTATGGGATTCCGGCAGGACAGAAAGCTGTGAATCAATCAATATAATATATTCCGGTAAAGAACTGGAACCCGATAAAGTATATTACTGGAAAGTAAAAACATGGAACAGTAGTGGTGAAGAATCGCCTTTTTCAGCCATTTCACAATTCAAGACAGCTGCTCATCTGGAAAATTATTCGACTGACCGGTACCCTTTACAAAGACAGGATATTTTCCCAAAAATGATTAAAATGGTTTCGCCTTCCTGTTCCTTTGTAGATTTCGGAAAAGCTGCTTTTGGCCGCCTCCGTTTGACACTCGAGAATGAAAATGACAACGACAGTGCAATCGTCCGGTTGGGAGAAATGCAAAAAGGAGATAGAGTCAATCGCAATCCCGGAGGAACAATCAGGTATTCTGAATACAAAATACAATTGAAACCCGGATTGAATACCTATGTCATTGCAATCAGACCAGACAAGCGAAACACCTCATTAAATGCTGTTGCAATGCCGCAATACATCGGAGAGGTTACCCCTTTCCGATACTGCGAAATCGATGGTTATAAGGGAAAGATCAGCAGAGAGCAAGTTGTACAGGAGGCGGTGAGTTATCCTTTTAATGAAAAGGAATCATTCTTCACCAGTTCCGATTCTGTGTTAAACAGGGTATGGGATTTATGTAAATATTCTGTAAAAGCAACTTCTTTTACGGGGATCTACATCGATGGGGACCGTGAACGTATTCCTTATGAGGCCGATGCTTACATTAATCAGCTCGGACATTACGGAGTTGCAAGGGAGTATAGCATGGCGCGTTACAGCCATGAATACCTCATTAGTCATCCGACATGGCCAACCGAATGGATATTGCAATCCGTGCTGATGGCCTGGAATGATTACCTGTATACAGGGAACATTGAATCTCTAAAAAATTTCTATACTGATCTGAAGGCTAAAAGTCTGATTTCTTTGGCCGATGAATCGGGTTTTATCAGTACTGCAACAGGGAAAGTAACTCCTCAAATTCTTGAATCCATCCATTTTAAAGGAACTCTCAAAGACATTGTAGACTGGCCAAAGCCTGGGACAGCAGGAATTGATAAAAACATGGCTGGCGAAACAGACGGGTACGTTTTTAAGAATATCAATACAGTAGTAAATGCCTTCCATTATCGTGCCCTGATGGAGATGAGTGATATCGCAGGGAAACTCAATCAGACTTCTGACAGAGAAATGTTTTTAAAGCAGGCTTTGAAACTAAAGAAAGTATTCAATGAAAGGCTCCTCGATAAAAAACGCGGAATTTATGTGGATGGTATTGGAACAGATCACGCCTCCCTGCACGCGAATATTTTTCCTCTTGCTTTTGGACTTGTTCCTGAAAAATATGTAAAAACCGTAAGCGACTTTATCCGCTCCCGGGGAATGGCATGCAGTGTCTACGGTTCTCAATTTTTAATGGATGCTCTTTATGAAAGCAATGATGCAGCTACCGGACTAAACCTGCTTACTTCTACCGGGTTAAGGAGCTGGTATAATATGATAAGGATTGGATCTACCATTACTTTGGAGGCCTGGGATAATCAATATAAACCCAACCTTGATTGGAATCATGCATGGGGAGCAGTTCCTGCAAACATTATCCCTCGTAAACTCATGGGAATTGAACCTGCAGAACCGGGTTTCATGAAGATTCGTATCAAACCACAACCTTCCACCCTCTCTCATGCTGAAATAAAGTGCCCTACCATCAGAGGTGAGGTGATGGTTTCATTTCAGAACAATCCTGGAAATTCATTCAAGCTGAATGTCGCCATACCAGCCAACACAACAGCTGATGTTTATCTCCCTCTCTGGTCTAAATCCACAAAAATTACCATGAACGGATCAGAAGTCGGCTTCAAAAAAGACGGAAATTTTGCCGTGGTTCATAATGTGGGCTCTGGCAAATCGACCTTTGAAGTAAAAAATGAAAGATAGTCCGGAGGTTTGAGATTGATTCATCTCTCCATCCTTTTAGGAGTGGAACTCAATGTTAAATTAAACCGATAAATGTTTCACTTTTAAAATGAACAACATAATGCCCCATAATTTATATCTTTGCCATGGATGTTAAAAAGCACAATATATGATAAATCACAACCAGAAAATGAAATATATATTGTTCGTGCTGCTTATTTTGCCGGTAATTTCATTTAGCCAGACTAATAGAACCCAGTATTTTCCTAAGAAAACTGAATTGGTCAGCCGTATTCCGGAGAAAAAAAATGTCTGGGTCTTCATTCTTGCAGGACAATCTAATATGGCAGGCAGAGCTCAGGTTGAGCCGCAGGATACAATTCCGGATGAAAGAATAATGACCATTGATTCACATGGGCAGTTAATCCTGGCAAAAGAACCTCTCCATTTTCTGGAACCCGGAGCTGAAGGTCTGGATTGCGGACTATCCTTCGGAAAAACATTGCTTAAAAAAATCCCATCTAAAATAAGGATTCTCATTATCCCCACTGCTGTGGGCGGAAGTTCCGTAAGTCAGTGGTTGGGTGATTCCTTGTACCGTAAGGTAAAATTATTTTCAAATTTCAATGAAAAGGCCGAACTCGGTAAGAAATACGGTGTGATCAAGGGGATTTTATGGCATCAGGGTGAAAATGATGCCAATCCTAAGGATATACCTCAATACAAGGAAAAGTTAGCATCGCTGTTTACTAAATTCAGAACTTCAGCAGGGAATCCTTCTTTACCAATCATTCTTGGCGAACTTGGTTCGTTTCCGAAAAACTATGACGGTAAAATGAAAATAAATCAAATAATAAAAGAGTACGTCTCGAAAGATCAAAATACGGACATCATCCCGACTTCTGATTTAAGCCACAAGGGGGATATTGTTCATTTTGATTCATCTGGTCAGCGGATCATGGGACAAAGATATGCCGAGGCCTTCATCCGTAAATTCAAATAATTACTTACGCTACTTCTTAATTCATAACTCTAAACCAATGGATTCAAAGTCAAATTCCAGACGATCGTTTTTAAAACAAGCCATGCTGCTCTCTGCTGCGACAGCTCTTCCGACGATTATCACCAAAGCATCAGGAAGACCGGCGCCTTCGGATAAAGTTAATCTGGCCTGCATCGGAATAGGTAACCAGGGCGGAGCGGATGTTATGTCTTTTGCAAATACCGGTCTCGCCAATTTCGTAGCCTTTTGTGATGTGGATATGGGCGCTCCACAAACTTTAGAGGTATTAAAGAAATTTCCTAACGTTCCCCGCTTCCAGGATTTCAGGAAGATGTTTGACAAAAATGGGAAATCAAATCGATGCAGTATCAGTCGGCGTTCCCGATCATTCACACTTCCCCATTGTCATGATGGCTCTTGCTCTTGGGAAATCATGTGTATGTTGAAAAACCAATGGCTCGAACATTTAATGAAGTTGAATTGATGATGAAAGCAGCCAGGAAACATCCCAATGTGGTTACGCAAATGGGAAACCAGGGTCATTCCGAGGCCAATTATTTTCAGTTTAAGGCATGGGTAGAGGCTGGAATCATCAAAGATGTTACAGCCATCACGGCTCACATGAACTCTCCCCGCCGCTGGCATGGATGGGATCCCAATATCAAAAGTTTTCCTTCTGCAGAACCCATTCCTGAAACCCTTGACTGGGATACGTGGTTGGGTGTAACTCAAAAGCACGACTACAATAAGAATTTTGTAAACGGACAATGGCGTTGCTGGTATGATTTTGGGATGGGTGCTCTTGGTGACTGGGGAGCTCACATCCTGGATACAGCCCATCAATTTTTGGATCTGGGCCTTCCTTATGAAATCAATATGCTCAAGGCAGAAGGTCATAATTCGTTCTTCTATCCGATGTCCTCGACCATATTATTCAAATTTCCTGAAAGAGGTAAAATGCCTGCGGTGGATGTAACCTGGTACGATGGACTGAACAATATCCCTTCTGTCCCAGATGGTTACGGGGTCTCTGAACTGGATCCCAACATTCCTCCTACAGGACAGGGGAAGATCCAGCCTTCAAAACTGAATCCCGGCAAGGAGATCTACAGCAAGGAACTTACATTTAAAGGAGGTTCTCACGGTAGTACCCTTTCCATCATCCCAGCTGAAAAGCGAAAGAGATGGAACCCAAACTTCCTGAAGTGCCGAAGAGTCCTTCCAATCATTATGCAAATTACCTGCTCGCCTGCATGGGTAAAGAAAAAACACGCTCTCCTTTGAAATTGCTGGACCCCTAAGCCAGGTATTTACCTTAGGCGTGATGGCTCAGAAGCTTAACACAAAACTCCTGTTTGACAGAAAGACGAAACAGATTACCAATAATAAACTGGCCAATCAGTTCTTGGTTGGACTTCCTCCAAGAAAAGGCTGGGAACAGTTCTATAAGGTTTAGGTTAGGCTTTATTTAGGCTTTAGGCTTTAGGCTTTAGGCTGAAGGAGGGGGCGGCAGTATCAGAAGGCTTAAGGCTATGGACTTTAGGCGGAAGGGAGCCCAGGAGCGTTAGCTGTATAATGTGGGACAAAGATTGCACAGCTAACGTTGTTCTGATGCGCTCTCCTTAAGCCTATAGCCTATAGCCTAAAGCCTCTTTCATACAGTCTCCAGACAATATTTATCAAGTAATTCACTCAGCATTTCTGTATCAAGGGGTTTGTTGATAAATTCCTTTACAACTCCGGTTTCCAGGGCCTTAAATTCTTCATTCGGATCAGTTGAGGAGGTAAGCATAATGATTACAATCTTTCCCCAAAGATTTTCATCTTTCTTCTTTAATTCATTAAGAAATTCAAATCCATTCATACGGGGCATATTTATATCAAGGAAGATGAAGTCCGGCAGGGGATATTTGGCTACAAGATCAGGCTCAAAAGTTTTGGCAATATACATCAAGGCATCCTCCCCGCTAATGACAGCATTTACCTGATTGCAGAAACCGGAGTCCTTAATAATATAACTGTGATAAAAATTATCAGCTTCATTATCATCCACCAGCAAAATACAATTTACTCTTTTCATAAATTAACTGACAAACAATTATTTTTCCTGTTAAAGAAAAAGCAAATGATTTTTTTTTCATAGCTCTGCAATTTAAGCATATTTTTATTGTATCAAAAAAAATTTTGTGAAAAAATATAATCAAAATGGTGTAGTTTCTATCGTGATTATTCATTAACAAACAGATAATAAAAATTGTATTTTTGATTCGTCGAACATTTTGAATATAACCTAATTGAAATCGGCTTTTCTTTTATTTTGTCTTATGTATGCTTTCCCTTCGGGAGGCAGACCAATGCATTTACCATTCAACCAAAAATCCGGATCCTGTTCAATTTTGTAAAGACACCGTATCAATTGCTGATAAACTAACCATAGGAGGCAATCCGAATCCTACGTTGGTGAAAATTTCATTCTCTGAAGGTTATCTTCCAGATCAGGATGAACTGCTCTATAAGAATACAGGAAAAATGATAGGGACATGGTATCCTCAACAGGGTTTCCTTACCCTTACAGGAAGCACCGATTATAAAGAATATGAAGCTGCTATCCGGCTTGTCAGTTACAACAACAAGAGCAGTAATCCCAAAACCGGCAACCGTAAGATTACGATTTCGCTGGATGATGTTGATTTTCTGCTGCTACCGGGCATTTTTACCGTTTTATCAGTAAACCAGGATTAAGTGGAGTGTGGCAAAAGCTGAGGCTGAGTCCGATAGTATGAAGTATAATGGGGCTGCGAGGTTACCTGGCGACGATCACTTCAGCTGCAGAAAACAGCTTTATACAAATTAAAACTAAGGGGTGTCGGATGGATAGGAGCCTCAGATCAGGTATCCGAAGGATACTGGAGATGGGTTACCGGGCCGGAGGGGTTTAAAGGATAGTCTTTTCTGGAAAGGCACAGGCGCACAGGCCAAAAGCAATCCTTCTCTTTACGGGCCTGTCAATGGCGCATACTCCAATTGGAACTCGGCTACTCCTGAACCCAACAACTCAGGCGGGAGCGAGAATTATGCACACATTACGTACTTCCCAAATAACCCGTCTATTTCATTAAAATGGAACGATCTTCCCAATGCGGAGGACCGATAACAGGCAGTTACTATCCTGCAGGATATCTGATTGAGTTTGGCAATATGCCGGGTGATCCAACATTGAATTTGACAGCTACCATTGATCTCCAGGTGAATACACTTAATTTTGATCCTCTGAGAGAGTTCACAATCTGTAAAAGAGATTCTGTTCAGCTGAACAGGAAAGATTCTTTGGCGTCCTGGTCGTGGTCGCCTGCTGAATACCTTTCTTCAGCCTCCGTATCCAATCCAAAGGCATCGCCTGAAAACTCTGAACGATTTATAGTACTTGCTACACATGGTGTCTGTAAAGATACGGCCTCTTTTAAAGTCAATGTGAATCCATTGCCTGTTTCACTGTTAAATCCTGAGGAAAACATTTGTTCAGGTACAAGCATTACTTTGAATCCTGGAAATCACAGTTTCTATTTGTGGAGCAATGGTTCAACGGACCCTTCCATTAAGGTCTTTGCAGCGGGAAATTACTCGGTTGAGCTTAAAACATCTGAAGGTTGTACAATGACAGATACTGTAAAAGTCGTTGTGCATCAATATCCTGTCATTAATATCTCAGCCCTTGATACGTTGATCTGCGGTAGCAAATCAACGACGGCCGACATTACCTCCAATGCTGAAAATTTTTCTTCACCAGTTCCGATACACGTATTCAGACTACAGGACTGGATATTTTAGCTGATCAATACGGAAGTTATCCTTTCATTTATCAGGCTATTGACAAATATTGTGTAAGCGACACCACCTTTAAAATCGGGTTTCACAAAATCCCTACTGTAAGTTTTTCCATTGACTCCACCAAATGTTATCGTTACAACCTGACGACCAATTATGTGGGTGATGCAAACGTTGAAGCATCCCGGTTTACCTGGGTGTTCGGAGGGGATACCATTTCCGATGGGAAAGGTATAAACTCAAATGTCATTCCTCTTGGCGTGAATAAAAGCAAACGGGATCTCTTGCTAAAGGTAACCGATGAAGGTTGCTCTGATTCTTATACCATTCAAAACATCAAGGTGATTCCCGATCTGACAGTTCAGGTGGTTGATTCCCTCGGATGTGAGCCTTTTAAAGCTGAATTCATAGCCAAAAATTCAGAAAATGTTACCTACGATTGGGATTATGGGGACGGCGTTTCGGAACGTTCGGACGATCATCCCTTTCATACCTATAAGGAGGATGGTTTTTATCATTTGAAACTGAAAGTCACTACAGATAAGGGGTGCACCAATTCTGTTGCTGTTGATAGTATCGTTTATGTGGCTCCCATCCCGACAGTTGGTTTCAGTCTTGATCCTTCTCCTTGTCTTGAAAAAACGGATCACCAGGTATCCTATGTTGGTTCGGGCGATCAGAAGGACACATACAACTGGGATCTCTCTGTTTTTGATCCCCAGGAGATAATCCAGAATCCGGGCACCACCCAGGGGCCCTTCACATTTAATCTTTTACATCAGCCAAAGGCCCCCATCGGGCTTCAGGTGGTTTCTAAATATGGATGCAAAAGCGAAGTTGGAAAAATTGAAGTGAAGCGGAAGCCGTCCTTTTCTTTTACAGCTACCGGGAACATAGGATGTGTACCCCTTAAAACAAGTTTCTCTGCTATGGCTGCCGATCCGGTGGACCAGATTAATTATAACTGGAATTTTGGAGACGGAACCTCAGATTCAGGAAAGGAGACTTCTCACCTGTACAGTGATCCGGACAAACATTTCAGCATTACTCTAAGCGGATTATCAGAATTGACAGGCTGTTCCGATACGACCTCAAAAGACACTTTGGTTTATGTGGCTCCCATTCCGACGGTTGGTTTCAGTCTTGACCCTTCGCTGTGTCTTGAAAAAACGGATCATCAGGTATCCTATCTCGGTTCAGGAGATCAGAAGGACACCTACAACTGGGACCTCTCTGCCTTTGATCCTGCTGAGATAATCCAGAATCCGGGTACTACTCAGGGGCCCTTCACGTTTAATCTTATCAACAAACCCAAGGCACCTATTGGCCTTCAGGTTGTTTCTAAATATGGATGCAAAAGCGACATCGGGAAAATTGAGGTGAAGCGAAAGCCGTCCTTTTCTTTTACAGCAGCGGGAAACAGAGGTTGCAACCCTCTTGACGCTTCTTTTTCGGCCAATCCGGGAGATCCAGTTGATCAAATCAGCTATACATGGGACTTTGGTGACGGAACCACCGGTACAGGTGCGGGTATTTCCCACACGTATAATGAACCGGATAATCATTACAACGTTTCCCTCGGTGGCTTATCCTTGATTACAGGCTGCTCAGATAACATGACCAGCGATACCCTGGTATTTGTTTTTCCAAAGCCAAAGGCAGATTTTACAATGGACCATTCCATTGTGTACAACGATAAACCAGAAGTACGTTTTGAAAACTTAAGCAGCCCGGATTCCAATCAATTCCTGTGGAATTTCGGAGACGGCAGCACCTCCACGGATGCAAGCCCCTCTTATAAGTTCAAAGGCCATGGATATAGGAAAGTACTAATGGAGGCGATCAATAATTATCAGTGTTCGGATACGATTTCAAAGCAGGTGCTGGTTGCCTTTAGCCGCATCTTCCCGCCCAATGCCTTCTCCCCCAATGCACCCAATGCCACAGACCGGGAGTTTAAATTAAGCCAGGACGCCATTCAGGAGAAAGGTTATCATCTTGTTATACTCAGCCGGTGGAATGATGTTGTCTTTGAAACCAAGAACGAGATCAAGGGCTGGGATGGGAAACTGAAGAATGGTGATTATGCCCCAGCAGGAAGTTATGTCTGGAAATTGGATTTTGTTGACTTTCTTGGCCGCAGACACCAGCAATCTGGTACGGTAACATTACTTTATTAAAAAATTTGATTTGGGTACGAGAATAGATAATTTTATATCAAATTTGGTAAGATGAAATTACCCTGGCTAATCCTATTCCTTTTATTCTTTATTGACATTACAGTCTTTGCCCAAGACAATAAATGTCACAAATCCACCGAAGGAAAGGATTTTTGGTTTGGATTTATGCAAGGGCGGAATCACAATCCAAAGCATTACATTGAGATTACCGTAAGTTCAAGACACACCTGCACTTTTGATATTTATTACGGCAAATCAACTACATCTTCTTACCATGGAAAGATACTGCCAAATACCCCTTCTCAAATCAGATTAGATACGCTAAAAGGCGAGCCGATTGGCTCTGAGTTTGTTGATGAAAAAGCGATCCACCTTGTATCCGACAGCCTGTTGAATTTATTTGCCATGAATTTCAGTCCATTCTCATCAGAGGCTGCTTTGATCTATCCTACTGCCTTGCTCGGTAAAGAGTATTATACCATGTGTTCCGATGGAGCAATTATAAAAAACAGTAGGTTATTCGACGAGTTCGTGATTGTTGCTTCAGAGGACAATACTACTATTAATATTTCTCCCCAATGCCCAACTTCTGGTGGGAAAGCAGCACATAATTTATTTACAATTACATTGGGCAAAGGAGAACTTTACCAGGTACAATCAGAATTATCCAACCAGGGCAATCTAACAGGTAGTTATATTAAAAGCGATAAGCCCGTAGCAGTTTTTGCCGGCGCAATAGCCTCAATAAATACGATAGACTGGGATCACTGCTACGAGCAAATGCCGCCTGTACAGACATGGGGAACGACATTCGTGGCTGTTCCTTTGTTGAACAGGCACTATACTGGCTACCGTATTATACCGTCACAACCTAATACTTCTGTCCAAATTGGGAATAAGGCTCCCATTCTTCTAAGTTTAGCAGGTCTGCCTTTGTCGTTTTCGCTTGCGTTTGATCAGGCTTCCCTGATCCGGACCGATAAGCCGGTGCTTTTTGAACAATCCAGCAGTCCAGCTAGGGTTGATGAATCATACAGTGGCGGAGATGGTGATCCATTCTCGATCATCATCAACCCGGTAAGTCAGACCCGTGAAGAGGTGGTTTTTGTCGCTTACGATTCCCCTGAGATAACCTCAAAATTCTATGTTAATATTGCTGTTAAAGATGATGCAGTCGGGAAAATTATGCTTGACGATGTCATTGTGCCTTTTACTACGTTGAGCGGAACCGGTTATTCTTATGCGCAGCTGCTAATTAAAAAAGGCCCTCACATGATTAGAACAACTGAGCCAGGTAAAGGTTTTATGGCCTATGTCTATGCCTTTGGAAATGTTGAGGGGTATGGTTACAATGTTGGTTATACTCCTGATTCGCAGCTTAATTTAGGCGGTTACATTGATGAACATGGGAAAAAATACAAAGTAAGATGTGATAGATCTTCTCCTGTTATTCTTAACGCCGGTAATGCGTTTGATTCTTTTCTTTGGAATACGGGTGAGACAACTTCTTCGATTGGTGTAACAGAAGGGGGGATTTATTCGGTAACAGTTTCCACAACAGAAGGATGCTCATTTTCAGATACGGTCCGGCTGGTAGTCTCAAAGCCTGTCATTGATCTGGGCAATGATACAACTATTTGTAATCCCAACAAACTCCTGCTGGATGCCGGTGCAAGGGGTAAGTTTGATGAAGAACATGATAAGGTCAAAGATTTTCAATGGGAAACACCTGTAAACACAATTGGGATCAGGCAGGTAACAGCTTCTGTAACCGGAAATTACAAAGTAACAGCTACCACCGCGAATGGCTGTATAGCCACAGATCAGATTAAGGTGTCTTTTACTAATGATCCCGTATTAGATCTTTCGAGGATAGATACCCTGATATGCGGGTCAAAATCTGCCGTACTTGATATTTCTGCAGATAAAGGCAGTTATACCTTTGAACGTACTGACAATGCAGAGATTTTTACTGGTCTTAATGCAGTGGTTCCCCAATATGGGACCTATCCTTTTAAATTCACGGCTACCGATCAGTATGGCTGTGCGAGTGACACCACCTTTACGCTCGGCTTCCATAAAATACCTGCAGTCAGTTTTTCCGTCGACTCCACCAGATGTTACCATTACAACCTTTCGGCCAGTTATATTGGTGATGCAACAGTGGATGCCTCCCGTTTTGTATGGGTCTTCGGGGGAGATACCATTGCTGACGGGAAAGGGATCACCTCCAATGTCATTCCGCTGGGTGTGAATCAGAACAAAAGGGATCTTTCTTTAACGGTCACCGATCAGGGCTGCTCCAATACTTATACCATTCCAAACATAAAAGTAATACCCAATCTGAAGGTGCAGGTAGTCGATTCACTGGGCTGTGAGTCGTTCAAGGCTGAATTTAAAGCAGAGAATTCAGAAAAAGTAACCTTTGACTGGGATTATGGTGACAGTTTTACAAAACACACTATCGATGGCCATACTTTTCACATCTATCAACAGGATGGTTTTTACAACCTGAAGCTGAAGGTCACCACCGATAACGGGTGCACTAATTCTGTAGCTGTTGACAGTATGGTTTATGTAGCTCCCATTCCGACTGTTGGATTCACTCTTGATCCTTCGCCGTGTCTTGATAAGACGGATCACCAGGTATCCTATGTAGGGACAGGCGACCATCAAGACACTTACAACTGGGACTTGTCTGCCTTTGATCTCTCTGAGATAATTCAAAATCCGGGTACTACCCAAGGGCCTTTTACGTTCAATCTTTTGAATAAGCCCAAAGCGCCAATTGGGCTCCAGGTTGTTTCCAAATACGGATGTATCAGCGAAACCGGAAAGATTGAGGTAAAGAGAAAGCCGTCTTTTTCCTTTACGGCTTCAGGGAATAGGGGATGCAATCCGTTGGATGCTTCTTTTTCGGCCTACGCAGGAGATCCTGTTGATCAGATCAGCTACACGTGGGATTTTGGTGACGGGACCACGGGTAATGGCAGCGGTATTTCTTTTCATACTTACCGTGAGCCTGATCATCATTACACCATTTCTCTTAGCGGCTTATCCCTGATTACAGGCTGTTCGGATAGCATGACCAGCGATACCCTTGTGTTTGTTTTTCCAAAACCATTGGCCGGATTCACGTTGGATCACTCTATCGTGTACAACGATAAGCCGGAAGTGAAGTTTAAAAACGAGAGCCAAAATGCAGACCATTACCTGTGGGATTTTGGTGAAGGCACTACCTCACAGGATGTCGACCCGTCGTATACATTCAAGGGGCATGGCTATAAGAAGGTATTGCTTGAGGCTATCAATTCCTACGAATGTTCGGATACGATTTCAAAGCAGGTGCTGGTTGCCTTAAGTCGCATCTTTCCGCCCAATGCCTTCTCCCCCAATGCACCCAATGCCACAGACCGGGAGTTTAAATTAAGCCAGGACGCCATTCAGGAGAAAGGTTATCATCTTGTTATACTCAGCCGGTGGAATGATGTTGTCTTTGAAACAAAGAACGAGATCAAAGGCTGGGACGGCCGTATGAAAAATGGGGGAAATGCCCCGGCCGGAAGTTACGTCTGGGTCCTTGATTTTATTGATTTTCTTGGCCGTGCTCATCGCCAGACAGGAACGGTGACACTGCTTTTTTGATAAAGCGAAGTAAATTCTTTCGTCGCTTACCCCAGGCTGCAAATATATCACCCCTACGGGGTTAGTGCCGCATCATCGCATCACCTGATCAACAAATCAGCACACCATCTAACATCAACTAATCATCACATTCTTTCCCTTTTGTTTGGAAATAATATTTTTATGTCGTATGTTTGCGACATTAGAAACTAATTATGAATAAAGCTGAAAATTTCGACGAATCATTACAGGAATTGGCCCGGTTTGCCAAAGTAATTTCCCATCCCGCACGGCTGGCTATTATTAAATATCTTGCTGAAACCAAGACCTGTATGTCGGGTGATATCTCTGATTATCTCCCCCTTGGACGTACCACTGTTTCCCAGCATCTGAAGGAACTGCGTGAAATGGGCCTCATCCAGGGTGATATCGACGGGCTGAAGATAAACTATTGCCTGAAAACGGATGGGATTGCCCGCTTCCTTGAACTGTTTGATAATTTCTTTGGGCCGGTGAAAAAATCAGGCATGTGTTGCAAATAAAGAATTACGAATTACGAATTACGAAGATCCATTAAAAAGTAAATTATACAAGATGAAAATTTTGATCTTATGTACAGGTAATTCCTGCAGAAGCCAGATGGCTCACGGGTTTTTGCAATCTTTCGATCAGGATCTCATGGTTCGCTCTGCAGGCACTGATGCGACAGGGGTAATAAACGAGCAAGCTGTTGCGGTGATGAAGGAGGCAGGAGTAGATATCAGTCATCATACCTCCGAACAGGTTGGCCAATATCTGGATGAAGACTGGGATTACGTGATTACCGTCTGCAACGAAGCCAACGAGGTCTGTCCTTATTTCCCCGGAAGGGTAAAGCACCGTCTGCACATGGGCTTTGACGATCCCTCCAAAGCGACGGGAACAGAAGCATTCATCCTGGGCGAATTCCGCCGGGTGAGAGATGAAATCAGGGATACTTTTTATAAATTTTATATTTCCGAAATCAAATTCTGAAATGGAATCAACTTTTGATTTACAAACCGAAAAGATAACTTACGTTCCTATTCCAAAAGCAGAAACAAGCCTGAACTGGAACGACAGGCTCGGCGCCGTTAAGGTGAGATGGGGGATAGGCCGCGACAATTACAGGGTAACTCCGGGTCTTTATAAAGTTGGGAAACCGGATAGCCAGTCCGATGTATTTATCTCTGCCAATTACAAGTTGTCCTTTGATGCGTTGCGAAAGAATCTGGCTCTTCTGGATGCCTGGATCCTGGTGATCGATACAAAAGGAGTAAATGTTTGGTGCGCAGCAGGAAAAGGAACATTTGGGACAGAGAATCTCATTAAAAGCATTAAGAGCAGCTCCCTCGACGGTATTGTGAAGCACCGCAGGATTATCCTGCCTCAGCTGGGTGCTGTGGGAGTAGCCGCCCATACCGTAAAGGTTCTGACAGGTTTTAAGGTGATTTACGGACCCGTTCGTGCCAAAGACATTAAAGCCTTCATTGATGCCGGATATAAGGCTTCTGCCGAAATGAGAAAGGTGACTTTTACCTTTGCTGACAGGGCCAAACTGATCCCTGTCGACGTGATGCAGGGAAAATACAAGCTCCTGATTGCAGCCCTGTCTCTGTTTATACTCTCAGGTCTCGACCGGCAGGGATTACTTTTTGATAAAATGCTCGGGACAGGATTTATCCCCGTGATAAACCTTGCAGGAGCTTACCTTTCGGGTATTGTCATCGCTCCTTTACTGTTGCCATACGTGCCTTTCAGGGCTTTTGCATCGAAAGGCGCTTTCTGGGGAATCGTCGTCACGCTCATTCTCAGATACTTTTATCCTGTATCGTTATTACAAACCATGGCCTTTGGGTTACTGAATGCCGGTGTAGCCTCCTTTATGATGATGAATTTTACAGGATCCTCTACCTATACTTCTTTGTCGGGAGTGCAGAAAGAGATGAAAATTGCCGTTCCTCTCCAGATGGTCTTTGCTGCATCAGGGATCATCCTTTTTATAATTTCCAAACTTATCTGATATGAAAACAATGCAATATTTAAAAAATACGGTAACCCTTAAACTCGATGCAGGTTTATGTACCGGTTGCGGATTATGCTCGATCGTCTGCCCGCATGCTGTGTTTGAAATTGTGAAAGGGAAAGCCCGTATCACGGATATCGACGATTGCATGGAATGTGGAGCCTGTGCCCGCAATTGCAAATTCGGCGCCATCTCGGTAAAATCAGGAGTTGGTTGTGCGGCTGGCATCATTAATGGCATCCTGAACAACACCGAACCAAGTTGTGATTGTTCCAAACCAAAAGAAAAATGCTGCTAAAAATCAGCTGCAAAGTTTCAAAAAAGTTCCAAGAAAGTTTCAACGTTTCAAAAAGAGTTTCAACGTTTCAAAAAGGGTTTCAAAGAGTTTCAAAGTTTCAGGAGTCGCGAGCGTTGGAACCTTGGAACCTTGGAACCTTGGAACCTTGGAACCTTGGAACCTTGGAACCTTGGAACCTTGGAACCTTGGAACCTTGGAACCTTGGAACCTTGGAACCTTGGAACCTTGGAACCTTGGAACCTTGGAACCTTGGAACCCTGAAACCCTGAAACCCTTTAAACAAAAAACGGTAGAAAGTGGTTAAAGTAAGTACGGGATATTCCCCTGATTCAATTCAGAATATTTTAATCTTTCAAAATACCGTTACCCCATGAATAAATCGATCGGATTCATTGGCGGAGGCAGGATTACAAGAATTATACTTCAGGCTTTTAAAAACAGGAATCACGAATTGGATAAAATAATGGTTTATGATGTAAACCGTGAAACATGTAAAAAATTAAACCAGGATTTTCCAGCCATCAGAATATCAGATCTGAATTCCACTTCTCTCCGTGATATTTTATTTATAGCCCTACACCCGACTGTAATCAATGAAACTTTGAGTCAGATAAAAAAGACGATCAGGGCTGGGACGATCGTTATCTCGCTGGCTCCGAAGATTACTATCTCCCAGATGACAGAGGCCCTTGACCATAAAAATATCATCCGTTTTATGCCTTCTGCCACTTCCATTATTAATAAGGGTTATAATCCCGTCTGCTTCAGCAATAGGTTTAAAGAAAAGCAGGAAATTTTGAACCTCTTATCCCTGCTTGGGAAAACTGTCGAAACAGAAGAGTTTAAGCTCGAGGCCTATGCTGTCGTTTCCGTAATGTTACCCACCTATTTTTGGTTTCAATTGTATGATTTAATCGAGATTGCAAGTCAGATTGGTCTATCAGGCCTGGAAAGTAAGGAGGCTATTGAACACACCATGCATGCGGCAGTTGAAGTGATGTTTAAGACAGGGTTGACCGAAGAAGAAGTTCTCGACCTGATCCCTGTTAAACCACTTGAGGACAATCAAATCCAAATATCAAAGATGTTAAAAAGCAAACTGATTGGTTTCTTCTCTAAAATAAAACCGGTCTATGAGCCGATACTTTAACCATTGGATTATTGCATGATTCCAACTGGTTATGTGAATTAGAGATCAATAATAAATCCTGTGGAGGCATAATGGAACATTGAAAAGGTGTAAACCTCATCATTATCGGCTCCGCCCTCAAGAATCCGGTATCCAAGTTTCCAGGTAATCTTATCGGAAAGTTTAAAGGTCAAAGCGGCCAAAACATCTTCTGCTCTGCCCTGTGGTGCGGCCAGTGCATCTCCTTCAAGAAGAAAACCAATTCCTGCGTTTGTTTTTAATGCTAATCTGAAATTAATTAGAGGAACCACTCCGAGATTATCTTTTTCAGCAATTAAACCTGCACTCTTTAAACCAATCTTCGCATCCCTGATTTTTGCAGTAACACCAAGCCCAAATTCTGCCCCTGGCTTATGAACAAAATCATAGCGGTAAGTAAAACGATAGGAATTGAATTTATAAGTTGCATTCAGAGGGGTGTTTGAAGGAAAAGTTGTTCCGGAAAATTCTACCGGCATACTTAAGGACCCTGCTGATTTTACAGTTAACGGAGCATATAACAGCGAAATGGTATGTCGTTTATTTATCGTGAAACCTCCTCTTAAACGATAGAACCAGTCATCCTGAGATTTTAAATCATCCGTTAACGAAAAGCGGGTCCCACCGTCACCCGGAATTCTCACATCATTATAGCCGGCAAAGACTATCCCTGATTCAACGTCAATAAATACCTGTGCCTTAGCAGTAGAAAACCCCAGGAGAATGATGGGAATCAATAGTAAGTAACATTTTAAAGTCTTCATTTTAATGCTTTTTAATTTTACTAATGGACTATCAATCTTTTGAGCTTTTGAAAGATACTGTCACTCAAATTCGGCCTTGCAGCTCCTTTTATGCAATTTACGATAAAAAAACAGTAAAAATTAAAGATCAGGCATTTGGTTTTTGTTAAGAAGTATAGAACAGCAGATAGATAGGTTTAAGAGCTGTTTATGAAAATTCCTAATCAAATCGTTTGACAGGTTCAATGAAATACGATTCACAATATTAACTTTGTCCTTTCAAATTGAAGCTGATGCAGGAAAAGATATTGATCCTTGATTTTGGTTCCCAGTACACCCAGTTGATCGGCCGCAGGGTGAGGGAGCTCAACGTATATTGCGAAATTTATCCTTTTAACCACTATCCTGAAATTGATGAATCGGTTAAGGGTGTGATTCTTTCGGGCAGCCCTTATTCTGTCAGAGGTGAAAATAGTCCAAAGATCAATCTTGATAAGATCAAAGGAAAAATGCCGCTTTTGGGCGTTTGCTACGGAGCCCAGTACCTTGCACATTTCTTTGGGGGCGAAGTGGCTGCTTCTGATTCAAGGGAGTACGGAAGAGCTAACCTCAAAATCACCGATCAGGCCAGTCAGCTTTTCAAGGGGGTTAACGATAATTCACAGGTCTGGATGTCGCACGGGGATACCATCATCACCCTTCCTGACGACTGCCGGATCATTGCCTCGACGGAGGATGTGGAGAACGCGGCCTTTAAGATTGAAAACGAAACAACATATGGCATCCAGTTCCACCCTGAGGTATATCATACCACCGAGGGCACCAAAATCCTTGAGAATTTTGTGGTTAACATCTGCGGATGCAAACAGGACTGGACTCCTGCTTCTTTTATAGAAACCACGGTCAACCAGCTGCGACAGAAGATTGGCAATGATAAAGTAGTGCTCGGACTTTCAGGGGGTGTTGATTCCTCGGTTGCCGGCGTACTGCTGCACAGGGCCATCGGCCAGGATCTTACCTGTATTTTCGTGGATAACGGACTGCTGAGGAAAAATGAATTTCAGATGGTTCTTGATTCCTATAACAATATGGGTCTTAATGTTATAGGGGTGGATGCCAGTCAAAAGTTCTGGAGCGATCTGAAGGGAGTGAGGGATCCCGAAACGAAAAGAAAAATCATTGGAAGAGATTTCATTGAAGTTTTTGACGCGGAGGCCCACAAAATACAGAATGTCAAATGGCTGGCACAGGGAACCATTTATCCGGATGTGATTGAATCCATTTCGGTCAATGGCCCTTCAGCCACCATCAAATCGCATCATAACGTAGGCGGACTTCCTGAAAAGATGAATCTGAAGGTAGTCGAGCCGCTCAATCTTTTGTTCAAGGACGAAGTTCGTCGTGTGGGCAGGGCTTTGGGTATCAAGGAAGAACTGATTGGAAGGCATCCTTTCCCAGGACCGGGACTCGCCATAAGGATATTAAGCGATGTGACTCCTGAGAAAGTAAGACTTCTCCAGGAAGCGGATGCTATCTTCGTCAACGGTCTGAAAGAATGGGGTTTGTACGATAAAGTATGGCAGGCGGGAGTGATGCTGCTGCCCGTTCAGGCGGTAGGAGTAATGGGCGATGAGCGTACCTATGAAAATGTGGTGGCGCTCCGTGCGGTCAACTCCACCGACGGCATGACCGCTGATTGGGTTCATCTTCCTTATGAGTTCATGGCTAAAATGTCAAACGAGATGATCAACAAGATCCGTGGTATCAACCGCGTTGTTTATGATATCAGCTCGAAACCGCCGGCAACGATCGAGTGGGAATAATTGCGAATTCCATTTCATTTTTGCGAATTCCTGGGCATAAATTTCACGAATTAAGGACGAATTGCACGAACGCATTAATTAACTATTCTGGCATAAGACAAAGAGGGAGTTCCAAAATTTGCAAGTATTCCTAATTGATAGCGAGTTGCTTTCAGATAGTTAAGAGATTGCCGCTTGTCATTTTTAGAGAGGAAGCTATTTGATTTTAATTCAACAATGATTGAGTTAAAGCAAACAAAATCGGCTTTGAAATATTTTTTCAGAGGTTGATCTTCATAGAATATTTGCAGCTTTTTTTCTCTCTCATAAGGAACGGCCTTTTGTTTAAACTCCTTTTCTAAGGCTTCGGCATAAACACTTTCAAGGAATCCTGCGCCAAGTTTTTTATGAACCTCCATGCACGCACCGATAATCTGATAACTCTCTTCCTTGTATAAAATCTCAGACATATAGCCTTATTGAAATTTTATTCAATTTAGATAAAAATCCTGACTTTATCATGAAGATAAACAACTTTAAGGCGTTCGTGAAATTCGTGTTCGTGCCAATTCGTTCCTCAATTCGTGTAATTTGTACTATAGCGAGACAGTAAAGATATTCTCACTTGTAAGTATCTCCTCTCCCTGAAAACGGTACGCAGATAACCTCTGGTTTCCAGCGACGCAGCCATCGATGCAGCAGATGTTGGGCTGAAGGATCCTGGGTCCTTCGGAAAGACAGTAATGCCCGACAATTACGTTTGGCTTTTCAGGGCCGTAGGGTTCAAAAGAAGGGGCGATTTCAGCGGGAACTGTGTAATCGGGCAGAACAAATTTGTTGCCGAATGCCAGATTGCGGAAGGTCTTTTTTTCAGGGGATTCCCACCAGTTCATCCTGAATATATTACGGCTTATTCCTTTGTCGCACTTCACGATAAGATCAGGCGGGCACTGGTATTCCAGGCCTTTCAAGGTCTTGTAAATGATAGCGGCTGCAGGATGTTGTTCTTCATGAATCGACCGGAGGAAAGGCTTCTTCAATTTTCCCTCAGGAATAAAGGCTGACAGATATTTCATGTCCTCATCATTCCAGTAAGCATGGGCCACACGGATCTTTCCGAGATCAAGGAAAAAGGGCAGATGACGAAACCACTGCAGGTAATCCTTCCATTCTTCCTTGAAATTTTTAAAAGCTGTGAGGGTCGTTTGGATCTGTCCGCGGTTTACTGAGATATGTTTAGAGAGAAAATCCCCTTTTGAGTCTTTTATATGATAGAGGATGGCGCTGTATTCATGGTTTCCGAGGATAGCCAGGGCCCCTCCCTCTGTGGTCATGGTGTAGATAATCTGCAGCACTTCCCTGATCTGCGGGCCTCGATTGATAAAATCACCAATGAAGACAGCCGTTCTTTCGGGGTGCTTCCACACACCATTGGACTTTGAATAACCCATTTCTGTCAGGAGTTTCTTCAAAAGGGATGCATGGCCATGGACATCTCCAATTATATCGAAATGGTTTTCTTTCATGTGATTTCAAAAATAGTGATAATTGCCTGAAGTTATTCAGTTCTGATTTATTTCCCCTGTGCTTTTTTCTTCGCAGGCCAAATATTAACCTGATTGCAACAAATGAGAGGGATTTTGCGTAAAACTCCAGATACTTTAATTCAAGGAATAATAACTATGAATAGATATTTAATTGAAGTTCCTCATGATTCAGATAAGAAATCATGTGATGAGGCGATTCAGGTTTTCCTGAATACCGGTTCTCATTTCTTAACGCATGCCGAGTGGGGTTGTAAAGACGGGGAGCATAAAGCATGGTTGATTGTTGAGGTAGAAAATAAAGATGACGCAAGATTTATTTTGCCCCCTTTTTTCAGGTCTTCGGCTAAAATTACACAGCTGACTACCTTCACAGCCCAGGATATCATGGAGACGGAGAAGCTTCATCAGGCTGAACGATTGATATAAACCCGGCTACATTTACAGTCAATAAAACAGGCAACAGAAATAATAATTTTAAATGAATGTCCGTTTACTTTCCTAAAGGAGATTTCTCTTGGTCAAATGTTGTCATTTATGGTCATTTGATTGTCATTAATTGTTTTTTACTGCACGATGACCATCAATGACTTAATGACTTCAATGACCATTCATGACGAATTTTATATAGCCTTATTTGATCCCGCTCCGGACAGAGGCCGGTTTCAGTCCCGGGGAACTAAACTGTATTGTAGCCGTCCCTTTTTTATCTGCACCCTGAACGTAGCATATGAGCCGTCCATGTAAGGTATTTCTCCTGTTGCTTTTGTAATTGGTCATATCCTTGTTATTCCCGGCTTCCATACCTAAAAATCTGGCATTACCTTTTACCTGACAAGTGATCTCATTTTCTGCAAACACTGCCGGAATACCATCTTTATCAACAATCTGCAACTCAATCTGGGATAAGGCATCGTCTTGTGTCACGTTGTTTTTGTATAGTTTTGCAACGATGGCATAGGGAGCCTGAGCCGATTCAATGGAATTTTTGCAAACCTGATGGTCGTCTTTATCATAGCCAATAGCTTCCAGTTTTCCCTCCCGGAAAGGAATCTCCCAGGTGATGTTTTCGGTATTGTCATCATGCATTTTAGGATTAGCGACCTCTTTCCCGTTAAGGATCAATTGGGCTTTTGCCGCATTGGTATAGCAAATTACTCTGATCGAATCGCCTGCCGGATAGTTCCAGGCCGGCCAGAGATCCTGTCCTCCCTGTTCCCAATCCCTTCTCAGCTCCCTGTCTGAATTTATCTTTGTACGGAGTTTCTGCGGTCTTTGTGCGGTCTTTATGCGGTTTATTCCATTAAAACACTATCTTTACTCTAATAATACTCACTTAAAAACAGGAGGTTGTTATGGGCAAGGTAATAGGAGGGCAGCTCTCAGGGGCTGTGGGAAGCATGGTATTTTACAGTTACAACGATACGGAATACGTCAGGATGAATCCGGGGAAACGATCAAAGAACTCATGGAGCGAACGCCAGGTGCTGAACAGACAGCGTTTCAGTGCATTGGCAGCATTCTGGAGACAGTTTCGCTATTCACAGATTAGTCTGATCTGGAAGGCTGCGGCCAACGGGAGAGCAGCTAACACGCTGTTTTTAAGTGCCAGTTCAGCCGCATTCGGGCCTGACGGGGCGCTGGTGGATCCCGGGAGGCTGCATTTTTCCGCAGGAAGCCTTCCGCAGGTTCATAAGCTTATTGCAAACCGCAGTGCCGCTGATCCTGAGAAAGTTGAGGTAACCTGGCAGTACGATCCTCAGATGGGACTCGCTCATTCGGATGACGAGCTGATGATGATGGTTTCCAACGATGGAAAATTCCCGGGGCCTTTCAAAACCGGAGCATTGCGAAAACAAGAATCAGCTTTGATACAGCTTCCAGAGGTAACCGGAGCCATACAAGGCATTTATCTGTTTTGGGGATCAGAAAAGAGAAAGATGTGGTCGGTTGATATTTATTTTGGGATTTAAAGTTGATATGAATAGAAAGTAATCCATTGATTCTTAAATTTGTATAAATATTCTTTATCTTAGTTGAATTAATAACGAGTAAGTATTAACATCTCATATGCGAAATGTACGCAATATGCTTACTAATAAGAATTTGTAGAATGAGCAAAATAATTATGATTCTATTGTTTTTTACAAGTTTTAATACATTCGGACAAAATGTAAAAAATCAACTTCTTCAATTTGATGGACTTTATAAAACAGAATGCGAATTTGAAGATGATGAAGAGGGGACTCAAAGCTATTTAAGGTTTTATTCAAATGGAAAAGTACTAAGTGTTTCGACTGATTGTGAAGGACCCGACTCTGATTTAAAAGACTGGTTTTATTTGGAGGCTGGGAAAGGAGGGATTGGAAACTACCAAATTAAAAGACATAAAATGAAATTTTCTACAATAAGTGAAACGGGAACTGTTAACTATAGAGGTCGAATAAACAAATATGGTTTCATTAAGCTAAGATCAAAAAGCTTAGTTAATGGATACAAAGGACATGAAAAATACAAATTCATTAAAATAATGGACTTGAAATAAAATTGCATCTAACATCTAATGAATTTTATAGCCGATAATTCCTTGATCTTCAGAATATCCTTAATGTTGGTTAACAGGACCATACAAGGCATTTATCTCTTTTGGGGATCAGAAAAGAGAAAGATGTATTCGGGAGATATCTATTTTGGGTTTGAAAACTTTTAGTTATCTTTGACGTTAGTAATGTAAAAAGTCAGTATGATTGTTTCATTTGGTTCAAAAGATACTGAGAAAATATGGGGCGGTGAAAGGATTAAGAGGATTCCTTTCGAGATCCAACAGGTTGGAAGAAGAAAATTAAGAATGCTCAACAATTCGCAGAGCTTAAGGGATCTCACAATTCCGCCTTCAAACAGGCTTGAGAAACTTTCAGGAAATCTTAAGGATTTTTATAGTATCAGAATTAATGATCAATGGAGAATAATTTTCAAATGGGAGAACAATTATGCTGAGGAGGTTGAAATAATTGATTATCACCAATAAGACACGGAATATGGAAAAGTTGGCAAATATACATCCAGGGGAGGTACTGTTCGAGGAGTTTCTTTTACCTCTTGAGATTACCGCTTATCGATTATCAAAGGATTTAGACATCCCACAAACAAGGATATCTCAAATAATAAAAGGTCAAAGAAGAATTACTGCCGATACGGCTTTGAGATTGAGTTCATATTTTGGCAATTCAGCAAAATTCTGGCTCGGATTACAGGATGATTATGACATTGAAGAGGAGAAAAAGCTAAATGAACCTGTATTTAAAAAGATCAGAGCGATAAGACTCAAAGTTGAATAACAAGCTATTAGATTCGGAAATAACTTTTTCTGAAATCCAAAGAAAGTTGAGGTAACCTGGCAATACGATCCTCAAAAGGGAATCGCCCATTCGGATGACGAACTGATGATGATGGTTTCCAACGACGGGAAATTCCTCGGGCCCATAAAAACCGGAGCGATCCGAAAACAGCAATCGGCTGTAATCCAGCTTCCTGAGGTAACAGGAGCGATACAAGGCGTTTATTTGTTTTTCGGATCGGAAAAAAGGAAGATGTGGTCGGAGGATATTTATTTTGGGATTTGAAATGAAATTAGAATGTTTGGGCTAAATTAATTGTTTCCTGATTAAGAAACTTTTATCTTTGCTTAAAGTAAAAACATGAATGAAAGATTTCAGGTTCAGTTCTTAGAAGATGCCGCAGAATTTTTAGATCATCCCGATGAAAAGCCAAGAGAAAAAATTTACTACAACATTCAGAAGTCCAGATTTTCTAACGCCAAGGAACTATTTAAAAAGCTGAAAGGTGAAATTTGGGAGTTCAGAACCTTGTTTAACAAAACGCACTACAGGCTTTTTGCTTTTTGGGACAAGACAGGAAAGGATGTAACAGTTGTCATATCGACGCATGGAATAATTAAAAAGACAGACAAAACACCACACGGAGAAATTGAGAAGGCAGAGAATTTGAGAAAGTTATATTTTGAACAAAAAAGTC
Source organism: Prolixibacteraceae bacterium (assembly GCA_963677325.2). Lineage (GTDB taxonomy): Bacteria > Bacteroidota > Bacteroidia > Bacteroidales > Prolixibacteraceae. Next base: position 331,167 of record CAXXGM010000003.1, read on the forward strand.
AGGCATCATGAAAAAGGAAGTATTGAAAACATACAGTTTGGAAGAAATGCTGGACAAACATATCGGTAGTCCAGGAACACCCAAACGTGAAGCATTTGAGAATGAATTAAGGCTTGATTTGCTTGGAGAAGCTATTAAACAGGCTCGCAAAGAGCGTAACCTGACGCAGGAAGAACTTGGGCTTCTTGTAGGCGTTAAGAAAGCGCAAATCTCCAAATTAGAGAACAGCTTAACAGATGCAAGGTTCGAGACAATCATTAAAGTGTTCAAAGCATTAAATGCCAAAGTTCATTTTAATGTTGAACTGCTGAATCAGAAGGTTGAACTCGTGTGACAGCTGCAGATATGAATCAGCGGGGGTTTTATTCCTCGTCAGTTAAAATTGATTGATACTCAGCAAATATTTAAGCTAAAATGGAGATATTTTATAAATATTCATTATTATTGAACCGGTCAATTTTTCATCTTTTAAAATAGTCTTAACTTTTAAACCTATCCCATGAAAACTAAACAGTTAACCATGCTTTTCACAGTGATTTTTGTGTCGCTTTGTACAAGCGCTCAAACTCCGGAGACGTTTTACTATCCAAAGCTCATTCATGTAGATAAAACCAGCGCCAAGACTACATTGGCAGGGTTGATTCATGGAACCAGTTGGGGAAAGCCTGAAATGATTTCTGTTTCGGACGACAGGATTGAAATGACATTTAAAGGGAAAAAAAGGACGAGATTCAATCAGTCAATTAATTTCTCTGACCTTGCGACTTGTCCAATCCGGGTTACCAGAACGGAGGTGACGCCTGCCAAAAAATCGAATGGAGCAAGAATAAATTATTTTATATACGCCCTTAGTTTACGGAATTGTTACCTTGATGCAAAGGTGGTGAATGATTGGTTCTTTCTTAAAACGGATACTCCTGCACCAGCTTTTACCTTAGCGGATAGTTATGCCAAGCAGAATGTGCCCGAAACAGAGAATAATTACAAGAAACTGGCGGATTATTTATATTTCTTTCAATACCCGTTTATGGTTCAAAAGTACGACTCCCTTCTCAATCAATTTAAACAAGTAGCCGCCCAATACCGTGAATTAAAAACAAAGCCGGTTGTCACAGAGGAACAAAGAAAATACATTGTTCAGGCCAACGCGTTTAACGAACGGAAGGATTACGTCAAAGCGATTGATTTTTACAATAAAGCGATTGAGTTGGACAAGACTGCTTACCCGGGTGCCTACATGAATATGGCCTTGTTATCGGCTCAGGTACAAAATTACGAGGGAGCTATTTTTCAGATGAAAAGATACCTGATGCTTATGCCGGAAGCGGAAGATGCACGCGGTGCACAGGATAAAATTTATGAGTGGGAAGGTATAATCGGTAAATGATCAGCCTGGGTTGAAAAAAGCAAGATGCTGGAAATTGCGCATTAATTTGTTATATCCTGCCCTCTCAATTGAAGAGTTTGTAAATCGTTTACGATAGGCAGGTTTAACAAGATTCTGCCAATCAGATCTGGTCATTTCCAGCAAACCTTCAGTAGGTTTCAATTCTTCGGCCTGAGTAGGAATTATTTTTTTATTCCAGGGACAGACGTCCTGGCAGATATCGCATCCAAAGATCCGGTTATTTAATTGTGGATGGTATTCTGAGGGAATATCTTCTTTACTTTCTATGGTTAAATAGGAAATGCATTTGCGGGCATCGATTACCTGCGGTGAAATAATGGCTTTTGTCGGACAGGCATCCATACAGCGGGTGCAGGATCCACAATGGTCAGCAACAATTTCAGTTTCATATTCCAGGTCAAGATCAGTGATCAGTTCGCCTAAAAATACAAAAGAACCGTGTTCTTTTGAAATTAACAGGGAATGTTTGCCGATCCATCCAAGCCCTGATTGTTTGGCCCATGCACGTTCCAGAACCGGCGCAGAATCCACAAAAAGCCTGCCGTTACAGGGTGCAATTTCCGTCCGAATGAATTCAAGCAGTATATTTAATTTATCTTTCAGAACGAAATGGTAATCCTTCCCATAAGCATATTTGGAAATGATCGGGGCCTTGGGATCATGCTGTTTTTGTGCAGGGTAATAATTAATGAGGACAGAAATCACGGATTTGGCGCCTTCAACTATTTTGGAAGGATCAAGCCTCATATCCAGGTTGCGGGCCATGTAATCCATGGAACCGTTCATTCCTTCTGATAACCAGGATTCCAGAGAATTCCTTTCCTCCTCTAAAGATCGAACCTTTGATATGCCGCAGGCTTCAAATCCCAACTCGCATGCTTTAATTTTTATTTCAGCACTTCTATGTCTTAGATCATTAATCATCTTTTTTGCTAATTTCACGAATTAAGGACGAATTGACACGAACGTTCTGATCAGAGTTTTAGTATAAGGAAAAGATGTATTTTTACATCTTGGTAATCTGAATTATAGACACACAACTTAAAAGCGTTCGTGTAAATTCGTAACAAATTCGTGTAATTAACAAAATGGAATTCGAACAGAGAAATACGAATTACATGAAACCAAGCTCCAGTCTGGCCTCCTCGGACATCATGGATTTATCCCATTGAGGTTCAAAGGTTATCTCCACATTACAGGATTCAATGCCCTCCACTTTTTTAGCCATGTATTCCACATCCGAAAGAATCATATCGGCTGCAGGGCAATTGGGAGCTGTGAGCGTCATCACAATTTTAGCAACATTCTCTTCTATGTCAACACTGTATACCAATCCCAGATCATAGATATTAACCGGAATTTCAGGGTCGTAAATCTCTTTGAGGTTTTGTATGATCAGATCTATTCTGTCGTCCATTATTCTTCTTTTTTCTCCAATATTTTATCGTATGCCAGGGCGTAAAGTTTTATTTGCTTTACCATTGAGGTAAGTCCATTGGATCTGGTGGGTGAAAGGTGTTGGTGAAGTCCTATCTCCTGAATAAACCAGGGTTCTGAGGAGAGGATTTCTTTGGGAGTGCGTCCGGAATATAGTCTGAGTAAAAGTGCAACAAGGCCATTCACGATCAGAGCATCGCTCTCTCCTTCAAAAACGATTTTATCTCCGTCCAATTCCTGGTGAAACCAAACTCTTGATTGACATCCGCGGATAAGATTATCGGCTACTTTATATTTTGGATCAATCGGCGTTAAATTATTTCCCAGTTCAATCAGGTAGGCATACTTATCCATCCAGTCCTCAAAAACTGAAAATTCTTCTATTATCTCCTTTTGTGTTTCTTCTATCGTCATTTTATTTAATAATATCCCCATTTCTTTGTGCCAATTACGTATTGCGAATTACACGAATTTGTTACGAATTTACACGAACGCTATTAATTCAATTCTGCTCATAATTTACAAAGATGGAAACGTAAAAATATATCTTTTCATTGTAATTCTAATATCCTGATCAGAACGTCGGTGCAATTCGTGTTCGTGTCAATTCGTCCCTTAATTCGTGTAATTCGCACACAGAACTAATTTAAATGATATAAGATTCGCAAATTAGAACATTCCTTTAATCCGGATAAGAGCATTATAAAAAGCATCTATCTCTTCAAAGGTATTATAAAACGCCACCGAAGCCCTAACCATACTTTCGCATCCATAATGATCCATAACCGGATCTGCACAAAGACGTCCTGTGCGTATGGCAATTCCAAGCTGATCAAGTAAAGTGCCTAAATCAAAGGGATGAATGCCTTCGATATTAAAACTGTATACGCCTGATTTGTGGATGGATTCCCCGTATATCTTTAATCCTTCAATTTGTTTAAGCTTTAAACGAAGATAGGAGGCAAGCTCTCTTTCATGTTTCTGCAGCTCTTCCCTGCCGTTTTCATGTAGGTATTTTATTGCTTCAGCCAATCCAATGGCCCCAATATAGTGCGGGGTTCCGGCTTCAAATTTATAAGGGAGTTCATTGTAATCAGTCTTTTCAAACGTAACTTTGCTGATCATCTCTCCCCCGCCCAAAAAAGGAGGCATCTTATCAAGCCATTCACGTTTACCGTAAAGAACGCCAATCCCGGTAGGGCCGTAGACTTTATGGCCTGAGAAACAGTAGAAGTCACAATCAAGATCCTGCACATCCACCGACAGATGAGGCGCTCCCTGTGCTCCGTCAATCAATACCGGCACGCCTTTTGAATGAGCAATCCGTATGATTTCTTTTATTGGATTGATGGTCCCGAGGGTATTGGAAACATGGGCCACAGCAACGATCTTTGTTTTGTCGCTGATCTGTTTTTCGAATTGATCAATCTGCAGGTCCCCTTTGTCATTAAAAGGAATCACCTTAAGTTTTCCGCCATTTATTTCGCACGATATCTGCCATGGAACAATGTTGGCGTGGTGCTCCATCTCGGTGATGATTATTTCATCCCCATCAGAAATAAAAGCTCTTCCGAAAGAGGAAGCCACCAGGTTAATTGATTCTGTGGTGCCGTGCGTAAAGATTACTTCGGCAGTTTCCTTTGCATGGATAAAATCGAGGACAGTTTCCCGGGCTTGTTCAAAAGCTTCTGTCGTTTTATTGGCCAGATAATGAGCGCCACGGTGAATATTGGAATTGTATTTCATCGAATATTCCACCGTTTTATCCTTTACCTGCAATGGACGCTGAGCCGTAGCCGCATTATCAAAATAGATAAGAGGCCTTCCCTTGATCTGCTGATCAAGTATCGGGAAATCTTTGCGTATTTTTGAGATATCCATTTTTTGTATCAGGCTTTAGGCTTTAGGCTTTAGACTGTAGGAAAACAGCCAACCTTGAGCGTACTGCCATAATAATTTAAAATTATTTTAATTTTTCTTTCGATCAGGACTCTAACCTAAAGCCTAAAGCCTATAGTCTAAAGCCTATCTAATGCAATCCATCGCACACAGATGGCACTTGGAAACTTCGCCCCTTAACCGTTTATCCACTAAACGATCGATTCTGTCGCGAAGGGTTTCAATCTTTATTTCAGCCAATACTTCGTGGGCAAAGGCAAACATCAGCATCAGCCGTGCTTCACTTTCCCTGATACCGCGGGCCTGGAGATAAAACAATGCTTCCTCGTTAATACGTCCAACCGTTGCCCCATGTGTACATTTTACATCATCGTTGTCGATGACCAGCTGCGGTTTTGAATTCATTTTCGCTGTATCGGTAAGCAATACATTGTTGTTCCGCTGATAAGCCTCCGTCTTTACAGCATGGGGGGCAACGTTTATGCGCCCGGTAAAAGCTCCTGAAGCGCTGTCGTCCAGGATGTTTTTATAAAGCTGGTTGCTGTGGCATTGCGGACTTGTGTGATCGATGGTGGTAAAATTGTCCACGTGCTGGTTTTTATCCGAAAGGGCCAGGCCGCACACTTTGGCTTCAGAATGCTCCCCATTGAACAGAATTCCAAGATTGTTCCTGATAATACCGCCATGAAGCGAAATGACATTACTCACCAGCTGGGAATTCTTTCCCTGCCGGATGTACAGGCCTGATAGATTGGCTGCCTTATTGTGATGGTTCTGAATCGTATAAATGTCAGCCATTGCATCATCACCTATCACAAATTCGGTCACATTATTGGCAATGAAGGTCTGAGGCGTAAGGGTATGATCGCAGAAAATCACCTTGGACTGACTGTTGTTGCCTGCAATAATCAGATTTCGCTGTGTAGCGTACAAATCATCATTGCTTCTTAGCAGATTAATGATTTGAATAGGCTTGGCAAGGATCACATTATCTGGAATATAAACAAATATCCCGTCCTGGGCAAATGCTGTGTTCAAAGCCGTTAACGGGTCTGTCTCCGCATTGGCCAGCTTCCCGTAATATTTTTCGACCAGTGAACTATTTTCTGTAACTGCTTTTTTGAAACTCTTTATGATCACTCCCTTCGGAAGATCTGAATGATTGCCTGATTCATAAAACCAACCGTTTATGGCGATAACCAGGTGCGTATCAAACTGGGGAACATCACAGCTGAATACCTCTTTCAGATCTACATCAAACACATCGGGAGTCAGGGCACGTCTGAACCTTTCGTTTTCAAAAAGATTGGTCAGATCCGTGTATTTATAATTCTCTGTTTTGTAATTGGGAATACCCATCCTGAGAAATGCATTCATTGCAGGTTCGCGCGAAACGTTCACCACATTTGCATTTCCGTTTGAAATAATTTCCTGGTTCTTGCGAAAGAGATCTTTCAGCCGTTCGGCAGCCAGTATTTTTTCTTCTGTTATGATCATGCTTCTACCTCTTTTTTGATCCAGTCGTACCCTTTTTCTTCCAGTTCGAAGGCCAGTTCCTTACCTGCTGATTTCACAATACGGCCATTATATAAAACATGAACAAAATCCGGGACAATATAATCCAGCAGGCGCTGATAGTGTGTTACCAATATGGTGGCATTTTCAGGCCTTCTCAAGGCATTTACGCCATTGGCCACGATACGAAGTGCATCGATATCCAAACCGCTGTCAGTTTCGTCGAGGATGGATAATGTTGGTTCGAGCATGGCCATCTGGAATATTTCGTTCTTTTTCTTTTCTCCTCCGGAGAAACCCTCATTCACACTGCGGTTGGTCAACTGAGAATCAATCTGCACCAATTGCTTCTTCTCACGCATCAGTTTCAGAAATTCTGCTGCTGTCAGTTCTTTCTGTTCCCTGTATTTGCGGCCTTCGTTTACAGCCGCTTTTAAAAAATTCACCATGCTTACGCCGGGAATTTCAACCGGATACTGAAAGCTTAAAAATAGCCCCTCTTTTGCACGCACATCCGGCTGCATCTCAAGAAGATTCTTGCCGTTGAAAGTAACAGTGCCCCTGGTTACTTCGTAATTCGTATGACCCGCCAGAACATTGGCAAGCGTACTCTTTCCCGAACCATTCGGCCCCATGATGGCATGAATTTCCCCGGCATTTACCGTAAGATTTATCCCGTTGAGGATTTCCTTTCCTTCTACCTGTGCGTGTAAATCCTTTATAATTAGCATTTGGTATTAATTTTATTTTATAATGTACGAAATCAGGTACTCTGATTAACTTTAGCGTGCGAATTACACGAATTAAGGACGAATTAACACGAACGCTATTAAGTTATTTGTGTTCATAATTCAGATTACCATTCGTTCTTTAAATTTTTTATTCTAAAAACGTGATTCAGAACCTTCGTGTAAATCCGTAACAAATTCGTGTAATTCGTAATTTTTATCCTACGCTTCCCTCCAAACTGATCTGCAGCAGTTTCTGCGCTTCTACCGCAAACTCCATCGGAAGTTTATTGATCACATCCCTCGCGTAGCCGTTAACAATCATGCCGATCGCATCTTCAGTCGAGATTCCGCGCTGATTGCAATAAAAGATCTGATCTTCACCTATCTTGGAAGTGGTAGCCTCATGTTCGACTATCGAAGAACTGTTGCCAACCTCCATATAGGGGAAGGTATGTGCCCCGCATTTATCTCCGAGCAGAAGCGAGTCGCACTGCGAATAATTCCTTGCATTCTCAGCTTTTGGAAGGATTCGTACCAATCCACGATATGAGTTGGAGCCGTGTCCGCCTGAAATACCCTTCGAAACAATATGACTCTTCGTATTCTTACCGATGTGAATCATTTTGGTACCGGTATCAGCCTGCTGATAATTATTGGTAAGCGCCACCGAATTAAATTCTGCCGTTGAATTGTCTCCCATCAAAATACAGCCCGGATATTTCCAGGTGATGGCAGATCCCGTTTCAACCTGGTTCCATAGAATCTTTGAAGAGACGCCTTTGCAAAGTCCGCGTTTTGTAACGAAATTATAAATACCACCCTTCCCGTTCTTATCGCCTGGGTACCAGTTTTGTACGGTAGAATATTTCACATCAGCCCTGTCGAAGGCAATGATCTCCACAACGGCTGCATGAAGCTGGTTCTCATCACGCATTGGGGCCGTACAGCCTTCAAGATAGGAAACATAGCTGTCATCATCGGCGATAATCAACGTGCGCTCAAACTGTCCTGTATTTTCAGCATTAATCCTGAAATAGGTAGAAAGCTCCATCGGGCACCGCGTTCCTTTTGGTATATAAACAAAAGAACCATCCGAGAATACTGCCGAGTTAAGGGCTGCAAAGTAGTTGTCGTTATACGGCACCACCATCCCAAGATATTTCTGAACAAGATCGGGATGATGTTTCACTGCCTCGCTGAACGAACAAAAAATGACTCCGCGTTCAGCCAAAACTTCCTTGAAAGTTGTTTTAACCGAAACACTGTCCATAACTGCATCCACAGCCACTCCTGAAAGCATCTTCTGTTCTTCAAGAGGGATACCCAGTTTCTCAAATGTTCTCAGCAATTCAGGATCGATCTGATCAAGGCTCTCGTATTTCGCTCTTTGCTTCGGAGCCGCGTAATAGATAATATCCTGGTAATCAATTTCAGGAATTTTAAGATTGGCCCATTTCGGCATCTCCATCGTAAGCCACTTGCGATAAGCTTTCAACCGAAACTCGAGCAGAAATTCCGGTTCTTCCTTTTTTGCTGAAATGATTCGGATGATATCTTCATTAAGTCCTTTAACGATCTTATCGGTCTCAATATCGGTTGAAAAACCGAACCGGTAATCCCGCTGACTGACTTCATTTATTAATTCATTTTGATCTTGCATAGTTACTCTTTATTATACTCGCCGGTTTTTATCCTGCAATATAAGTCTTTTAATCGAAAAAGAAGATTTATATAGACTTATTCCAAATTGCAAAGATATAAAATGAACACTATTATTGAAGTAAAATTAAATTGAAATAAACATTAAAAAAGCATACTGGTATTCATTTAAATAGAAATTTGAAATATTTTTGATATTATATTCTAATTTTTTTATTAAAAACTCACTAAAAAATATAAACTTATGACAATAGACAAGCACAGATGTATGATTAGTGTCGATCCTGATAAAATATTAATGAGGTATATTGATTTGGTAAAATTTGAAGACATGTTAAATACAAGTTCATTGTTTTTTTGTCGTGCCGACAAATTTTCTGATCCATTTGAAGGTTCAATTCCAAAAAAAGAATATGAGTGGAGATCAAAAGAAGGTCATCAAGGATTTGATACCCTTCATATTAAATTGAAAAAATTTACATTAATAAATTGTTGGCAAATAAATAAGAATGAATCGGATGCAATGTGGCGTTTATATTTGAAAACAAATGAAGGTGTGGCAATACAGACAACGACTAAAAAATTATGTTCTGCATTGGATAAAAGTGAATTCAGATTTCTTGTTAGCAAAATCAGATATATAGATTATGAAAATGATGTATGGTATAATGAAATGGATTACCCTGAAAAATCATATAATTTATACATTCCCCTGATACATAAAAGAATTGAATTTTTCCATGAAAATGAATTTAGAATATTGTTCGATATTGAACATAAAGATCAATCCTCGGATTATTGGGATAGAGAACCAAATCAGATAGGTAAGAAAATACCAATTGATTTCTCAAATATAATCGACAAGATAATACTTCCACCTACCGCGGATAATGAGGTAAGACGAAAGGTAGAATCAATTATCACTAAGTATGGCTATAATAATATAAAAATTTACAACTCTAAATTAAATGATAAACCATATTATTAATCATCTGTTCATTTTTCTCAAACTTCCTCAAAAATCATTTTGCAAGTCTTTCAAGCAGGTTTTTATCTTCGTCAAGAATTTTGCCAAGATTCTGTGACAATAAAATGTTTTTTTTGATTTTCCAGTTAATGCTTTAAGATAATTAAGAACAGACACTCTTTCAACATCAGCCTTCGATAAAGTAAAATAATGCATTTTCAAAAAAACTTCTTTATTTCTTCAGCGATTTTATCTGGATCTTGTCTGTTGCTAATGAATGTGATTACTTCAATTTCACCGGATTTAATTCTGTAATAAAAGGAAGTCTGTTTATTTACAATGCATTTATACAGGTTTGGAAAATGTTTTGACGAAATGCAGCTTTTAGGGTTGTTAGCAATCAGGTCTAATTTTCTATAAAGTGCCGATAAGAATTTCTCTTTACTCCTTACCGACCATTCTTGTTCAAGATATTCAAGAAGTAACTGAATTTTTTTCTCAGCAACAGGAGAAAGAAATACCTTCATAGGATTAAGAATATTTCTTTTTGAAATCTTCGAGTGAAATTCGTTGTCCCGATTCAAGTTGTGATATCCCTAATTTAATTTCCTCCTTTTCAGATTCAGTGAGTTCAAGCCAAAAATCTTCCTCTTCAGATTTTAGAACCTTTAATAATTTTTCAATAATCTTCTTATTTTCGATATTGACAATCAGTTTAACAAGTTCGAGTTTTGAAGCGTGTATATCCATTGCGTCATTTTTATCAAAGTTAAAAAATGATTTTAAATTATGGAACAAATCAAAGTTATAATTATCAGACGTTTTCTCATCTTTGACTAGCAGATCCTATATTCCTCACAAAATTCTCAAATTGGAATTCTCAAAATCAGCATAGATTTAGACGCCACTTTAAGAGCATAATTGGGAAACAAAATTTGACTCACCACACATTCAAACATTTTCACTTGGAATTAATTAATGGGATATTAGTCCTGAAGTTCTAAGAATTTCCAGAATTTGTTCGGGTCTAATATTCTCAAGCTGGCCTTTGTCATAAATAAAGATCAGGTATATTTCTTTATCCTCTGTAATCAAGTAAGTGATGACTCTGGCTCCTCCGGATTTACCTTTTCCTTTGGAAGAAACAGCTAAGCGTATTTTATGAATACCATGCCCAAGATTAATTCCAATTTCAGGTTTTTCCTCGAGTGTCGTAATCAGAATTTTTAATTCGGCTTCTAAGGAGGAATATTTTTTTAAAAGCCTTTTGAATTGTTTTTTAAAAAGAGGCGTCGGAATAACGCTATAATTCATCTAAAAATTCTTTAGCTGATTGTTTTTTTAATTTCCCTTCTTTCATTAACTTGACTTCGGTCAAACTCTTTTGAAGATCACTTAAAACCTTTGAATCAACTTCCGGAACTTCAACGTAATCCAGTGTCTTTATGAATTCAAGAAAGGTATCGAATTTATTATCATTAATATTTAAAGTCAACTGTTTCATTGCTATAAGCTATCACACATCTTTGTTTATATGACAAATTTAATTTAAAAAAATGAGTTTAAACAACATCAATGAGTTTATTCTCATTAGGGAGTCTCTCTCATAAAATCCACTGTTTTTCAGAGCCGCTTTATTGTTGTACCTAAATTGGGTAGATCAAAAGAACTATTACTTTTGTATTTTAAAATATAGGTTTAATGGGAGATAGCAAGCCTTCAAAAACGGAGATTTCAACCCTTGGGGAATTCGGTCTGATTCACCATCTGACTGATAATATTGTACTTAAAAACAGCAGTACCTTAAAAGGAGTCGGTGACGACTGTGCAGTTCTGGATTACAAGGACAAAAAAGTGGTGATTACCTGCGATATGCTGACGGAGGGTGTTCATTTCAATTTAATGTACACTCCTCTCCGCCACCTGGGTTATAAAGCCGTTACCGTGAATCTGAGCGATGTCTGCTCCATGAATGCCGAGCCAAAGCAGATTATTATTTCCATCGCCGTCTCTTCCAAACTATCGGTTGAGGCGTTGGACGAACTTTATTCAGGCATTTACCTTGCCTGCGACCGTTATGGCGTTGATCTGGTGGGAGGAGATACAACAACCTCTCTCACGGGCCTCACAATCTCTATCACAGCGGTTGGCGAAGGCAATGAAAATGAACTTACCTACCGCAGCGGCGCCAAAAATACCGATCTTCTCTGTGTTTCAGGAGATCTTGGCGGCGCCTACATGGGACTTCAGCTGCTCGAACGTGAAAATGAAGTATTTAAAATAAATTCCAAAATGCAACCCCAATTTGAGGGTTACAATTATATACTTGAGCGCCAGTTGAAACCCGAGCCAAGATTGGATTTGCTGAAAATCTTCAGAGAACTGGGAGTAAAACCCACTTCGATGATTGATATTTCCGATGGTTTATCTTCTGAAATTCTTCATCTGTGTGAAGATTCAGGCGTGGGATGCAAGCTTTTTGAAGATCGCATCCCTTACGACGATCAAACCAAAAGAATGGCCCAGGAGCTGAACATGAATCCTTTGGTCGCTGCCCTTAATGGCGGAGAAGACTACGAACTGCTCTTTACAATCCCTCTTGCCGATCACGATAAAATCAGGAATCATCCGGATATCACCATTCTCGGCCATATCACAGAAAAAGAAAAAGGCGCTAATCTGATCACCGCGGGCAGCGGGTTGGAGATCCCACTTCAGGCTCAGGGTTGGAATCCATTGAAAAGCAGGTAATTGCTTATTAGGATCTGAAGGTTTTGACTGATAGAGACGCATGGCGTGCGTCTCTTTTTCCCTAATTTAACCTCTATCATTCACGATCAAAACACGCACCAAGCCTGGCTATAGCTTCTTCGTACCAGCTGTATAGTTTTTGTGCATTTGTTGTGCATTTTCTGTGCAATTTTAGCACAGCCAATGCACAGCAAGTGCACAGCAAATGCACAGGCAACATGACCCAGGTATAACTTTACTAAGGAGTAAATATGGCCGAAAGGAGATTTTGAAAAAAATAGACAATTATAAAGCCAGTGTAGAAAGCGGGGACTTAGACAAAGTTTTATGGGATCGTGAATTTTCCAATCTGATGATCAAATGAAGATCGACCTCCGTAATAGACAATGTAATTTCCGCTTTTCAGATGTCCGATATGAATAGCCTTGCAGTGGCAATTATCTCTTTTTGAAAAGGAAATTCCGGCAACTACTTTTAAATGAATGGTATTTCCTTTAATAGAGAATCTGGTTTTTAAGCATGAAAGCGCCGAATTCAGCAATGTTGGTTTGGTAGTGATTGAATCCAGTCCGCTGACATTACAAAGTACCGGCAAATAAAAACCATCCTCTGTTTCTAATGGCACTCCTGTTTTTATACCTCCAACTTTTTGAATGAACTCCCAATCACTGATTTCCCTGGTAAAGAAATAGAGAGAGACAAAAAATGCCATGAGGAGAAAAACTAAAATACCCATTATAATGATCAGTTTATTTTTCATCTGAATAAGGAGTTGAGTTAAGAATATGCTAAATTACTAAGGTTTTTTGTAACCGGAAAGAACACAGCGAATAGAAATATAGTTGAAAACTTGAAGTCGCAAAATGCGATATCAAGATGAGGAGGGCGCCGTCCCAGAGTAGGTTTTAAACCTTAGCGGTTAGGAATTATTTGACTTTCATCAGAAATCTGTTCCATCGGATGTTGAAAGGGAAACTCTTGTTTTTGTCGAGCGACAGCCAGACAAAAGAAGCTTTTCCCACAATATGATCTTCGGGAACAAATCCCCAGGAGCGTGAGTCGGATGAAAAGTAGCGGTTATCCCCCATCATCCAGTAATAGTTCATTTTGAAGGTATAGGCATTGGTTTCTTTACCGTTGATAAATATATGGCCATCTTTTACCTGTAAATCATTGTGCTCGTATACTTCAATTATCCTTTGATAAATCGGTAGATTTTCCAAGGTGAGATTGATGGCAGCATTTTTTCGGGGAACCCAAATTGGTCCGTAATTATCAATATTCCATTGATGTTTGGCATCACCTGGAAAAAGTTCCGGATCAACATTCTCTTTTGGTTCTGGAAACTTCGAAAGAGACCGGATGAAATTGTTTCCCTGCAGTTTCTCTTTCTGTTTACTGGTAAGAAATAAAATAAATCCCGAATCTGCTTTAACTACGTCATTTACAGAGATGTCAAATTTTTCGAGGAAATTAGTGCTAAAAGATTCTCCTTTGATGGATGCAAAATATTTATAGCGCATCCCATCGAAATCTTTGGATAGAGTTCCATTGACAAATACCTGGCCATCTTTGATTTTCAGAGAATCTCCGGCTATTGCAATGCATCTTTTGATGTAGTTTTCCCTTTTATCCTCAGGACGATAGATGATATCCCCGAAATTCATTTTATCGGTGCGAACCCTGTCCCGGCCGTGTATTCTGATCAATTGATAATAATTATCCTCCTGTGCTTTTGAGGCAACGGTATCACCTTCTGGAAAATTAAAAACCACTACATCGTTATTTTTTATCTCACCAAACCCCTTTATCCGGTGGTAAGGCTCATGTATGATCGTAGAAAAAGATTTTACCGATGTTGTAAAGGGCATGGTATGATGAACAAAAGGAAACGAGAGAGGGGTATTTGGGAGTTTGGGACCATAAGAAACTTTACTGACAAAGAGGTAATCGCCCACCATCATCGATTTTTCCATTGAAGAAGTGGGAATTGTATACGCTTCAATGAAAAACATGCGGATAAAAGTAGCTGCGATAACAGCGAATATAATCGCATCAATCCATTCCACGGTTTTTGTTTGTCTTCCATCTATCGGATTTTTCTTTTTCCAGAATGCCCAATGAACTTTTTTACTGATATACATGTCAAAAATAACCGGCACTCCCAGCAGCCACCAATAATTACCCAGCCATATTACCCACAGGAGATAAAGGCCGGCTATCAAACCAAAATTAATCCATTTGCCTTTCATAAGTTTTCACCTTTTAGCTTATACTACTTTCTGACTTCATCGATTCTATACTTTCAGGTTTGATGTACAACTTATTAAAATCAATTTCCTGAGCTTTCAAATAAAATGCCGGTTCTGCTTGTCTTTGACTGAAAGCTGAAAAACAAATCAGGGTCAGGACTAATAAGTAATTGGAATAAAACAGTGTTGTATGAGGCTTAGAGGCTATTGGTATTTAGGCCAAAGGTAAAAGGGAAATATTATGATTCTTCAGCCTAAAGTCGAAACTCCTTCAGCCTAAAAATACGATATTATATTCTTGACATTACTTAAAAGGACTGTTCTCATTGTATTTCTTTAAATCGAATCCTGACAAATATACATAATAAATTAGATTGATATTATATTATGGTTATATACAAATAAAAAAATAAGGTGTTTATCTGCATGCTGTGAGATATTTGAGTAATTTTGATTAATTATTTGACAGAAGGTGTACGATTTCGTACTTAAATAGTTCTCAAAAGCGTACATTTTAACAAACTTCGGGATATATTATTATTATCTAAACAATTAGAATAGAATAATATAACTATTTTGGCATAATTATGGGTTGTTTTTACTGAAACTCTGAAATTCAACGATAGAAATGATAAAAATCCAAAATCTACATAAATCCTATGGCACGGGGGTTAACAGCCTTCATGTTTTAAAGGGACTTGACCTGGAAATTGATGAAGGAGAATTTGTTTCGATCATGGGGTCATCCGGTTCGGGTAAATCTACTCTTTTGAATATTCTGGGTATTCTGGATGATTACGATGAGGGGAGCTATCACCTTGGCGGCAAACTCATCCAACGGATGAATGAGACCAAAGCGGCCCTGACAAGAAATGAAATGATCGGATTCATTTTCCAGTCATTTAATTTAATTTCTTTTAAAAATGCCATGGAAAATGTGGCTTTGCCACTATACTATAAAAAAATAAACAGGAAAAAGCGCAATCTTATTGCGATGGAATACCTTGAAAAACTCGGACTAAAAGATTGGGCCGATCACCTTCCCAATGAATTATCCGGAGGACAAAAACAGCGGGTGGCCATCGCAAGAGCTTTGATTTCTGATCCTAAAATCATTCTTGCTGACGAACCGACCGGAGCTCTTGATTCGGTCACTTCATTTGAAGTGATGGATATTTTAAAGGAGATCAATGATCAGGGTAAAACCGTCATTATTGTAACCCATGAGCACGATATTGCTTCGATGACGAAAAAAATCATCCGTTTGAAGGATGGCATCATCGGAGAAACTATCAAGAACGGCGATTTACAGCTTTTTAAAGATCGTGTACGGACTGAATAAAAATGAAAGCCCATGTTTGATGTGGATATTTGGCAGGAGATTTTCTCCACTATTAATAAAAATAAGCTTCGGACCTTTCTGACAGGTTTCTCCGTCGCATGGGGGATCTTCATGCTGATGGTTCTCCTGGGTTCCGGCAATGGCCTTCAAAACGGAGTCAGGGAAGAATTCAAAGACAATTCTGTTAATGTCATGTGGTTGTGGACTGGCGAAACTTCCATCCCATACCACGGATTGAAAGAAGGAAGACCGATCATTTTTAAAAATGATGATTACAAATACCTGAAGGATAAAAATAAAGATCTGGAGGATGTTTCCTCAAGATTTTATCTTCCGGGCAACATCACCTTTAACTATAAAAATGAATACGGCTCATTTAGTACCTCGTCCTGTCATCCGGTTCTGAAGGATATTGAAAAGATAAACATTTCAAAAGGGCGTTTTATCAATGACCTGGATATGAATGAATTCAGAAAAGTGATCGTAATCGGAGAGGACATCCGTAAAGCCTTGTTCAAAGATGAAGATCCAATGGGGAAATACGTGAAGTTAAATAATGTGCCCTTTAAAGTTATCGGGGTCTCTTATGACAAAAGGAGAAACGATGAACGGACCGCTTATATCCCCGTTTCGACAGCTCAAAGAATTTTCAACGGGGCTGACCGGGTTCATTCTTTTGCTCTTACTACAAAAATGGTGAAATCAGTTGAAGAGGCTGAAGCGATTACAGAAGAAGTGAGACAATCGATGGCTCAGAAGCATGATTTTGATCCTAAGGATAAAAAAGCCATGGGCTCTTTTAATATGCTGACCGAATATATCCGTACGATGAAAATATTCCAGGCTATTAAAATGTTTGTCTGGATTATTGGAATCGGAACTCTTTTCGCAGGCATCGTAGGAGTAAGCAATATCATGCTGATCCTTATCAAAGAGCGGACCCGTGAGATTGGGATCCGCAAAGCCCTGGGAGCAACTCCGGGATCAGTCATCGGCCTTGTATTGCTTGAATCTATTCTGATTACAACGGTTGCCGGTTACGCGGGCCTGGTGATGGGAGTAGGGATCATGGAGGGTATTAATTACGGACTTGAAAAGATGCTTGCTTCAGGAGGAGGTGATGGAATATTTTTTAGAAATCCAACTGTTGATTTTACTACTGCGGTAGTATCAACCCTGTTGCTGATCCTTTCAGGAGCCCTTGCCGGTTATTTCCCGGCCCGTAAAGCGGCCAATGTGAAGCCGATTGAGGCCTTGAGGGACGAGTGAGGAAAGTGAACAGTAAACAGTGAAATGAAAGAGGAGTTCAGATAGTGTGAATTGAATCAGGAACAGACAATAAGCTGTCAAGTAACCACTGGCTTTAGCCGGTGGAATGAACGAAGATACCAAAAAGGGCTTTAGCCCGTTACAGTAGGAATAATATTAAATAAGAATTAAACGATCATGTTTGATATAGATAGATGGAATGAGATCTGGAATGCCCTGGCGAAGAATAAAATCAGGAGCCTGCTCACCGCTTTCGGTGTGTTCTGGGGAATCTTCATGCTCATCGTAATGGCCGGAGCCGGGAAAGGTCTTGAAAACGGAATCGTGGAGGGAGTGGCCAAATTTGCCAAGAATTCAGCCTTCCTTTGGACCAACAGAACAGCCGAACCTTATAAGGGTTTTAAAAGGGGGCGGTACTGGAATATGGAAGCCGAGGATATACAATATCTTAAAAGCAATGTGCCTGAACTGGAATACATTACTCCTAAAAACTTTGGACAGTTTTCTTCAAAAGGATCCAATGTCACGAGAGGATTTAAGGGCGGTTCTTTTAATGTTAAAGGAGATTATCCTGAGTATGCAAATATTGATCCCTGTACTATTTTGCAGGGGCGGTGGATCAATGATATAGATATTCTTGAAAAAAGAAAAGTATGCGTGATCGGTGAGAAGGTCCTGGAATCATTGTTTGTTCCAAAAGAAAATCCCCTTGGTCAATACATTAAGATTGCCGGAGTATATTACCAGGTTATCGGAGTAATGAAACCTGAAACGAGAGTGAATATCAATGGGCGGACCGAAGAATCGGTTTCCATGCCCTTTACCACGATGCTGCAGACTTATAACATGGGGAACCAGGTCCATTTTCTGGCCATCACGGCCAAGAAAGGGGTCCCGGTGAGTGTAGTCGAAGAGAAAGTAAAGAACTTTATCAAGAAGAAACATTCGATCTCCCCCACTGATACACAGGCCCTGAATAGTGTCAATATTGAAAAGAATTTCCAGCAGATGAACGGACTGTTTATCGGAATAAGGATTCTGACCTGGATTGTGGGACTTGGAACTCTAATGGCCGGAGTAATCGGGGTAAGCAACATTATGCTGGTAATCATTAAAGAAAGGACAAAAGAAATAGGCATACAGCGTGCTCTGGGAGCAACACCCCGGGTCATCATTTCACAGATCATCCAGGAGAGTGTGTTTCTGACCACAGTCGCCGGATACATCGGTTTATCTCTTGGAGTCGGATTGCTTGAACTGGTCAGCCGGATTATGCAAAATCCAAATGCGAAACCGGATGACAGGGCCTTTTTCTCCAATCCTGAAATCAGTCTTACCATTGCATTAGCTGCTTTGGCCGTTCTGATCATTGCAGGGCTCTTTGCGGGACTGATTCCAGCGATGCGGGCCGTAAAAATAAAACCGATTGATGCTTTGAGAGAAGAATAAAGAATTGAAGTTTAAATTAAAGAAGAAAATAGAGTCATGAAAAAATTTACAAGAATTTTAGGTCTTAGCTTACTGGCAGTGATTTTCATCGGGACTTTGGTTTTTCTGTGGAAGAAATCACAGGCAAAACCTGAAAAATTTGAAGTACAGAAAGCTAAAATAACAAACATAGTCAAGAAAACTGTTGCCACAGGATCGGTGGTCCCCAGGCAGGAGATAGAGATTAAGCCGCAGGTATCGGGCATAGTGGAAGAGATCTTTATTTTGGCCGGGCAGAACATCAAAAAAGGCGATGTGATCGCAAGGGTAAAAATTATCCCTGATATGGTGAATCTTAATAATGCAGAATCACGCGTTAACCGGGCCAAACTGAATCTTGAAGATGCAAGGATTGTTTATGACAGGGAATCAAAACTTTTCGAGAAGCAGGTCATTTCGAAGGAACAGTACCAAAAAACTACGCTGGCCCTTAATGCGGCAAGAGAAGAATCTGAAGCAGCTGAAAACAATCTTGAGCTGATCCGTAAAGGGGTGACAAAAAATTCTGAAACGACTACGAATACCTTAATTCGCTCAACGATTGACGGGATGGTATTGGATGTACCTGTAAAAGTAGGTTTCTCAGTTATTCAGGCCAATACATTTAATGCAGGGACTACAATCGCCATAGTAGCCAACATGAAGGATATGATTTTCCAGGGCAAGGTTGATGAAACAGAGGTTGGCAAAATTAAAGAAGGGATGAACATTGAACTGACAATCGGAGCGATCGAATCGGAGAAATTCAATGCCACTTTAAAATACATAGCACCCAAAGGAGTTGTTGAAAACGGAGCTATACAATTTGAGATTAAAGCAGATGTTAATCTTAAGGAAGGGCAATTTATCCGTTCAGGGTATAGCGCCAATGCCAATATTGTGCTTAGCAAAAGAGACAGCGTTTTGGCCATTCCCGAAGGTTTGCTGAAATTCGAGAAAGATTCTGCCTTTGTTGAGGTCGAAACACTCCCGGGTAAGTATGAAAAGAAATTTGTAAAGACAGGAATTTCTGATGGGATCAATATTGAAATTGTATCAGGAATCACGGGAAAGGATAAACTAAAAGGAGCATTAATCGATCCGAAGAAGAAGCCTGAAGAAAAAAAGTCATAATATTATGATTAGCTGATTAAACGTTTTATGATTTAGTGAATCAGATATATAAAATTATATTTAAAATGATAAAGATAATTGTAACTATAGGATTTTTTTTGGCAGTTTCTTTGAATTCTTCAGGGCAGGATGTCTGGTCACTGCAAAGATGTATTGATTACGCCATCAAGAATAACGTGCAGGTTAAGCAAGGGACAGTTGCTACCCAGTATCAGCAGAATCTGCTGAAGCAATCAAAGTATGCCCGCTTGCCAAATTTGAGTGGTCAGGCCGCCCAAAATTTTAACTCGGGAAACAGTCCATCCCCTAAAGACAATACATATATTAATAGTAATACCTTAACAACTTCCTTGAATTTGACAACCTCGGTTACGGTATTTCAGGGATTTATGATCAAAAATAACATCTCGATGAACCAGTTGAATCTTCAAGCGAGTTTACAGGATCTTGAAAAGGCAAAGAGCGATATAAGCGTAAATATTGCAGCTACTTACCTTGCAATTCTTTTTGATAAAGACCTGATAAAAGTCTCGCAGGATCAACTTGATATCACAAATCAGACTATCAATCAAACCCAACAAAAAGTGGAAGCCGGAAGTCTTGCCAAAGGGAGTTTATTGGAAATTCAGGCACAGGCCGCTGGTGAAGAATTAAATGTTGTAAATGCAATAAATCAGCTAAAACTGGATAAACTTAAGCTTACGCAATTACTGGAGATCCAGGCTTCTGATAGTTTTGATATTGAAACACCTGTTTTGCCTGAAATAATTCCTCAAGCTGCAGTTATCCCTGCAAGTGATGTATTTAAGAAGTCTTTAACTTTCAGACCAGAAATTTTGGGAGCAGATTACCGGGTTCAGAGTTCACAATATCAACTCAAATCAGCCAATGGGTTATTATATCCCACAATATCAGCATTTGCTAATTTTTCAGACCGATATTACCGGGACAATAGGGGTACAAACGTTGATTTTGGCACACAAGTCCTTACAGGTAATCCAAATAAAGGAGTAGGACTGCAAATGAATATTCCTATTTTTACTCGTTTGCAAAATAAGACTAGTATTGCCAATGCGCGTTTGCAGGTATTAACTAATCAACTGAATCTGGAAGCCGCAAAAAAGACGCTTCGTTCAGACATTGAAACAGCCCAGACCAATGCAGTTGCTTCTATTAACAGATATTCAAGCAACGGAAAGGCTGTCGCTTCGATGAAAGAAGCGTTCCGATATGCTGAGGAGAAATTTAACGTAGGGATGGTTAATACTGTTGAATACAACACGGCAAAAAACAATTTAGCAAAAGCTGAATCTGATTTGCTACAGGCAAAATATGAATTTATATTCAGATCGAAAATATTGGATTTCTATCAGGGGACTCCGATTACCTTATAAATTTCATTCGTCAGACAAAAAGGAATGGGCGATCGATGGGTTGCCCATTCTTTTTAAACGATAATAAGAGCATCTTGTAAGATATAAAAACAGAACTACCAGAACAGGGGCCTGCTCTATACCTTCTCCGTACCATGCTCGTAATTCTCTTTACGCCACGGACCGAAAAAAGAAAGGCAATAATAGATCGAATTCATTTTTATTTTCGGAGTGGCTAACTGAAAATGAAAAGATTAGTTCGAAGTAGAACAAATTTGAAAAATATTTAGTACATTTATAGTTTGGATTGTGATAAAAGCCTTTATCTTTGCGCTCCCAAACCGAGGGATCCGGATGGTGAAAAGCGGTGATGGGAGGAGTTCTTGGAAAAGCTGGCAAAAGGGTTGTAGAGACGACGATTTATCGCGTCTTGGACATTGAAAAAAACTTTCAAAAAAATCTTTAAAAAGATTTTGGAGAATGGGAAAAAGAAATTACTTTTGCCACACTTTTCGCCTGAGGGAAACCGGAAGGCGAGGAACAAAGAGAGAAAGAAACAAGTTCATTGAAGATATTAAGAAGGTAAGAAGACGAGACTTTCAAATTGGAAGTTTTAGGTTTTTCGAATTCTTTTGAGAGAAGAAGATAGATTCGCTAGAAGCCGGGCCGGGATGAAGGAATAAACAAATTGTTTTAAAAATTTTCTATACAACGGAGAGTTTGATCCTGGCTCAGGATGAACGCTAGCGGGAGGCTTAACACATGCAAGTCGAGGGGTAAGGAGAGTAGCAATACTTTCCCTAGACCGGCGCACGGGTGAGTAACGCGTATGCAACCTACCCTTTACAGGGGGATAGCCCGGAGAAATCCGGATTAATACCCCATAGATCTGCAGATCCGCATGGATTAACAGATAAAGCTGAGGCGGTAAAGGATGGGCATGCGTGACATTAGCTAGTTGGCGGGGTAACGGCCCACCAAGGCTACGATGTCTAGGGGTTCTGAGAGGAAGGTCCCCCACACTGGTACTGAGACACGGACCAGACTCCTACGGGAGGCAGCAGTGAGGAATATTGGTCAATGGGCGCGAGCCTGAACCAGCCATCCCGCGTGCAGGAAGAAGGCCCTATGGGTTGTAAACTGCTTTTGTGCAGGAATAAATGCGTCCTCGTGAGGGCGTTTGAAGGTACTGCCAGAATAAGCACCGGCTAACTCCGTGCCAGCAGCCGCGGTAATACGGAGGGTGCAAGCGTTATCCGGATTTATTGGGTTTAAAGGGTGCGTAGGCGGTATTTTAAGTCAGTGGTGAAATGTTACAGCTTAACTGTAGAACTGCCATTGAAACTGAAGTACTTGAGTTATCTTGAGGTAGGCGGAATGTGTAGTGTAGCGGTGAAATGCTTAGATATTACACAGAACACCGATTGCGAAGGCAGCTTACTAAGGATACACTGACGCTCAGGCACGAAAGCGTGGGGATCGAACAGGATTAGATACCCTGGTAGTCCACGCCGTAAACGATGATGACTCGCTGTTGGCGATACACAGTCAGCGGCTTAGCGAAAGCGTTAAGTCATCCACCTGGGGAGTACGCTCGCAAGAGTGAAACTCAAAGGAATTGACGGGGGCCCGCACAAGCGGAGGAACATGTGGTTTAATTCGATGATACGCGAGGAACCTTACCTGGGCTTAAATGTGCTTTGACTGCTGATGAAAGCTGGCTTTTCGCAAGAACAGAGTACAAGGTGCTGCATGGTTGTCGTCAGCTCGTGCCGTGAGGTGTCGGGTTAAGTCCCATAACGAGCGCAACCCTTATTGTCAGTTGCTAACAGGTAATGCTGAGGACTCTGGCGAGACTGCCACCGTAAGGTGCGAGGAAGGTGGGGATGACGTCAAATCAGCACGGCCCTTATGTCCAGGGCTACACACGTGTTACAATGGCCGATACAAAGGGCAGCTACCAGGCGACTGGATGCTAATCTCCAAAGTCGGTCTCAGTTCGGATCGAAGTCTGCAACCCGACTTCGTGAAGCTGGATTCGCTAGTAATCGCGCATCAGCCATGGCGCGGTGAATACGTTCCCGGGCCTTGTACACACCGCCCGTCAAACCATGGGAGTTGAGGGTACCTGAAGTATGTGACCGCAAGGAGCGTCCTAGGGTAAAATCAATGACTGGGGTTAAGTCGTAACAAGGTAGCCGTACCGGAAGGTGTGGCTGGAACACCTCCTTTCTGGAGCCTTGCCCGGCTAAGAATCTGTCGATTTCAAAAAGAGATGAGAAAAGCTTCTGTTTCAAGACAAAGAGTGTTTGTCTTCTGCCTTTTTAAAAATATTACCAGGGATTGAATAGAATTAAAAATTAAGAATTAAGAATTAAGAATTCGGAATTAGGAGTTTTTAGTTATTAATTCTTAGTTACTATTGATGAATACAATCACTGATAGTGTTAAGATTTGAAACAGTCCCGTAGCTCAGCTGGTTAGAGCGCTACACTGATAATGTAGAGGTCCCCAGTTCAAGTCTGGGTGGGACTACAAACCAGGAAAATTAAGGATGAAGAATTAAAAAATTAAGAATTAAAGGTAGCGAATCAAACAGCCCCCATTCTTAATTCTTAATTATTAATTTTTAATTAAAAATCCGGGGGATTAGCTCAGTTGGCTAGAGCGCTTGATTTGCATTCAAGAGGTCAAGGGTTCGACTCCCTTATTCTCCACGACTCCGGGGAAATTAAGAATTAAGAATTAATAATTAATAATTTCCGGATCGGACAAAGAATAGAAAGTTGAAAAACAACAACAAACAAAACGTTCATAAAAAATATTGAAGAAGTAAATAGTGAAGCTTTGGTGAAAATTTGGAGCTTTAGTGCTTTGGTGGCTGATTTTTGCCACGAAATCTCCAAAACACGAAATCTCACCAAAACCGTTCACTGATCCACTGTTTACTTTTACAAATAAGATTGGCCTGGTTGGCTGAAAAATTAAAGGTTCGATTCCTTTAAGATCTGCCTATCCGAAAGGATAAAGTTCTTTGACATGCTGGAAAAATAAACAAACAGAATAGTTTTAAGAGAAACGCGTAAGAAGGAGAAATCCAACTAAGTCAATTAAGAATTAAAAATTAATAATTAAGAATTGAAAAATTCGTGATTCGTAATTCGAGATTCGTAATTGACAGAAAAAGGCGAGAAGAAAGTAAAGAAGGGCGTACGGAGGATGCCTTGGCTCTTTGAGGCGAAGAAGGACGTGATAAGCTGCGAGAAGCTGCGGGGATTGGCAAATACGAATTGATCCGCAGATGTCCGAATGGGGCAACCCACCATGGCAACATGGTATCCAGCTATGCTGGAGGCGAACCCGGGGAACTGAAACATCTCATTACCCGGAGGAAAAGAAAACAATAGTGATTCCCTTAGTAGTGGCGATCGAACGGGGAAAAGCCTAAACCAATCTTGTTTCGGCAAGGTTGGGGTTGTAGGGCTGCGATATACGACACGTGAAAGAAGTGGAAGCGCACTGGAAAGACGCACCATAGGGAGTGAAAGTCTTGTACACGTATAGTCATGTGAAGTTAGCAGTACCCTGAGTAGGGCGGGACACGAGGAATCCTGTCTGAAGCAGCCGGGACCATCCGGTAAGGCTAAATACTACAAAGAGACCGATAGTGAACCAGTACTGTGAAGGAAAGGTGAAAAGCACCCCGAACAGGGGAGTGAAATAGTTCCTGAAACCGTACGCTTACAAGCGGTCGGAGCCCTTTAGTGGGGTGACGGCGTGCCTTTTGCATAATGAGCCTACGAGTTACTCCTCACTGGCAAGGTTAAGTGCTATGAAGCATGGAGCCGAAGCGAAAGCGAGTCTGAATAGGGCGACAATATAGTCAGTGGGGGTAGACGCGAAACCTTGTGATCTACCCATGACCAGGTTGAAGGTGAGGTAACACTCACTGGAGGACCGAACCAGGGAGCGTTGAAAAGCTCTTGGATGAGTTGTGGGTAGGGGTGAAAGGCTAATCAAACTGGGAAATAGCTCGTACTCCCCGAAATGCATTTAGGTGCAGCCTCGGTGTTGAGTTTTACAGAGGTAGAGCTACTGATTGGATGCGAGGGCTTCACCGCCTATCAACTCCAGACAAACTCCGAATGCTGTAAGATATCACCGGGAGTGAGGGCGCGGGTGCTAAGGTCCGTGTCCGAGAGGAAAAGAATCCGGACCATCAGCTAAGGTCCCCAAGTGTATGTTAAGTTGAACTAACGAGGTCTGATTGCAGAGACAGCTAGGATGTTGGCTTGGAAGCAGCCATTCATTTAAAGAGTGCGTAACAGCTCACTAGTCGAGCGGTCGGGCATGGATAATAATCGGGCATCAAACATACCACCGAAGCTATGGATTGTACAAGAAATTGTACTCTGGTAGGGGAGCATTCTACTCGGCGTTGAAGCTGTGTTGTAAGAGACAGTGGAGCGTGTAGAAAAGCAAATGTAGGCATAAGTAACGATCAAGGGGGAGAGTAACCCCCTCGCCGATAGACTAAGGTTTCCTGATCAACGCTAATCGGATCAGGGTAAGTCGGGACCTAAGGTTAAGCCGAAAGGCGATATCGATGGACAACCGGTTAATATTCCGGTACTCTTAACAGCTGTGATGGGGAGACGAAGTGATGAAACTGCCGCGTACTGACGGAATAGTACGTTAAAGGATGTAGGTTATGAGAGGGGTAGGCAAATCCGCCCTTTGAGCCGAAGTCTGATAGTACCGCGAGCCTTCGGGCAAGCGGATAGCGCAGGTAAGGGCTTCCGAGAAAATCCTCTAAACTATAGGCTGGTAAGACCCGTACTAAAACCGACACAGGTAGTCAAGGAGAGAATCCTGAGGCGCTCGAGTGAATCATGGCTAAGGAACTAGGCAAAATCGCCCCGTAACTTCGGGAGAAGGGGCTCCCACAGTGATGTGGGACGCAGAAAATAGGTCCAGGCGACTGTTTATCAAAAACACAGGGCTATGCTAAATCGGAAGATGATGTATATGGCCTGACACCTGCCCGGTGCCGGAAGGTTAAGAGGGGATGTTATACGCAAGTAGAAGCATTGAATTGAAGCCCCGGTAAACGGCGGCCGTAACTATAACGGTCCTAAGGTAGCGAAATTCCTTGTCGGGTAAGTTCCGACCTGCACGAATGGTGTAACGATCTGGATACTGTCTCAGCCATGAGCTCGGTGAAATTGTAGTAGCGGTGAAGATGCCGCTTACCCGCAACGGGACGGAAAGACCCCGTGAACCTTTACTGCAACTTCACATTGGTTCTGGGTAAGTGATGTGTAGGATAGGACGGAGGCTGTGAGACGGGTTCGCTAGGACTCGTGGAGCCATCCTTGAAATACGTCCCTTTGCTTGCCTGGGGCCTAATCCCAGTAATGGGAGACATTGTGTGGTGGGTAGTTTGACTGGGGTGGTCGCCTCCAAAAGAGTAACGGAGGCTCCCAAAGGTACCCTCATGGCGATTGGTAACCGCCAGAAGAGTGTAATGGCATAAGGGTGCTTGACTGTGAGACAAACAAGTCGAACAGGGACGAAAGTTGGGCATAGTGATCCGGTGGTTCCGCATGGAAGGGCCATCGCTCAAAGGATAAAAGGTACTCCGGGGATAACAGGCTGATCGCTCCCAAGAGCTCATATCGACGGAGCGGTTTGGCACCTCGATGTCGGCTCGTCACATCCTGGGGCTGGAGAAGGTCCCAAGGGTTCGGCTGTTCGCCGATTAAAGTGGCACGCGAGCTGGGTTCAGAACGTCGTGAGACAGTTCGGTCCCTATCTGTTGTGGGCGTAGGAGACTTGCGAGGACCTGACACTAGTACGAGAGGACCGCGTTGGACATACCTCTGGTGCACCAGTTGTTCCGCCAGGAGCACCGCTGGGTAGCCATGTATGGAAGAGATAAGCGCTGAAAGCATCTAAGCGCGAAGCTCCCCTCAAGATGAGGTCTCCACATAAGGGCCGTTGAAGACGACAACGTTGATAGGCCACAGGTGTAAAGGCAGTAATGTCAAAGCCGAGTGGTACTAATTGCCCAATAACTTTCTATGGGCCTGGAATTTTCCATACGTGCGGTTCTATTAAATACTATTTCTGTTTTTCCGGTGTGTTAAAAATATTATTGGATCGTTAGATTAAACGACGCCAAAGATTTGAGTGGATAATTTGGTAAGAGCCAAAAGAGTCCAGTGAAAATTTAGGTGGCTTTAGCGACGGGGTTCCACCTCTTCCCATTCCGAACAGAGAAGTTAAGCCCGTCAGCGCCGATGGTACTGCGTCAAGTGGGAGAGTAGGTCGCCGCCAACCTTTATTAAGAGCCCCGGTTCAGATAATGAGCCGGGGCTTCTTGTTTTTATACGAATTACATTAACATATTATTTCCCTACTTTCCTACTCCCTACTTTCCCTGCAATCATCCGGATTTAATAACCTGAGCTCGATCTAAGCAATGGATAAGACAGTGCTTGATTGTTTGAGCGTTAATGTTGTCTTCGATAACCTAATCTTTAAAAAAACACCTTAGATGGGATTAATTTTACGCTTTCACTAACCTAATTACCTGATTAAATTAGGTTATTAGGTTGGTTTTTCTCCCTCGACCATGACTACTGAGGTGTTTTCGACAGATTAGGTTATCTATTCCTTAGATCGAACTCACGTTAATAATTAGTTGAAACGTTTTTTTTCTGATATTTTAATGTGAATTGGGGACGAATTGACACGAAGAAATAATTTCATTTATTCCTTTTTCGTGTGTCGAAATGGTTGCCCCTGAGATTTTGTAGTAAAAAATAGTAAGGAGGGGAAATGGGGAAATGGGGAAATTTCATAGATCAATTCAAAAGGCGAGAGGCCAAAATTTATTCCTCCTGCAGATAGTGGTTGATCAGTTTTTAAAATATGCCCATTATTACCATTTACCTCCCTGCTTCCGTCCGGTACCTTTCCCGCGCTGTTGTTTACCGCTTATGCTGTATTGTCCTCCTCTTTCATTTGGAGAGGAAACAATAGTATTGTATTCTGACGAGGAAAGATAAACGGGAGTGTAGCTTTCGCCCATTGCGGAGAGCTGCCGGTTGAAAGCTCTAAGATGATTTCTTGAACCCTTTTGAAGATTTTCAAAAACAATTTTGAGATTTGCATTGGTAACAATGGCAAGAGCATCTTCAAGATCCTTAATATCCATTTCTTCGATTAAAGCCCCAACTTTGAAGGCTTCTGTCAAATTCACCGACCCTTTGGTTATCAGCTTATCATAGAGACTTTTGTATTCTACACTTCCAAATTCGCCTGCCTGACCCACTGAAGCATCTTTACCATAGTATGTGAGCAATCTGATCACTGCATCAAGGTGATTGGATTCTGCATCTTTGATTCTGGAAAAAACAGGGGACTGCCATTTTTCATACAGCATTGTATAAACATCTTTGGCCAGCTTCTCCTCTTCTTTCATCTTAAGTAATACAGATAGCTCATCAGAAGCAAGATTTTCCGTGGCAACCATCACCGGGGCTAAATTAGCAAGTAGTAACACAGAAGTTCCATCTGCTGAAACATCCAGCAAAGCAGCAGTTTGACTCTCCGCATTTTCATTGATTCCATTTTCACAGGAGGCGGTCAGCGTCATTGTCAACAGCATGATTAATCCTCCTGATATTAAGCTTTTTCCTATTGATTTCATATTCATTGCATTTTATGATTTAATTCAAACAAACTTTAATGACAAAACATCCCCTGTCAGACATTTCGTAAACGTCTGTTATCCATCAGATAATATGTAAATGAAAGGGGACTTAAAGGTGGGTTTCTACTTCTTTACGCGGGTTTCGTACCGATCGCAGACACCATTCTTGTTAGCATCGGCGTAGTTGTAAGCTTTTCCGGATCTATTTTTCCCAGCAGCATTTGCGTTCCCGTTTTGTCTTTGACCGGTACCGTTGCACTGCCCGTTACCGCGGCCGACACATTTCCCGTTTCCTTTGCCCTGACCTTGTCCATTGCATTTTCCACGTTGCTGTGCGCTGGTCAGTGACGTTGCGGCTATAATAGCCAATCCCGTAAGTAAAAGTTTTGTTTTCATCATCTAAAAATTTAAAAATTAATACTCATTTGTTTTTATCTGTTTCTTCCTCTTTGCCATCCCTGACCTCTTCCGGGATGTCCCATCGGAATATCGTTGATAAACATGTCTGTGAACAACCTCTTTAATAAAACCTGTTGATCCGCTGTGCAGATGGATTTAAGATCGAGATAATAATGCCACGTTAATTGTTTAAGATCTCCGTGCAAACGACCTATTGAATCTGACATCCTGTTCAGTTTTAATGTGTCGCAAACGGGAGCGGCCATCTCCTCCAGCATGGCTCTCCGTGTTTGAGTCATCGCTTCTGATATTTCAAGAGCTTTTTTCCTGAAAGGAGGATTGAATCCCCTGAATTTTCCCATCTGATCCGGATCCAGATTTAACTGATCGCGGAAATAACGGCCGCTGTACTTTTCCGTATCGGTTTCCAATTGGGTCGGAGCTTTCACCTCCTTATCCTCGTTTTGCCGGAAAAAAACTGTCGCTAAGGTGGAGAGGTTCAGAACCACCAGAACAACGACCGCCCATATCAGCAATGTTTGTTTGTTCATCATTTTCATCCTTTCGTGAAATTAAGGATTGGTAAATGCAGAAACAGATTCCACTGCAGAATCGTTAAGAATTAAAATCTCAACAGGAACTGGTTCGTAAGAAGGAGAAGTTCGGATCAAATTTCCCTCCAATATTCCCAGAGTAATGGCTATAAAAAGCGAAATTGTAATTAAAACCGGCCGGAGAACCCTTTGAACTGATGGCCGGGCAACAGATCTCCGGGAATTTTCATTTTCGAGTTCTGCCATGATGCGGGTTACCAGATAAGGATTTCCCCTAAGGCTTTTTTCCTCAGCGATCACGTTCTCTGTGATCAGGAGAAGACGATAACTTTGGGCGCATCCGGGGCAGCTTTTCAGATGTTCTTTGATCTGAAAACTGATCTCCGGAGGCAGTTTACCGCGATGATAGCGTTCAAGATCATTTTCACATAACTTACAGTCCATTCTTTTTTGATTTTAGATGTTAGAAACAAAACTTTTATTTTTCCTACGGTTATTTTCAATATTTTTTATTGAGAACAGATAATTTTTTTCTCAGATTTGATTTCGCCCGCTGAAGAAGCGCTTCAACGGCTCCTTCCGTTACACCCAATATTTCTGCAATCTCTCTTTGAGAAAGATCATCATACTTACTTAAGATAATGGCAGAACGCTGGTTTTCCGGAAGAGCTTCCAATGCTTTTCTGACAAGTTCGCGATGTTCTTCTTTAATCAGGATGTTTTCAGGATTATCCGTTTCGGGGATTCGCAGGTATTTTTCCTTTTCCCAATCATGATGAAGGAAATTACCAATCCGCTGAAAGATATTGCGGTTATTTTTTCGTTTATGGTTTATAGCTGCATTAAGGACTATCCTGTATAACCAGGTTTGGAAGTTTGAATCTCCCCTGAATTTTGACAAAGCATGATAGACCTGTATAAATATTTCCTGCGTCAGATCGTCAGCATCCTCCTTGTTGTGAACGAATCCAACAGTTATTCTGAACACCATGGGCTGATAGCGCTGGACGAGAAGGCGGAAAATCTCCCGGTCCCCTTTCAGTATCTGTTGAATAATGTCGTTATCAGTCATGAATGTCTTAGAAATGATCAAAATTATCAAATAAGATAAAAGTATAGAAAATATTACATAATTTTATTTTAAAGAGCCATTGCCCCCCGATAAAAACTTCTGGGGAGAGGTTTAAGCATTTAACAGAAAGTGAGAGATTTTCAGGTTTTGCAGGAAGTAAATGGAAAATATATAATTTTATTGATAAATGACAATTTATACTGGAGTCCGGATTAAATAACCTTTGATTACAGAAACAATGATCACCTAATAGCATATTCTCCCTCTGCTTATGAATTATGCTAATACATACGTCCCTCATTGAAATTTTTTTGATAAGTCATAAAGATTAGTTCCGCTCTTTCCAATTCAGTTGGCACAGTTATTGATTCAACAAAATCAACGATTAACTGAAAACATAAACTGCAATTATGTCACCTATTAAAGAAAATTACTGTAACATTACTGTCTCAAACGGGAACCTTACTATTTCGTTATTCGGAACATAAGGATTTTACCGGAATTTATGTTTAACATTTTTTAATAATATCATTCGTTTGTAAAGAAATGAAAACACTATTTTCGTAACCGTTTTCTAAAAACTATACATCATCAATAATCGAAGGGATTATGAATCAAACATTGGATATCAGAGAATTGAATGAGCGAATTCAACGGGAGAGTTCTTTTCTTGATCTCATCAACATGGAAATGAATAAGGTGATTGTCGGACAAAAGCACCTTGTAGAAAGTCTTCTGATCGGATTATTGTCCGATGGGCACATCCTTTTGGAAGGTGTGCCGGGGCTCGCAAAGACTTTGGCCATCACCACACTGGCACAAACGCTGGACGCCAAATTTGCCAGAATCCAGTTTACTCCCGACCTTTTACCTGCAGACCTTTTGGGAACAATGATCTACAGCCAGAAGAGCGAAGAATTTATTGTAAGGAAAGGCCCTATTTTCACCAATTTTGTGTTGGCGGATGAGATTAACCGTGCTCCGGCCAAAGTTCAGTCTGCTTTACTGGAAGCCATGCAGGAAAGGCAAATCACCATCAGTGATCATACGTACAAACTTGAGGATCCTTTTCTTGTAATGGCCACTCAAAATCCCATTGAGCAGGAAGGTACGTACAGGCTTCCTGAAGCACAAGTTGACCGGTTCATGCTTAAAGTAGTACTGAACTATCCTAAAAAGGAAGAAGAAAAATTGATTATTCAACTTAATCTCTTAAAAGAATTTCCAAAAGCCAATCCTGTAATCAAACCACAGGACATCATCAGAGCCAGGGATGTGGTAAAGGATGTTTACATGGATGAAAAGATTCAAAAATACATCGTTGATATCGTTTATTCGACACGCGAACCTGAAGCTCATGGCCTGGCAAAATTTAAAGACATGATCACTTACGGAGCTTCACCACGAGCCTCGATATCTCTGGCACAGGCAGCAAAATCATTTGCTTTCATCAAGAGGCGGGGTTATGTAATTCCTGAAGATATCCGCGCAGTCTGTCACGATGTAATGCGGCACAGGCTGGGGCTCAGTTATGAGGCAGAAGCCAATAATCTGACTTCGGAGGAAATAATCAGTGAAATATTGAATACGGTCGAAGTCCCTTAGAAAATTAAGAATTAAAAATTAAGAATTAAGAATTGGTATTCACCACCATCTTGATTCTTTCATTGTTAATTCCTTAATTATTAGTTCTTCATTGTTAATTCTTAATTGATTTCCTTAAAGTGGAAGCATCAGACCTTATAAAGAAAGTCCGGAAGATTGAAATAAAGACCAGGGGACTTTCACGCAATATTTTTGCGGGAGAGTACCACAGCGCTTTTAAGGGAAGAGGTATGGCCTTCAGCGAAGTTCGTGAGTACCAGTATGGCGACGACATAAGAAATATCGACTGGAATGTGACTGCACGATACAACCATCCTTTCGTAAAAATTTACGAAGAGGAGCGGGAACTGACCGTAATGCTTCTGATTGATGTCAGCGGGTCGGGAGAATTCGGCACTTCGGGAAAAATGAAAAGAGATGTCATCACAGAAATTGCTGGCATTCTTTCATTTTCAGCCATCTCAAATAATGACAAAATAGGAGTGATATTCTTTTCCGACCAGATCGAGAAGTTTATTCCTCCCAAAAAAGGAAGGACCCATATTCTCAGAATCATATCTGAGTTACTTAATTTTGAACCAACCTCTCATAAAACAGATATCACAGCGGCTCTAAGGTATCTTACCAATGCGATGAAGAGAAGGGTTACTGTATTCGTAATCTCCGATTTTATGGTTGATATACCCTCCCTGGAGCAATCACTGTCGATAGCAAATAACAAGCATGACGTGGTGGCTTTGCACATATTCGATGAACGTGAAAAAGAATTGCCTGATGTGGGAATGGTAAAGTTGAAAGATGCAGAAACGGGAGAATATCTTTGGGTCGACACTTCAAGTAAACAGGCCAGAGATGCTTATGCTGAATTCTGGTCAAACAAGAAGAGAAAACTGGATAATCTTTTGACTAAGATTGGCTTGGATTACATCAGTATTGGGAACCGAGAGGATTATGTGAAATCACTTGTGTCGCTTTTTAAGAAGAGGGAACATAAATTATGATAGTTACGAATTACACGAATTTGTTACGAATGTCACGAATTAAAATATTAGTTAATATTTCTCTTTTCTTGCTTTGTTTCATCTGCGGGTTAGTTTCGTACGGGCAGGAAATAAAATTAAAGGCAGAAATTGAAAAAGATACAATATGGCTTGGCGATCAGATTCAGCTTTCCATCGTGGCGGAACAACCTGTGGGGACAAAAGTGATTTTTCCACAGGTGCCTGATTCAATTGCCAACAAAATTGAAGTTATAAAGAAATCCTTAATCGATACCACCAAATTAAATGCGACCAGTTTACGTCTGAAACAGACTTTTGTGATCACCTGCTTTGATAGCGGGCCACATTTTATTCCACCTTTTCGTTTAAAAGTACAATCAGCTACACTGAATGATACCCTTAAAACGAATGATTTGAATTTATTTGTCAAATTACCTCAAGTGGATTTAAAAAAGGGACCAGCAGATATCAAAAAGCCTTTTGCGGCTCCGGTAATATTTAAAGAGATCGCTCCATGGATCCTCGGGATTATACTTGCTTTGGCATTAATCTTTTTGGTTATCTATGCAATTAGCCGCAGAAGAAACCATAAGCCTCTGTTTCAACGTCCTGAGAAACCTAAATTGCCTCCTCATGTGATCGCATTACAGGATCTGGATAAATTAAAAGAAGCTCAGTTATGGCAGCATGATAAGGTTAAGGATTATTATACCCGTTTGACCGATATTATCAGAAATTATATTGAAGAGCGGTTTGGGCTTCCGGCTATGGAACAAACTACTTATGACATTATTTCAGCCTTTGTGCAGCGAAAGAATTTAATTGATGATGTTTCGATGAAAGATCTAAGGGAAATATTAGAGCTGGCGGATCTTGTCAAATTCGCCAAATTGACACCCCTTCCCGATGACAATCACATGTCAATTAACCATGCCTATCAGTTTGTCGATCTCACAAAGATTGAAGAAAAGCCAGAGCCTCAAAAGTCCGAAGAAAAAAAAGAAATGGTTGAAGATTTAAGCAAAAAGGAGGGAAAACGACAGCTATGAGCCATATCGTATTTGCCAAACCTCATGTTCTGTACCTGTTGCTGGGATTAATTCCAATAATAGTCTGGTATATATTCCGGAATAAAAAGTCACAGGCAAGCATCCGCATTTCCAGTCTTGAGGGATTTAAAAAAGTGAAGAAGACCTGGAAACATGCTCTTC
Organism: Prolixibacteraceae bacterium; assembly: GCA_963677325.2. Classification (GTDB taxonomy): domain Bacteria; phylum Bacteroidota; class Bacteroidia; order Bacteroidales; family Prolixibacteraceae. The sequence continues at coordinate 365,933 of CAXXGM010000003.1, forward strand.
GGCATTTGGTTTTTGTCTTAAAATTAGCGGTCATATCGCTGATCATAGCATGTCTTGCAAGACCTCAATCTTCCAATAACTGGCAGAACCAGACGATTGAAGGAATCGACATTATCATCGCTCTGGATATTTCAAGTTCGATGCTTGCCAGGGATTTTCATCCTGACCGCATCGAAGCTGCAAAAAATGTTGCCACAGAATTCATTTCCGGCAGGGAATTTGATCGGATCGGATTAGTGGTCTTCTCTTCGGAAAGCTTTACCCAATGTCCGCTCACTACCGATCGTGCGGTATTAATAAATCTTCTAAGAAATGTAAAGAGCGGATTAATAGAGGATGGTACTGCAATAGGTCTTGGACTGGCAAATGCAGTCTCAAGACTGAAAGACAGCGAGGCGAAAAGTAAAGTGGTCATCCTTTTGACCGACGGGGAGAATAACCGGGGAGAAATAGCTCCCGTTACCGCAGCAGAGATTGCAAAAACTTTTGGCGTCAGAGTTTATACTATTGGAGTTGGTACGCAGGGGGTGGCACCCTATCCGGTCCCCACTCCTTTTGGAATCCAGATGCATGATATAGAAGTCAAAATTGACGAGAAGACCTTGCAGGATATTGCGGGCATAACGGATGGAAAATATTTCAGGGCCACTGATAATAAATCCCTGGCTGAAATATATAAAGAAATTGACCGGATGGAACGTTCAAAAATTGAAAACAGGGAATTCACAAACAAGACTGAGGAATATCAACGATTTGCCATACCTGCATTTATATTGTCACTGCTTGCACTGGCACTACAAATTGCAGTATTCAGGTATATCCCCTGATAAAATTACGAATTACGAATTACGAATTACGAATTATGGAATCTTTCAGATTTGCACATCCTGAATATTTATATACACTGCTGGTGATTCCGGTTATGCTGGTCTTTTTTATCTTCTCCCGGATCGTAAGGAATAAATCACTAAAAAGATTTGGGGAAAAGGATCTTATTGCACAATTAATGCCCAGTGTTTCCGTTGGCCGGCCTGTGTTGAAATTCCTCCTTTGGATGATTATCATAGCCTTGGTTATTACTGCTCTTGCACAACCCCAATTTGGTTCAAAAATACAGACTACCAAAAGAAAGGGAATAGAAATCATTGTTGCCCTTGACGTCTCAAATAGCATGAAAGCCCAGGATATTAAACCAGACAGGCTTGAGAGGGCCAAACGTTCTATTGCACAACTTACAGAGAAGCTTCGTAATGATAAGATAGGATTAATTGTATTTGCAGGACAAGCTTATGTACAGCTTCCAATAACGACAGACTATACTTCCGCTAAATTGTTTCTGGATGCTATTTCGACAGAAAGTGTGCCCGTACAGGGAACAGCTATCGGAGCTGCCATTAATATGGCCTCAAAATCATTTACTCCTAATTTCGAAGGAAGCAAAACGATTGTAGTCATCACCGATGGAGAAAACCATGAGGATGATGCTGTTGGTGCAGCAAAAGCGGCCCTGAATGATCATATTACGGTGAATACGATAGGTATGGGTTCGCCACAGGGAGCTCCGATTCCAGCAGGATCAGACTTTTTAAGAGATAAAAGCAATAATGTGGTGGTGACCAAGCTGGATGAAAAAATGCTGGCCGAAATTGCTTCAGCAGGAGGAGGAACTTATGTCCGTGCAAACAATACGGACATTGGACTTAACAGTTTGTTCAACGAAATAGAAAAAATGGAAAAGTCAGAAATTAATACCCGGCAATATTCAGAGTACAACGATCAATTTCCACTTTTTCTATCTTTAGCATTGGCTTTCATCATTCTTGACTTTATGATTCTTGACAGGAAAAACAAATTTTTTCGCAACTTCAGGTTATTTGGCAAAGAAAAATGAGCATGAAAAGAATATTACTTATAATGGTTGTGTCAGGATTTTCCATTGCGGCATTCGCTCAAAAAGAGCGAAAGTTTGTACGCAAAGGGAATGACTATTTTGAAGAAGGATTAAAAGATACAGCCAAACTTGACACCATAGCTTTCGGTAAAGCAGAAATTGCTTACAGAAAAGCCCTGCAATTGAAGCCTCAGGATTTTCACTGGAATTTCAATCTTGCCGATGCAATATACAAGCAAAAGAAAGCAGAGGAAGCCGCCACGGAATTTGAGAAACTGGCAGATCAGACACAAAAACCTTTTGAGAAATCTGCAGTCTATCACAATCTTGGGAACTCCTTATTACAACAAAAGAAGTTTGATCCAAGCATAGAAGCTTATAAAAAAGCGCTGAGAATAAATCCGGATGATCCTGAAACGAAGTATAATCTTGCCTACGCTTTAAAAATGAAAAAGGAAGAGGAAAAGCAGAAGCAAAAACAAAAACAGAATCAGGATAAAGACCAAAACAAGGATCAGAATAAAGACAAGAATAAGGATAAGGACCAAAATAAAGATCAAAACCAGAATAATAAGAACCAGGATCAAAAGCCACAGGATCAGCAAAAAAGACCGCAGCAGAATAAGATCTCAAGACAGAATGCAGAACAGATGCTGCAGGCTTTGGAAAATGATGAGAAGCAGACCCAGGAAAAGGTGAAAAAAGCACAGGCGGTGCAGGCACAAAGATCCAAAGTTGAGAAAAACTGGTAAATATTTTATTGAAAAAGGAATAGTTGGATAGTTAAGTTTGATTATTTGAAGAAATTGGGAATAATATGATGAAGATTAGGAAACTCTATCTTTTTATGCTCTTACTCTTGTCCGGCATGAATGTTTTTGCCGAACAGGTTACTTTTACCATGGAGGCCCCCCGTGTGGTAGAACTTGGAGAACAATTCAGGTTATCATTTTCTGTTAATGCAAAAGGACAAAACCTCAAATTACCTGAACTTTCAGATTTTGATGTTTTAATGGGCCCCTCGACCTCCACAAGTTCTTCCTTTTCCATCGTAAACGGGGTAAGTTCTCAATCGGTAAATTATGCCTACCTATTCGTTCTCCGCGCCAAAAAACCCGGAAGATTTACTATTAATCCTGCTTCAATAAATGTAAATGGCAGCCAATATACATCCAATAGTCTCACCATTGAAGTGGTCAAAGGATCCGCCAAGCCTTCAGGAGGAGGCACAGAAGAACCGGCAACCAAAACGGGTACGGTACCTAAATCTGATTTGTTTGTGAAAGTACTGCTTGACAGGAGAAGTGTTTACAAAGGAGATCATCTGCTGGCTACTATTAAGATATATTCCAAGGTTAATCTCAATGGCTTCGAAGACGTTTCACTGCCTAATTTTGAAGGATTCTGGTCACAGGATGTTGAACTGCCTCAACAGATTTCGCTCCAGCGGGAAACTTTAAACGGTGAGATATACAATGTAGGAACTTTAAAGAAGACCATTTTATTCCCTCAGCAAACAGGAAAGATTACAATAGGTCCTGTCAAAATTGACTGTATAGTTCAGCAACGAGTAAAACGATCAAGCAGTTTCTTCGATGATTTCTTTGATAGTTTTGCAAATGTCAGAGCCACTGTTGTCAGTGATCCTGTTACTGTCAGCGTAAATCCTTTACCTGCAGCCCCGGCGAATTTTTCAGGAGCAGTTGGAAAATTTGATCTCCGTTCATCGATTACCACCACGAGAGTGAAGGAAAATGATCCAATCACCTTAAAACTGGATGTAACAGGCAAGGGTAATATTAAATTGATTAATCCTCCAAAAGTCCAGTTACCACCTGATTTTGAAGTTTATGATCCAAAAACAACAAGCAATTTTAAAGCCTCAACGGAGGGTGTGAGCGGTTCAATTTCTTTTGAATATCTCTTCCTTCCCAGAAATGCAGGCGATTACACCCTGCCTTCTGTTGACTTCATCTATTTTGATCCTTCTGCGGGCAAATATGTGACCGAATCGACACAGGAATTCAAAATTCATGTAGCCAGAGGGGAAGGATCGCGTTCAACGATGAGTATATCGTCGAAAGAAGATGTAAAAATGCTTGGAAATGATATCCGATTCCTTAAACAAGGTGACTTCCAGCTGAGGCCAAAAGGATATCTATTCTTTGGAAGTTTTAATTTTTATTTGCTGTATCTTGGAGGAATTGCCGTCTTACTGGCACTCTACTTCCTGTATCAGAAACGTATCCATGAGAATGCCAATGTTGCTCAGGTAAAAAATAAGAAAGCAAATAAAGTAGCTCTGAGAAGACTCAAGGAAGCGAGTATTTATCTTAAAAAAGGAGCTACAGAAAATTTCTATGAATCCGTTACCAGGGCCTTCTGGGGATATTTAAGCGATAAATTAACCATTCCGGTGGCTGAGCTGACCAGAGAAAGAGCTTCTGCTGCATTGGAACAACGTAAAGCTTCAGCAGAGGTTATATCCGGATTTATACAAATCCTTGATGCCTGTGAATACGCAAGATTCGCTCCGGGCAGAGGATCTGAAAAAATGCAGGAGCTGTATGAAGAAGCTACCGATGTAATGAGCCAAATGGAAAAAGAGATAAAATAAAACGGATCATGAAAACAAAGATTTTAAAATATAGTTTTTTCTTTTTTGCCTTAATTTTATTCAAGGGAGTATTGGCTCAACCTCCGGCCTTGCATGATTCTCTGGTACAAGCCGCAAAAGCTTACAATTCGGGCAAATACAATGATGCCGTCAGGACCTATGAGAATGTTTTGAACAAGGGTTTTGAATCACCTGTTCTCTACTTTAACCTCGGGAATGCTTATTATAAAAACGGCAATTCAACCTTTGCGATTCTCAATTTTGAACGGGCCAAAAAGTTATCACCCAACGATGAAGATGTCAGTTATAATCTGGAGATGGCCCGTAAGAAAATAGTTGATAATATCGTCCCTCTTCCTCAACCGGGATTTCTCGCGTGGTTGAAACAGTTGATCAGTCTCCGCAGCGCTGACCAATGGGGAAATCATAGTCTGATAGCTTTCTTTATTTTCCTCATCCTTTTCGGAGTTTTCCTCTTTTCCGGAACTGTTCGCACAAAAAGAATGGCATTCTGGATTTCTATGGCAGCTATCTTTTATAGTGGAGTGACCTTTTCTTTTGGAGATGATATGAGAAAGAAAATTCTCAAGCACAATTCTGCGGTAATAACAGAGAGAAGTGTTAGAGTCAAGGGTTCACCAAGCGAAACGGGTACCGAACTTTTCATCATTCATGAAGGATTAACTGTACAATTGACCGATCAGCTCGGCGATTGGATAGAAATACGATTACCCGACGGCAACAAAGGCTGGGTTAAGGAGTCGATGATGATAAAAATTTAGTTAATTGACAATGGACAATGGATAATGGATAATGATTACCTTTATTCATTGTCAATTATCAATTATCAATTTTCCATTATCAATTGTCAATTGTCAATTGCCAATTATCAATTAAAAATGAGGTTTATTGATCTATCCCATACGATATCCCCGGAGATGCCGGTTTTCCCCGGTGATCTTCCGGTAAAGCTGAAAAGAAATAAAGAGATCAATACAGATGGTTATACCAATTTTCAGCTCTGCACGGAAATGCATGTGGGAACTCATGTAGATGGGCCGATGCATCTTACCTCAAATAATCACTTTATTTCAGAAATACCCCTTGACCGGTTTGCGGGGAAGGGTGTTGTTTTTGATGTAAAGGGAATTAAAGGAATAAGCTTAAACAATATTGACACTGAAAAAATAGTCCCGGATATAATTGTTTTGTTCCATTCGGGTATGGATAAAAAATTCGGAGAGAAGGAATATTTCTATAACCATCCTGTTTTAGAGGAAGATCTGATCAATTTTTTGGTGAAGCAAAGAGTCAAAATGATAGGCATTGACTGGTTTTCCCCCGATAAAGAACCCTACCCTTTTCACAAAATTCTCTTGCAGAACAATATTTTGATCCTTGAGAATCTTATAAATCTGGATAAGCTGATAAATAAGGACTTTGAAATTTTTGCATTCCCTTTAAACATCAAGGCCGACAGTTCGATCGTAAGAGCAGTGGCAGGGATTAAGGATAGTGTTCAGACGATTGGTGGCATGGGTTCCGACAGAAGAAAACCTGACAGTGTTCCGGAATAGTAAGGGTCAAAAGTAAACGCCATCATCGACTATTAACTTACGAAAAAACAGCACTATGCTTTAGAAATAAAAACCGGACTTCCAATCACAACCGAAAACTTGCCTTTATCGGCAAAAATGGGTATATTTGAACGTTATTTCAGAAATAACATTGCCGATAAACTCAATATGAAATATATCTCAGTCAGGGAGTATGCCGAAAAATGGAATTTGCCCGAAAGAACCGCGCGGAACTATTCCGCAACAGGAAAATTGCCGGGCGCTTTCCTGACAGGTAAAACATGGAATATCCCGGAAGATGCATCTTTACCTAAAAAGGGAAAGGAGAAAAAGTTTAGTAATAATCTTTTACTCAATATCCTAAAGGAACAAAAAGACATGAAACTGAAAGGCGGTATCTACCACCGCACTCAAATTGATCTGACTTATAACTCCAATCGCATTGAAGGCAGCCGGCTTACACTTGACCAGACGCGTTTTATCTTCGAAACCAACACGATAGGCATTACGGAAGAGAGCGTAAATGTGGACGACATCATTGAAACAAGCAATCACTTTCGTTGTGTCGATGTGATTATAGAAGAAGCAAAATCAACATTGACGGAGTCGTTTATCAAAGAATTGCATTACCTTCTGAAATCAGGTACATCGGATAGCCGTAAGGACTGGTTTAAAGTGGGTGAATATAAAAAATTGCCTAACGAGGTGGGCGGAAATGCAACTTGTCCACCCAAAGAAGTTCATGACAAAATGAAGGGTTTACTTGAAAATTACAATGCCAGGGACGCAAAAACAGTAGAAGATATCATTGAATTTCACCAGATGTTTGAAAGCATTCATCCGTTTCAGGATGGAAACGGACGCGTGGGTCGTCTTATTATGTTTAAAGAATGCCTGGCCAATAATATTGTTCCATTCATTATCGAGGAGGATTTAAAGCTATTCTACTACCGCGGATTGCGTGAATGGGAAAATGTCAAAGGATACCTGATGGACACTTGTCTTGCTGCACAGGATAATTACAAAGCCATTCTGAAATATTTTGAGATTGACTTCGGTTAACAGATAAAAATATATTGTGTAACCAATTGTTCTGGCTGCCCGGCTTAGGTAATAGTAATTGAAGGTTTCGTATGGTAATTGCCTTTTTTCCAGAACCGAAGTAAGAAATCGATATCTGCCAAATACAATTTCCCAAGGTCTTTATTAAAAAAGGGTAATTTATTTTTACAGGTATTGATGCAAAATATTGCCAGTTCTGCCGAAATACTTTCATCCATTAACAGCCGTAAAATATGTTCTTCATTTTGTTCTTCCCTAAAGTAGGGATTGCCAGGAAGCGGAAAGGCTGAATTAACACCAAATGCAATCTCTGCGCCGCTTCTGTGATTAAAGAAAATTAAGGCGCTGTCTCCTTTATCAGAAAAGTCAAAATCATTATTCGTTAGCGGAAAGCTCTGTTTTGTAATTCTTTTCGTCGCTTCTTCCTTATCCTTTTCTGAAATATTTAAAGAATTGTTATAGAAATCCATATAGCCTTTAAAAAAGCTTCCGACTTTTTCTGTTGGCAGAAACTTTATTATCGAGCCATTATTATAATCCAGAAAGGCATCATGCTGTAATTCAAGAATTTCATGAGTTTCTTTTTTTCGATGATCGAGAAAATTAACAGCCATTCTGCTTTTCACTGAACTTTGCTCCCTGGTGATTAATCCGGGATCAAATTCTTGCTGAGTAAATACCCCTGAGAACCACCATTCGTTTTCCCATTGGACGATGCCTATGGTCAATATTGTATCAATTTTCTCCAATGATCCGGAAAAATCGAAGGATTTCTTTGTTAATTCAAACCTTTTCCCCGATGAATATTGTGCTCAATAAAAACATCATCAGCATTCTGTCCTTTGTATAGGAAATGACCGCTTATTTTCTGTGATTGATTGATGAACGCGGAATAAAGCGGATGTTCCCTGCCCAGGATTTCAGCTGCCCATTCTTTTCCTTTCAGTCCAAGTAAACGAGTTGAATAATGATGTATTGCGTTGTCCCTGTTTTCGTTGAGTAAGGCTATTATTTTCCTCTCATCTTCATCTTTAAGCTCATCAATGAGTTCATTTTCCTGATCATTTAATGATAATAAAGTATCCGGATGGAAAAGATATGATTTAAATAGAACGGTATCAATCAGATTGCGACAAGCATAGAAATCAGGCATCTTTTGATCAATCTGATAATAAGATTTAAGCACTTTGTTTTCAGGAGCATATTCCCAGACCTGGTCAAAAATATCCATTATTTCTATTGCTGTACCAAAAATAAAATCGTTATAGGGAGCAATAAATTTATCTTCCTTCAGCGTGTTAAGAAAATACCAGATCAGAAAACTCACATCCTGAACATTGATCTCTTCCTCAACATATTCATCTGTTTCATCTGTCGGGTAAAATGGAAGCCGCTTTTGGTACAACTGATTATGAATATTTGTAAAAGCTTTCCAGATATTGGTTCCTGAGATAATATCTTCGAAATATGAGGTCAAAAAACACGACAGGTAATCGATTTCTTCGTCATTTAGAAAAACGGAAGATTTATTGGCTGTAAAAACTTCCTTAACAGCATTGCTGAGATTGAGATAAAATCCGTCAGTGGCGGTTTGCTTTATGTATGGTTTCAACGCTAACCATTCTTTGATGTATATTCTTTTTTCCACTATTTTAATTTCTTTGTTTATCGGCGTGTTTTCCCTGGATAAGAATTGACCAAAATTAAAAAATTTTCAATTTGTATAATTTAAATAAGTCGCAAGGAACACAGATGGTGGCGTAAGCCTGAAAGCTGAAAAAGTGAAAAGAGAATGACTTTTACGATTTTACAAGCCTGTTTTCTTTGAGTGACATCAACAATGCTGACAATCATGGAAGTTACATCGTTTTACGATACAAAAACGTTACAAATCCACAGATTAGCGCGGATATTATGCTTTGCCACCTTCACCTCTTATTAAAGAAGTTTACCGGCTTCTCTAATCAGATAGGTTTTTAATTCTGAGAAGGAGATTTGTTTGTTTTCGATGAAGTTGATCTGATTTGTTTCTTTTGTTTCCAGATTATCAAACCAGGTGATACTTTTCAATGCATGAAAGGAATTTTCGAACTGGTATTTTGTTTCATAAAATTCAATAATTTCTTTTAATGAAAATTTCTGTAGCAGATAATACAAATCGACAAATCTTTCATGCGTGATCCGTTGTCAGTAATTACGCTGATTTTCATTGCAGCGAGATCTTCCAGTGAACAGAGCCGGATACCTTCGATAATCTTTGTTTCTTTTACTTTTGGATAAGCATGACGAATAAATCAACCTTAATCTGATCGATTGATCCAACAAGGGTATTTTTTGTTTCGTAGTCAAAGGATAGCTCATGGTTTTTGAAATTCAGCAGGAGAGTTTCCTTAAGTTCCCTTGTTTCAAATGTTTTTTGACAAAAAAGATCGATGTCGATTGAAATCCGGTGTCCCATTTGCAAAGATAGAGCGGTCCCGCCTACCAGCTCAAAATCATTCAACTCCTCCAAATCAAAGAGTTGATAAATGATATCCAGCGTGGAAGAGGTTATCGTCTCTTTGAAAAGCATTTAAATCTTTTTAAAGGGATATCAAAAATCTGGCTGAAAAAGGAAAGCGACTTTGGGTCTAATGATGCCGATTTGACCAATTCCTGTTTGATGAGTTCCAAACCGTAGAATCGTACAATTTCCTTAAAATCTGCGAAATTACCTAATGTGCATGCCCTCTCGATCACCAATTGCCTGTTAGAAGTGAAATCAAACTTTTCCATGTTCATATCCCACAGCAAAAAAGGCCTGATTTTCGGAAGTAAGTCTTTTTGATCCATGTTATAATTAAAGAATAACAGATCACGAATTTAAAGAATAAATCGGTATGGAAGATTACAGGATAAATTATTTTCAGCCCTTCATAAAAGTATAACCTTAATTTTCACTTTCCGGGCCTTAGTTGACTTCAGGTTGAATATCCGGAGGAGCAAGGGGACTTTTTAATTTATGCCATTTCCAACAAAGCACTGATCACAGATCAGCGCTAGCGGGGGATAGGGTGGGTAAAATATATTGGCCTGAGAAATAATGTAATTACATTTTTCTTATGTTTGCAATCACTAACTGGAAGCTGATGATAACCAAAGAACTTGCCTACGAGGGGATTTCAGAGCTGGTCACGAGATTTGACGAGCAATATGAATCCTATAAACGGTCCGACTACAACGAAACCCAGACAAGACGTGATTTTATTGACCCGTTTTTTAAGGCTTTAAGCTGGGATGTGGACAACTCGCAGGGTAATGCAGAGGCTTACCGGGAGGTGATCCACGATCAGCATCAATTCATAGAAGTGAATTCCCGGTCGGTGCTGCCGGCGCAGCTGGGGCACATAGAGTGGAGAATAGGGTATTGTGAGGGGAAGATAGATGAGATGGTGCATGAGTTGTATTGGGTGATGGAGGAAGAGAGGAAGATAATAGAAGGAAATTAAAATGAAAATAAGGAAAATTATTCTTAATAATAATCCGATACTAGGAGATTTAATTTTAGATTTCACAAATAGTAATGGAAAATGTGTCGATACAATCATACTGGCAGGAGAGAATGGAACAGGAAAAACAAGTATACTTGATTTGATTTTTGATTTTTCAAAAATAGGTCTTGATTCTATTCAACGAGATGAATACAGGATTATTGAAGTTGAGATTTCTGAAGATGAACAAGAGCTAGTAATGAACAATACTAATAGTTTCAAAGAGGGAATTAAAAACGGGATTGTGACTTTTATTTTTGATTTTCATATTATTTCAAATTGGAACCAGGTTTCAGTTAATTTCACGTCTGAGGATGGTATAAAGAAAAGTTTCACTGGCAATATATTTCATCAACCTAATATAAAACCAATCTTCCGTGCTATATATTCTGATGTTGAAATTAATTATACGTCTCGTGAAATTACATCCGTTACGGCAAAAGATATAGATCAAAAACAACCCGATAGTTATAAATCCAGTAATAATCTTGCAACCGAAATTACTCAATTATTGATTGACATAGCAGCTATTGATTCTCAAGAGTTTTCACAATGGGGAAAAGAAAATGTTGGTAAACCTGTTGATGAGAACCGACTAGATCAGAGGATCAAGAGATTTACGAAAGCATTTGAATTAATTTTTCCAACAAAAAAGTTTATTGGAATTGAAAATCGAAATAATCACAAAGAAGTAATATTTGAGGAAAATGGCAAGAGAATGTCAATTGATAAATTAAGCTCAGGAGAGAAACAAATTGTTTTTCGTGGAGGATTTCTTTTAAAAGACAAAGAAAGCAGTAAAGGTTCAGTGGTTTTAATTGATGAACCTGAAATAAGTCTTCATCCTTCTTGGCAAATTGAAATTTTAGATTTTTACAAGAATCTATTTATTGACAAAGGAGTTTTATCATCTCAGTTATTTATAGCGACACATTCTCCTTTTATTATACACAATTCAAAACGGAATAATGATAAGGTGATAATCTTAACAAAAAAAGATGGGATAGTTAGTGTTTTGGAAACTCCAGAATTTTATTCATGGACTAATTGTAAAATAGTTAAGGAGGCATTCCGGATAAATTATGACCTTATTAATGAAAATGCAAAACTATTTGTAGAAGGTGAAACAGATGAAAAATATTTAAATAAGGCGAAAGAAATATTCGAACTGAGCCTTGATTTTGATATTTCATGGATCGGTAGAATTAATGAAAATGGAAATACGGAATTTAGTGGTGATACTTCATTGAATCATGCAAAATCTTTTTTTATAGCGAATCCCGGTTTTATCAATAAAAAGATTATTCTTTATTATGACAGTGATACAAAAAAGCCAGAAGAAAATAAAGGTAATTTGATGATAAGAACAATGCCACGAAACGAATCAAATGAACTTTATAAACGTGGTATAGAAAATCTGTTAAATCTTCCGGAAACGTTTGATAAATTAAGATTCTATTCAGAAAGAATTAAAATAAGCGAATATGGAGCAGAAAGTATATTTAGGGATCTAGATAAAACAAAATTATGTAATTGGATTTGTGATGAATGTAGCTCAGAAGATCAAAAAAAGATTTTAGGGAATTTAGAATCTATACTCTTGGATCTTAATGAAGAAGTAAGAGAAGTAAGTGATAATCGAATAAAGCTAGTAATACCTGTTATTAAAGCAATAAAAGTAAACGGAGATCCAAGTTTACGATCATAAACTATGCGAAGATATGATTTCATTATTTGATAAAGAAGTTATTAAAGAAGATGATATTAGAGATTTAATAAATATAGGAGCCGAAGAATCTATTATATTGGAATTTAAGTCATCTGGAAGTCTGGAAAATAACGATAAAAAAAAATCTGAAATTGCTAAAGATGTTTCTGCATTTGCAAACTCGGCTGGAGGAGTAATAATATACGGTGTTAATGAAAAAAATCACAAAGCTGAATCTTTATCTCCAATTGATGGAAATTTATATACAAAAGAATGGTTAGAACATGTTATTCAATCAAGAATACAGCGAAAAATTGAAGGTCTAAAAATTATTCCTATAAGGCTGAATGGCAAAGTCCAACAATCATTATATGTTGTTAATATTCCTGAAAGTAGTTTAGCCCCCCACATGACTTCGGACAAGAAATATTACAAGAGATATAATTTTGAATCAGTTCAAATGGAAGAATATGAAATTAGAAACCTTTATAACCGGAAAGAAAAGACTTACTTAATAATAGAGAATATTTGTACATCCGGAGAAATTGAATCCGAGCCAATCGATAATGACAATATTACTTATGTAAAATTGAGCTTTCAAATTCAAAATATTGGGAAAGCAGTAGAGAAAGACTATAAGCTATTAATTAATATGAACTTTTCAGATTTTTCTGCAAGTTTTGATCCTTTAAAAGATCACAAAAATTACAGCTTCAGTCTAATTAATAAAAGCCAAACTGAATTATCCTTTTTTAGTATATCTCCAATTTTTCCAGACGAGGTTTTGACTATTGGTAAACTCAAATTTGGCATTTTAGATTCGAAATTAAATGACATAATAAAAAAAGGAATATTTAATTTAAAACTTTTATACACAAATGGTAAAACCGAAATTTCAATTCCGCTTAAGGATATAAATTGGTTTGCCAGTATGATTGATCACTAACAGATCCACTCTAAGACAGGAGCGGCTGGTGTGGGTTTTGCAAGCGAAGTCTGAACCCGGACAAGCAGATTAATAGATGATGCAGAACCACATTGAGGTCGGTTACAGATAGAGGGAGGAATAGTTGATATTGTGTATGAGTTATATGGAGAGAAAGATGATAGAAGGGGATGTGATAAAATCACCCTTAATATTATGGAGAAATGAAATTGTAAAAATTAATTATAAAAAAGTGGGAAAATTAACTGAATATCTAAAAAACAATAAGTTAATTATATGTACTCTTTTAGGATTTCTTTCATTTGGATGTATTTGTTGGCTTGGTTCAGAAAAAACAAAAGATTTTGGATTAAATTTTTTCACCGAAATACTTGGAGTTTTTATTACAGTTTTCATTATCGATAAGTTAATTCAAAACAGAGAAGAAAAACGTAATTTACCCCAAAAATTAGCGGCTTATGAGGATGTGAGATTATACATAAGTCGCTATATAAGTTTTTGGACAAATACTTTTAGAGAATGTGTGCCTGAAGAAGATCCAGAAACTTTAGAAGATTTTTTTTCTGAAAAGGGAATGCCCAAAATTTTAAATTATCTTTATATGGACTCTGAACCTAATGTAACTCCTCCTACCAAATGGTGGGATTGGCTAGTACATAATGCAAGAGAATTTAAAGAAACTGGAGCTAAAATACTAGATCGTCATTCTAATAATCTAGATCCTGTTGCTTATGGCTATATTCATCAATTAACAGAGAGTTCATTTAATAGTATGTTATTGCTGACAACAACTATAAGACAATCAGATATAGTATCTAATTTTCCTAGGATAAAAGTTCTTGGTAACTATTCAATAAAACCCTTGAAAGAAGATTTTGATGCTATTCTTGGACTTTCAAAATGGTGTAATGAAAAATATATTCAACTTGGTATTTATAGTAAATCGATAAAGAGAGTCTCAGAATATTCTAAAATTCCTAAAAATAATAGTCTGCCTAAATGTATGATTCCAAATTCAATTTTACTCCAGCAAATGAATGAATTAAAAAAATTTAGGGGAAAGTCCTGAATGATTATCTAACTAAAGAAGGTAAACTTATCCTGGCTTCATCAATCGATTTTTAGCCTACTCTTAAGGCAATATAGAATAAAAAAGTGATTCATTTAAAAAATAACCAGACATGCAAATAGAAAAATATTCAGTAACACAGCTTTCTGTAAATAATTTACTGAGCTTAATAGATAATAAAGACATTGCAATACCTGAAATTCAGAGGCCTTTTGTCTGGAAAAGAACGCAGGTGCGCGATCTTATTGATTCGTTATATGACGGGTATCCAACCGGTTACCTGATCATTTGGCAAAATCCTAATGTTAAATTGAAGGATGGAAGAGATTCCAGCGGAAAGAAAATACTGATTGACGGACAACAAAGGGTAACTGCCTTAATGGCCGCCATACTTGGTCAGCCGGTTATCGATGATGAATACAAAGAAACAACTATCAAAATTGCTTTTAATCCTCTGGAAGAAAATGTAGAAGAAAAATTTGCCGTTCAGGATTCTTCACATTTAAAAAGCAAAAAATGGATTTCTGATATATCAAAAATTTTTAAACCCGACTTTGATATTGTTGAGTTTACGCAGGAATATTGTGCTGTTAACCCTGAGATCGGGACCAAAGAATTCGGTCAGATTATAACAAAACTAAAATCAATAGCTAATCGCATGATTGGCATGCTGGAATTGGCTCATCACATCGAAATAAATGAAGTTACGGAAATATTTGTACGGATAAACTCTGCCGGAAAACGATTAAATGAGGCTGATTTTGCAATGTCAAAAATTGCAGCAGACGAGAAGTTTGGCGGTAACATGCTGCGAAAAGCCATTGATTATTTCTGTCACCTTGCAGTTGAACCCGGTTATTTTAATTACATCAATGCAAATGATAAGGTGTTCATGGCATCCGAATATGCCCCAATGGTCAAATGGCTCAAGGATGACAAGGAAAGCATATATGATCCTGATTATGGTGACATGTTGAGAGTATCATTTATGCATATCTTCCGTCGCGGAAAATTAGCAGATTTAGTGAGCTTACTATCAGGACGTAATTTTGAAACAAGGGTTTTCGAAGAAGAAATATCAGAAAAAAGCTTTAAGGACCTAAAGACCGGTGTTATAAATTTTATGAATGAGTACAGTTTTTCCCAGTTTGTACTCGCAATTAAATCTGCAGGATTCGTTAATCCAAGGCAGATAAATTCCCAAATGACATTGGATTTCGCTTACACGCTTTATTTAATACTCTCCTCTTCAAAAGAGATTCCTAAGAATGATATCAAGCACTATGTTCAAAAATGGTACGTTTTGTCAACTTTGACCAGTCGTTACATAGCTTCACCTGAATCTGCCATGGATAAAGATATCCGTGCAATAAACACCAGAGGATTTGTTCAATTTTTCAAAGAAACTGAAGAAGCCGTTTTGTCTGAGGTTTTTTGGAACATCGGGTTAGTACAAGCGCTTGAAACATCAGCTATTAACAGTCCCTATTTTAATACCTTCCTTGCCGCCCAGGTGCATTCGGGTGATCGTGCTTTATTTTCTTCAAGCATCAAAGTGGAGAACCTGATTACCATCATGGGAGATGTTCATCATATCTTCCCGAAAGAGTATTTGAAAGCTGAGAAAATAACAGAAAGGTCAAAATATAATCAGGTAGCAAACTATGTCTATCTCGATCCTCAGATAAATATCTCTATCGGGAAAAAAGCGCCCCGTGATTATTTTGGAATTACGTTCGAGCAGTGTGAAACAAAAAATAAGAAAATAGGCACCATTGTAGAATTCAATGATTTACTCAAAAATCTGTCTGTTAACTGTATACCGGAAGATATTTTTAATATGACCTACATAAACTATGAAGATTTCCTTCTTACAAGAAGAAAATTGATGGCTCAAAAGATTAAGGAGTATTATTCATCATTATAAATAAAAATGGAATAAATAACTTATGGCATATCCTATTGAAAAAAAACTTGTTATTGCAATCGCGTCAAGCGCTCTTTTCGATTTAAAAGAATCAGATAAAATTTTTAGAGAAAAAGGAGTTGAAGAATACCGTAAATTTCAAAAAGAGAAAATTGATGAAAAATTAGAGAAAGGAGTTGCATTCCCTTTTATAAGACGGTTTTTAAAGTTCAATTCATCTTTCCCTGATTTGGTTCCTTTCGAAGTTGTACTTTTATCAAGAAATAGTCCAGAAACGGGATTAAGGGTTTTTAAGTCAATAAAGGAATACAATCTTAATATCACTCGAGCGGCCTTCTTTTCTGGGAAATCCCCCTATGAATATATTCCTGCATTTAATGCGTCATTATTTCTTTCAGCAAATCATGAAGATGTTAAAAATGCCATTAGGGCTAAGATGCCGGCCGGCAGAGTTATGGACATAGAAAATTTTGATGATGAAGATGATAATGAACTTAGAATTGCATTTGATTTTGATGGAGTAATTGCAGATGATTCAGCAGAAATAGTTTATAAAAAAACTCATGATCTAAGTAAATTTCACGATTCAGAAGTTAAACTCTCATCGGTTCCATTAGATGGGGGTCCTTTAGAAGATTTATTTAAAAAGATTTCTCATTTCCAATCATTAGAAACTGAAAAAATTAAAGAAGATCCAAACTATAAAAGAATTTTAAAAATATCAATTATTACTGCAAGAAATGCCCCTGCTCATGAAAGGATGATAAATACATTAAATAGTTGGGGAGTATCAGTTGATGAGGCTTTCTTTTTGGGAGGTGTAGAGAAGAAGAGAATTTTAGACATTATGAAACCGCATATCTACTTTGATGATCAAACTGTGCATCTTGAAAACATTAATAACATCCCATTGGTACATATACCTTTTGGGATAGCAAATAACAACACTTTGGGATAGACCTGCTTCGCCGGATTGAGTAAATAAAAAGTTTGGAGCGATTGATGGTTTTTTTAATGGAATTGTGAAACAGGATTACTAAATAAAAAATTTATGCAACCTATTGGAAAACCTTACTCTAAAGATGATTTAATTGACAAAACAGGATTTCTTAAAAGAGCCCGGCTTCATCAATCGACTTTCAGGGCTCTTCATCTAGTATCGTTATATTCAAATAATCACTACCTTAAAATTCATAGAATCCTATTCTTAACTCTGATAAACTTCTTAACTTTGATAAAAAAAGAATATGGAAACAACAATCAGGATAAATACCGATTCGATTACGCCTGAACTCATTGAAGGAATTAAGAAGCTTTTCCCGCATAAAACTGTTGAAATTACCATTCAGCCTTCAGATGCGACTGATTATATAGTAAGCAATCCTGCTTTTGCGCAAGAATTGAAAGAAAGGATAGAAAAATATGAATCGAAAAAAGAAGTTATTTCATTAAAAGCGGATGATATTTTATGAGAAATATCGAATTCGTTCCAGCCGCTTTTAAGGAATACCAGAATTGGATAGAAACTGATCGAAGAACTGCTTTAAGAATTGGGGATCTGATCAAAGACACGCTGAGAAATCCTTTCGAAGGAATTGGTAAACCTGAAATCCTGAAGTATGAATTTAAAGGTTACTGGAGCAGAAGAATTGATCTGGAGCATCGATTGATTTATAAAATTACGGAAACCTCAATTGTGATTATTTCCTGTTATTCTCATTATTAGTGCTATAGGACATTTGGGATGATTCCAATATAGGTGTGATCATATTATTTTTTTTATCCCCTGTCGTGTCCTGATCAGAAAAAATATTTTCAGCAATCCATAAAGTATTACAAGAGTAAAAATAATCGCTGCTCCGGATGGTATATCATAGTAATAAGATAAAACAAGTCCGGCCATGGATCCGATAAAGCCGGAAATGATGGATGCAAAAAGCATTTGATGGAATTGTTTGGTAAAGAGATTCGCGATCGCCTGAGGTATGGTAAGGAGTGAAATAACAAGGATAATGCCCACAACACGGATGTTTAAAACAATCGTCAAAGCCACAAGACTAATCAGAACCGCATTAAAAAACCGGACAGGAACATTGTTGGTCAGGGCATATTCTTCGTCAAAGGATACGAATAAAATCATCCGGTAAAATAAAATAAAGAATCCTATAATTATTAGGGAAAGCAGAAATAGGAAAATCAGGTCAGCTTTTGAAACCGTAAGAATATTCCCAAAAAGATAGCTCATCAGATTAGGAGCATATCCAGGAGTCAGAAAGATAAATATGATTCCCAAAGCCATTCCCAATGACCAGAGCATTGCAATGGCAGAATCTTCACGCAGATCAGCCTTTTTAGTGAAGAACTCTACTCCGAGAGCAGATAAGATACCAAAAATTACTGCTCCAAGAATGGGATCAAAGCCAAAATAATACCCCATTCCTATACCGCCAAACGATGCATGGGTGATACCGCCGCTTATAAAAACAATTCTTCTTGAAACAATATACGTCCCGATTATTCCGCAGGTAATACTGGCAAAGAGTGCTGCAAGAAATGCATTCCTGAAAAATCCGAATTCAAATAATCCCAGCAAATTCTCCATTAAGAATGATGATTATAAAGTACGGTATGAGGTATTTCGCCATGACTGATGATCTGAATAGGACATTCATAAGCCTGAAGCAGTTCAGGGGTCAGCTCGTTGCCCGGATGGTAATGAAGCGATCCATTTACGCAAGCGAAAGATTTTACATAGATAGAAATTGTTCCCAAATCATGTGATACAAGCAGAATGGCCAAATGATCATTCAGCTTCCTTAATTTTTCATACAGCTCACGTTCAAAACGATTATCCACATAGGTATTTGGTTCATCAAGGATGAGCAGCTTTGGTTCGTTCACAAGAGCACGGCATAATAAGGTGCGCTGGATCTGTCCTCCTGAGAGTTCCCCGATGGCCTTATTTCGTATTGGGTAAATTCCCATTTCGTCCAGCAGGAACTTAGCTCTTTCATTTTCTTCCTTTGAATACTTTGATATAATTCTGCGGCGGGACATAAGGCCTGATCTCACCACATCGTAAACGCTAATAGGAAATTTCCGGTCTATGTTATTGATCTGCGGAAGATAACCAATTCTATAGGTCCCATTAAAACTCATTGATTCATTAAAAAGGATTTCTCCGGATAATGGGGGCAATAAACCAAGAACAGTTTTCAGCAAAGTAGTTTTACCACCTCCGTTTGGGCCAATGATTCCAATGAAATCCAAAGGGTTTACTGAAAGGTTGATCCCATGCAGTATCACTGTGGATTCATACCCTGCCGATAAATTCCTGATTTCAAGAAGTGGACCCATGTTGAAGTTTCAATGTTTAAAGTTCCAAGTTCCAGTTTCAAAAGTTCCAAATGTTACAAGGTTTCAAGGTTTCAAGGTTTCAAATAGACTGAAACTTTGTAACTTTGTAACTCTGAAACTTCCTGGAACCTGAACTTGAAACCTTGTTCCTTCTGCGAAGATACGAAATATTTCAACGACCCTGAGGAGCAGCAGCCAAACTGGTCGCAATAGAAATCATCTGCTGCGGCCAGTTATAATCAAGCGGATCGATTTGAATAAGCGTCCCTCCTATTTCCTGGGCCACAATTTCTGCATTCCTCTTTTCAAACTCTTTTTGTATCAATACCGCGCTGATTTTCCCATTCCTGGCCTCATCAATCAATTCCTGCATGTGCTTTGGCGATGGAGTCTTCCCTTCAAATTCAATCGAATATTGCTCCATTCCATAATCCCGTGCCAGGTATCCCAAAGCAGGATGAAATACGATAAATTTTTTACCCCTGACAGGAGAAAGAACTTTCGTGATGGTAGAATCAACTTTATTGATTTCTTCTGTTAGTTTCTGCAGATTCTGGAGATAATGCTCCCTGTTTTTTGGATCAACCTGAGCCATTCCCTCATAGATATTCTTTGCAATAATTAAAGCTCCCTTGGGCGAGGACCAGGTATGCGGATCAACTCCCTTCAGATGAACATGATCTTCATGTTTTTCTTCCTTTTCCTCAATAAGATTAATGCCTTCAGATACATTATAGATCTTAATTCCGGGATTGAGCGAAGGCAGTTTACTCAAAAGATCTCCTTCAAAACCAAGATATCCGATTGCAAAATAAGCATATGCTTCACCGAGTTTCTTCATCTGTTTGGGAGTGGGGGAATAGGTCTCAGGACCTACACCCGGAGGGACCATTACTTCCACTTTGTAGATATCACCGACAATTTTGTCTGTAAAATATTTGAGCGGAAGTATGCTTACAAATACCACCTTCTCATTGTTTTTCTTTGTTGAATGACAGGATACCGCGAAAATCCCAATCAGGACAGATATGATCACTAAATTTTTCATCGGATTTATTTATAAAAAATTGATCTCTCTTTGTCTAATGTTGTCATTTATAGTCATTTATTGTCATTGGTCATTTGTAGTCATTATTAGTCATTAATTGTTTTTACTGCACCAATGACTATTAATGACCATTATGCCCATTAATGACAACTCAATGACTATTAATGACAACACGATGACCATCAATGACTATTAATGACAACTCAATGACTATTAATGACATTATTTATTTTTTCCTGGCGGAACAGGATCATAACCATGTCCCCCCCAGGGATTACAACGGAGAATACGCCAGGTTGCCAGCCAAAGTCCCTTCAACGGACCATGTATTTTTAAAGCCTCAACCGCGTATTGCGAACAACTTGGAACAAAACGACAGGAGGGCTGTAAAACAGGAGAAATCACATACTGATACAGATAGACCGGTATCAGCAGCAGAAAGATGAAACCTTTTTTTACTCCTTTAAATAATGCACTCATGCTTTTTTGGCGCCAAATTATTTACGAAGATACCAAAATAGAGAAATCTTTTAAGGGATTAATGATAATCCCTTAATTGAAACAAGGGTACAAAAGAAAATTTCATACCATTCGCCTTCTCATGTTTACGCTGCTTTCCCAACTTTGAAACATCAAAATCAGAACACTTTTTCAAAAATACCAGGAGTTATCATCACCCTTGTACAATTATTGTATAAACAATGTATAAATAAGCACTAAGTGTCCACTGAAAAATTTCAAAAACTCATTAAAAAATAGAACATCAGGTATTTACAAGCCTCTTATGTGCGTGACAATTTGAATAGAATGTCAATTTTAAATAAGAAAGGAACAAACGATTTTTAACAGATAAGGTTTTTTCTGATTAATTTTTAAAGTAAATCTTAAAAATATTCTAATTATTTATAAGTAACTCCAATTAAGTGTTGAGCCGCAATAAACCCGAAGGGTTGTTATTATTGTAGAATGGTAATGAGTATTGGTTACAGAACCGCGAAGCGGTGACATTACAATGTCATGCCTTCGGCATTTAGGTCGCTTTTTTTCATTGATTTTCTACAATCATATCATGCCTTCGGCATTAAATGATACAATTTTTTCAACCCCTAATTCGCATAAGTAATTTTTACTTTAAATTTAAGGGATTATTTCAATCATTTTATAGTAAGGCAAATGTTGAACGAGGAGCTCCTATACCCCGTAGCAGTACTTGATAAAGTGGAACTTTCACCCGGAGTCTTTATGATTTCATGGGAAAAAAAGGATTTATTCAGAGCCGGCCAGGTGATAAAGATTTCTGTTGATCCGGAGACTCCGCCAAGAATCTACAGCATTTGCAGTGGGACGGATGATGATTGGATGAGCGTTCTTTTCGATGTCAAACAACAGGGCTACCTTACCCCCAAACTGGCAGCATGTCAATCAGGGGATATTATTCTGGTCTCTCAGCCGTATGGTACGTTTATTTGTGATCTCTCCCCTTCCTACTGGATTGCAACAGGCACGGGCATTGCGCCTTTTTACAGCATGTTCAGATCAGGATTGGCTACCGATAAAATACTGATTCACGGAGCCCGGCATCTCAATCAGTTCTTTTTTAAAGAAGAATTTAAGAAGGAATTTGGAACCAACTACATCCGGTGCTGCTCGCATGAGCAATCTCCTGATGTTTTTCCCGGAAGAATTACAGATTACCTCTCGAAACTGGAAAATCCGCCGAAAGATTTTATATATTATCTTTGTGGTAGCGGAATGATGGTAATTGACGTACGAGATCTTCTGATTGAAAAAGGAATACCCTACGAGCATATTTTATCTGAAATCTATTTTTAGATGTGCTGATGCCTCTTGAAGTCGTAATTCATAGTTCTTAACTCTAATTTCTAATTTGTAATTCCTAATCGTAATTCGTAATTCGTAATTCGTAATTCGTAATTCGTAATTCACATTTAAATGAAAGATCAGCTTTTTGGAAAAAGTCTTGTTGAATTAACTGATATCTGTACCTCGCTGGGACTGCCCAGGTACACAGGCCGACAGTTAGCAGACTGGCTTTATAAGAAAAAGATTGCTTCTATTGAAGAGATGAGTAATCTGTCAAAAAAAGCCCGGGAGCTTCTTAGTGAAAAATACGAATACGGATTGATTGCCCCTTCGCGTGTTCAGTCAAGCATCGATGGCACCAAGAAATACTTGTTTCCGACCATTCACCAAAAATTTGTGGAAACGGCCATGATCCCGGACGATGATCGTAAAACAGTTTGTGTCTCTACCCAGGTGGGTTGTAAAATGGGATGCCTTTTCTGTTTTACCGCCAAACAGGGGTTTCAGGGACATCTGAATGCGGGTGAAATAATAAATCAGATAAGAAGCATCGATGAATACGGCGAGATAACCAACATCGTCTATATGGGGATGGGCGAACCCTTTGATAACCTTGAAGAAGTGCTCAAAAGCATTACCATACTCACCTCGGAGTGGGGTTACGGAATGAGTCCCCGGCGCATCACAGTCTCTTCCATTGGAATCATTCCTGCTATGCTTCGATTTCTCAATGAATGTGAGGCGCATCTGGCCATCAGCCTGCATTCTCCTTTCGATGAAGAGCGAAAAAAACTAATGCCGGTACAGATCGCTTATCCTATTGCGGAGGTTGTAAAGCAGATCAAAGAATGGGATTTTGGCCGCCAGCGCCGGATTTCCTTTGAATACATCGTTTTTAAAGATTTAAACGATTCAAAACTTCATGTCAGGGAATTGGCAAAACTGCTTTCGGGGATCAATTGTAGGATTAATCTGATCCGCTTTCACCCTATTCCCGGAACACCGCTCGAAAGCCCTGATGAAGAGACTTTAAACAATTTCAAAGATCAGCTGAATGACAAGGGAATACTGACAACCATCCGTGCCTCCAGAGGACAGGATATTTATGCCGCCTGCGGTTTACTCTCAACAAAGGAATTATCGAAAAATGCACCTGAAATGATAAAAAAAGAATTGTAAAGAAAAAGCTTTAACTTTATTGTCATAAAATAGAGATAATGAAAAAATTAAGTATTACAGCAATTATCGAAAAGAGTACGGATGGATGGTATATCGGGCAGATAGAAGAATATCCGGAGGTACTTTCTCAGGGTAAAACAATCGATGAATTAAAAGACAATTTAGTTTCTGCTTTAAGTGAGGCTATGCAAATACGACGAAAGACTTTAGACTTTAGGCTGAAGGGCACAGTGCATACGGCCTTAAGCCTAAAGTCTATAGTCTATAGTCTAAATCCATACCTCCAATTAAGAAATAAACCCTTATCTTTTCCCTTCAAAGAATTCTTTCATCAGCACTCCGCATTCATTCTGAAGCACAGCGCCCGTGACCTCTGTTTTAGGATGTAGAGCATTGGGCGCATATTTAGTAAATCCCCTTTTTTCGTCGCTGGCGCCGTAAACCAATCGGTCGATCTGAGCCCATCCCAAAGCGCCTGCACACATAACACAGGGCTCGAGGGTGACAAACAACGTGCAGCCTGTCAGGTATTTTCCCCCCAACAAATTTGCTGCTGCCGTAATGGCCTGCATTTCTGCGTGGGCCGTGACATCGTTCAGCAACTCAGTCAGATTATGTGCCCTGGCGATGATCCTGTTTTGACAAACCACTACTGCCCCAACAGGTATCTCACCCTTACTGAAAGCCTGTTCCGCCTCACGGTAGGCGGCTTTCATAAAATACTCGTCGCTGAAAATATCCATATCCATTAATTCTTCATTGCAAAGATAAGGAAATTGCTCGCGCTGAGTGTGTCCTGAAGTGAAAGGACGAGAGTAGTTCTTTAACATGTTGTACAAGAGATGAAGGGATTTCTGAGAGGAAACGATCCTTCGCTGGCGGTCTGCAGGGGCAGCCAGCAAACCGCCTTACGGTGCTGTGGACAAAATCCACGGTATTGAACGGATAAGGAAAAAGCCCATTTAATGGGTCAGGTAAGGATAATGGAGATGAACGAGAGTGAACCACTGATGAAGTATTGTGATAGCAACCCGTTGTCAAAACTATTGTCATTCTGCGGACGATAGGATAAGCTTGGCGGTTACCTGTTTACTGGCTAAGCGGCAACCGATATTAAGGTGGCATGAACGTTATCCGGGCTTTTGTACGGAACAGGAGAAAGCTGTTTATAGATGCCAGTCTGCCCAAAGGCTACCGCCGATGGATTCGCCGGCAGACAAAGGGAAAATGCACAAGTTGAGAACCAACAAGGCAGAAAGTACCGATGCTATTGAACAGTTGCGGACTAGGCCATAGTAGTGAGGAAGTCTTTGTAATGAAGATGGAGCGAAGGGCTTGGGTCATTCAAGTTTTCAAGTTTTAACAATCCCGCTTTGCGGGAAAGGACTAAAATGGACAAAACACAATCAGATGTAAAACCATTCCCTGTGACCATTCAGATGGTTACAGAAGCATACCGGAAGGTCAAAACCAAAGGTAAAGCTTACGGAGTGGATGGAGTTAGTATGAAAGAATTTGAGCAGAAGCTAAGAGGTAACTTGTACAAGGTTTGGAACCGATTAGCCTCAGGCACTTATTTTCCCCCGGCGGTCAGAGAAGTAGAGATTCCCAAGAAAGATGGTAAAATCAGGAAACTCGGCATACCAACGGTGGGAGACCGGATAGCTCAAACAGTGGTCAAAGATTACATGGAATCCTCGATAGACAAGCTGTTACACCAGAATTCGTATGGCTACCGTCCATTGAAAAGTGCCCATCAGGCACTGACTATGGCACGGATAAATGTCAGGAAATACGACTGGGTGATTGACATGGATATTAAAGGATTCTTTGACAATATCGACCACATACTCATACTAAAAGCGTTGGACAAAGTAGTCGAAGAGAAATGGGTGAAGATGTACTGCAAACGCTGGCTGGAAATGCCGGTACAAAAGATAGGCGGGACTATAGTGGCTAAAGAAGGGAAAGGCACCCCACAAGGTGGAGTGATCAGTCCACTGCTGGCTAACCTGTTCCTGCATTATGCTTTTGACATGTGGATTACAAAGAAACACCCGGAGGTATGCTTTGAACGTTATGCTGACGATATCATCGTGCATTGCCACACTCAAAGAGAAGCAGAGGAAATACTTTTGCAGATTAAAGAGCGTATGGAGCAGTGCAAGTTGGAACTTCATCCCTTGAAAACCAAAATCGTTTACTGCAAGGATTACAGACGAAAAGAGCTGCATAAGGAAGTACAATTTGACTTTCTTGGCTTTAGCTTCCAACCCCGGCCTAACAAAGAACGGTCAGAGGGTAGGATATACAACGTCTTTGATCTGGCAATAAGCGCAGGTTCTCAGAAGAAAATCACCGAAGAAATCACACGAATGAAAATCCATCGTGATACGACCAGTACCATTGAAGAGATAGCCGACAGGCTTAGTGCCAAACTGGAAGGCTGGATCAATTATTACGGTAAATTCAGGAAGTGGGACTTTATCCGGATATTCCGCAGGTTAACCTACAGATTGATGCTTTGGGTACAGAACAAATACAAGTTCAGGAGCATTCATGAAGGATACAACTGGTTGCGAAATTACCAGAAAGTACATCCTAACCTGTTTGCGCACTGGCGGTATGGTTTTAAACAATGACTGGAATGACAAGAGCCGTATGACGGGAGACTGTCACGTACGGTTCTGTGAGAGGCTCGGGCTGAAATGCCCTTGCCTACTTGACTTTTGAATGCAGTTAAGACTTTATTGTAAATAAGGATGTAACGGTGAATATGATAACTAACCAAATCTTATTACATTATTCTCAATTGCAAAAATTCATTTCTGAACTCATTCTTTTCAGCGAATATGCAATCAACACTTAGTGTTCGTGTTAATTCATTCCAAATTCGTGATTCTTATTCCAATGTCGTTTAGTTAAGGGGAAGTATCCATTGCCGTCAGCTTCAGCTGACGGCAATGAAAGGATATCAAAAATATTTTCGGATCAGTCAGACAAGAGAATCTTGATTACCCTAACTAAACGACATTGATTCTTATTTCTTAATTCTTAATTTTGTAATCTGAAAAAATAACTTGGATCATATGTATAGAAATCACACTTGCGGTGAACTCCGTGTTGAAAATGTTGGACAGGAAACCATTCTTGCTGGATGGGTGCAGCGTATACGTAACCTTGGAGGAATGACTTTTATCGACCTAAGGGACCGATATGGCATAACCCAGCTTGTAATTGATGAAACGACTCCTGCGGAGTTGAAAGAATTAGCCGCTAAATTAGGGCGCGAATATGTGATTCAGGTGAAAGGTACTGTTCGTGAACGGTCCAACAAAAACATGAAAATCGCTACGGGTGAAATTGAGATCCTGATCAGTGAGATTAAAATTATAAATAAAGCGGAAGTTCCTCCTTTTACCATCCAGGACGATACGGATGGGGGCGATGAACTTAGAATGAAATTCAGGTACCTCGACCTGAGGCGGGAAATTGTAAGAAAAAATCTGGAATTGCGTGCAAAAATGGCACATTTCATCCGGAATTTCCTGGATAGCCAAAACTTTATTGAAACGGAAACTCCTGTTTTGATGAAATCCACTCCAGAGGGAGCAAGAGATTTTGTCGTTCCTTCCAGGATGAATCCCAATACATTTTACGCTCTCCCACAATCCCCTCAGATCTTTAAACAGCTTTTGATGGTGGCAGGTTTTGACCGCTACTACCAGATTGTAAAGTGTTTCCGGGATGAAGACCTCAGAGCAGACCGTCAGCCTGAATTTACGCAGATAGACTGTGAAATGTCTTTTGTGGAGCAGGAAGATGTCCTGAATCTCTTTGAAGAGTTGATGATCCACCTCTTTAAGGAAATCAAAGGCATCGAAACGGGTAAATTTCCAAGGATGTCCTATGCCGAAGCCATGGAAAATTATGGTTCTGACAAACCGGACATCCGCTTCGATATGAAAATCAAGGATCTGACCACCCTGGTGAAAGGTAAAGGCTTCAAAGTCTTTGATGAGGCTGAATACACCGGAGGAATCTGTGCAAAGGGATGTGGGGAGTATTCCCGCAAGCAGCTGGATGCGCTGACCGAATACGTGAAGCGTTCCCAGATCGGGGCCAAAGGGCTTGTTTACGCCAAAATCAACGAGGATGGAAGCGTCAAATCTTCAGTGGATAAATTCTTCGTTCAGGAAGATTTTGCAGCCTGGATCAGCGTTTTTGATGCAAAACCGGGGGATTTGCTGCTTATCCTTTCAGGAAACAAACCTAAAACCCTGACAGCGATATCCGCTCTCCGGCTCGAAATGGCCAATCAGATGGGATTAATGGACAAAAATGTTTTCAGTCCCCTTTGGGTAGTTGACTTCCCGTTGCTGGAATGGGATGAGGATTCTCAAAGATTTTATGCCATGCATCATCCTTTCACGGCTCCAAAGCCTGAAGACATTCCTCTTCTGGACAGCGATCCCGGGGAAGTGCGTGCCAATGCCTACGATCTGGTCATCAATGGAGTTGAAATTGGCGGGGGATCCGTGCGAATCTTTGACAGCGAACTTCAGAAAAAAATGTTCAAAACGCTCGGATTCACCGAAGAAGAAGCCCGCCGGCAGTTTGGATTTCTCATGGAAGCCTTTAAATACGGGGCTCCGCCTCATGCAGGTATCGCTTTTGGTTTCGACCGCCTCACCTCCATCTTCGCTGGCCTCGACTCCATCCGTGATGTGATCGCGTTCCCGAAAAACAACTCCGGCCGTGATGTCATGAACGACGCCCCAGCTGAAATTTCCCAGGCACAATTAGATGAACTCTATCTGAAACTGGTTCCGCCGGAAAAGAAATAAATAACTCTCTGAACATGAAACCCTGATTCCTTTTGAAGAATCAGGGTTTTTTATTAATAACCTGAGCCCGATTTAAGCAATGGATAGGACAGTGCTTGATGGCTTTAATGTTGTCTTCGATAACCTAATCTTTAAAAAAAAACACCTTAGTAGGCATTGATTTTACCATTCACCAACCTAATTACCTAATTAAGATCAGGTAATTAGGTAAATTTTTTTCCCTTGACCATTTCTATTATGTAACATCCTCGTTATGCCAATCATTTTTTATATCAACCGATCACACATTCAACCCCTTCGGGGCTGGGGGAGAGGATGAGTTCTCTGCCTCCGGTTTCGCCGGAGGTTATTAGCTTCGCTGATCTTCGATTCACATTCAGCCCTACGGGCAAGGGGAACAGATTGCTTTTCAAGGCTAACTCTTCTCCCGAAGGGCAATGTCATTAAGTTAAGGATTTTAATATGCTGGTTTGTAATTTGCATAAGTTTTGTGTTTGGATTTAGACTGCTTATTTTTAATAATTCTCGGGAATGATCGGTTAATTCTTATAGGGATCTGATCTTTTATAAAATGGTTGTTTAGAAGTTGAAGGATGTCTGCTGGTTCGTGTATAATGAATAAGCTTACGAGATGTATCTTCAATTTTCCATATGATTTGTTTCGATTTACTTTCATTGGGTATTTCCTTTTACACTGCATATTTTCAATGGTTTGCTGAGCTTCCTTTATAAGAATAGAGTGCAAGTTGGTGATGAAAACTGTTGCATAGAAATCCTGCAATACCGAATATTGGGTAAGACCACTGAAGGATTCAAGCTGCAAGATATTTTTCTGAACCGAGATATTGGTTTCGACGCCCCATCGTCTAAAGTATAGTTCTTTAAACTCAGAATTTGAATGACCTTCTTCTTCCCATAAATTTGTCATCAACACTTCAACAGAATTATCTAACTCTACCCTTACCAGCCTCACTTTCAAAAGAGTGTCCCGATTGACAATATATCCGCTTTTGTAAAGTCCTTTGATAGCGGCAGGGGTAGTTCTAAGATAGACCACATCACTTTGAGCTCCGCTTTTTATAAAAGTTCGAATGATATTTTGTGTTTCCTTGGCCCTTATGACAAATTTAATTTCCTTCTCCTGCCACAAGTGCAAGGCAGCCATTTTGAAATTGCAAAAGTTCCGATCATAAATCATCACCATATCCTCCTCCAGGCAATCAATGGCAGAATAAGCCATGTTTAATTCCCCAAAGCGATAAGGGGCAATTTTCGCATGTAATATTAGTTCATTCAATACGTCGTAACAGTAATAAGCTTTGGCTTGAACAAACGTTCCTATCTGATTGCTCTGTCCTCCAAAATATTCTTCAAGAGCGGGTTTATTTATCAGACTTATGTTGGACCCGTCTGCAGCCACTAAACGATAACCTTTCCATCGCTTCACGTTTGACTCATAATAATGGTAAAATAGTTTAGACAAAAACTTGTTCCACACTTCAAAAAAGAAGGAATCGAGTTTCATTCTTTGTTGCGAAAATGCGCTCACAGTGCAGCTTGTGTTAAGGTTTATCTCCTCAAAAAAATTGTCTATTTCAAAGCTGAGGGTTTTCTTACATAATTTGGCAATCAATAGAACTAAACGATTAAAAGGTAGTTTTCTTTCCCTTGTAAAAGCATTTTTTTGAGTAGCAAACTTTTCTAAAATATCAGGAGATTCGTTTACAATTGAAAGAAACGCCTTTAACTCTTCAATAATTTTTACATTTGCATCTAACATGGGGACTTAGGATTTAATTTTTGTGTTGCAACTTCAAAATTAAGATCTTTGTCCTCTGTTTTTTATCAATTAATCCTTAACTTAATGACATTGCCCTTTCGGGACAGAATTTAAAAATCCTTTCGTCTAAACAGGATTGGAATAAGGTAAAATAAGGTAAGGTGGAGGGGACTATGACTTTTTTCTCTACTAAGGTCAATAAGGTTGAGGTTTATACCTTATTGACCTTAGTAGAGAAAAGGATCCCACCCCCTTCCCCCAACCTTATTCACCTTATCATCTGTGTTTCGCTTTCTTGACAAAGCGATAGCAATTCCTTAAGTCTTCGGCCTACAGTCTAAAGCCTAAAGCCTGAATAAATCAGTATCTTTGCAGGTGAATTGTAATTGATTAAATGTGAAGATTGGAAATCTTGAATTGGGGCCATTGCCACTATTTCTTGCTCCGATGGAAGATGTGACCTATAAATCGTTCCGTTACATGTGCAAGAAATATGGGGCGGACGTGATGTACACGGAGTTTATTTCATCTGAGGCGCTGATCCGCGATATTCAGAAAACCAAAAAGAAGATGACTCTTTTTGATTTTGACCGTCCCATTGCCATTCAGCTGTACGGGGCCAATATCGATTCAATGGTTGAGGCTGCAAAAGTTGCTGCGGAAGCTGAACCTGACTTCATTGACATCAATTTCGGCTGTCCGATGAAAAAAATTGCAGGGAAAGGCGCGGGGGCAGGCTTGCTTTGCGATTTGCCAAAGCTGGTAAAAATGGCAGAAGAGGTGGTAAAGGCAGTCAAAATACCTGTTACCGCCAAAACCCGTCTGGGATGGGACCACACCAACAAGCCGATTGTCGGATTAGCCGAGCAGCTCCAGGATGTAGGGATACAGGCTCTGGCCATCCATGGACGAACAAGAAGTCAACTCTATACAGGCGAGGCGGACTGGAGCCTTATTGCGGAGGTAAAAAAG
This sequence comes from Prolixibacteraceae bacterium, assembly GCA_963677325.2. Lineage (GTDB taxonomy): Bacteria > Bacteroidota > Bacteroidia > Bacteroidales > Prolixibacteraceae. The sequence continues at coordinate 397,267 of CAXXGM010000003.1, forward strand.
AACCAAAGAGTAAAGATGCCAATTATAGGGAATGGCGATATTAATGGCCCTCTCCGGGCAAAGGAGTTCCTCGAAATGTCAGGTGTCGATGCATTAATGATTGGCCGCGGATCAATCGGCAGGCCCTGGATTTTCAAAGAAGTGCGTCATTATCTCGAAACCGGGGAACTGCTTCCCATGCCAAAAGTCTCTGATGTGGTAGAAAACGTCAAAGAGCAATTAGAGCACTCGGTGCAATGGAAAGATCAGCCAAGAAGAGCTATCCTGGAGATGCGAAGGCATTTTGTGAAATATTTCCCCAATCTCAGGGACTTCCGTGAGATGAGGATCAGGCTCTTACAGACAGAAGATTTCGACCAGGTAAACAAGATACTGGATGAGATCGCTGAAAAATACCATGATGAAAGAGTTGACTATTCCAATGTGGGACTGAAATGAGGCTTTAGGCTGTAGGCTTTAGACTGTAGGAACCAATCCTGATCAACTTAGGGTCCAATCGGATCTTTCCCATCCATCAACCGTACAAAGTTGGATGCATAATCGCTACATGTTCGTGGTTTGTGTAATCATACCGTAATGTTCGGGTAGGGTATGTGTATTGTAGGGTCGAATCATGGTTCCGGATACGGCCAAATCGGTGATTTTGTAGAGACGCACGGTTGTGCGTCTTTACACGGCTGTGCGTCTTTACCATCCATCAATAAATTCACGTAAAATACGGCGATTTAAAACAATATTCACGAAATTTGGAGTAAGAGTCCATACCATGTATGCCAGGAATTTGAAACTGAAGAACAGGGAATCTAAATATTATAAGACGATCAGGTTGAGGTTTTATGCAGAGCTGAACCATTTTCTCCCGGCAAATCTTCAACAGACCTCTTTTGATTACTCATTTCCGGGCCCCATCACGATAAAAGAGGTGATCGAATCAATGAAAGTTCCGCTTTCAGAAGTGGATCTTATCCTGGTGGACAGCAAGCCGGTTGATTTCAATTATCCCGTAAATGATTTTGATTACATTTCCGTTTTCCCGGTATTTGAGCAATTTGACATTTCAGAAACTTCAAGGTTGCGTAAGACTCCCCTTCGCAGTTCCAGATTTATTTTGGACTCGCATTTGGGGAAACTTGCAAAATATTTAAGAATGTCCGGGTTCGATACTTTGTATGAAAATAACTATTCTGACGATGCGATCCGGACCATCGCTTCACAACAATCAAGAATTATCCTCACCCGCGACAGGGATCTGCTCTCTTCAAGACAGGTTACTCATGGTTATTATATTAGAAATATAAATTCCAAAGAACAGCTATTGGAGGTTTTTATCAAATTTGATCTCTATTCACAGATAAATCCTCTTTCAAGGTGTCTGATATGCAATTCAAATCTTTCCCCGATTGATAAAAAGGATCTTGCTGAAGATATCGATGAAGAAACAAAGAAAATCTTCAATGAATTTTATCAATGTCCTTCCTGTAATAAAATTTATTGGAAAGGTTCACATTATGATCGTATGATGAATTTTTTACAATCCCTGAAAAGATAAGAAAACATTCTAATTTTATTCCTGTAAGGAGCTGGTTCTCAATTTCGATTTTGCATATTGCATTTTGCAAATAATTTTACAATAATTTAACATAGAATATTTGCATTATGAGCGGTTGACCTCTTATATTTGTATTACATTTTTTTTCATAAGTTTAGGTTTAGTTAGGTTAGTTAGTTTGGTTAGTTTTAGTAAAAGGATGGATCCGCCCGGATCTATCCTTTTCATTTATAGACGAATTGACACGAATGGGAGGGCCTTGATCTCCTGAAGAGCAACAAAAGCCAGTTTCTGAACATGAAGATCGCAACGCTTGATCAGAAAGCTATTGGTTTCAAATACACGGGACAGGTACTTCAAAGGTTATACTGGTCGTTTTTGATGGCTAAAAAGTTGATTTTTGTGGTAAAAATAGTAAACGGGGGAAATGGGGAAACGGGGAAAATAATAGACGCCAGGCATGTTGATGCTAATCTGATGTATTATGATGTATTAATATAAATGCAATCAGATTCCTTTTAATCAGTAGAGCAGTACCGGTATATTCTTCGATTTAATAATTCCAGGCTTTTATTTCATAGGAGTTTTGGGGTTCTCCTGTTTTATATATTTATTTTAAGTTCCTGCAATTCAAAATATATTCCTCTCCTATTGTCTCCTGAATTTTAAAAATTAAGGAAACATTAATCCGGGCTGTTTCCATTTATTATTTTCAAGCTTATCAAAAGCTCCAGCAGGCAATCTGTCCGAAATGTTCCTTTTTGGGATATTTACAAAGGGTGAATACCCTTCGAAATGGTTGAGCATCACTTTAAGGAAAGTCGTAATTGAAAAAAATCGTATATTTGTACTCTCCGAAAAATGAGGAGTTTTAACAGGTTATGAGCAAGAAATTTAAGGAATATAAAGAGCTTGATCTTTCAAAAATAAATAAAGAGGTCCTGAAGTTTTGGGAACAGGACGATACTTTCCATAAATCGATCACAACGCGTGCCGGAAATCCTACTTTTGTTTTTTATGAAGGTCCGCCATCTGCCAACGGACTTCCTGGAATTCATCACGTTGTTTCAAGGACCATTAAAGATATTTTCTGTCGTTACAAAACCCAGCAGGGATTCCTGGTAAAACGTAAGGCCGGGTGGGATACTCATGGCCTTCCGGTTGAATTATCTGTTGAAAAACTCCTTGGCATTACCAAAGAAAATATAGGGAAAACCATTTCGGTAGCTGATTATAATGCGACCTGTCGTAAAGAGGTAATGAAATATACTCAGCAATGGGAAGATCTGACCCGGAAAATGGGTTATTGGGTCAATATGGAAGATCCTTACATTACTTACGACAGCACTTACATTGAATCATTATGGTGGTTACTGAAAGACCTTTATAATAAGAATCTGCTATACAAAGGATATACTATTCAGCCTTATTCACCGGCTGCCGGAACCGGGCTAAGCTCACATGAGTTAAACCAACCGGGTGCCTACCGTGATGTGAAAGATACCACCTGTGTCGCGCAATTTAAGGTTTTTAAAGATGAACAATCGCAGTTCCTTTTTGAAAATCTGGATACGGATCTATTCTTTCTTGCCTGGACAACTACACCATGGACTCTGCCTTCCAACACAGCATTAGCTGTTGGCGCGAACATTAAATATGTTAAAGTCAGGACATTTAATCCTTATACTGCAGAGCCTGTAACCGTTATTCTTGGTAAAGATCTTTTCAGAAGTTATTTCCCTGAAAAAAATGAAGATCTGGATATTTCCGGTTATAATGGAGAAGGGAAAAACATCCCTTATAAATTACTCGCCGAGTATTCAGGTGATGAACTTGTTGGACTTGAATATCAGCAGCTGTTTCCCTGGGTAAAACCGATGGGGAATGCTTTCAGAGTGATTGCTGGTGATTTTATTACCACGGAAGAAGGTACAGGTATTGTTCATATTGCCCCTACTTTTGGAGCGGATGATGATCGTGCGGCAAAACAAAACGGGATAGCTCCTCTTTTACTGATCGATAAAGACGGGAAGCGTCAGCCAATGGTAGATCGCCAGGGCCGCTTTTATAAACTTTCTGATCTGGATCCGGAATTTGTTAAGGAATATGTAAATAAAAAACAATATTCTGAATTTGAAGGCCGGTATGTAAAAAATGCCTATGATGAAACTCTGAATGAGACTGATGCAACGCTTGACATAGATCTTTCAGTTAAATTAAAAAAGGAAAACAGAGTATTCCGGGTCGAAAAACATGAACACAGTTATCCGCATTGTTGGAGAACTGATAAACCTGTCCTGTATTATCCTTTGGACTCATGGTTTATACGCTCTACGGCGGTTCGTGATCAGCTGATTGAATTGAATAAAACGATCAACTGGAAACCTGCCTCAACCGGCTCAGGACGGTTCGGTAACTGGCTTGAAAACCTTGTTGATTGGAATCTTTCCCGGTCAAGGTATTGGGGAACGCCACTTCCGATCTGGAGAACTGAAGATCATACAGAGGAAATATGCATTGGCTCTGCAGAAGAATTGATCAATGAAATTAATAAATCCATAGCAGCCGGATTTATGGACTCAAATCCATTTAAGGATTTTGTTGTTGGCGATTATTCGAAAGAGAACTATGCAAAAATAGATTTTCACAGGCCTTTTGTAGATGATATTATCCTTGTTTCTTCAGCAGGGGCCAAAATGTACCGGGAGCCGGATCTGATTGATGTTTGGTTTGATTCCGGTGCAATGCCTTATGCACAGGTCCACTATCCTTTTGAAAACGCTGATAAATTTGAGGGAGTTTTCCCTGCTGATTTCATCGCGGAGGGTGTTGACCAGACCCGGGGATGGTTTTTTACTCTGCATGCCATTTCAACGATGGTCAAAGGCTCTGTGGCATTCAAAAATATCATATCCAATGGATTGGTTCTTGATGCAAACGGTAATAAAATGTCCAAACGTCTTGGAAATACAGTCGATCCATTTGATACCATAGAAAAATACGGCTCTGATCCTCTAAGATGGTACATGATTACCAATTCACAGCCTTGGGATAATCTGAAATTTGATATTGCAGGGGTAGAGGAAGTAAGAAGAAAATTCTTCGGAACCCTTTACAATACATATAGCTTCTTTGCTCTTTATGCGAATGTGGATGGTTTTAAATACGAAGAGGCAGAAATTCCATACAAAGAAAGACCTGAACTGGATCGCTGGATATTATCATTATTAAATTCACTGATCAAAGATGTCACTGAATCATTTAATAATTATGAACCCACGCGCGCAGGCAGGGCTATATCCGAGTTTGTAACTGAAAACCTCTCAAACTGGTACGTCCGCTTAAGTAGAAAACGCTTCTGGGGAGGTGCTTATGATAAAGATAAAATTTCAGGATACCAGACTCTTTATACCTGTCTGGAAAAAGTAGCGATGCTTGCTGCTCCGATTTCACCTTTTTTTATGGATCAGCTTTTTAGGGATTTAAACAAGATAACCGGAAAGGAAGAGGCCTCTTCGGTTCATATTGCTGATTTTCCGGTTCCTGTTCAGGATCTGATTGATAAATCAATCGAGGAGAGGATGGAAATCGCGCAGAAAGTATGCTCGATGATACTCGCCTTGCGAAGAAAGGAAAAGATAAAAGTTCGTCAGCCTCTTTCAAAAATTATTGTTCCCATTCTGAATGAAAATTACAGGAAGCAGTTTGAAGCTGTAGAGAATATCATTCTTACCGAGGTAAATATAAAGCAAGTTGAATATCTTACTGATGCTTCAGGGATCATCAAAAAAAGGATAAAAGCAAATTTCAAGTCATTGGGCCCGAAATACGGCAAATTAATGAAACAAATTTCTGGTCTGATCAGTAATATGAGCCAGTCAGATATTTCGGAGTTTGAACGTCATGGCGCATTTAAAACGATGCTTGATGGTGAAGATATAGCCCTGACTCTTGACGACGTGGAAATTCATTCAGAAGAAATTCCTGGATGGCAGGTCGCCAGTGACGGTCCGATTACCGTAGCTTTGGACATGAATATTTCACCTGAACTTAAAGCAGAAGGAATCGCCAGGGAGTTTATAAACCGAATTCAAAATTTGAGGAAGGAAAGCAATTTCGAGGTTACAGATCGTATTAATCTGGTAATTCTCAGAAATAAACATCTTGATGATGCAATTCTTCAATTCAAAGAATACATCGCGAATCAGACTCTTGCTTCCAAACTCACTTTAGTGAATTCTATGACAAGTGGATTAGGCAAACTGGTTGAAATAGATACAGGCGTTCAAACCTATATTCGTGTTGAAAAAGCTTCTATTTGACACTTATATTTAAATATTGTAAGTAATTTTAATGGATAGTTACAATTATTCCTAAATTAAACTATTTTTACAATAAACATTGTAGAGACATGACTGAAAAAACAAGATATTCAGACGAAGAGCTGATGGAGTTTAAAGAATTAATCCTGACCAAGCTTGAAAAGGCGAGACAGGATTATGCTCTTTATAAGAACGCTATCACCCATGGTGATGGGAATGATACAGAAGATACTTCTCCGACATTTAAAGTATTGGAAGAGGGTGCCGCCACTTTGTCGAAAGAAGAAGCTGGGAAACTTGCTCAAAGGCAATTGAAATTTATTCAGTATCTTGAAGCTGCACTTGTAAGAATTGAGAATAAAACCTATGGTATTTGCCGTGAGACCGGAAATTTAATTTCTAAAGAACGTCTTCGTGCAGTGCCTCATGCAACTCTTTCAATTGAGGCCAAAAATAAACAGCGGTAGAATTGATTTAAATTTTTGCCGGTAAAGGGAAATATTTCGGATCCGGGTGAATAGATACACCCGGATTTTTAGTAATAAGAATATTTGTAATGGACATTAAGAAAAAATCACTCCTAATTATATTTTTAATTCTGCTTGCAGACCAGATTCTGAAAATATGGGTTAAAACCAATATGATGCTTGGCGATGAATTCATCATTGCTAAAAACTGGTTCATAATACATTTTGTTGAAAATAACGGAATGGCATTTGGATTTGAGTTGGGAAGCAGTTGGGGAAAATACATGTTGAGCATTTTCCGGATTGTTGCTGTCGGAGCCCTTGGATGGTATTTATCAACTTTATGGAAAAAGAAAGCTCCTTTGGGATTGGTAGTCAGTTTTTCTCTGATTATGGCCGGAGCTATTGGAAATATACTGGATAGCGCCTATTTTGGATTGATTTTTAGTGAAAGCTACGGGAAAATCGCATCTCTTTTCCCTCCTGAGGGTGGATATGCAGGATTTTTGCAGGGGAGAGTGGTTGATATGTTTTATTTTCCTCTTGTGTCAGGACATTATCCTACCTGGCTGCCAATATTTGGTGGAGAAGAATTCATTTTTTTCAGACCTGTCTTCAATATCGCTGATTCTTCTATAACAATAGGAATTTTTATTATTCTGATTTTCTACAGACGTTTTTTTGACCAGAAAAAAGAGGACACCGCGGAAGAATCTGTAGGGAAATTAGAAGACAAATTCACCATTTAAACTTTGGGTCAATATATTCTCGTAAACAATTGTTCTTACAACAATTGAAACTAACCTTTTTATCTGATTAAATCATAAGAATTCTTTTCTTTAGGATCAAATTAGTATTTTAGTATCATAAAATAATTTTTAAGTAGAACAATTATTAAAATAATTACTATTAATTAGCATCCTGATCGGATGTCACTGGTGGTATTTATTCTGAGGTGAAATTTGAATGAGAATTCTTCTCTTACAATAGGTGCCGGGATTTTTGATGGCAGATGCGTCCTTTGTCCAAAGATATCGTTAATAAATAATATAACAACAAAGTAGATCTATGACACCAGATGCTTACCTGAATGTTGAAAAAACAACTACCAGGATCGGCAATTATCGTTACCGGATACTGGCCCTGGTATTTATGGCAACCAGCATCAATTATTTTGACCGCACTATATTGGGAGTTTTAGCCCCCAAATTGATGGAAATCTTCAATTGGTCTGAAAAGGATTACTCTTCAATAATTATCTCATTCCAGATAGCATACGCCTTGGGATTGCTTGCAATGGGGGGAATAATTGACCGGATCGGCACCAAAAAAGGATACACGATCTCAATTGCAATATGGAGCTTTTTTGGAATGCTTCATGCGGCAATCCGTCCCGCTTTTAGCCTGATAGGTTTTATGGCGGCACGTTTTGGTTTGGGATTGGGAGAATCCGGGAATTTTCCTTCAGGAATTAAAACAGTTGCGGAATGGTTTCCCAAGAAGGACCGCGCCTTTGCAACCGGTATTTTTGATTCTTCCACCAGCATAGGGGCTATTTTAGCACCTTTTATTGTTGGGCTTATTGTTTCAAAGAACGGAGACAACTGGCAAATCCCATTTCTCATCACCGGATTATTAAGTACAATCTGGGTTATTTTATGGTGGAAGACCTACCGCAAACCGGAGGAGCATCCTAAAGTTTCAAAAGCTGAACTGGATTACATTAACAGTGATTCAGAACCTGAAACAAAGGAAATTATACCCTGGACAAAGGTTTTGCCTAAGAGAGAAACCTGGGCATTTGCTATCACTACAATTACCGATGCGGTATGGTGGTTTTATCTTTTCTGGGGAGCAAAATTTCTTGCAAAGAACTTTAATGTCGACTTTGATAACATGGGTCTTCCTTTTCTTATCATGTTTATTATGGCTGACGCCGGCAGTCTCATCGGTGGTTATATGTCCGGATTCCTGATTAAAAGAGGATGGTCGATCAATAAGGCCAGAAAAATGACCTTGCTGGTATCTGCTTGTATTATTTTCCCTGTTAGTTTCGTCCCTGTTTTAACGAGCAAATGGCTTGCAGTCTTCCTGATCGGCCTTGGAGCAGCTGGACATCAGTCCTGGTCTATAAACAGCTATACTTTGGTCCCGGATGTTTTTCCTAAGAAGGCAACTGCTTCTGTAATCGGAATTGGGAAAATGGTCGGTGTGATCGTTTCAATTATTGCAAGCTTTGCTTTAGGAATAGTTTTGGATCAGGCAGGGAATACGGGTTACTTCTGGGCATTTGTTTTAGCTGGAAGTTCTTACCTCGTTATTATTGGGTTCGTACATTTGCTGATGCCGAAAATGACTCCTCTGGACGATAATCTGAATCATATCGTGAGATAATTTTTCTATTTTTCTTCAAATAAACTAAGGGGTAGGATTATTTTCTGCCCCTTTATTTTTTTACAGGAGGAACTTTAAACAGGGAACATTTTATTAAACTATTATCTGTTGTTTATTGTTATTCCAGTGCTATTAAATAAAATAATTGGTAGTAGTAAAGAATTTACAATTAAAAATAATGTTATGAAATCAACTAATTTATTGGTGGGGTTTTTGGCAGGTGCAATGGTCGGAGTTGCCGGCGGACTTTTGTTGGCTCCTCATAAAGGTTCGGTTACCAGGAAAATCATTACCCGGAAGGGTGAAGAATACGCGGATCTTTTAGAAGAAAAAGTCGATGATTTACTCCTGACGCTTGATACACAGATTAAAGATGTGAAAAAGGAAGTGGCCGGATTTGTAAAAAGGGAGACCATGAAAGCTCATGAGCATAGCAAAAACGGCCACGCACATTAACAGATTTTTGAGTTCTTCGATTGTTTGTCTCTTTTATATTTGAATTTGGGCTGAATATAGAGAATTCAGCCTATCTTGGTCAGATTTCTGGCCAGTAACTCAGTGATCAGTTGATCGTGAAACGCTTCAGATACGGAAAGCTGATGTTTGCCTATTATCACAAGGTTACCATCAATGTGATCTATTTTTTGCAGATTAATGATTATTGACCGGTGTATTTTTAGAAAAGAAAAGTCTTTTAACTTTGCCTCCCAACTTTTCATTGTTTCATGCGTAATCAGCTTTTTATCGGTACAGCATATTGAGGAATAATCTCCACAGGCTTCAATGAAATATATATCATCCAGATCGATCTGGTAAATACGCTTATCAGAACGTACAGTGATTTTTCTTGTTGAAGTACTGGGTGATTTTGGGAATAGTCGTTCCCTTGCCTTATTGACCGACTTGTAAAAACGTTCGAACGAAAAGGGCTTTAGTAAAAAATCAATTACATCAAGATCGAATCCTTCAACTGCATATTGTGGATAGGCTGTTGTTATTATTACTAAAGGGGGCTTGATCAGGGTACGTAAAAAACTAATGCCGGACATTCCGGGCAGGTTAATATCAAGAAAAATAAAATCATGCGTTATGTTCATGAAGGAATTTCCGGAAATTTGTATATTTGGGCATTAGTATTATTAACTTTCAATTCTAATTTCAACTCTTAATTCGAATTATTATGAGAACAATAAAATTGTATGGAATGTTATTGTTCCTTCTTGTAACTTGTAGCCTTGACTCATGTAAAAAAGATGACGAAATCAATATTGCTCAATTAGCAGGGAAATGGTATGTTACTAACGATGATCCAAATCTCTCAGTTGACGGTTCGATTAATTACACATTCAATACTGACAAAACCTGCACAATTAATATTTACGATGCATTAGCCAATAGAGATACTGCCATTCATCGTACTTACACAATCAGTATGGACAATAATCTGATAACTTTATTCAGTGAAAAAGGCTATTATACAGAACAATACAATATCCGGAAATTGACTTCGAAAGAAATGAAATGGGGAAATGCTTCTCCCAAAGATGGAAATTCAGATAAAAGACTTATCCGGACAACAGATTGAATATAATTTAGCATTGGAAAAATAATTCCTTGTCTGATTTTATCTATTCTAATTTAGGATGGCCCTTTTCAATGGCTTGTAACCTATTTCTTCTTCGGTAATAATGCTTACCTCCTTTGGCTGGGGGTGGAGAATCGGGAAAGGGTTTAAGAGAAGCCCCCGATCATCAATGGGCGGAAATGGCATGAACTCTTCATGGCTTTGGTGTATCTTCCATTTAAATTCCCAGTTTATCATTTGCCTTCGCTCTTATTCCTTGATATTGGCTGTCGGACTCTCATATTTACATAGTGTCCACCTTTCCGAGTATGGCTTAAACCTCCACAAAAACCAGAAATAAAAAAGCCAACCCTGTGAGAGGTTGGCTTTCGTGGTGAGTGAGTTTCTGATGCTATTTTATAACAATATTGATGATTTTCTTCTGGACCACAATAATTTTGACAATTACTTTGCTTTCAATCCACTTATTGGTGTGCTCATGCTGCAAAACGGCTTTCTCTATTTCTTCAGTGGTCAGATCCAGAGGAAGGCTCATCTTAAATCTTACCTTTCCATTGAACGAGACAGGATAATCAAAGACTTCGTCGATTAAATACTTCTCTTCAAAAACAGGCCATGGAGAATAAGAAATACTTTCTGTATGGCCGTAATAATGCCAGAGTTCTTCAGCAAGATGTGGAGCAAACGGAGCAAGCAATTTTATAAATTTAGTTGCAGTATCCTTTGATACCTGACCCGCTTTATAACAATAATTGGTGAAGACCATCATTTGTGAAATCGCTGTGTTGAATTTCAGATCTTCAATGTCATCTCCTACTTTACGGATGGTCTGATGAAGGATTTTTAAAGTTTCTTTTGACTCTTCTCCCTCCCTTATATTTTTCATCTCTCCGAAAAAGGTCGTTACCCTTCTCAGAAAATTATAAACTCCTTTTACACCATTTTCGGTCCAGGGCTTTGTCGCATCCAAAGGACCTATAAACATCTCAAAAAGGCGTAAAGAATCGGCGCCGTAATTCTGAACCACGTCATCAGGATTCACCACGTTCTTTAACGATTTGGACATCTTGGCCACAATCTGCTTTAATTCTTCCCCTGTTACGGTACTGAAATATTTGCCATCCCGCTCTTCCACCATGTCTGAGGGAACTTTTGCTCCTGATTCAGTTTCATAGGCGAAAGCAAGTATCATCCCCTGATTGAACAGCTTCTGAAATGGTTCAGGAGTTGATACAATATTCAGGTCATAAAGAACTTTGTGCCAGAACCGACTGTAGAGCAAATGCAATACTGCATGTTCCGCGCCTCCAACATATAAATCCACCGGCATCCAATAGTTTTCGGCAGCTTTGGAAAAAGGGGCTTCATCATTTTTGGGATCAGTAAATCGTAAGTAATACCAGCACGACCCGGCCCATTGTGGCATGGTATTGGTCTCCCGTCTTCCCTTACGGCCGTTTTTGTCTGTCACATTAAGCCATTCGCCTGCATGAGCCAAAGGTGATTCACCCGTTTCACCGGGTTGGTATTTTTCAATATCCGGCAAAAGAAGCGGGAGGTCTTTGTCTTCAAGTACTGAGACTTCGCCATCCTCCCAATGTATTACAGGAAACGGCTCTCCCCAATAGCGTTGACGGCTGAACAACCAGTCACGAAGTTTATAATTTATGGCTGATTTCCCTATTTCTTTTTCCTCAAGCCAGGAAATCATTGTAGAGACCCCCTTTTCTTTTGGAAGCCCGTTTATATTCAGTCCGCTCTCTTTGCTTTCGCTGTTGATGTACGCACCGTCTTCTGTCCAACAGGCTTTACCGGAAAGGACCTGAGAACGCAATTCGTCATTTGCTCCCTTTGGGTCCATTATACAGATGATGGGCAGGCTAAATGCTTGTGCAAATTCAAAGTCGCGTGTATCATGAGCTGGTACTGCCATGATCGCACCAGTACCATAGCCCATTAATACATAATCGGCAACCCAAACCGGGATCTTATTGCCGTTGACAGGATTAATGGCGTAGCGCCCGGTGAAAACTCCGGTCTTTTCTTTTGCAAGATCTGTTCGGTCGAGATCGCTCTTTAAAGCTGCATTGCGGATATATTTCTCTACAGCCGTTTTTTGTCCGGTGGTCATGAGTTCGGCCACCAATTCATGTTCCGGAGCTACCACCATATAAGTGGCTCCGAATAAAGTATCTGGACGGGTAGTATATACCTTTAATTGTTTATCGAGTCCGTCAATTTGAAAATCCACCTCAGCGCCGGTCGATCTCCCGATCCAGTTGCGCTGCATATCTTTTACTCCCTCCGGCCAGTCAAGATCGTCCAGCCCTTCCAGCAGCCGCTCGGCGTAATGAGGAATCCGCAGCATCCACTGTTTCAAATAACGCCTTTCCACTTCAAAAGTTCCGCACTTTTCATGAGAACCGTCGTTCAGGATCTCTTCATTGGCACATACTGTTTTGCAGGTGCGGCAATACCATACCTGTGCATTGTCGTAATAAGCAAGCCTTTTGCTGTCAATATATTTGCGTACTTCAGTATCTCCCTGATCCTTGATTTCTTTTGGAATCGGAAGCTCACTTACGGGACGGCCTTTTTTTAATTTAAAGTCAAACCAGGTGTTGTAGAGACGGATAAATATCCACTGGGTCCATTTGTAATATTTCGGATCCGTGGTGTTTATTTCCCGGTCCCAGTCATAACTCAATCCCAGTGATTGTATCTGGCGCCGGAAGGTAGCACAGTTTTTTTCCGTAGTGATTGATGGGTGAGTACCGGTTTGAATGGCATATTGTTCGGCCGGCAGTCCAAAGGCATCCCAGCCCATGGGATGGAGCACATTAAAACCTTTGGTTCTCTTGTAACGGCATATGATATCGGTGGCCGTGTACCCTTCTGGATGCCCTACGTGCAATCCCGCACCCGAAGGGTAAGGGAACATATCCAGACAATAGAACTTGGGTTTTGAACGATCTGCCTCAGCTTTAAATATCTTGTTATCGGCCCAGAATTTTTGCCATTTGAGTTCAATCTCTTTGAAATTATAATCCATCAGAATCAGCCTTATTTATTCATTTTCAGTTACGACCGCGAAATTAAGACTTTATTTGCACTCCTGCCTTGGCTGAGGGTATAAATCTTAGAAATATTAACCAAAAATATACAGGATCAATAAAATGAAGTGTTCCTATAGGGTACTCTGATTTTCAGATAATCGGGGATTGCTGAAGAATAATAAAAACGCTTTCAGGCTGAATTCGCCGGATTTTATTTGAATATTTTTACCATTTTAGAAATTCTGTTAACCTATTTGACTTTGAAGACAGTGTGTCCTCGGTATCGCGAAAATCAAAACAATAATAACCAATTAATTATTTTTCAGAAGATAAGAAACAAAAGAATTGCTTAAATTTGACATTTATTAAAACTAAATCCTGTTTTTCCCCTATTAGGGAAAAGCAAAAAAATAACAATAATGAATGCTGAAATCGTTAAGTTTATGGATGAGCTTAAGGCTCGTACTCCTGGCGAAAGTGAATTTCACCAGGCTGTTTTGGAAGTTGTAGAATCTGTGTGGGATGTCTATGATGCAAATCCACGGTATAAAAAGGCCAAAATTCTTGAAAGAATGGTGGAGCCCGAAAGAACAGTAATTTTCAGGGTCCCCTGGATGAATGATCTTGGCGAGGTGGAAGTAAATCGGGGATACCGAATTGAATTTAACAGCGCATTGGGCCCTTACAAAGGAGGATTGCGTTTTCATAAAAGCGTTACTCTGAGTATTTTAAAATTTCTTGGGTTCGAACAAACATTTAAAAATAGTCTTACCACTCTTCCGATGGGTGGAGGCAAAGGCGGTTCAGATTTTAGTCCAAAAGGGAAAAGCGATAATGAAATTATGCATTTCTGTCAATCCTTCATGACCGAGCTCAGCAGACATATCGGCCCCGATACCGATGTCCCTGCCGGTGATATTGGAGTGGGCGGCCGTGAAATCGGTTACCTTTTTGGCCAGTACAAACGGATCCGCAATGAGTTTACCGGTGTACTTACCGGAAAAGGTCTTGGCTGGGGAGGCTCACGGATGCGTCCGGAAGCCACCGGTTATGGCGCTGTTTATTTCGTTCAGCACATGCTTAGTGATATGAATAAAACCCTTGAAGGGAAAACATTTGCGGTTTCAGGATTTGGTAACGTCGCCTGGGGTGCCGTCAGCAAAATCAATCAGTTAGGCGGGAAGGTCGTTACGATCTCAGGGCCTGATGGTTATATCTATGATCCGGATGGGATAAGCGGCGAAAAAATCGATTATATGCTTGAACTGCGTGAGAGCAACAACGATATAGTTTCACCCTATGCTGAAAAGTTTGGAGTTGAATTCTTCCCTGATCAGAAACCTTGGCTTCAGCCTGTTGACATTGCACTCCCTTGCGCTACACAGAACGAACTTGATAAGCAGGATGCCATTAATCTGATGAAAAACGGTTGTTTCCTCGTCGCCGAGGTCTCAAACATGGGTTGTACCTCGGAAGCCGTTAATTACTTTGTTGAAAATAAATTTTCTTTTGCGCCGGGAAAAGCTGTAAATGCAGGAGGAGTTTCTGTCTCAGGTCTTGAAATGTCGCAGAATAGTATGCGCTACAACTGGACCAGTGAAGAGGTTGATAAACGGCTTCACCTGATCATGCAGGAAATTCACCAGACCTGTAAGAAATTCGGAGTTCAGGGAAATTATACCAATTATGTAAAAGGTGCCAATGTGGGAGGTTTCGTAAAAGTTGCCGATGCCATGCTTTCACAAGGTCTTGTCTGAGAACAGGAATTTAATAGGATTTCTAAAAAAGGGACTTCATTCAGTCCCTTTTTTATTTAATGATATAGATATAACATTTGCTTAATCAATAAGAAATAATGTAAAATGTAATTTTGTAACAAATTGTCGAGAATGTTTATTGATACTCATTCCCATATTTATACCCAGGAGTTCAGTTCAGACAGAACTGAAGTAATTGAACGTGCAAAAAATGCAGGCATCGAAAGAATCGTAATTCCTAATATTGATAGCTCCTCTATAAGATCTTTATTAAACCTGACCGATTCCAATCCTGAATATTTTGTTCCGTTGATCGGTCTTCATCCGACCTCTGTAAAGGAAGACTTCAGGGAAGAATTGAAGATTATCGATTACTGGCTTAACAAGAGAAAATTCTATGGGATAGGCGAGATCGGGATTGATTTGTACTGGGATAAAACCTTCCTTGCAGAACAGATTGAAGCTTTTGAGACACAGGTTGAATGGGCCATAAAGTTTCAGCTCCCGGTAGTGATCCATGTCCGGGAGTCATACAATGAGGTAATGGAAGTCCTTTATCGTCATAAAAGCCCTCTTTTAAAAGGAGTTTTTCACTGTTTCAGCGGTACTATGGGGCAGGCAGTAGAAATCATCGAACTTGGTTTTAAAATTGGATTGGGTGGTATCGTAACCTTTAAAAATTCAGGACTCGATTTGGTAGTCCCTGAAATTCCTCTCAAACAAATCATTCTCGAAACCGATTCTCCATGGCTTTCACCTGTTCCCTTTCGCGGAAAGCGCAATGAAAGCGCCTACATTACATACATTGCCTCTAAAGTGGCTGATCTGCAACGAACCAGTATTGACCAGGTTGCAAGAGTTACTTCCCAAAATGCCCGCGATTTATTTGGATTTTAAACTTGATTTTCCGGTAAAATTATTATATTTATAATCATTTCGCCAAAAGCGTAATTATAAATAAAATGCCGGCTGAAAGATCCTCCATACTGATCATTTATACTGGCGGGACAATCGGAATGCGCGAAGATCCCAAGACCAGGACGCTGTCTCCGATGAAGTTTGAATTCATACAGGATGAAATTCCTGAATTAAACAAGCTGGGATATCAGATCGATTCCATTGCCTTTAATCCCCCCATCGATTCTTCCAACATGACTCCCTCGATATGGATTCAACTGGCACAAACAATCCATGTAAATTATTACGCCTACGATGGATTCGTCATTCTTCATGGTACTGATACGATGGCTTATACCGCATCCGCCTTGAGTTACATGCTGGAAAAACTCGAAAAGCCGGTCATCATGACCGGTTCGCAGCTCCCAATCGGGGTTCTGAGGACTGACGGCAAGGAAAACCTGATCACGGCCGTTCAGATTGCGGCTGCAAAAAAAGATGGTAAGGCACTGGTTCCGGAAGTGTGCATTTATTTCAGTTCCAATCTTTTTCGGGGTAATCGTTCAACAAAGCAGGATTCCCAGCTGTTCAGCGCTTTTATGTCGCATCACTATCCTCCTCTGGCTGTTGCCGGGGTTGATATCACATACAATTTTGACAAAATCTATTATCAGAAGAATCCCGGCCAATTCAACATCAATACAGCGCTTGATGACAATGTAATGATCCTGAAACTCTATCCGGGATTAAACCGGTACTATTTTGAATCATTATTAAATCTACCTGGTTTAAGAGGTATCATTCTTGAATCTTTCGGCTCGGGTAATATGCCCACTTTCCCTTGGTTGCTCGACTCCATCAGAGCGGCCTCACAAGCAGGCAAGATTCTTTTAAATGTAAGCCAGTGTCCGGGAGGCCGTGTGCAGATGGGCTTTTATGAAACCAGCGCGGAGTTGGCAAAGGCGGGTGTTGTAAGTGGAAATGAGATTACCACCGAAGCTGCAATCACCAAACTGATGTTCCTCCTTGGTCAGAAAATGCCTTTGGAGCAAACCAAAATATGCCTGCAAAGGAATCTCAAAGGTGAAATCGATGATCCAAAGCTATAAAAGATTCCTGTGTCACTCTGAATTAATTTAAGATCCTCCTCGGGATAAAATGCTACTTCCCATTGGATTCCTTATGTCTAAGCTATGTTTGGTCCGGACTTTAAACTACGAACAAACTCCGACGAAAGATACCGGGAAAAAGTACCTGATGACCTTCAGGGAAAATTCAAAAATCAGATTATTGCCGCTTGGTTTGAGAAACAACAGAGCTTTCGGAAGGGACTGTTAATCTGTTTTCAACCATACGGTTATTGTATTGCTGGACTACTGCCTTGTATAGTTTTTCTTGTGAGGCAAGATCAATCCTGTCAAGAAGGTTGTTCGTTTCATAAGGATCCTTGACCCAGTCGTAGATTGCTGTGAATTTATCATCGTTGAAATACATGGCGTAATCACCCGTGAGGAACTGATAAGTTTCTTCTATATAATTAATGGCAAATCTTTTGGAATTTTTATCAAAGAGATTGTTGCCGAATGCAACATAGGGCCCCGGATAATTCAGGTATCCCAAGACGCTGGGCATAATATCAATCTGTTCGGCAATGGAATGATCTTCTCCTTTTAAGCTCCCGTCGGGTTTATAGAAGATAAGAGGGATAGCAAAATCGTTTACGAGGGTTTTATATTCCCTGAAATCAGATTCTGAACAGTGGTCGGCCGTGATCACGAAAAGTGTATTGTTGAACCAGGGCATTTTTTTGGCCTTATCGAAAAACTCCTTCAGTGAATAATCTGTATATCGGATGCATTTCTGAAGCGGGATACGCTCTTCAGGGAATTTGGCCACATACTGTTCAGGAACCTTGAAGGGATGATGCGAAGAGACGGAAAACAGGGTGGTAAAAAAGGGGGGGGTCATCTTGTTCATTTCGTTGGCAAAATACTGGAAAAAGGGCTCGTCCCAGATACCCCAGACCCCGTCGAAACCATCCTCCTTTCCGTATTCATTCTTTCCAAAATAGGACTTAAATCCTGCAATTTTGGTAAAAGCGTCAAATCCCATCGATCCATTGGGTGCACTATGGAAAAAAGCTGTTTCATAACCTTTTTCAGAGAGTAAACTGGCTAAGCTGTTGATGCGGTTTCCCGATCTTTCGGAAAGTACATAAGGTAATACAAGCGCTGGAATACTTGCTGTAACAGAAGGAATTGCATCGATTGATTTTCTTCCGTTAGCAAAAGCATTCGGAAAAACAAGGCTTTGGGAGATCAGCGAATCAAGAAAAGGAGTATAGCCCTTATAAGTTCCGTTGTTCAGATTTTTATTCAATGAGCCAACGAACTCACGGCTGAAACTCTCGAGAATGATAACCACTACGTTGTCTTTCTTCATTACCGCCGTATCCTTTGGAATGATCAAAGGTGAATAGATGTTTTCCAACTCAGGTTCAGGAAAATAATTCTTGATCACAAAGCTCTTCTTTCCAAGGGTCCTGATGATACAGAAAGGCGTATTCTGAACGATGGACATCTCCTCCGGAGAATTGACATACTTCCCGGCGTTATTCATATTAATCGGCCTGGTACTTGGCATATATCCTCCCCTTATCCCAATTACGGTCAGGATAGCAACAACCAAAAGCGCCATGATCGATTGTAAACTATAAATCCATGGTTTGTAAATCCTCTGCTTTCGTGGTTTAAACAGGTTATAACTCCTGGCGAGCACAAACAACAGGATGATCCAGATCACCACCATGTACCAGAAATCAAAAAGCACGCTCTTTGTCAATGAGCTTTTATTATTGATCTGATCCAACAGGTTGAATATATTGGCCGTAGTTCTTTTCAGAACAAAACGATAATAAATTATATCAACGCAGTTTAAGGCAAGGGCGAATCCATTGGTAGCAAGGAAAAGCCATTTCAAACTTTTCTGATACCAGTTTTCAAATTTAAAGGAAAAAGGAATTAAGCTAAGGATAAAGAAAAGGATGTTGATATAAAGTAATGCACTTACGTCGAACATGACTCCACCCCTCATTATCCTGAGAAATGAATGAAAATTTACCTGAGGAAACAGCCCAGTGTTAAGGAGGTAAAAGATCACTCTGGTGAGTGAAAAGAAAAACAGAATGATGAAAAACCTGTATATTAAAACAAGGTATTCACTGATTTCATATCCTTTATTTAAGAATCTGTTTCTTTTCATTAAAATCATTGTATAGGGTGCAAATATACTGCTAAATCGAAATGAACCGCAATATTTTGCCGGCAACATGAAATTTCATAACATAATCCTCGTAAAAAAACCGCTTCCCTTTCGGGAGCGGTTTTCAATAGACTATTTTGATTTATCGTTTATTTCTGTTTTGCAAATCTGTCTTCAATGGCTTTGACCTGGTTGCTGAGTTCTTTTGGTAGATGTTCACCGAAAGTAGCATATTGTTCTTTAACCAGTTCAAGTTCATCAGCCCATTTATCTTTATCAACAGAAATAAGTTCCGGAATATTTTCCGCTACGCCGTTGAGACCAACTGTATTGATGGAATCTGCTTTTGGAACAAACCCTATTGGGGTTTCATTTGCAGCAGCTTTGCCAGATACGCGTTCGAAGATCCATTGCAGAACACGGATGTTATCGCCATAACCCGGCCACAGGAATTTACCTTCAGCGCTCTTGCGGAACCAGTTTACATTGAAGATCTTTGGCAATTTGGTTTTATCTTGTGCGCTTTCACCAATCTTGATCCAATGTGCGAAATAGTCACCCATGTTGTAACCGCAGAATGGAAGCATTGCGAATGGATCGCGGCGTACGCCTGCTTTTAAACCGATAGCTGCAGCTGTAACTTCAGAACCAACGATAGAGCCCATGAACACGCCGTGATTCCAGTCGAATGATTGGTAAACCAACGGAACAGTACCTGGACGGCGGCCTCCGAAAAGAATTGCAGAAATTGGTACACCTGCAGGATTTTCCCAGTCTTTGTCAATTGCAGGACATTGGTAGGCAGGAGCTGTAAAACGTGCATTTGGGTGAGCAGCAGGTTTGCCGCTTGCTTTGTCATACTTTTCGTTGGTCCAGGTAATGGTTCCTTCCGGAGCATCGTAACCTATACCTTCCCACCAGATGTCACCATCGGGAGTTAAGGCGGTATTGGTGAATATGGTATTAGCTCTTGCAGAAAGCATTGCATTTGGATTCGTTTCCATGGAAGTATAAGGGGCTACACCAAAGAAACCTGCTTCGGGGTTGATGGCATACAGACGGCCGTCTTTCCCGAATTTCATCCAGGCGATATCGTCACCAACTGTTTCAACTTTCCATCCCGGAATGGTAGGAATAAGCATGGCCAGATTGGTTTTACCGCATGCACTTGGAAAAGCAGCTGCTATGTATTTCTTTTCTCCCTCAGGATTGGTAATTCCCATGATCAGCATATGCTCAGCAAGCCATCCTTCTCTTTTTGCCATGCTGGTGGCAATACGCAAAGCAAAACATTTCTTTCCAAGAAGTGCATTACCGCCGTAACCGCTGCCATATGACCAGATTTCATTGGTCTCAGGGAAATGAGAGATGTATTTATCTTCAATAGGAGCACAAGGCCACTTTGAATCTTTTTGTCCTGGTTGAAGAGGAGCGCCGATAGAGTGAATGCAAGGAACAAATTCGCCGTTTCCTAACACGTCAAGAACAGCCTTGCCCATTCTTGTCATGATTCTCATGTTGACAACTACATAGGGAGAGTCAGTAAGCTGAACTCCGATATGAGCAATATTGGAACCAAGAGGACCCATACTGAAAGGTATCACGTACATGGTACGGCCCTTCATACAGCCTGTATAAAACTTCAGAAGGGTTGCCTTCATTTCTTTCGGATCTGCCCAGTTGTTGGTAGGACCTGCATCCTCTTTTTTGCTTGAGCAGATAAATGTTCTGTTTTCAACACGAGCCACATCGCTTGGATCGGACTGAAAATAATAACTTCCCGGACGTTTTTTATCATCCAGTTTTACTGCCATTCCGCTGGCAACCATTTCAGCCAGCAGGGTATTATTTTCTTCTTCAGAACCATTACACCAATAAACTTTTTCGGGTTGACATATTTCAGCCCATTCTTTTACCCAATTAATTAATTTCTGATTGTTTGTCATTAAAATGAAAATTTGAATTAATAGATTCTATATTAAGATCGTGATTTTATCTTGAACTGTAATCTTTACATGCCAGGTAAATATTTTCAATCAGTTGAGCGATCTTCGATTGAGGCACTGCTGAAAATGCCAGTCTGATGAGGTCTCCAAAGACGATAACGCCTGTGTCGTATTTCTCCAGAAGAATTTTCCTGATTTCCTCTGCATTCAGACCATTTTTTACCTGGATACACATGAAGTAACCGGAATTGAAAGGCAGCGCTTCAAAGTATTGGCTGTATTTCCCATCGGAAAGCGTTTCCCTGATTTGTTGATAGCGACCTTTCAGCGTATTGTATTTATTTATTTTATCCTGGTTGTAATTTTCTGAAGAGTAAACTCTTTGCAATAAAGATTGGGTAAGATTGCTGATATTGGAAATATTACCACGAATGGCTCCGGCTGTTTTATTCTCTAATGCTTCATATAATTCAGCGGTGCCGTTTTTAACTCCGTAAGAGATGAATCCAACGCGGAACCCCCATACGTAATCTTCTTTGGTCGGTCCATCAAGTTTGACAGCCAGAATATTTTCATTGGCAGAGGCTAACCTGGTAAAAATGGATTCTTTAAAGACGTTCTCTTCGTATACAAGACCAAAATATGCATCATCAATAAGAACTACGACTTTTTTACCCTTCTCCGCTTGTTCAGTGATTACATTAACAATTGCATCTATCTCTTCCGTCAGTGGAGTATATCCCGTAGGATTGTTGGGAAAATTCAGAAGCATTATTATTTTATTCTCGATAGAATTTAATTTATCTTCAAATCCTTCTGTATTGAAACGATTATTCTTAAACAGAGGAAATGTCTCTACTTTCCCATGATAAGCATTTTCAAAGATCAGGGAGTAGTTTTCCCAAAACAAGTCAGGAATTACCACGGTGTCTCCTTTATCCACAAACATGTACCCGGCCATGCTGATTCCATGTGTTAACCCGTTGGTTGCTATTGGGGTACTGAAAAGCGTATTGCCGAGAGAAGGATTTTTAAGAATAATATTGTTTTTCCAAGCCTGGCGTAAATCAGGTTTACCAAAACTTGGTGCATACGGGTAAACAGAGGCTAAGGGCATATTAATTAAGTCATCAAAGCCCGAGAGATGCATCGATGATCCGTCGTCTTCAATGGCTTCGCCTATCGTAGCATTGATTTTTTTTCCTTTAGCCTGAGCTGATTGTGAAAGAATTCCCAATTTAGGGAAAAAGATGTTTTTACCCTTTTCGGAAAGTAGTTCCAGCGCACTTGGATTCTGCTGCCGGATTCTTTCGTTCAATTGTGTTGCTTGTGGATCCACCTTTAAGTGTAGTTTAATTAATTTAAAGTTTGCTTAATTACAAAATTATTTATTATAAATTTAAATCTGAAATTTTCACTTGCTTTCGATTTAAAACTTAACATTGATTTTATATAGCATTTTATCATATGCAGGTATGTATATAAGCTATATATTTGGAGGCGTTACAATCCAGAGAACTCTTGCTGAGGAAGAATGAATATTTTTCAGACTATGAGTGGTGTTGGAGTTAAAATAGACATTATCGCCTTTCTCGAGAATATATTGAGAATTCTCAATTGAAATCATCAGTTTGCCTTCAAGTACGTGAATAAATTCCTGTCCCGGATGAATTTGCATGATATTCGAAGAATCTGAATTTTCGACAAACTTCAGGATATAGGGTTCCATCTGTTTGCTGTTCTCATGATGGGAGAGTAGAAAAAGACTGGTGCCGCTCGAGTTAACTTTCACAAATTTAATATCATCTGCTTTGATGAGAGGATTTTTTGTGAGAAGTTCATTTTCGCCAATTAATTCACCAACAGTAGTATACAGGCTGGTCGCTATGCTTTTTAATGTAACAATAGAGGGGAAAGCCTTGGAATTCTCAATCTGAGATAGAGCGCTGGCACTCACCCCAACTTTTCTGGAAAGATCACTTAATGGCATTTTAAGCATTTCCCTTTTCTTCTTTATTCTTTCTCCGAGTCGGTTCATTTTTATACTTGTGTCGGCAAAAGTAAATTTTTTAAGCAAATATAATTCTTTAGTATCAAAAAATTAAGTATTACTTAATATTCAATAAAAAAAAGAGGGTCTCTTAAAAAGACCCTCCTATTAAATGAATTCAAAAAATATCACGATCTGGGATGATACTTGTTAACTGTATCCTTCAGGTATTCTTTATCAAGATGTGTATAAATCTCCGTGGTCAGGATGGATTCATGCCCCAGCATTTCCTGTACTGTTCTCAGATCGGCTCCACCCTGTACAAGAGCAGAGGCGAAGGAATGACGGAATGTGTGGGGACTTATATTCTTATTTAATTTGATCTTATCGGCCAGATTTTTGATAATTGTAAATATCATCACTCTGCTCAGCTTTTTCCCTCTTCTGTTAAGGAAAACGATATTTTCGTTTCCTTTTTCGATATTAAGTTTTTTCCTTGAGACCACAAGGTATTTTTTAATATCCTCAATAGCCCTTTTGCTGATGGGGACTAATCTTTCTTTTTCCCCTTTCCCTCCGATTTTCAAAAATTCTTGTTCGAAATGAAGATTGGATAATCTTAAATCGACTAATTCGGAAACTCTCAGCCCACAGCTGTATAGAGTTTCAAGGATCGCTTTGTTCCTGATTCCTTCAGGTTTGGAATCATCAATGGCATCAATAAGTTTGTTTATCTCATCATCGGTAAGAATTTCCGGTAGCTTTCTACCTATCCGTGGAGATTCCAGAAGAGTAGTGGGATCATTTTCTACGGCCTCTTCTATTAAGAGAAACTTATAGAAGGACTTTATTCCTGAAATGGTCCTAGCCTGAGTTCTGGGGCTTATCCCTCTCTGGTTCATCCATTCGACAAATTTCCTCAGTTGGGCTAATTTGACAGTCTCCGGGGTAAGGGTGGGAAAATGTTCGTCAATAAACGAGATAAGTTTGTTAATGTCATTGGCATATGCACTGACCGAATTCTGAGAAAGTGATTTCTCAAGTCTCAGGAAAGTTTCATATCCTTTTTTTGCTTCTGCCCAATTCATCTTTTTGGTTTTATTTTGGTATAAATATTTATTTTGAAATCAAAAAATATACAAAAATTATCGAAAATAATTACTCAAATTTTTGCAAATTGCACATGATAAATATACAAATTATTTTATTTAAATGAAAATAATTATTTTAAATGGACCCAATTTGAATTTGTTGGGAATCAGGGAAAAGAGCATTTATGGAAACTACTCATTTGCAAATTATTATGAAAAGATAAATTCTTTTTACAAGGAAATTGAATTTGAATATTTCCAATCAAATGTTGAAGGTGAAATTGTTAATTACCTTCATAAAGTCGGATTTTCAGCCGATGGTATCATTTTGAATGCTGGTGCTTATACCCATACTTCGATAGCTATAAGAGATGCAATATCAGCTATTTCCACACCTGTAATTGAAGTGCATATATCGAACATCCTAACACGGGAGAATTTCCGGCATCAATCGGTTATTGGTCCTGTTTGCAGGGGAACGATCATGGGATTCGGACTAAATTCCTATCGACTGGGTGTAGAGAGTTTTCTTCCGGAGCTTTAAAAATTTAACGCATATCATTGACCTGGACTTTGGGAAATTTGGCAGGATTAAATTTGAAGAAATCGTCGGCCAGAATTTGATTGGTCTTCATGTTTTTTAATGCCAGTGTATAGGTATTACCATCCTTGTTGTAGGAAATCGCTTTAACAATTTCGTACTTGGTTTTATCGATGTACAATCTTACTTTCGTGTATTCTTTTTTAGTTTCGGGAGCAAGATCAATCACGTAAACGGCTTTTCCAGTAACGCTTTCTTCACCGACATATGTATTTCTGAATCCCTTTTCGTAAATGGTAAAAAGATTGGCTGGATTGAGTGCTGCATCGCTTTCGGGATCAGCCTCGGTAACATTTACTTCATTTGATTCAGTAAGATAACTCCAGGTGGTTTTGCCATCTGAATAAACATCCATTCCAAGAGCCGGCATGTGCAAACGGTAACTTTTCCCTTTTAAGGCTACCCATCCGTTGTTCGTTTCGGACGCTTTTGTTTTAGGATTATTTAAGGTGAAAGTGAAATCAATCTGAATAGTCTTGTAATTTTTGTTAATCTGGGATACTTTGTCCAGGATTTCTTTTGCTTTTGGATCCTGGGCCCCCATACTTAAACCGGTAATGAGCAATAATGAACTAATTAAGAGTAATCTTTTCATGTAACTTTTTAAATTAAATCTTTATAAATATTTTTTAATTCGAGATCCTGCTGTAAAGGCTCATCGATTCAATTAAAACTATTCAATAATTGTTCCAAAGCGTATTCATCCTGCAATAAAACCTGCCTTGCCTTGCTTCCTTCATTTGGACCCACTATTCCTGCTGCTTCCAGTTGATCCATTATACGTCCGGCACGATTATATCCAATGGAAAATTTTCTTTGAATTGACGAAGTGGAACCAAACTGATTCATTACTACAATTCGGGCGGCATCATCAAAAAGTTCGTCCCTGTTTTTCAGATCAACAGATCCAGAATCCTCTGAACCTTCCTCATAACACTCAGGTAAAAGGAAAGCGGTCGGAAAGCCCGGCTGATCGCTGATAAAGTGGGCAATAGCCTCAACTTCAGGAGTGTCAACAAAAGCACATTGAACGCGGGTCAGGTTATTACCTGTAGAAACCAGCATATCTCCTTTCCCTATCAGCTGATTGGCTCCCGGGGTATCGAGAATAGTTCTGGAGTCCATCATAGAGGCCACCCGGAAAGCAATTCTTGCCGGGAAGTTAGCTTTAATAACTCCCGTTATAATATTAATGGAGGGTCTCTGGGTTGCTATTACCATGTGAATGCCAACGGCTCTCGCAAGCTGGGCAATCCTGGCAATAGGAAGTTCGATTTCTTTCCCGGCCGTCATGATCAGATCCGCAAACTCATCAATAACGACTACTATATAAGGCTGATATCGATGGCCTTTCTCCGGATTTAATCTACGTGAGATAAATTTCTCATTGTACTCTTTAATATTTCTGGCATGAGCCTTTTTGAGTAAGTCGTATCGGTTGTCCATTTCGATATTCAATGAGCTGAGGGTGTTCTTAACACGTTGAACATCTGTGATAATTGGATCATCATCACCGGGCATTTTGGCAAGGAAATGTTTCTCAATAACAGAGTAAAGATTTAGCTCAACTTTCTTCGGGTCTACAAAAACAAATTTAAGTTGTGAAGGATGTTTCTTGTAAAGCAGGGATGAAATAATTGCATTCAGACCGACCGATTTACCTTGCCCTGTTGCTCCGGCGACAAGAATATGCGGCATTTTGGTTAGATCGACAACAAATGTTTCATTAGAGATTGTCTTACCCAGGGCCAGGGGCAGCTCGTAATCCGTTTCCTGGAAAGCTTTTGAGCAAATCAGCGAACGCATCGAAACAATCTCAGGTTTACTGTTCGGCACCTCAATACCTACAGTCCCCTTTCCCGGGATGGGAGCTATGATACGAATTCCCAATGCTGCAAGGCTTAAAGCGATGTCATCCTCAAGGTTCTTTATTTTGGAAATCCTAACCCCGGGAGCAGGCACAATTTCATAAAGGGTGATAGTCGGACCGGTTGTGGCTTTTATTTTTACGATATCGATGTTGTAATTCTTAAGTGTCTGAAGAATCTTGTTCTTGTTGGCAATCAACTCATCATCAGACACCTGAGGGTTGCCAGTTGAGCGTTCCTCAAGCAGGTCAAGCGGGGGGAACTTATACCGTGACAGTTCAAGAGTAGGATCATAATTTTCAAGCTCTCCGTCCACTTCATCAAGCAAATCATCATCTTCATTTGATTCTAAAGTTCTGACCTCCTTTATGGGTTTAGGTGCATTGTATGCAAATTGTTCTTCTTCACGATGGGGTTCCTCACGTTCCAGTTCAAGATTATCATAACCATCGTTCCCGGCGTAAACTATTTCAACATTATTACCTTCAGCTACTTTGGCAAAAGCTTTTTCATCAACAGGAATTACAGGAGCTGCAGGTATGTTGAATGTGTCTTCTTCCGAATAGAATGCTCCTTCTTCTTTTTGAAGCAGTTTTTTTTGAGCTGCTTTTTCGCGACGGTACGTGATCCATTTTTTTAAAATTGGCCAGGCAGATTCAAATGCAATAATTATACAAGTCAGCATTGAACCTAATATCAGGAAAAAAGTTCCCATCTTTCCGATGGTGGAATTTAAAAGTCTGCTGATAAAGAATCCATATGTTCCCCCGGGAAGAATAAACGATTTCTCATAAAACGACGATAAAAAATATCCGCAGGAAATTGAAATCCATACAATCAGAAACAGACTGTATCCAAAATTACGGCTAAAAGAAACCTTGCCGATTTTTGCCAGTTTTAAAGAGATAATCATCAGCAGATAAACAATGCCAAGGGATGCAATACCAAATGCTTTGTTGATTAACAGATTGGATAAAATAGCGCCAAATCTTCCGCCCGCATTGACAAATTTGACCTTTTCATCCGTCATGGCTTCTCTGGTGGAGGCTTCAAGGAGGCTTTGATCAGCGCCCCCTGAAAATAGAAACGAGACAAAAGATATAAGCAGATATATAGAAAAGAAAAACAGTAGGATAGCGAGAATCCCACCTACACGCTCCCATTTGCTAAGGTTTCCGATACGGCCGCCTAGTCCGGTTTTCTTGGGGAAGAGCCGCTTGATTTATCATCTTTGCTTCGGGCCATCTTACTGAATCAAATTGTTATGTTACGTATTAACCTGAAATGGTCAGGCAAATTTAACCAAAATATTTTAGGGCTGTAATTATTTAAATAAAATCAATTGGCAAACATTTAAGGACCGCTATTTATAAATAATCAGGTATTCAATATTTTAAATTATTTTTGTTGTTGTAGGAATACTTTAATGTTTTAACCTTTATACCTAAGCAATGATACTCCAATATAAAAATGGCCGGTTGTGCTTTACTCTCGTTTCATTCTTAATTCCCGGTGTAATATATTCCCAAAAATTCCCTGAAAAACCAAACATCCTGATCATTATGACGGATCAGCAGTCAGCTGAATCTATTGGATCGAATATAGGGCATCAGTTTCTCAATACTCCTAACATGGATTACCTGGCTGAACATGGAGTGACCTTTACAAATGCATATTGTGCCAATCCATTATCCATCCCATCAAGGAGTTCTATCTTTACCGGTCGGTATCCTCACGAGTTAGGCATACAAACCAATGCCAATGGAAATTTGGATCCTGCCGAATTCCCAACAATGGGTACCATTTTCAAAAATGCAGGATATTCTACAGGATATTTTGGCAAGTGGCATTTGCCGTATGATAATAAAAATCCTGAATCCCATGGTTTCATGAGCATGTCACAAGTTAAAAATGATGGTGTTGATTCACTTCTTCCGGAAGCCGCCATACAGTTTTTGAAAGCAAAGCGCAGCACCCCCTTTTTAGCTGTTGTCTCATTTGTCAACCCTCATAATATCTGTGAATGGGCAAGAGGACAGAAACTTCCTATCGGAGCGATCGGAACTCCACCCCCTCCGGAAAACTGTCCTCCGCTAAAGCAAAATCATCTGCCTTCAAAAAATGAAACAGATATTATGCAGCTCATGAGAACATCATTTCAGGCCAGCAAAACATTTCCCGTTTCCGGATTTTCTGATGGTAAATGGCGGCAGTACATCTGGGCCTATTACCGGCTGATCGAGAAGGTAGACGGTGAAATTGGAAAGCTATTAACTCATGTGAAGGAATCAGGGCTCATTGAAAATACGATTATTGTTTTCATGAGTGATCATGGCGACTGTCAGGGAGCACACCTCTGGAATCAGAAAACCGTGTTCTACGAAGAATCTGTAAAGGTGCCCTTCATCATTAGTTATACTGGACTTAAGGCAAAGAAATCGGATAATCTTATACAGACAGGTATTGATCTGATCCCAACACTATGCGATTTGGCCGGCATTCAGGTTCCCAAACAAACAAGAGGCATTAGCCTTAAACCATTTATCACAAATCAAGCCTCCTCCAATGGCCGAAAGTATGTCATTGTATCTGATAAAATGGAACAGGGAGAACCCATTAATGGAAGAAAGCCTGTTCCTGAAGGACGTATGTTGAGGAACGAAAGATTCAAATACTGGATCTATAATGAAGGGAATCAACGTGAAACCTTATATGATCTTCAGAATGATCCTGGTGAAATGGTCAATCTGGCAGGAGACGCCAAATATAAATCCGAACTGAATAAATGCAGAAAGCTATTAACAGATTGGGCTAAAAAAAATAACGATCTATTTTTGAAGAATCTGAAATTTAATTGATTCCAATCAGATTCGTGCGGTTCTAAAGTGAAGGTGCAGGATAATTTCTACTGTGCCCTTTTTTTATTTTAGAAGATTACCCTATCCTTTTTTATTGCATTCAGTATCCTTTCCGGAGTCATCGGCAATTGATAGAGTCTCGCTCCGGTAGCGTCAAAGATTGCATTGGCTATCAGTCCCCCCATACAAATGATAGCTGGTTCACCTCCTCCATGGGCTGGCTGATCTTTTTTGTCAAGAATCTTTGTCGTTATCTTTGGAACCCATGAGAATCGCGGCAATTCATAACTGTCAAAATTCCGGTTTGCAATCTTTCCTCCCTGGAATTGTATTTCTTCCGTTAAACAATAACCAAGTCCCATTGTGATGCATCCCTCCATTTGAATTACGGATCCCTCCGGATTGACGCAAAGTCCCATATCCTGGGCACAGGCTACTCGGATAACCTGTACATGCCCGGTTGTTTTATCAACTTTTACCTCTGCCATGTGGGCTACATAAGTTCCTACATCAGTCCCACAGGCGATCCCATAACCACGTCCGCTTGGATTTTTACCGGGAGTATAACCAAACAGATCGGCAACAGCCTCCAATACGCCAATCATCCGCTCGTCTTTCAGATTTTTGAGTCTGAACTCCAAAGGATCGATCCCTGCTTTAGCGGCCATAATATTAATCTGGGATTCTCTTGCAAACGTGTTGGTATTATTTCCCGGTGCCCGCCAGGGACCGGTAGCGAAGGGATGTGCCTCCTCGCCTGAGCCTCCCCCATGGGAAAAAGTAAAAGAATTGGGAACATCATAAAGGGTGTCCGATCCTCGGCTGCCCGCATAATATGTATGATAATCCCACAAACTGATCTTTCCCGGTTTACTCATTCCGGAAGTGATCTTCACTACCGCAGCCGGTCTGAAGGTATCGTAGAAAAACTCCTCTTCTCTGGTCCATGCTACAGTGATGGGTTTTCCTGTCAATTTTGTAAGTCTTACAGCTTCAGAAGCTTGCAGTCCGGCTGATTTGCCCCCGAATCCGCCACCCACAAAAGGCGTAATTACACGAACTTTATCAATTGGGATATTAAGTTCTTTGGAAATTGTTTCCTGTGTCGCGAAAGGTCTCTGCGTGGAAGACCAGATAGTCATTTTCCCTTTCTCCATTTTGGCTGTTGCAGTATGAGGTTCAATTGGGGCATGGGCAACATAACTATTATAGAATTCTGATTCTACTATAGTTTCAGACATTTCTCTGCCTTTTGAGAGGTCTCCTGTACCGGCAATCTGATTTCCTGCAGCGCCTGTTTTTAATAGATGCTGAAAAATTGTTTTATCGTTTACATCCATTTCATCAAATGAATACTCAGCTTTTACCTTCACGATAGCCTGATCTGCGATATCACGGTCTTTGTGTAATACAGCAATGAAATCCCCTTCCTTAACTACCTTAATTCCATTCATCTTTTCTGCTTCTGAGGTATCGGCCGACACAAGTTTCGCTCCATGTGACGGTGGTCTTAAAACTCTTGCAAACAAGGTATCGGGGAATAACATATCACCGGCATATTTTGCCTGACCCGTAACCTTTAATTTTGCATCCTGTCTTTGAAGCGGTTTCCCAATTACCTTAAAGTCAGAGTAATCTTTTACTTTTGGTTTGATGTCAAGATGTTTCTCAATCTTCTTCCCTTTGGCCAGTTCACTATAGCTGACCTTTTTCGTGTTATCTGATTTATCAGATATAACCCCGTTTCTGATTTCCAAACCCGAAACCGGAACATTTAATCGTTCTGACCCCAGTTGAAGCAGTACGGCTCTTGCCTCGGCGGCGGCCGCTCTCATGGAAGGCCCAAAGATGCGGGTCGTCATTGAACCGAATGTTCCCATATCCCATGGACATAAATCGGTATCCCCCATTACCATCTTAATTTTGGATACCTCCAAATCCATTTCCTCAGCCATTTCCTGGGCAAGAGAAGTTATGATCCCTTGTCCCATTTCTATTTTCCCCGTATAAAGGCTGACCGTGCCATCCTCGCTTATCCATAAAAATGCGTTGAAATCCGAGGGTAATTCTCTTCTTTGTTCTGAAGGAAATGAAAGAAGGTGATAAGGATCAAAGGTTTCAAATACAAAGACGATCCCTGCTCCCAAATATTTGAAAAAATCTCTCCGGGCAATTCCGGATTGTTTGTTTGATTCAGCTTTAACTGAATTCCCTGTTCCGGTTGTTTTCATGATACCCTGGCTCCTTTCATTTCTTTAGCGGCTGTCTGAACTGCTTTCACAATACGTACATGAGCTCCGCATCTGCAGAGATTATCTTCCATGCCTTTAACAATTTCCTGCTCTGACGGATTGGGGTTTTTAATCAGCAATCCTACCGCATTCATAATCATCCCAGGTGTACAATACCCGCATTGAAGTGCGTCATGATCCATGAAAGCCTTTTGTACAGGATGCAGTTTGCCATTTTTCTCCAAGCCTTCAATGGTAACCACCCTTTTACCAGCCACCTCTCCGGCTGAAGTCGAACAGGATCTGACTGCTACATTGTCAACCAGCACGGTACAGGCTCCGCAGAATCCAATCCCGCAGCCATATTTAGTTCCTGTCAATCCGAACTTTGATCGCAGAACCCACAGGAGCGTCTGCTTAGGATCAAGCTGTGTTTCAACTTTTTTCCCATTTAGTTCAAACCGAATCGTTTCTTCCATATTGTTAGAAATAAAATTATTTAACCACGGAGACACAAAAACACAGAGAACCATAGAGGCTTAAAGAATAAATAAGAGCATAGAGAATTCACCTGTGGTGAAACGGAAAACACAGAGAACTTGAGATTTTTCATCTTTCATCTCCATATTTTCTGTGGTTCCGTGGTAATTTACCCTTTATGCAATTTCGCGAATTCTTCTGTAACAATCGATACCAAGTTCTCTTTAATGTTTGAACAATTAAAATTTATCAATAAACCTTTTGGTTTTCCTGTAAGTTTCAGATAAGACAATAGCTGAGCTCTATGTAAAGGAATAATTTCCTCAACAGCTTTATTTCCAACCACAATAATTTCATTTATAACTAAATCAAGTTTCAAACTTCCTCCTAAATTAAATCCTTTGTATTGCAGGGGAATGATTATTTGTGATTTTACATCTAACCCAATTTTTTTCAGTTCGAAGATAAAGCACTGCTCGTAAACAGATTCAAGAAGTCCTGGCCCCAGATTCTTATGCACCTCAATCGCACATCCAATTATTTTATATGATAACTCATGAATATATTTCTGTGTTATCATGGGTCTGACATCTGTTTCCATCTGAGCGATTTATATTAATAACCTACATAATTTACCACGGAGACACAGAGATCATTGAAAATCACAGATTTATTATTAAATCTCTGTTTCTCTGTTTCACCGCAGGTGAATTCTCTATGATCTTATTTATTTTTAAATCTCCGTGTCTCTCCGTGTTCTCCGTGTCTCCGTGGTAAGCAGCCCGTGGTGAGTAGCCATAAAATACTACCTCTTACCCATGCCTCCTTTTTTTAAATCTCTGTTTTCTCTGTTTCACCACAGGTGAATTCTCTATGATCTTATTTTATTTTTAAATCTCCGTGTCTCTCCGTGTTCTCCGTGTCTCCGTGGTAAGCAGCCCGTGGTGAGTAGCCATAAAATACTCCTCCGGTGTATCAATATCCCGAAGTATTCCATATCCGTTTGTCTTTACCTCCAGAAAACTTTCGGGAAACAAAGAGACCAGAAATCTTAAGCTTTCATCTAATCTTAAAACTTCATCAAAATATTTTCTTCCTATTAAAACGGGGTGCCCGCGCCTATTCTCAAATGTTGGGATAACAATCTCCTTATCTGAATTTCTGTAAGCTTCAATTACTTGGTCAATCACGTCGGGAGATATCATCGGCTGATCTCCCGGAAAAACCAACACCGCATCACAACTTTCAGGCAATGTTCTTATTCCGCATTTTACCGAAGAGAGCATCCCTCTCTTAAAATCTTCATTAAAACAGAATCTAACGGGCAGATGTCTGATCTGATCGAATATTTCCTCATAATGAGAACCTAATACGACCACAATATGATCAACCTTTGAACGGATAATATTTTCAACCGATTTTTCAATTATGCTTTTACCCTGGAAAGGAAGAAGCAATTTCTGCCTTCCCATCCTTTTCGATTCACCTGCAGCTAACAGGATTCCCCAGATCTCAGACATGGATTGGAATTTTAACGTTCTTAACCTGTATCAGTTGGGCTGCAATACTGATTGCAATTTCCTCCACGCTCTTCGACTGAATATCCAATCCAATCGGAGCATGTATATCTTTCCATTCCCTTGGTTCGGCCCAGCCTTTCTTTATAAATTCCTCCCGCATCAGGGCAACCTTGTTTCTGCTGCCTATCATGCCAACATAGGCTGCCTCGCAGCCAATGCAAGGTCTCAAAGCTTTGGCATCATCTTTATGGCCTCTTGTCACAATCACCACATAACTATCAGGAGCCAGATCCATATCCTCCAATATTTCGCCCGCATCTCCAACCAGGATATGATCTGCATCAGGAAGGTTCGCCTGATTGGCGTATTCTTCCCTGTCGTCGATCATGGTAATTTCGAAATCAAGAAGTCTCCCGATATGAGACAAAGCTTTCCCAATATGTCCGGCCCCCGCGATGATCGAGTGCGGAGGTGGAAATATAGGTTCAAGAAATATTAATCTCTCTGTGTCAGCCATTTTGAATTCACAATATTGAGCAGGATCTCTGTCCTGAATCAATCGTTTTATCTCTTTTACTGCAATTTCGTTTTGATTAAAAGAATTCACTGTACTTGCGGTGAACCATTTTCGTTCAATGGAAACCTTATTGCCGACGGTATGTTTTACGGTAGTCGCAAGCACACCGGGGATTTTCATGTCAAGTGATCGCTTAATTTCTTCAAAAACAGAAAGGTGATCAAAGGGTGATGCATCAATCAGGATTTCAATCTGACCTCCGCACAGAGCATCTTCACCATTAAGCATTTCTTTATCAAGATTGAAATGATAATATCCGGATTCTTTAGTAGTAATGGCCTGGAGAGCTGATTGTTGAATTTTGTCCTCAAGAACCCCTCCGCCTACGGTTCCGTATAAAAGTCCCTTGATATTAAACAGGGCTGAACTGCCCGGCTTCTGAGGAGTCGAACCCATGGTTTTGGTCACGGTAGCTAAAACAAGCGGCTGACTGGCTGATTGAAATTCCAACAACTGAAGATACAGGTTTTTCATTCAATAAAATTAGTTAGTGTGATACTTCTATTGATCTGTGGTTTTCCTGATTCAGAAAATTGACATAGTGAAAATATGAAATTATATCAATAATTCAAATTAATTAAACAATAAAGTAAAGAGAAAAGATCGTCCTATGTTATATTAAATTTGTAATTTTAGGTTTAAAATCTTCAATCATCAATTCTGCTGATATGTACGGGAAAATAAAGGATCATCTTCTTTCGGAACTGAAAAACATCCGCGAAGCCGGGCTTTATAAAAATGAACGAATCATTGTATCTCCTCAGGATGCAGTGATAAAACTTGACTCAGGTAAAGAAGTTTTAAACTTCTGTGCCAACAATTACCTGGGGCTTTCGAATCATCCCGAACTGATCCAGGCGGCTAAAGAGGGCCTCGATTCTCACGGTTACGGGATGTCGTCCGTGCGTTTTATCTGCGGGACCACCGATTTGCATAAACAGCTTGAGGGAAAAGTGGCCGGATTCTTCGGTACCGATGATACCATATTATATGCTGCTTGTTTTGATGCCAATGGAGGCTTGTTTGAATCCCTGTTATCCGAACAGGATGCCATTATCTCCGATTCGCTCAATCATGCCTCCATTATAGATGGGGTAAGGCTCTGCAAAGCAAAACGGTACCGTTACAATAATGCTGATATGGGCGATCTTGAGAAGCAATTGCAGGAGGCTAAGGACGCACGTTTCAGGATTGTCGCCACCGACGGCGTTTTCTCGATGGACGGAAATGTCGCACCTCTTGATGAAATTGTACGGTTAGCCCGTCAATACGATGCTCTGGTAATGGTTGACGAAAGCCATTCTGCTGGTGTTGTGGGTAATACAGGGCGCGGCGTTACCGAAAAATTTAATCTAAGGGGAGAAGTCGATATCATTACCGGTACCCTTGGCAAATCTTTTGGCGGAGCCATCGGAGGATTTACTACCGGCCGAAAAGAGATCATCGAGCTTCTGCGTCAGCGCTCAAGGCCTTATCTTTTCTCCAATTCATTGCCTCCCATGGTGGTAAAAGCTGGAATCCGCATGTTTGATATGATGACCGAAACAACCGAGCTTCAGGACCGTTTGCACCGCAATACCGACTATTTTGTAACCCGCATCAAAGAAGCAGGATTTGACATCAAGCCAACCCAGTCCGCCATTTGTGCAGTGATGCTGTATGATGCCAAACTATCGCAGGATTTTGCTGCCCGTCTTTTGGATGAAGGAATTTACGTCACCGGATTTTATTATCCTGTCGTTCCTCAAGGCCAGGCCCGTATTCGTGTTCAGCTCTCTGCCGCCCACAAAACAGAACATCTGCATAAGGCAATTGAAGCATTCAAAAAAGTGGGGAAAGATCTTGGAGTACTGAAATAAGGAAGCTAATCATGAAAAACCTAAGAATAAAAGAGAAAAAAAAGGACCCTCAAAGTTGGGTAACACCTGGTAATTCTCTCAGTCAGGAAGAATTTTTGAATGGAATAAAAGAAGCTGAAACAGGACCTTACCATTCTGTTCAGGAGTCAATGGCCAATTTTGATCAATGGATTAAATCAAGAGAAAAGAACTAAGGTCTTCTTTTTATAAGATTGCATCCATTTTTGATTCACTTCCTGATTTTGATTTATTATCTTTATATACAATTATATGAGGTGATAGATTTCAGAAAAATAATAACGATTGAATCTGGGAAAAGAGGAGGAAGACCTTGCATCATAGGGATGAGGAATACAGTATACGATATTCTCTCAGGGCTTTCTTCTGGAATGACACAAGCCAAAATCATTGAGGAATACCGTGAATGACAAACCGAAGACATCCTTGCTGCATTAGATTGTGCAGCAGATAAGAAAATAAATCCATTCTGAATTTCTAATTGTTCAAAGAACGTTTCACAAAACGGAAAATATCTAATTCAATTTACATGAGCGTAGATTGACTCATATCTTCTTCATATTGTCTGTACATTGTCTGTACACTTGCTGTGCACTGACTGTACCAAAATTGTACAGCCAGTGTACAGTTAAAGATCAATAATTGTCCAGTCAATCCTGTTCAAATACGGACCTGATACTTTTCAGAAAGTTTCAAAAGAGAGGTCATGATAATTATGGAGGTTCATGATTTGAATATTATTAATTGTATTTTTGGATCTTCTGAAAAAACTTGAATAATGGGACGTAAATTATTGGTTACCGGCGGAACCGGATACATTGGTTCCCACACAGTTGTGGAACTGCAAGCTGCCGGATATGAGGTTGTAATTATAGACGACCTTTCCAACTCTTCGGCTGAGGTGGTTGATAAGATTGAAAAGATTAGCGGCATCAGGCCCGCTTTCGAGGAATTCAACCTCCAGGATTTAAACAGGCTGGAGGCTTTTTTTGAAAAAAACAGTGGGATTGAAGCAATCGTTCATTTTGCCGCATTCAAGGCGGTGGGCGAATCCGTTGAAAAACCAATGATGTATTATCGCAACAATCTGATTTCCCTGATGAACCTGCTGGATTGCATGAAGAAATACAAGGTTGGTAATTTCGTATTTTCATCTTCCTGCACGGTCTATGGTCAGCCAGATCAACTTCCTGTAACAGAGGAAACTCCTAAAAAGCCTGCTGAATCACCTTACGGGAATACAAAAGCAATGAGTGAAGACATCATCCGCGATTTTGTGAATGCCACCAAGGGGATGAATGCCATTGTCCTTCGCTATTTCAATCCAATTGGCGCCCATCCTTCGGCTTTGATTGGCGAACTGCCACGGGGAGTTCCTAATAACCTGGTGCCTTTTATAACCCAGACCGCGGCTGGCATCAGAGAACAGCTCAGCGTCTTTGGCGATGATTACAACACCCCTGACGGTAGCTGTATCCGGGACTTCATCAACGTGGTCGATCTGGCCAAAGCACATGTGGTTGCTATTGGGAGGTTGCTTGACAGCAAAAATCAAAAGGCTTATGAATATTTCAATATCGGTACCGGCAATGGAGCTTCGGTTTTGGAGCTTATTAAAACTTTCGAATCGGCTACAGGGGTAAAACTCAACTATAAAATTGTTAGCCGCCGCGCAGGTGACATCGAAAAAATATGGGCCGATACTTCCAAAGCCAATAATGTACTTGGTTGGAAAGCTGGGGAAACATTATCCGACACGCTTTTATCAGCCTGGAATTGGGAGAAAGGGCTGAGAAGGAATTAGGCTTTTGACTTTTGACTATAGGCTATAGACTGAAGGCTGAAGGGGAATTGTCAATAATTGCGAAACTGGAATTTGAATAACATCTAAATAATAATTAAATGAAAAACGGCTGAAGATGTCAGGTTTCCCTGACCTTCAGCCTAAAGTCTAATGTCTAAACACCTTACTATGGCAGAAGAAAAGAAAGAGAAATGGACAACCTGGCTTGCAATTTCCACTGTTGTTATTGTGGTTTGTGCTACCCTTTCCACTTTTAAGGGCGGGGGTTACAGCAACAAGTCTTTAATGAATCAGACCAGCGCTTCGGATCAGTGGGCTTTTTATCAATCCAAGAGCATGAAAGGTTACAATTTTGAATTGCAGAAGGATAATCTTGAACTGCAAAGTGAACTCATAAAAAATTCGGTTCCTGATCTGGTTGCCAAATATCAGGCTAAGATGGATTCCTATGCTAAGAAAATACAACAGTATGAGAGCGAAAAAGCCGATATAATGAAAAAGGCAAAAGAATTCGAGGCTTTACGCGATGGGGCAAAACGGCATGCTTCATCTTTCGGTATTGCGGTGATTTTTCTGCAGATTTCGATTCTGCTCTCTTCGATTTCTGCTCTTGCCCATAAGAAATATGTATGGTTGATAAGCTTGGGCGTTGGAGTAGTTGGGATATTCTATTTTATGGACGGTTTCTTTTTGTTTTTGAAATAGATCTTTAATTTTTCACTATTGGAAAATCCTTCCGAATTGCCCGGGAAGGATTTTTTTTTGTTCTGTGTTGAATGAAACTTGAAAGATTGAGAAATAAATCTGATAATAACCTATCAATATTATTTCATATTTATTAAGTAAATTTGTAATAACCGAAGTTTCATACTTTGATACCCTTTTAAACCAAAAAAATTGAAATGGAAACAAGTAATTATTCAAGACGCAAATTCATTGCAACAGTTTCGGCAACTTCTATAGCTGCCGCATCCTCCAGCACTCTTATGGCCGGAGGCAGTCTGATCAGAACCCCTCAAAAACTTGCCATCCTTGGAGGAGAGCCGGTCAGAAAAAGTGACAAGCCTTTTCCCAGATGGCCTTATCGTGACCAAAAAGTGGTCGATTCAGTGGTTAAGACCACCGAAAGCGGAATCTGGTGCAGGATACAATCTCCCAACGGGACGGTACCTACTTTTGAAAAGGAATTCGCCAAATTATTGGGAACAAAATATTGTTTGGCAACGGGATCTGGGACACAATCACTGCATACGGTTGTTAGCGTATCGGGAATTGGCGCAGGCGATGAAGTAATTACCTCTCCTTTAACCGATCCGGGAACCATTTCTTCTATTTTGTGTGCCAATGCACTTCCGGTCATGGCTGATGTTGACAGAGAAACATTCCAGATCAGTCCTGCATCGATTGAGAAAAAGATTACAAAGAACACCAAAGCCATCATGCCAGTGGATATTGCTGGTAATTCAGTTGATATGGATGCGATTATGGCTATTGCAAAAAAACATAACCTGTTGGTAATTGAAGACAGCTGTCAGGCTATGCTAAATGAATACAAAGGTAAGAAATCAGGTACGATAGCCGGTTTTGGCTGTTTCAGTTTTCAATCCAGTAAGACGATGGCCAGTGGTGAAGGCGGTGCGATCGTAAGCGATGATGGCGATTTTATTGACAAATGCTATACCTTCCACAATCATGGTACTGCCAGAAACGGACATACGGAAGTCGGCGGACCGAAATACAGGATGAACGAATTCCAGGCGGCCGTGCTATTGGGTCAGATGGACGGAGTTAAGGAACGTGCACGGATTAGAACTGAAAACGGTCAGTATTTAAATTCCCGTCTTAAAGATTTCCCGGGTTTAACCCCGCAGCGATTATATGACGGTGACAGCGGCGCTTTTTATCTTTATATGGCCGCTTATCATCCCGAGCAGTTTAATAATATTCCAAGGGCTACCTTCCTTAAAGCATTGGCAGCTGAAGGAATCCAGATGGGTCCGTACATTTCACAAGGCTTGCACAAAGAGCCCTGGACGAAAAATATTCTGAATCAAAGGGTTTATCAGAAAATGTATGCCCCCGGCAGATTGCAGAAATTTCAGACTGAATTAAGTTGTCCAAACGTGGATTACGTTCTGGATAATGTTGTAATGATCTGGGCATCAGGCCCGCTGCTTGGAACCAGGCAGGATATGGATGACATCGTTAATGCGATTACGAAGGTCTATGAAAACAGAGATCAGTTGAAATCCATTTAGAAGAAAAATACTGTGAAATTAAACCGGGCAGCTTCTTAAATAATGCTGTTCGGTTTTTTTTATATATTTATATATATTGGATATTGAACTCAAACTTTGATGTAATGAAAAGAAATATTCTCTCCTTTGTTTTTTTTATTCAAATTTTCCTGGTTCTGACTTCTGTTAATGCACAGAATGTTTCGACAGAAAACTGGAAGGCAGGTACTTCACAGGCAGTTATTACCCCACAGAAACCACTTTGGATGGCTGGTTACGGAAGTCGCAATCATGTTTCTGAAGGTGTATTGATCGATCTGAAAGCGAAAGCACTGGCTTTGGAAGATGTGAAGGGCAATAAGGTAGTTCTGATTACTGCAGATCTGCTGGGATTTCCTAAAAATATC
Organism: Prolixibacteraceae bacterium; assembly: GCA_963677325.2. Lineage (GTDB taxonomy): Bacteria > Bacteroidota > Bacteroidia > Bacteroidales > Prolixibacteraceae. The sequence continues at coordinate 438,042 of CAXXGM010000003.1, forward strand.
TCTGACCGGATCAGAAACGGGATTGAATCTAAATATGGATTAAAGAGATCCCAGATTATCCTGAATGGCTCTCATACTCATTCAGGTCCTGTTCTTGCTGATGCATTGACCGATATATATCCTTTCAATGAGCAGCAAAAAGAGGATATAAAGAAGTATTCAGATAACCTGGTCGAAAAATTGATTAATCTGGCGGGCAAGTCTCTCAAATCAATGGCTCCGGCCCAGGTTTATGCGCAGAACGGGATTACGCGTTTTCAGGTTAACAGGCGTAACAACACAGAGAAACTCTTAACTCCTCTCACCGAATTAAAGGGACCTAATGATTACTCTGTTCCGGTTCTTAAGGTAACCGATAAAGGGGGTAAACTGAAAACGGTAGTTTTCGGTTATGCCTGCCATGCCACTGTGCTGGATATTTATAAGTTTTCAGGTGATTATCCTGGATTTGCGCAGCTTGAAGTTGAGAAAATTCACCCCGGAGTAAACGCTATGTTTTTCCAGGGAGCAGGAGCTGATCAGAATCCGTTGCCACGCAGAACAATCACACTGGCTAAACAGTACGGAAAAGAATTGGCCGCTGCTGTGGATAGAGTTCTTAACGAGGATATGAAAAAGCTCGAACCTTCCATATCAACTGCTTATTCTGAAATCGGACTTACGTTTGCAAATCTGCCAACAAAAGAAGATTTAACAAAAGCAATCGAGACGTACAAAGGATGGGAAAAGAATTGGGCTTCCAATCAGTTGGCTCTGCTTCAGAATGGGAAACAGATGACCTCTTATCCTTATCCTGTTGAGGTATGGAAATTGGGGAACCTTCCAATTATGGTATTAGGAGGTGAGCTGGTAATTCAGTATGATGTGGAACTTAAAAAGCTTTTTGGCAATGACATTTTTGTGATGGGCTATTCAAATGATGATATGGCCTATATCCCATCAGAAACGATCCTCAAAGAAGGTGGTTATGAAGGTGAATCCTCGCAGAGGGTTTACGGCTTACCAGCTAAGTGGAATTCTGATATTCAGGTAAAAATTCTGACCGAAATGCAGAAAATCGCTGATCAGGCAGGAGTGCAAAAAGTGATTAAATAGAAAGGCCAACAGAATAAATATGCTGATGTACTGATTCGATTATATAGGTAATCATTCAGTACATCTGCATATTCTTAAAGCTTCCCGGATGGAATATTCAGGTATTGTTTTATCTGGCGGCAAAAGTTCCAGGATGGGGACCGATAAAGGCTTTAATATTCCTATTGGAATTCTGATAGCTGCAATTCCGGATAATAAAGTTGCTGTAACGAGGACAGATGCCAATCAAATACTCGCTGAAATTAAAGATGGTAGCAATATCATTACCACTGATGCAGTAGCCGATATGCTGGTGAAAAAAGATCCGTCACTTGTTCTGATAGATATCAGGAGCAAGGCCGATTACGATCAGTTTCATCTGCCTGGCGCAGTTAATGTACCGGTTGATAATGTCCTCTCTGACGAGTATTCCGGCTATTTTGATCAGGATATTAAGATGAATATTCTTTATGCTAACGGAACTACCAATGCAAGTCAGGCGTGGATGCTGCTCCGGCAGAAAGGATATAAAAATCTCTACGTCCTGAAAGGAGGATTGAATTACTGGGCTGAAACCATCATGAATCCGGCCAAACCGGCCATTACAGGTACTGACGATGAAATCGCCCGCTATGATTTTCGGAAAGCTGCCGGCGGTGTCCTTGGCGGAGGATCATTAGCTCCTGCTGAAGGACAAAACCCAGCAAATGCCCCTGCACTGCCTTCACTTCCATCAGCCCCGAAAAAGAAACGTGCAGCCGGAGGTTGTTCCTGATAATAGGTCTTTCTTTAGATGGAACCAAACAAATTATTTGTTACATTTATTGGGAATTTCTCATCTTCAGGGACGATTTGTGCCTAAATTGAAAACGTTAAGCCATGGAGTGGTATATGTTTCTTTTCCTGGGGTTCATTGCATTTCTATATTCCTCTGTCGGACATGGTGGAGGCAGCGGATATCTTGCTTTCATGGGAATCATCGGTTTCGATACCCTTTTTATGAAATCTACCGCTCTGACGCTTAATTTATTTGTCTCATTGATTTCCTTTTTATTTTACTTTCGGGGAGGATATTTCCGTTTTAAGCTCCTGTGGCCATTTTTAATTACTTCCATTCCATTTTCTTTTATTGGTTCACAAATCCTTATTGATCCAAAGATTTATAAAATTATACTGGGGACCTTTCTTTTGTTCGCAACAATCAGGATGTTAATCCATCCAAAGGAAAGGCGTTCATTGACGGAATTTAACTATCCCTTGGCTCTTTTAATCGGGGCCCTGCTTGGTTTGCTTTCTGGTATGATCGGTATCGGGGGAGGTATAATTCTTTCACCTTTAATTATTTTGCTCGGATGGGGCCATGTGAAAGAAGCGGCAGCTGTATCGGCCCCGTTTATATTTCTCAATTCCTTTTCGGGACTGAGTGGTCTGATGGTAAAAGGCTTTCATTTTGTCCCCGAAATTCTTAATTGGATTATCATTGTAATAATTGCCGGAATGCTTGGGTCATACATTGGGAGCAAAATTCTTTCAATTCGCTCATTAAGGTATGTATTGGCTGCTGTTTTGGGGATAGCCGGATTTAAACTCTTTTTTTACTGAAATGGGAGACAAGCAAACCAAATACATCCAGTCGCTGCCGGTAAAGCACAAAGTTGCAATACCCAACTTATTGCTGATCTCGGGAGATGGCCGCAATGTGGGTAAAACAACGTTAGGATGCCGGATCGTGAAGGATTTGTCGGATAAGACAAGTGTCATTGCAATCAAGGTTTCTCCTCATTTTCATCTGCTGACGGATTCACTGGTCGTTTTGATGGATACAGATTCGATGGTGATTACACGGGAAACCGACAGAAATGCCACCAAGGATAGTTCACGTTACCTCAATGCCGGAGCTTCAGAAGTCTTTTATGTCCAATGTAAGGACGACAGTTTCGGAACTTTATCGGAATGGATTCATGAAACCTGGTCCGATGACATCCCCATTCTTTGCGAATCAGGTGGCCTTAAAAACTTTATCACTCCGGGTTACTCAATTCACATAAAAGAAGGAATAGGGGAGCAGCATTATTTTGAGGATTCCGGTCAGGAAATAATTTTCAATAATTTTCGACCTGAAAATGTTTATTCTTCAGTTAAATGGCAGAACAAAAAATGGCAGAAATAATCCCTATCGACAAGGCTCTGGAAATAATTAAAGAATCCGTGGTTCCATTAGAGACCGAACAGATTGATTTTATAAAATCAATTCAGAGAGTACTGGCTGAACCTGTATTTTCAGATGTTGATTTTCCTCCGTTCAATCGCTCCACCATGGATGGATATGCCTGCAGAAAATCAGATATTAAACAACCTCTTTTCGTTATTGAGGAAATTCCTGCAGGGAAATCCCCGTCCAAAACGATTGCGGAAGGCCAGTGTTCCAAAATAATGACCGGCGCCGAAGTCCCTGAAGGAGCAGATACAGTGATTATTAAAGAAGAAGTGACCATTCTCGGTGATCAGAAAATTTTATTCAATGGCAAAAAAAGTCATTCTAACATTTCTGTCAAAGGAGAGGATGTCCGGACAGGAGACAAACTGCTGGGGGTAGGAGTACTCATAAAGCCCGAACATCTTGCTCTGTTTGCAGGGGTTGGCAAAACAAAAATCAGGGTATATAAAAAACCTTCTGTTGGTATTATTACTACAGGGTCAGAGATTATCGAGCCGGGTCAGATTCCGGGTCGGGGAAAGATACGCAACAGTAACGGGCCACAGCTGATTGGACAAATACTGGCCCTCGGCCTGGAGGCCAGTGATTTTGGAATTGTCACCGATTTAAAAGAGAAAATAAAGGAGAAAATTAAATCAGCTTTACAGGAAAATGATCTTGTGATCATTTCAGGAGGCATATCTGTTGGAGATTATGATTATGTCCCTCAGATACTTAAAGAACTGGATTTTAATTTCCTGTTTACTCACATCTCTTCAAAACCGGGAAAGCATACCATTCTGGCCAAAAAAGAGAATAAATATATTCTGGGTCTTCCGGGAAATCCTGTTTCAGCATTTGTTCAGTTTGAAATATTGGGCAAATCCTTAATTTATAAATTGATGGGAAATGACTTTAAGTCGGTGAAGTTTCTGGTCCGGCTCTCGGATCATTTCGAAAGGGGCAAAGCCGACCGTTCAGAGATAATCCCTGTAAAAATGAATCAAAATGGTGAGGTAGAATTTCTTCCTTATCATGGTTCGGCTCATATCCACGCACTTGCTTACGCGGATGCGCTCATGGAGATTCCTTTAGGAGTAAAAAAAATCAATAAAGGAGAATCAGTAAATGTTAGACCGCTTTAACAGGACAATCAGCTACCTCAGAATTTCTGTGACTGACCGGTGCAACCTGCGCTGCCGGTACTGTATGCCTGATTCAGGCGTAAAATTAATGCGGCATGATGAGATTCTCTCTTTTGAGGAAATTGTTGAGGTCGTAAAAGAGGGAGTAAAAAGAGGGATAAACAGGGTTCGGATTACCGGAGGAGAACCTCTTGTAAGAAAGGGAATAACCGGACTTGTGAAAATGCTCTCATCCATTGAAGGTATTGACGAAGTAGCCATGACCACCAACGGCATTCTTCTGTCTGATTTCGCTAAGGAACTGGCATCGGCTGGTTTAAAAAGAATAAATATCAGTGTGGATACCTTAGATCCCGAAAGATATTTTTACCTTACAAGAGGTGGAGATGTCGCTCTTGTTTTGAAAGGAATCAACGCCGCTAAGGAGGCAGGCCTCAGTCCGGTAAAATTAAATTGCGTGATCATGGACTCTGCTGACGAACCCGATGCCAGGGCTATCAATTCCTTTGCTCTGGCGAACGGCTTAAAAGTTCAGTTTATTCATCAAATGGATCTTGAGACTGGAAAATTTTCAAAAGTGGAAGGAGGGAATGGTGGTAATTGTCAGGCATGCAATCGTTTAAGAGTCACTGCCAATGGTTATATTAAACCATGTCTTTTCAATTCTGCGGGTTTCAGCATCAGGGAACTGGGAATTGGGGAGGCCTTCCGGCTGGCCGTTGAAAATAAGCCGAAGACAGGAACAAAGAATAAATCCGGTAAATTTTATAATATAGGTGGATAAAGTAAATTGCTTAAATCATGACTCAAATGCAGTTTTCACATACTGATGATAAAGGGAAAGCATCGATGGTAGATGTAGGAGATAAACCCGTACAGCATCGCAAAGCAATTGCCAGGGGTTTTATTTCCCTCCAGCCTGAAACAATAAGGCTGATCCGTGAGAATGAAATCAAAAAGGGAGATGTGCTGACGGTAGCTGAAATAGCGGGAATAATGGCTGCCAAACAGACTCCATCCTTAATCCCCCTCTGTCATCCTTTGCAGCTTACCAAAATAAAAGTGAACTGTAACCTTCTCGAAACAGGTGTGGAGATCATTTCTGAAGCCCGTTGTCTTGGACAAACGGGTGTCGAAATGGAGGCCCTGACCGCTGCCGGAATAGCCCTTCTCACCATTTATGACATGTGCAAGGCAGTTGATAAAAGCATGGAAATTGAATCCATACGTTTGTTGGAAAAAACGAAAGAATAGAAACCGGCATTTAATGACCCCTTAATAACTACTTAATGACCTCTTAATGACTACTTAATAACTTCTTAATAACCTCTTAATGACCACTCAATGACTACTTAATGACCCCTTAATAACTTCTTAATAACATTCTCCTCATGACGACCATCCTTGACATAAAATCCTTAAATATTTCAGAAAGGAAAGGAACTATCAAAATTCCGGTTCCCTCCATCGTATTAAGTGAAACCGGTGTTGAGGGAGATGCCCATGCTGGTCATTGGCACAGGCAGGTAAGTTTGCTCGGAACGGAGAGTATTGACAAATTTTCAAAGGAAGCAGGAAGGAATATTAAATATGGCGAATTTGCTGAAAACATTACCACCACGGGCGGATTGCTTTACGAGATGAAGCCTTTCGACAGGCTCGTTTCGGATCACCTGGAGTTGGAAATAACCCAGATCGGGAAAAAATGCCATGGTGACAATTGCAATATTTTCAAGGAGGTTGGGAATTGTGTCATGCCCAAAGAGGGTATCTTCGCCAGGGTCATTAAAGGTGGCAGACTTACCGTCGGTGATAAACTGAATTATGATCCTAAAATCTACAGGGCGGTGATCATCACTCTTAGCGACAGGGCTTCACGCGGCGAATATGAAGATAAGAGCGGGCCTTTACTTTCGCGGCTCCTCGGGGAATACTTTATTAAGGAAAACAGAAAAATTGAAACTGTGCTTAAAGTAATTCCTGACGAGGCTGCAAAACTTCAAAATTTGTTGACTGAAGCCCGTGATAACGATACAGATCTGATATTTACAACGGGCGGCACCGGCATAAGCCCCCGCGATATAACACCTGAAACTGTCAGACCTTTGCTTGATAAAGAGATTCCCGGGATAATGGAGATGATCCGAACCAAATATGGATTACTGAAACCTGCAGCTCTTCTGAGCCGCGGTATTGCCGGAGTGATTGGTAAAACCCTTGTCTTCACCCTTCCCGGAAGCCCAAAAGCTGTCAACGAGTATTGCACTGAAATATTTCCTGTCCTCAATCATGCCTTTCTGATGCTGGCCGGAATAGACAATCACTAATCAAAATTTTCAGTATTTCAAAAGTACTCCTTCGTCTATTCGGTGACTTCCTGTCATCAGGATTTCCTTATACCATCTCCTTATTTCGTTCGTACCTTATTCGGACTTTCCTCTTAACTTCCATCTTGTACCCATCAAACATGTTTTTTCCCCGGGCTGGTCAATCTGATAATAAACAGTCAGAATGGATCCATCCTCTAACTCAACGGAGGAGGGGTATCCCAAATCCCACGTTTTGCTTTGACTTAAAAGAATTTCATTCCCAATGTCCCAGGTTTTTCCCCCATCTTTGCTCAAACAGGCTCTTTCACTGTACGGCTCTTTCCTGACTCCATAAACAGCCAGGATGTCCCCGTTTTTTAATTTAAGCAGATGTGCCGGATATCCAAATAGGGGAGTCTGATGAAGAACGTTCCATGTTTTCCCTCCATCATAACTCTCTGTCTGTTGAAGATAACCGTTTGATTCATCCTTTGAATTATTTCTTACCAGAACAATTAATGTATCGTTTGAAACTTCGAGGGCATGCGGTTCCCATAAGTTCTGAACAGATAATCCGGCAGGAATGGGAACAGTTGAAATTAAATTCCAGGTCTTTCCATCATCTTTAGACTCTTCAACAGCAATTGATTTTTTCCCATCTACAGTGCCCATACCCACGTATAAAAGCCTGTTATCATGAAGTTCAATGGGGCCATGAGGAGCTGAAGCTATTTGTCTGACTGGTTCTTCCCATGTTTGGCCATTATCCGTTGAACGTCTGGTCCAGTTTCCAAGCCATTGTTTTTTGATATCTTCACTGAGCTTTTCAGAATGTCTTACCCAATCCGGATGTTCTTTGTACTGGCTCGGGTTGTCAAAGGCGAGAGAAGTAAACCAGCTGACCAGCAAAGTGCCGCTTTTTGTTTTCAGGATCCCGGCATCACGGTCATCCAGAGGAGTATTGTTGATGGTAACCGGAGCGCTCCATGTCACTCCATTGTCATTGCTTCGAATCATTTGAGTGATGCCGTAAGGACAAATATGAGCATCACGGTTTCCTGAGAAAACAATCAGAAGTTCATTGGACTTCGTTCTCGTGATGGTCGGCCAGCCAATGTATCTGCCGGGTTCTTTGCAGATAACTTTTGTTCCGAATATTTCTGCAATGGAATCCCTTTGAGGATTACTCCCTGAAAGAAATGAGGATATAAACAATATAATGACCAGGACAGAAATCAGTTTTTTCATGTGATTTTCTTTTCATAATGCTTTATAAAGTTATTAAAAAATTGAATGCCGTATTTTTTTGTTCAGCTATTTAAATTCTGGGCGTATTTTCTTAAATTGATATAAAAGGAATGATTCATGGCAGTTCTTACCGAGGCTTTAAGTGTAATAATCAAAGATAGTTCCCTCAGAACAAAGTTCATTGGTGGAATTATGGAATTCTTTAAAACTATTCCCAATAATACTTACTGTTCAGATGGCCAAATACATCGTATAGGATTTATGAGACCCCAGGATGCAGAAGCCTATATCCGACATCTTGAGCGCAATGGTTTGATATATCTATTTGGAAGTCATTGTATTGATATTGCTATAGTTGACATGTTAAAAGGTCCCGTAGTAAATTGTAAATGGCTTGGATTTTCCAGACAGAAATTTTTCAGCGGATCAAAGCAATACCAGCATTCGGAGGAAGAGTTTTCCATTTCATGGCTTTTGCATAAAAGCGGTGTTTATGGGATCCCCTTGAACGATAACAGGGAATGCAATATATCAGTGCCGTGGAAATGGACGCCTGATAAAGCAATTTATGGAGATAATTTCATCCCCTCTGAGAAGGTAAATGATAGTTTAATTGAGATAGGGAGTGACAAAGGCGTCGTTAAATATATTTATGCCGCAACCGGCCAATTTGTTTATATCGGAAAACCCAAAATTATTTTTAAAGATAATTCCAATAGAAATTGAAGGAAATCGATTTTGTATCCTGAAAGATTACAACGTTGAATTCACAGTGAACCAGCCATCATACTATAAGCAAGCACCATTAAAACTATTGCAGTAATTACGGCGAAGATCCCGTCTTTGTGAGTAATGAATTCAATGAATGAGAAAAAAACCCTTATTAAAGGAGTGGCTAACAAAACGAGAATCCCGGCCTGAATCACAGATCTGCTTCTTAATTGAAGAGCTTCCCTGAATATTGTTTCCATATTTCTGAGCCTTTCAGGCTGTCCTGAAAAAGTTTTGAAAGAGAGTATCTCATGAGGATGCTGAACAAAAAAAAGCATTCCTCCCAAAAATATTAAAATGGAAGATACAATAACTCCCGATCTCAGGATGCGGCTGATCCAAATTCTCATGTCTTTCACGGGAGTCTTTGCAGCTGAATATTTCATTACAGTGATTTGGTTATTCCGTTATAGATCATTTCAAATGCAAGCAGAGCTATGACAATGGCAAAAACTACCTTGAGTTTCCTCGTTTTGGATATCATTAAAGTTCTGGCGCCAATAGCCGCTCCGATCAGTACGCCTAAAATTACCGGCATGGAGAGTACCGGGTCGATGTAGCCCCTGCTGAGATATATTCCGGCACTGGCCGCAGCGGTCACCCCGATCATGAAATTGCTGGTGGCAGAGGATACCTTGTACGGAATCTTCATCACCGTATCCATGGCAATCACTTTAAATGCCCCCGAACCTATTCCTAAAAGCCCTGAAAGTATTCCGGCAACTATCATCAGAATAAAGCCTCCGCCGACATTAAAGACGTTATAGAAAACCTGACCGCCGGTGGAGGGATAGCTCCCTTCAAGTTGAAGAAGTGTCGTGATTTTACGGTCCCCGGGGGAAGGAGCTACATAAGGAGGATAAACTTTTTCCCGGTTAATGAAAGAATTTGCTGCTGAATACAAAAGGACGATCCCGAATACAATAGCTAAGGCATGCGTTGGCGCAATGAGAGCCATTGCTGCTCCACAAATGGCTCCGAGTGTTGTGGCAATTTCAAGAAACATGCCAATCCGCACGTTGGTCACCCCCTCTTTTACATAGGCTGCTGCGGCTCCGGAGGAAGTTGCAATAACTGCAACCAGTGAAGTTCCTATTGCATAACGGATATCAACTCCCAATCCAATAGTCAGCAGAGGTATAATAACTACACCACCTCCCAGGCCTGTCATAGATCCCAGCAATCCAGCAATTAAGGCTCCAGTAAAAAGAATAACAAAAAAGGTTATCACTATTTAATGACTGATTAATTTCTTAAAACAATGATAAGAAAATAATGAACACGCAGGGTAAAAAAGTGTCTTTTAGGCTTTAGACTTAAGGGACTCAGAAGGAATAATTAATTGGATTTTTAGTTTATGTATATTGATGCGGATCTATGTATAAAAATGCAGTTTTGAGCTATTTTTGTACAAATTTCAATACCGGACTTAGGGCGAGGCAAATGCGAAGCAAATACGACGCAAACCCTGCTCAAATATTTATGTATAATTATTCATGGGGAAGATAGACAACATGCCACCAAGACTCCCAAACGCATAAATTTATCACGAATGCTTCAGTGGAATTTGGAGTATTGATGATTTGGCGGCACAAGGTCTTTATAGCAGGGAAACGATTACGTCCTTTACCACAACCGCTAACGCGGTATATTTATACCCTTTTCAGGTAAAAACTTCCAGTATCTTTTAGGCATGTGTTGTTTTTGAAGCTTCAGATTTAACCGTTCCCTGATGGTGATGCTTTGACAGTAGTCATTCCACATCCGACGGTACACTGTTTCATCTTCCTGTAACAGGTCTGAAGATATCGAGCCGTTGGCGGCGCTGAATGATTTCTCCGTCAAGGTGACTTCCTCGATGGTTTGACGATTATAGAAAAATCCGTAATCACGTCTGAGGTCATAGATCAGCCAAACCTGGTCGGCAAAGCGGTTTTTGAACTGTTGCAATATCATGGGCAACACGTCGTAGGCAGGGCTAATGGGGGCAAAGTAAATGTCATCGCGTGTGCGCTGGAAGCGGATGAATTGCACCATCCGCATGGCTTCCTGCATCACCCTTCGGGCAGCCTTTCGTATCATCAATACCTCCGGATCGCCGTAATCACTTGCTACCGGGACCGGTGACGCGAAAGCCATCTGTATAAAATGGTAAAGCGCCATTTCGATACCTTTTTCTCCCGAAAGAAATGCTGTATAGGGCAATTGCCTGGTCTCCGGGGTTAATTTTTTCTGCAAGCCTTTCCACACGCGATCAGCATGGGCCGAATCAGTAAGTATTTTTTCTTTAAGGTCAAACAGAATTTCCTGGTGATGTGTTTCAGAGCAGATATTTACAGGTTCGATTTTTCGGAGGTAACACTCAAAAACCGCTGACAGGAACCCTTCAAACGTATCGTCATAAAGAAAAAGCATAAGAATGAATTACGAATTGCGAATTATGCGAATTTAGAGTTGAAAATATCATCTTCGATAACCTAATCTTCTAAAAAACACCTCAGTAGAAGGATTGATTTTACCCCTCTACCGACCTAATTACCTGATTAAATTAGGTAATTAGGTAAATTTTTATCTACCGGTCGTTTCTACTGAGGTGTTTTCGACAGATTAGGTTACCCATTTCTTAAATTGAACGTTTAATGAAAAAAGCTTTATACGTAATTGGCTGCATTACAAGGTCAACTTTCCAAGTTTCATTATTTTTCAATCCTTAATTCGCATGAATTACGAATTGATATAGAAAAGCGATTTATCGCGTCTGTTCCTATGCTTTTATCGCTTTCTGTTATAGGGACGCGATAAATCGCGTCTCTACGAGTGACGTTTTGGGGATGCCGATAGCTACAGGTAATGTCTTAACCTCGCCAAATGAAAAAAGCTGAAGCTGGGTATCGGGTATCTTTTGGCGCCTGGGTTTTTCTCCCAGCATAATTTGCCTGCGCAGCGTTTCAGCGGGCCAGTCCAATACGGCAGCCGGAAGTTCATTGTTAACAATGAAATATCTTGCGCGTTTCATCACCACTCCTATTTTGGTAAGATGTTGCGCAGTAAGCTTGCGAAACTTTCTTGCCTCTAAAATCCGTTGTGCCGATTGCACCCCAATACCCGGCACGCGAAGGATCATTTCATAACAGGCGGTATTTACATTGATGGGAAACAGGTGAAGATTGCGCAATGCATACGCCAGCTTGGGATCAATTTCGAGGTCGAGGAATGGCTGGCTGTCCGGTAATATTTCCTCGGCTTTGAAACGGTAAAACCGCATCAGCCAATCACTCTGATAAAGGCGGTTTTCACGGATCAGCGGTGGTGTTTTGATGGCAGGAAGACGTTTGTCATAATCATTTACAGGTACGTAACCCGAATAGTACACCCGCTTTAACCGCTGATCCTTGTAGAGGTGCGAAGCCAGCGAGATGATCTGCCGGTCGTTTTCGGGTGTGGCGCCTACGATGAGCTGGGTACTTTGCCCGGCGGGAGCATACACGGGAGCGCTGTGAAATTTCCTGCGATGCTCGATGCCTTCGAGGATGCTGTTCCTGATCAAGCTCATGGGCCTGTAAATATCATTATGGTCTTTTTCAGGAGCCAGCCGTTTTAATTCAGGGTTAGTGGGAATTTCAATGTTCACGCTCAGCCGGTCGGCATATATACCGGCTTCGCGGATCAATTCGGAGCTTGCACCCGGAATGGCTTTAAGGTGAATATAGCCGTTGTAACGTTCTTCGGTCCTGAGCTTTTTGGCTACCAGCAACATTCTCTCCATAGTATAATCAGGATTCCGGATAACCCCTGAGCTAAGGAACAATCCTTCGATGTAATTCCGCCTGTAGAATCCAATGGTAAGATCAGTCAGCTCTTGGGGCGTAAGCGTAGCGCGGGGACGATCGTTTGAACGGCGGTTGATGCAATAGGCGCAGTCGTAAATGCAGGAATTGGTCATCAGCACCTTGAGAAGACTGATGCAGCGGCCGTCTTCGGTGAAACTGTGGCAAATCCCGCAGCCCACGGCATTACCTATCCCTCCGGCCGCATTGCTGCGGCTGTTTCCGCTTGATGAGCACGAGACGTCGTATTTGGCGGCATCGGCTAATATATTTAGTTTTTTTTGAATAGATTCGTCCATTGTGCTAAAAAGTTGTAACTTTACTACAAAATTACTAATAATATTAGCATTTAATGGAAATTATCCGCAAAAATTTATTCTCAAGAAATTAATGTAAAATGTCGTGCTTCCAATAAAAGAATTTGTGTATTTCTGGGATGTTTTTCTGCCACCAAAGCACGAAAACACAAAACCCACCAAAATTATAGGTCAGGCATTTAATCTTTGGTGGGTTTTGGTGATTTGGGGTTTTGGTGGCATTATTTTAGGATGATCATTATAATTGCAAATACGACATTTAATTAATATCATAACTTAATATCATATGGTATTTCTGAAAGAAAATATGAGATTCCTGCGCAAAAAAAATGGGATGACACAGGACAGGCTGGCCAATTTGCTGGAAACAAAACGTTCACTTGTTGGCTCGTATGAAGAAGGACGCGGGGTGCCAAAACTTGAAATGATCCAGCGCATGGCGGATATTTTTGATGTTACCCTGGATGATCTGCTTTCGTCAGATCTTGAGAGGGGGGAAGGCTCCGCAACAAAATCCAAACAAGGATTAAAAATATTGAGTGTAGCGGTTACTCCCGGCAATGAGGAGCGCATTACAATCGTTCCTGTAAAAGCCTCTGCAGGATATCTGGACGGCCGTGCCGATCCGGAGTACATAGGACAGCTGCCACACTTTTCGATGCCTGTTCCGGAACTTTCTCCGAACCGGAGCTACCGCGTTTTCCAGATCAAAGGCGACAGTATGCTGCCTGTGCCGCCGGGGTCGTACCTGTTTTGTGATTACGTGGAGGAAGCTACTGATATCCGCGAAGGCAAAGCTTATGCGCTGATCACCGCCGATGAAGGAGTCGTTTACAAGCGGATCTATATCCAGAGTGACCGGGAGCTTCTGTTGAAATCGGACAACCCTGAATATGAACCCTATACTGTGGAGACCCCATCCGTGCTGGAAATATGGCGCGCTCTGGGCTATTTGTCCTTCGATCTTCCCGACCCCGGCGCAATGAATGTGCAGAAACTATCCTCGGATGTTTTGAAATTGAAGGAGGAGATACGGGAGATGAAAGGGAAAAAAGCAAAATAGGATAAAGAGCTATAAGTTCATGATACGAAACAGGAACTATCCCGGGAGTTCAGAAGAAATAATCTTGTAATATTGAATGGCATTCAGAATGTAAGCATCAATGGACATTTTTGTCAATTTATGAAAAAAGAAAAAACACATTCAACCCCTTCGGGGCTGGCGCTGGGTGCAGTGCGTGCACCCCCAACTTCATTGGGGGTTATTCAAATTTACTCCCTTCGGGCAATGTCATTAAGTTAAGGATTTTAATATGCTGGTTTGTAATTTGCATAAGTTTTGTGTTTGGATTTAGACTGCTTATTTTTAATAATTCTCGGGAATGATCGGTTAATTCTTATAGGGATCTGATCTTTTATAAAATGGTTGTTTAGAAGTTGAAGGATGTCTGCTGGTTCGTGTATAATGAATAAGCTTACGAGATGTATCTTCAATTTTCCATATGATTTGTTTCGATTTACTTTCATTGGGTATTTCCTTTTACACTGCATATTTTCAATGGTTTGCTGAGCTTCCTTTATAAGAATAGAGTGCAAGTTGGTGATGAAAACTGTTGCATAGAAATCCTGCAATACCGAATATTGGGTAAGACCACTGAAGGATTCAAGCTGCAAGATATTTTTCTGAACCGAGATATTGGTTTCGACGCCCCATCGTCTAAAGTATAGTTCTTTAAACTCAGAATTTGAATGACCTTCTTCTTCCCATAAATTTGTCATCAACACTTCAACAGAATTATCTAACTCTACCCTTACCAGCCTCACTTTCAAAAGAGTGTCCCGATTGACAATATATCCGCTTTTGTAAAGTCCTTTGATAGCGGCAGGGGTAGTTCTAAGATAGACCACATCACTTTGAGCTCCGCTTTTTATAAAAGTTCGAATGATATTTTGTGTTTCCTTGGCCCTTATGACAAATTTAATTTCCTTCTCCTGCCACAAGTGCAAGGCAGCCATTTTGAAATTGCAAAAGTTCCGATCATAAATCATCACCATATCCTCCTCCAGGCAATCAATGGCAGAATAAGCCATGTTTAATTTCCCAAAGCGATAAGGGGCAATTTTCGCATGTAATATTAGTTCATTCAATACGTCGTAACAGTAATAAGCTTTGGCTTGAACAAACGTTCCTATCTGATTGCTCTGTCCTCCAAAATATTCTTCAAGAGCGGGTTTATTTATCAGACTTATGTTGGACCCGTCTGCAGCCACTAAACGATAACCTTTCCATCGCTTCACGTTTGACTCATAATAATGGTAAAATAGTTTAGACAAAAACTTGTTCCACACTTCAAAAAAGAAGGAATCGAGTTTCATTCTTTGTTGCGAAAATGCGCTCACAGTGCAGCTTGTGTTAAGGTTTATCTCCTCAAAAAAATTGTCTATTTCAAAGCTGAGGGTTTTCTTACATAATTTGGCAATCAATAGAACTAAACGATTAAAAGGTAGTTTTCTTTCCCTTGTAAAAGCATTTTTTTGAGTAGCAAACTTTTCTAAAATATCAGGAGATTCGTTTACAATTGAAAGAAACGCCTTTAACTCTTCAATAATTTTTACATTTGCATCTAACATGGGGACTTAGGATTTAATTTTTGTGTTGCAACTTCAAAATTAAGATCTTTGTCCTCTGTTTTTTATCAATTAATCCTTAACTTAATGACATTGCCCGAAGGGATAAAAGATTGCAAACAGGAACGTTGTCCCTTTCGGGCAATGTCATTAAGTTAAGGATTTTAATATGCTGGTTTGTAATTTGCATAAGTTTTGTGTTTGGATTTAGACTGCTTATTTTTAATAATTCTCGGGAATGATCGGTTAATTCTTATAGGGATCTGATCTTTTATAAAATGGTTGTTTAGAAGTTGAAGGATGTCTGCTGGTTCGTGTATAATGAATAAGCTTACGAGATGTATCTTCAATTTTCCATATGATTTGTTTCGATTTACTTTCATTGGGTATTTCCTTTTACACTGCATATTTTCAATGGTTTGCTGAGCTTCCTTTATAAGAATAGAGTGCAAGTTGGTGATGAAAACTGTTGCATAGAAATCCTGCAATACCGAATATTGGGTAAGACCACTGAAGGATTCAAGCTGCAAGATATTTTTCTGAACCGAGATATTGGTTTCGACGCCCCATCGTCTAAAGTATAGTTCTTTAAACTCAGAATTTGAATGACCTTCTTCTTCCCATAAATTTGTCATCAACACTTCAACAGAATTATCTAACTCTACCCTTACCAGCCTCACTTTCAAAAGAGTGTCCCGATTGACAATATATCCGCTTTTGTAAAGTCCTTTGATAGCGGCAGGGGTAGTTCTAAGATAGACCACATCACTTTGAGCTCCGCTTTTTATAAAAGTTCGAATGATATTTTGTGTTTCCTTGGCCCTTATGACAAATTTAATTTCCTTCTCCTGCCACAAGTGCAAGGCAGCCATTTTGAAATTGCAAAAGTTCCGATCATAAATCATCACCATATCCTCCTCCAGGCAATCAATGGCAGAATAAGCCATGTTTAATTCCCCAAAGCGATAAGGGGCAATTTTCGCATGTAATATTAGTTCATTCAATACGTCGTAACAGTAATAAGCTTTGGCTTGAACAAACGTTCCTATCTGATTGCTCTGTCCTCCAAAATATTCTTCAAGAGCGGGTTTATTTATCAGACTTATGTTGGACCCGTCTGCAGCCACTAAACGATAACCTTTCCATCGCTTCACGTTTGACTCATAATAATGGTAAAATAGTTTAGACAAAAACTTGTTCCACACTTCAAAAAAGAAGGAATCGAGTTTCATTCTTTGTTGCGAAAATGCGCTCACAGTGCAGCTTGTGTTAAGGTTTATCTCCTCAAAAAAATTGTCTATTTCAAAGCTGAGGGTTTTCTTACATAATTTGGCAATCAATAGAACTAAACGATTAAAAGGTAGTTTTCTTTCCCTTGTAAAAGCATTTTTTTGAGTAGCAAACTTTTCTAAAATATCAGGAGATTCGTTTACAATTGAAAGAAACGCCTTTAACTCTTCAATAATTTTTACATTTGCATCTAACATGGGGACTTAGGATTTAATTTTTGTGTTGCAACTTCAAAATTAAGATCTTTGTCCTCTGTTTTTTATCAATTAATCCTTAACTTAATGACATTGCCCGAAGGGAGTAAATGTGAATAACCCCCAATGAAATTGGGGGAAAGTAAATCCCCTCGCCCCCGGCCCCGAAGGGGTCGAATGTGTCTGTTATTTGTGCGAGGCTGGATTTTAATACTTAAGGACTATTGAGGTGTTTTAGGCTGATTAGGTTATCCATTCTTTAGATCTAACTCATGTTAATAAACCTCACAAATTACTCACTTCACCAAATCATCTCATCAGCACATCACGCATACAAAAACCTCTTTATCTTCAGCGTAGGCGTTCGTTGAAACGGCTCTGTGTGAATAAGAACATGCTGAACCTGCGAAAACTTACTGACGCGTGAATTAACGTATTGGTGTAGTTCCTGAATTAACTCTTCCAATTTTTCATTGAAAAGATCGGCCTGATCACAGATGGCCTTATACTGTGCTTCCAACTCTTCCACATTGAGCCGCACCAGGGCCACAAGCTTTCCTTTACGTTCAATAACCAGCGATTCAACCACATTTCTGAAATTATTAATCACCGATTCGATCTCCTCGGGATAAATATTTTCTCCGGAAGCGCTGACAATTACATTTTTTAAACGTCCCTTAAAAACGAGGTATCCCTTTTGGTCAAATCCTCCCAGGTCTCCTGTTTTAAACCATCCGTCTTCCGTGATCACCTCTTTGGTCAATTCCGGTTCTTTATAATACCCTTTCATGACATTGGGCCCTTTGACCCACACTTCACCTTCTCCTGTAATCGCGTCAGGTTGATTAATGATCACCTCATCGCCTGGCATAGCCGGGCCTACAGCGCCCAACCGGGTCACTCCGGGGCCTGCTCCTGCAATAAGCGGGGCGGCTTCCGTGATGCCAAAACCAATGGAATACGGGAATTTCGCCTCAAGCAAAAATTTCTCGACTTTTTCATTCAGTTTGGCCCCGCCAACTCCAAAGAAGACCAACTCGCCTCCAAATGTTTTCATAAGCTTTTTACCGGCAATCCGGTTAAGCAGCAATCGGATGGGCAAGATTCCATACAACAATCTGACGAAAACATTTTTAGTAAAATTGGGCAAGATTTGCTTATTATAAATCTTTTCGATGATTAAAGGAACGGTAAGCATAATGGTTGGTTTTACCGTTTGCATCGCAGGAACCAAAACAGATGGAGTTGGGGGTTTTCTGAGATAATGCACTGAGGAGCCGAACATAACAGGGTAAACCAGTCCAATTGTATTCTCATACGTATGTGAAAGAGGCAACAGCGACAAAAAACGATCTTTTAAAGAGACCGGATGAATCAGACTGCAATGTTCGGCATCCCATACAATATTTTTATGGGTGAGCATGACTCCTTTGGACTTCCCGGTCGTCCCCGAGGTGTAGATGATGGATAAGAGATCATCTTCTTCAACCGCGGTAAAAGGAATATTTTCAGGAAACATCTCCTCAACTGAATCACGCCCCGAAATTATTTCAAATGTTTCAATCCGGATAATCACTTTGGATGCATCCTCTTTGAACTGCTCAATTTTAGCCGCGAGATGATCGGAAACGAAGATCGCTTTCGATTCTGAATGCTCAATAATATTGGAAATTTCCGTTACTGAAAAATCAGGAAGGATGGGAACCACGATCGCTCCAATCGTAGCCACCGCAAAATAAGCAATCCCCCAGTTGGGCATATTGGTGCTCAATATGGCCACTTTATCCCCTTTTGTAATTCCAAGAGCAATAAGCTGACGGACGACGCGATTGATCTCTTCTTCCAGCTGCGCGTAACGACGATCCTCTTCTCCGGCAAAAACGAGTGATTGTCTCCTCCCGAAATGAGAAAAGCTATATTGAAGCATCGCGGGTATCGTATATTTTTTCAGGTGTCCCATTAGATAATAATTTCGACATTACAAAGATACCGATTCTTCGATATTCTCCGAAATATCCACTGAAAGGAAGTAAGAGTACAAAATGTTGAAAGTATTTAAATCGGTTCTGTAATCCATACAAATGGAATCAGGAAGTCCACAGAGAAATAATTTCATTAGCTACGCCCGTGTTTATTCGCTGTTTGTTCGCTCTTCATTCGCTTAAAAGCGAACATGGTGCGAACAAGGAGCGAATAAAATATGAATCAAGTATGGCCAGAGAGGGGCAGATTTATCACAATTGTAAAATTAGAGCTTTGGGGCGAAAGCCTGGCGAGAGATTTTCATTCTCCCCAAAAACATAAGAGGACGGAATCCGGGCGGATCCATCCTCTTACTAAAACTCACCAAACTAACTCACCAAACTAAACCTAAACTTATGAAAAAAAATACATAAGAAAGATACAATATTTATTTCATAAATGCAAGAGATGAGCGTAAATTTTTTTTAATCACGTCGCATGATCCCGTAACAGATGATTTTTACGATCGCATCAACACTTTTTACCAGGTCATTTGAACGGTAAGGTCCCGCTGAAAGCGGCATTTCCAAACCTCGAATGGCCGTGGTGATACCGATAGCAACCAAAGAAAAATCCTTGACGGTAAATTTTCTCTTTCGTGCGCCATCGAGTAGAATTCGCTTCATCATGCGGATTTCTTCCTGATCATACTGCGATTTCACCTTATCAATAAAGGCCACCGCCGCGGTATCGTTCTCGATAGCATTATAAAAATTTGCCAGCTGCCGGTAAGTGGTGATCTTTGTCATCACATAATCCCTGAGTTTTTCAGCCGGATCAATATCTTTCTGGAGTACTTTGGCGAGTTCTTCCCTTAAAATATCAGCTTCCTTTTGAATCACCTCCTGGAAAAGATCTTCCTTGCTGTTAAAATAATAATAGAGTGAACTTTTCCCTTTTCTAACCGCATTGGCGATATCATCCAAGGTGGTCTTTTTGTATCCGAATTTACTGAAAATCTCCTGTGCTATAGCCAGTATATTTTCACGTACAGCATCCCTTTTGGTGCTACCGTTCTCATTACTCATATGATAAAGTTAAAAACAAAGAGTCAAATATAATCAATTTGACAAAACTTTATCTTTTTTAACTCTGAATTTCATTAAAATCCTACCCCAACACTAAGTCCGGGACGGTTGAAAGAGATGTATCCATGGGCTGAGGGACGAAGATAAAAGTCTCCTCTGTGATAACACCAAGCGTTGTCAATCCATACCCTGGTAAATCCGCGCGGCACTTCATCGAATTCATATCCGTAAGGAGCTTCTACAATAAAATATCCGCGTTCAGGATAATAATCGTAATAATGTCCGCGATAATAATAAAGTCTTCCCCTGCTGTGAGAAATTACAGAAGGACGATGAATTCCCCACGGAGCCCTTGAGTAATAAACCCGGTCATGGCCATAAGCCGGTGCAGCATAACGATAGCTCCTGCCCCTGTCGCTTCTGTCATACCGCCTGTCGTCACGGTAAGAATGCTGATCATCTTTAGATCTATTGCCCCTTTCCCCTCTGTCATAACGATTGTCGTTACGGGAAGAATGCTTGTCTTCTTTGGATCTGTTTTCATGTCCATGGCCCCTTCCCTGGGCAAATACGGCTGTTGATCCGATGATTAAGATGAGACTGAAGGTCATCATTCTTAATATTGCTGAAATACGATGTGTTTTCATGTCTGATAAATTTTAAATTCTCTGAAAAAAACTAAATTAAGGTTTCTAAACAAACTTTTATTTACAAAGGCTGTGCCAAACAAATAAAATATTTTACTGCTTTTACATTTCTTCCTGTTAAAATCGAAGGAAACAGGGTGTGCAAAATTCAATTATCTTTGTCTTTACATTTTACAGAGATTTGATGGGAAGAATTTTATCCATAGATTACGGGAAAAAAAGAGTCGGATTGGCCGTAAGCGATCCTTTAAAGATCATAGCAACCAGGCTGACTACTGTATCGACGGAAACCATATGGGAATTTCTGGATGATTATATTTCTAAGGAAGAAATCGAATTGCTGATTATTGGTTATCCGAGACAATTGAACAATGAACCCTCGGAAGCAGTTCGCTACATTAATCCCTTTCTGAAGAAATTTCAAAACAAATACAAAGATATTCCCGTAAAGCTGATGGATGAAAGATTTACTTCTAAAATGGCGTTTCAGACCATGATTGATGCAGGGGTAAAAAAGAAGGGAAGAAGAGATAAGGAAATGATCGACGGCATCAGCGCTACTATTCTTCTCCAATCCCATCTGGAGGAACAAAAATTTTTATAATAAAGAAAGATGATTTATCCCATTACGGTATACGGAGACCCGATTCTGAGGAAAAAAACAGAAGATATCGATAAAAATTACGAAGGCCTGAAAAAACTGGCTGATGACATGTTTGAAACCATGCACAATGCCGATGGTGTAGGAATTGCGGCGCCCCAGATAGGCCTTTCTCTGAGAATTTTCGTGGTAGATCTTTCACCCCTGGGAGAAGATTATCCGGAATTGGCAAATTTCAGGAAAGCGTTTGTCAATCCTCATATTCTTACAAGAGAGGGAGAAAAAGTATTGATTGACGAAGGCTGCCTCAGCCTTCCCGGCATCCGTGAGGACGTCGCAAGAGAAGATCACATCAGAATTAAATATTTTGATCTGGACTGGAACGAGTATGATGAAACTTACACCGGCTATCCCGCAAGAGTCCTTCAGCACGAATACGATCACCTGGATGGAATACTTTTTATTGATCGTTGTTCCGCTTTCAAAAGAAGATTATTGAAAGGTAAACTTACAGACATCACAAAAGGTAAAGTAAATATTTCCTACAGGATTAAAATTCCCAAAACCACAAAAGCCTGAGCCGATCAGGAAAATTATACTGGAAATAATTGTAAATTGAGGTGATCTAACCTCAATAAATGAGTGATCTCAGCAAAAGGTTACAACAGGCGCCTTTTCTAAGGATTATTATTTCCTATGCCACAGGAATTATTTTGGCAGAATGGGTTTCCCCTCCTAAAAATCCTCTCTGCTTTCTGATCTCTCTTTCCCTGATCCTTCTTTTAATTTTTGGAAAAGAGTCCCATAAACAGGAAGTTAAAACTGGTCCGTTGATTCTGATAATCTTCCTGTCGCTTGGATTTTCGTGGTCTGTTCATCGAAGATATGTTCCAAAAGAATTGCCCTGCAAAAACTATGTAGCAGTGCTTGATGAATATCCTTCAGAGAAAGGCAATTCACTCCGGGCTACGATCAAATTAATGGATTCCGGAATTAAATTATTTGCCTATTTTGATAAATCAGAGGACATTGCTAAAGCGCAGCCCGGAATGCTTCTGTTTTTCAATGGCCAGCCGCAGCTGATTACAAATCAGGGAAATCCTTTTGAATTTGACTATCAGAAGTATGCCCGCCGCAATAATATTGGTCACAGGATCTACCTAAAGAAAAAAGATTATCATTTCCTTGCATCAGACAAATTAAGGAATCTTCGATACGATGCGCTCATATTAAGGGAGAAACTCCTCAGCCGGTTGCATCAGACCGGTGTAGAAGGAGAAACGTTTAAAGTCATATCAGCCATTACCCTTGGAGCACGCGATAACATGGATCCGGAGACTACAAAAAGCTTTTCAAGAACTGGGACCTTGCATGTATTGGCCGTTTCAGGAGGCAATGTGGCCGTCATTTACGTTTTCCTTTATCTGTTTTTTGGTTTCCTCAACAAAGGGAAAACAGTAATATTTTTTACAATTTTTATCCTTTCCGGTATTTGGGCCTATACATTGATAACGGGTTTATCTCCGTCTGTATTAAGGGCAGCAGTCATGTTTAGCTTCATTACAGCTGGGAAGAGTATTAAAAGAGGCCCGGATATGTACAATATTCTGGCTTCTTCAGCATTTATATTACTCTTTATAAAACCCTCCCTGCTTTTTGATGTAGGCTTTCAACTCTCTTATGCCGCTGTTTTCGCCATTGTTTTTCTTCAACCTAAATTATTTAACCTTTTTTATTCCAGATACTGGATCATCGATAAATTCTGGCTATTCTTCACGGTCTCAGTTGCAGCCCAGGTGGGTACATTACCTTTTTCTCTCTGGTATTTTCATCAGTTCCCGGTTTATTTTTGGTTAAGCAACATTGTAGTAATTCCACTGGTCTCTTTACTTTTGTATCTTACTCTATTCGTCATTCTTAGCGCTCCTTTCGTTCCTTTTATTGCCAATTTCACAGCACAGGTTCTTACCCTTACAGGGAATATGATGCTCAGATTCCTTCACTTTGTGGAATATTTACCTTGTGCAGTCATCGAAAATATTTATCCCACTGTCGGTCAGTTATTTTTTACAACACTGTTTATAACACTTGCCATACTCTACATCCTATACAGGAAATCACTTTACGCTTTGATGGCGCTTTCTTTTTTCCTGATTTTAATTGCTTTATGTTCTATTGATTTATGGAAAATCAGATTACAAAATGAGATTGTAATTTTCAATTCAAGAGACCGAACTCTCATTGCTTTTACAAAAGGGGCAGAAACAACCTGGCTGACAGATAGGAAAACATCAGAATCAGCAACAACGGATTATTTGATTAGACCCTACGAAGGATTCAGACGGATAAGAAAAAGTGAAAGATTATTTTTAGATAACTCCTCATTCCAGACTAACAGCCTGCTTTCAATCAGGAAGAATTTTATCAATTATTGTGGTTTGAATATTTATCTTTCACAATTGTTGGAAGAAAGAATCATTCCGGAAAATTTTCCACCCATTGACATTCTTTTTTTTATAAAATCCTATCCACAGGCTTATATGAAATATTCTCCAACAGGAGTAGGAGTAGTTAAGATCAATCCAACAACCACATTTCCTCAAAATAAAGCTTCTCTTCCGGGAGAAATATCTTCCGCTAAAGAGAAGGCTTTAATAATTAAAATTGATCAAAAAGCAACAGATAAAAGAATTATCGAGATAAGAAATTGGTGAAATTTATATTTTGAATTACCAGGCTTTATATTCCTTTTCACCCTTTCTCATTATATTCTTTACCTCTTGTTTCAGAGAATCAATTTTCTGATTTACATTTTTCAGACTTTCATTATAGCGGTCTTTTATGCCGCCCATGTAATCATTCCCCTTTCGGGCAATAAACCGACGGGTTACAGCACCTTTTTTGGGTGCAAATAATAATCCTGCCAAACCTCCTGCCGTTAAGCCGATGACAGCTCCTAACAATATACTTCCTGGTTTCATAGTTGGAATGTTTTTAAGTTATTTATTTCTTACCGACATCTTTCTTTAATAACGATCTTTCCCTCTATATTGTTTAAATATATGACTTTTTATTGTTATTTAAAATCAAAGGATAAACCAAATGTCGAAATTCCCGTGGAAAGATCCAGGAATAAGCCAACGACACTGCTTAGGTGAAGTCTCGCTCCCGCATGCAGATCTATATACAAATTATCTGTAGTTGCATAAAGAGACCTGTCAGGAACACCGGAATACCAGGTTCGGTTTACGATAGCAAATCCCAAAGATCCGGCTCCATAAAAATCCCATCTCGAACCGGCTTTGAATAATTCATCAAAATAATAAGCTCCTTTCACCCCAATCGGCATGACCGTTTCCCGGTAGGTATCCGAACTGTATCGATATTTATATAAAGTTACAAAAGGAGCAAGGGTAAAATTCCTTGCCACATCAAATTCATAGTTTAAATGAATTACCGGAGCTGACGAATATCTTGAAGCATATCCTATTCCAAATCCCACGTTTAATCTGTCTCCAAATTTTTCTCCAAATCTTGGTTTTGAGAAAACCGGATCTAAAGTCACTGCTAAAACAGAAACCAAAAGAATAATTTTTTTCATCTTGATAAAATTGAGTAATTCACTCTCCATTTTATAACGTTATATCCTTTAATAAAGTTACTGGAGTGGACAGTCTATAATGTTACATGATTCCGTAGAAAAATTACATAATTTACTCTTGATCTATTTTTTAACAGGATTTTAAACGCATAGTTATTCGTCACAATTATTTGTTTTAGAACCTGATTGTTGCTATTTTTGAAGCGCCTGCTATATTTTAAACTTTAGTTTTCCAGGGAATAGGAAGGGTGGGATTTTTTGGAAATATGAAATGAATAAATGTTATTATTTTCCCAGATGGATTATTGTTCTGTATGTATGTTTATAGCCATCAATGAACCATGGCATTTTATATTTCCTTTACTAAAATTTCTTCTGATTTTTCTTCTTCTGATCTTCTTATACAATTTTTTTGTAAAACCGAGAATCTTTAGAAAAAGCAGGAACAATCATGATTTGAAATTCAGTGAATCAAAAGTTTCTTCAAAAGTTCGGATTGAATTATTGAAAAATGAAACAATAAATCCTTCTGTAATCAGCGTGATGATAAGAAATACAGGAAACAGGGATGTTAATTTAGAGGCACCTGTACTGGTCTTCAAAAGGTGGGTAAGCAAACGAAAGTTCCGAATATTATCAGTTGATTATTCTGAAACATATCCAATGTTCTTAGAGAATGGAAAAGCTTCAGCAATAAACATTGAACTTGAACAATTCTATCACTTTGCACCCGAGTTAAGAAAAGCACACAGAATAAGTGTGGAAATGAAGGAAGTGGATGGCCGCAAATTTCAGAGCCGTACAATCCGTTTAAAATGTTGGTAATTAAATGAGAAACTGGTTATTTAAAGATAAGGATTTTACAAATTTTCCTGATTATAAAGGAAACGATCTGGGGGTATGCTGGAGTCCCGAAAAAACTTCTGTCAGGATATGGGCTCCGACAGCTAACCGTATCCTTTTCCGGTTATATCGTGAAGGTTTTGGAGGAGACGCCCTGAAAGAATATCTGATGCAGCAGGATCAATCAGGGACATGGGTGTTTGAAATTCATGAAAATATTGAAAATCTTTTTTATACTTTTCAGGTAAGGGATGATTCAGGATGGTTAAAGGAAGGCCCTGACATTTATGCCAAGGCCGTTGGGATTAATGGGAAAAGAGGAGCTATACTGGATCTGAAAAAAACGAATCCACTCAACTGGGATTCTGATAAAAGATGTACAAAAAAAGATCCTACCGATATCGTAATTTATGAAGTTCATATCAGAGATTTTTCCATCGCATCTTCTTCCGGTGTCCGAAACAGGGGAAAATACGCTGGTTTTATTGAAAGAGGTACCAAACTTCCAACCGGAGAGACAACCGGACTTGACCATCTGCTGGAGTTAGGAATTTCTCATGTTCATTTGCTTCCGGTATCTGATTTTTATACTGTTGATGAAACCAGAACAACTCCCCAATACAACTGGGGTTATGATCCATTGAATTTTAACGCTCCTGAAGGATGGTATTCCACCAATCCTTCTGATGCATCAGTGAGAATTCTGGAATTAAAACAGCTGGTAAAAACCCTGCATGATTGTGGAATAGGAGTAATATTGGATGTCGTATACAATCATTCAGGCCTTATTTTCGAATCGTATTTCAATCAAACGGTTCCTGGATACTTCTATCGAACCAATGAAAAAGGTGAATTTTCAGATGCCAGCGGATGTGGAACAGAAATAGCCTCTGAACGGGAAATGGTTCGCAAATACATTGTCGAATCTGTTTGTTACTGGGCTGAAGAATACCATATTGACGGATTTCGTTTTGACCTGATGGGAATTATCGATATTGAGACAATGAACAGGATCAGAGAATCTCTGGATGAAATCGATCCCGATATTTTCATGTACGGTGAAGGTTGGACGGCGGGCCCAAGTCCTTATCCTGCAAGCAACAGAGCCATTAAAATAAATACACTCAAACTTGACCGGATTGCTTCTTTCTCTGATGATATCCGGAACGGACTGAAAGGTTCTCCGTTTGATAAATTCAGTAAAGGTTTTATCAATGGGGAAACTTTACGTGAAGAGCAAGTCAAGTTTGGAATTGTTGGTGCAATTTTTCACGATCAGATCACCTATCCTTATGTTGATACCTCAAAAGTAGCCTGGGCCAACCAACCGGGGCAGTGCATCAATTACGTTACCTGTCATGATAATTTTACCTTGTTTGATAAATTACAATACGCCAGCCCGGAAGTTCCCATGGAAACCATTGAACGAATGGCCAGATTGGCTATGGGAATCATTTTCACTTCCCAGGGGGTTCCTTTTATGCTGGCCGGTGAGGAAATGCTGCGTACAAAAGGAGGAGTCCCCGACTCATACCGCTCACCGGATGAATTGAACAGGATTGATTGGAAAAAGAAAACGCGTTATTCAGGAATGATCGATTATACAAAAAAATGCATCGAACTGAGGCGCAATCATCCGGCGTTCAGAATGCCTGATGCTGAAATGATCAGAAAAAACCTGCGGTTTTTTGGCAAATACATTCCCGGGACCATTTCTTACGAATTATGTGATCATGCCAATGGTGATAAATGGGGAAGAATTATTGTATTATTAAATGGAAATAATTATTCGGTTGAGATAGAAATTCCAAATGAGAATTGGCTTATTGTAGCGCAAAATGGTGAAATATATCCGAATGGAACAGGTTATACAAAAACAAACCTGGTCAGGATTCAACCCATTTCCATGATGATATACGCTACTGAAAACTAATATCCCTTTTCTTCTAAAAGGCTGCCAAAAGCAGATTTATGTCTGTAACAGGAATATTTAACTGATTCCCGATATCCTTATTGGTGAGAATCCCATTAAAAACATAAATTCCTTCACAGAATCCCGGATTATTCTTGACATATTGATTAATTCCACCTGACTGACCAATATCCAGAAGGACCGGAGTAAGAATATTGCTGATCGCGATGGAGGAGGTTCTTGCAACCCGTGAGGTTATATTCGGAACACAATAATGAATAACTCCAAACTCAGTATAAGTCGGCTTTTTAAGATTGGTAATTCTTGAAGTTTCAATGCATCCGCCCTGGATGATATTTAAATCGATGATGACTGAATTTTCTTTCATCCCCTGCACCATATCTTCCGTAACAATCATCTGGGGAACCTCATTCATGCAAAGAGCCCCGATCAGGACCTCAGCAGTCCGCAAAGCCTTCTTGAGCGCCTTGGGATAGAGAACAGAGGTGAACACCTGCCGCCCCAGCCTTGATTGGAAATTGGCCAGTTTGGAAATAGAATCATCAAATACCTTCACGGTGGCTCCAAGTGCAAGGGCCGTACGTGCAGCAAATTGTGCTGCAGTTCCGGATCCGATAATAACCACCTCCGTAGGTGATATCCCGGTCACGGAACCTAACAAAACTCCCTTCCCTTTTGTCGCAGTGCTTAAATATTCACTGGCCACAATCATGGCCGTATTCCCCATGATTTCACTGAAGATCCGTTCAACAGGATGAATGCCATCCTCATCTTTCATGTATTCAAAACCTACTGCAGTAACCTTTTTTCTCATCAACTGACGAATAGATTCCTGAGTTTGCAAGGTGATGTAAAGCGGAGACAATACAAGCTGATTTCCTTTCATCATTTCCGTCTCTTCGCTTGTGAAAGGAGACATTTTTATGACAATATCACACCGATAAACCTCTCCGGCCGATTTGCATATGACCCCTCCCACATCGGAATAAGCTTTATCACTAAAATTGGCATTCTCGCCCGCTCCTGATTGTATAAATACATCATGACCGTTATTGACAAAAAGCTCCACCGATTGAGGAGTGATGGGAACACAATATTCAATAGATGAGGAGTTATCAGGAATGCCTATATTCAATTTTATATTCCTTGGATGCTGTTTATAAAGTTCTTCCAGCGGAAGCAACTGCTTTTTAGCCAATGTCGAGAGTCTACCACCAGATCGATTCATTTTTCCTTAAATTAGAGATTCAATAACCCTTTTTTTGTTTTCTGTTTCCCTGATAATTACTCTTATTGTAATGGGTGGCAAAAGGGATTCTATTAATTCAGGCCATTCGATAAAACAATATTCACCGCTCGATAAATAATCTTCATATCCAAGGTCATAGGCCTCCTGGATACTATTGGTACGGTAAAAATCGATATGAAATATTGCCTTGGAATCAACGGTCCGGTATTCATTTACAAGAGAGAAAGTAGGTGAGGTGACGTAATCCACAACATGCATTTCTTCGCATAATGCCTTGATAAAAGTAGTTTTACCCACACCCATCTGCCCGTAAAATGCAAAGATGCGATCTGCCGGATGAGCCTCCAGAAACTTCCTGGCTATGTGATTAATCTCATCCAATGATTGAATTTCCGCTTTGAACATTCCCAATAAACTCTTTTAACTAATTTTCTTTCAAGTATAACGAAATTCTCTCTTTAATAAAACAGTTTTCTCTAATAATTTCGATTTACGCTATAATTCCTTTAAAGATAAGTAATAGGAAACGTAAAATGTCGTACATCTTATAAAATAATTTGTGTATTTCATGAATCATTTTCTGCCACCAAGTCACGAAAACACAAAAGTACACCAAATTATAAGACAGGCATTTAATCTTTGGTGGATCTTGGTGACTTGGGGTTTTGGTGGCATTATTTTTTGGATGATCTTTATAATTGTAAATACGACATTTAATTAATCTCATAACTTAGTTCTAAAAAAGGCAGGGGAAAAATAATTATTTGTCGTATTTTTGAAAACAATCATAATCTTAAATCTTATTCTATGAATATTCCGTCTGACCTTAAATACACGAAAAATCACGAATGGATTCGTGTGGAAGGAGAAAACGCTTACGTAGGAATTACTGATTTTGCGCAGAAGGAGTTAGGTGACATTGTTTATCTTGAAATTGAAACGATTGGTGAAACCCTGGCCAAGGAAGAATCATTCGGAACCGTGGAAGCAGTAAAAACTGTTTCTGATCTTTTTATGCCGGTTTCGGGTGAAGTTCTCGAAATGAATTCTGAACTGGAGAATGCTGCAGAGTTGGTAAATAAAGATCCTTATGGCAAAGGCTGGATGATCCGTATCAAAATGAAAGATCCTTCTGAACTGAATGATCTTTTAACGGATGAAGGTTATAAGTCTCTGATCGGAGAATAACAAATTCTGTTTCCTTCTTTTGCTCTGATCCAAGGAAAAATTCAAAACCCTTCCCTGAAAATCAAACAGGGAAGGGTTTCTATCTCAGGAATTAAAAAATGAAAATTCTTTTGATGCCTGTATATCCACTTCTTCTTGGTGGAACTTTCCTAAAGATCAGATACGGTCTGAAGAAAAAATTTCCTTCGGGTTTATTTCAATCAGTCGATACAGGATCCCTCCAAGGATCCCTCCAAGGATGGGAGCTACCCAAAACAACCACAACTGCCCCAGAGCCCAGCTATCAGCGAAAAGGGCTACCCCCGTGCTTCGCGCCGGATTAACTGAAGTATTGGTAATCGGAATGCTGATTAGGTGGATCAGCGTCAGAGTCAGTCCTATGGCAATTGGGGCCAACCCTTGGGGCGCTTTCTTATCTGTAGCTCCCATGATAATAAAAAGGAAAAAACAGGTAAGCACAAGCTCTGCGAGAAAGGCTGCGGCTAACGAAAAATGTCCCGGAGAGTGTTCTCCATAACCATTTGATGCAAAACCACCTGGTTCCCAGCCTGCCACTCCGTTGGCAATAATGTACAATATTCCGCCGGCCACTATGGCGCCGATCAACTGGGCGATAATATAGGCCGGCAGATCCCTGGCCGGAAACCTTCCCCCGGCCCATAGACCAATAGAAATTGCGGGATTAAGGTGACATCCCGAAATATGTCCGATAGCATAGGCCATCGTTAACACGGTTAATCCAAAAGCCAGGGCTACTCCCAAAAATCCAATGCCTAACCCCGGGAAACCAGCAGCAAAAACGGCGCTGCCGCATCCTCCAAAAACCAGCCAGAATGTTCCAATCATTTCGGCGATAAATCTCTTTGATAAGGGTACCATAGTAACAGTTTTAGTATTCGGATTATATTAAAATGCACATTAATTTAAGAAAATTTCCATAAAATTTTGTTATTGTGGGTAATTAAAAATGAAATATTTCCTTTGTACTATTCCAATTTCAGGCTATCTTTTAGGATATTGGAATAAAAAGTATACTGATAAGGATTTCAAAACCGTAGATTTTATAATTTCTCTCCTTGCTGCATCTTTTAAGGTCATTTTGGCCTTATCTTTGGGCTTTGTTAAAGAATCTTCAATCCGTTATTGTCATGAATGAAAGGAAAGTCAGAGTAAGATTTGCTCCAAGTCCAACAGGACCGCTGCACATGGGAGGCGTAAGAACAGCGCTGTTTAACTATCTTTTCGCCAGAAAAAATGGCGGCGACTTTCTTTTAAGAATAGAAGACACTGATCAGACGCGATACGTTCCAGGAGCAGAGGATTATATTATGGAAGCGCTGGAATGGTGTGGAATCAAAGTAGATGAAGGTCCCCGGCAGGGCGGTCCCCACGCGCCTTACCGCCAAAGCGAACGAAAGGATTTATACCGGCAGTATGCCTTGCAGCTTCTGGAAAGCGGGCATGCCTACTATGCATTTGATACACCGGAGGAACTCGATGAGGCGCGGACTCAGGCTGAAGCATCAGGTAATACATTTACCTACAATGCAGCCACTCGTCCTAAGATGAAAAACTCTCTTTCCATTGCTAAAAAGGAATGGGAAGATCTGATTTCTTCCGACGCCCAGTACGTGATCCGGTTTAAGATGCCGGAACATGAAGAAGTAGGTGAAACTGATCTCATACGAGGTAATGTTACCTTTGACACCTCGCTTCTGGATGACAAAGTTCTCTTTAAAAGTGATGGAATGCCCACTTATCATCTGGCCAATGTGGTGGATGATCATCTGATGGAAATCACACATGTGATCCGCGGAGAGGAATGGCTGCCATCCATGCCCCTGCATGTACTGCTTTACCGTGCTTTCGGCTGGGAAGATACAATGCCTCGATTTACTCATCTACCGCTCATATTAAAACCCACCGGCAAGGGGAAACTCAGCAAACGGGACGGAGATAAACTGGGATTTCCCGTTTTCCCGCTGCTTTGGAAAGATCCTGAAACAGGTGATATTTCGCATGGTTACCGCGAAGACGGGTTTTTCCCTGATGCATTTATAAATATGCTGGCCTTGTTGGGCTGGAACCCAGGCACAGAGCAGGAAATCTTTTCCATGCAGGAGCTTTGTGAAGTTTTCTCCCTTGATCGTGTTGGAAAATCCGGAGCCCGCTTCGATCCCGAAAAAACAAAATGGTTTAATCACCAGTATCTCATCCGGAAAAGTGATGAAGAACTTGGACAATTGTTGATTCCAGTTCTCCAGGGGAAAGGCATCGATGCAGATATAACCTTCTCAACACGTGTATGCGGTCTGGTCAAAGAGCGATGCTTTTTCGTATCTGAAATATGGGACCAGAGTTATTTCTTATTCAAAGCTCCTGAAAATTACGATTCTAAAGTCATCGCCAAACGCTGGAAAGAGGAAGTCCCCGGGATAATGACCGAAACAGCTGATTTTTTCAGCAAAGTATCCATCTGGGAAGCTCCTGCCATTAAAGAAGAATTTTCGGCTTTTGTCACCGGCCAGGGATGGAATTTCGGCACAGTAATGAATTCGCTCAGGCTTTGTCTTGTGGGTGGAGGTTTTGGCCCTGACATTTTTGAAATCTGTGAAATCATCGGTCAGCAGGAAACCATCACCCGGATCCGAAAAGCGCTCGCCACAATCAAATAAAAATATTCCGTTTTTGAAAAAATTAGCAGGTATAAAGAAATCCCTTGCCGGATTGGAATCAGGCAAGGGATTATTTCAGAAGATGAGGGTATTAATTAATATCTATTTCAATGCTGCCATTGCTTCTTCATAACGCCTGGATACTTCTTCCCAGTTGATAATTTTCCAGAAGGCATCTACATATTCGGGCCTGCGATTTTGGTACTGAAGATAATAGGCATGTTCCCAAACATCGATGAGCAGGACCGGAATGCCGCGTTTTTCTGTGACGCTCATCAGCGGATTATCCTGATTGGGAGTAGAGGTAACGAATAATTTTCCGTTTAGGTCAACTGCCAGCCAGCCCCAACCGCTTCCAAACTGCTTTTTGGCTGCATCCGCAAAGATCGTTTTGAAATGATTCACATCGCCAAAAGCCTTGTTGATGGCATCGAGTAATTTCCCTTTTGGCTCACTTACCTTAGAGGCGGGAGCCATGATTTTCCAGTAAAGGAGATGGTTGTAAAAGCCTCCTCCATTGTTTCTGACCGCAACAGGATATTTCCCGATTTCCGAAAAAAGCAGGAACAAAGGTTTTGTTTTGTAATCCACATTGGCCGTTGCCTCATTAAGATTTTTGGTATAGGCGGCATGATGTTTCGAATAGTGTATTTCCATGGTTTTGGCATCAATGACCGGAGACATCGCATCATACGAATAATCCAGGGGCGATTGCCCGGATTGACCAGTCAACTTGTAATCGGAAAGCTTTTCAAAAATCTTAGTCCAGTTCTCTTTTTGCGTTGTTCTATTATTTCCGGCAAAACCAAATGTTATAAAAAGGATGGCGTAAATTCCTAAAAGAATAGATTTTTTCATGGCAACAATTTTTTTATTTACAAACAAAAAATTGATTCAAAAGTTTATAATCAGTTAAATAAAGAACAATTTAGTAATAACCTGAGCTCGATCTAAGCAATGGATAAGACAGTGCTTGATTGTTTGAGCGTTAATGTTGTCTTCGATAACCTAATCTTTTAAAAAAACACCTCAGTAGAGGGATTGATTTTACCCTTTCACCAACCTAATTACCTGATTTAATTAGGTAATTAGGTAAATTTTTCTCCCTCGACCATTTCTACTGAGGTGTTTTCGACAGATTAGGTTATCCATTCCTTAGATCGAACTCACGTTAATAATTCCGGAAAGAAGCTGAATATTCTTTTATTGAGTATTTGCTTTTAAAAAAATCACCCGCTGAATTTCAGTTACTGTACTGAAAAATCAGCGGGTGTTAATCTTTAAAGGTTCGTATCCTAAAGCATACTATACCACTTCTATCCCTTTTTCGGCCAGAAGCTGAAGGCTCATATCACGTAATATATATTTTTGAATTTTGCCGCTTGCGGTCATAGGGAAATCATCGACAAAGAAGATGTATTTTGGAATTTTGTACCTCGCGATTTTACCCCGGCAAAAATCTTTCACATCCTCTTCAAGGAGATCAGCATTTCCCTTCTTTTTGATAAAAGCTCCGACTTCCTCTCCGTATTTATTGCTGGGTACTCCAACGACTTCAACTGCCTGAATAGCCGGATTGGTATAAAGGAAGTTCTCTATTTCTCTTGGGTAGATATTTTCGCCTCCACGGATGATCATGTCCTTTATCCTGCCTGTCACGCGGAAATATCCCTGCCCATCCATCATTCCCAAATCGCCCGAGTGCAGCCAGCCGTCTTTGTCAATGGCTTTAGCAGTGGCTTCAGGGTTCTTGTAATATCCTTTCATCACGTTATAACCACGGCAGCAAAGTTCGCCGTGCATTCCGGGAGCAAGTTCTTCACCCGTTTCCGGATCAGCTACTTTAACCTCAACATTCGGGTAAGGCTTGCCAACTGTGGTAGACCGGATATCAGGGGCATCATAAGTGGTAGTGGCCGTCATACCGGGAGAAGATTCCGTTAAGCCGTAAACGATGATGATATCCTTCATGTTCATTTTATTCATCACCTCGTTCATCGTTTCGATCGGGCAAGGCGCTCCGGCCATGATCCCTGTTCTGAGTGAAGATAAATCAAACATGCTGAACATGGGATGATGAAGCTCTGCAATGAACATGGTCGGCACCCCGTATAATGCAGTACATCTTTCTTTCTGAACAGAGGCCAACACCACCATTGGATCAAAATTTTCAACCATTACAATACTCGCTCCATGAGAAATAATGGCACACATGGCCAATACACATCCAAAACAGTGAAACATCGGAACACAGATGCAAAGACGGTCATCGGCCGTGTATTTCATGCATTCCCCTGTTGCAAAACCGCAATTCACGATGTTGTGATGAGTAAGCATGACTCCTTTGGGAAATCCGGTGGTTCCCGAAGTATACTGCATATTTACCACATCATGACAGGAAGTTTGGGATTTTATTTCAAGAAATCTCGTGTCATCCAGCTGACTTCCCAATTGAATCAATTCAGCGGTATTGAACATTCCCCGGTGCTTTTCAGGACCAATGAAGATGATGTTTCTCAGGAATGGGAATTGTTCACTTTTGAGATAACCTCTTTGGCTTTCCTTTAACTCCGGCACCAATTCATTGACCATGGAGACGTAATCACTGTCGCGGAAACCATTTACAAGGGCTAGGGTGGAGATATCGGCATCCTTCAAAATGTATTCCAGTTCGTGAGTTTTGTAATTGGTATTTACCGTAACCAGTATAGCGCCAATTTTGGCGGTGGCAAACATAAAGGTAATCCAGTCAGGTACATTGTTGGCAAAAATACCAAGTTTGTCTCCCGGATTCATTCCGATATGTACCAGGGCTTTGGCAAGATTATCCACCCGCTGGTTAAACTGGGCGTATGTGAAGCGCAGATTCCGGTCAGAATAGATCATGAAATCCTTGTCAGGAGTTTCAGCGGTCCACTTTTCAAGGAACTGTCCGAGGGTTTTATCTGTTAATTCCATGCGAAACATCAAATTGGTGCATAAACAACTCCGAGAATTTGAGCAGGAGACTCATCCGCTGCATGAACATTGTGTTCAATGAGTGAATCATAATAAATGCTGTCGCCCTGGCTCAGGTAATAGGTATCCTTTCCATAGGATATTTCCACATTACCGCTGAGTACAAAGAGAAATTCTTCTCCCTCGTGAGAAGACAGGCAGAATTCCTTATTCTCCAAAGGATGAATATTCACGATAAAAGGCTCCATGGCCCTTCCTGATTTGTCGTTGGCTAAAGGAAAGAAATCCAGATTCCCGTTGACACTGCTGTTCTTACTCGAGAAACTCATCCCCTTGCTCATGTTTTCTTTCCTGGAGATGACAGGGCCAAGATTGCTGATATCGTCGAGAAAGGTTCCCAGTCTGACGCCTAAAACCCTGGCGACTTTGATCAGATGTCCAAGTGAGGGAATCAACTGACCCTCTTCCAGTTTAGCCATCATTTCCACGGAAAAACCGCAGCGATCGGCCAGATCTTCCATCGAAATTTCTTTCTGTGCCCTAAGAACTTCTATTCTTTTGCCAATATTGTTATTTGCACTCATTTTTGTTGTCTTTAGATTCACAATAATGGCAAAAATAATATTTGTTTTCAGGAAATATATTCTATCGCATTCGAATATCAAAAAAAGTTAAAAAATGTGTAAATAGCTGAGACGTTTACAAAAAACTTATTTTTACGTAATTAATTCTTCAACTTGTCACCTATAACTTGCCATTTATCTTCATTTAAAAAGATTTTAAAGATCTTTATTTTAATTCTGCTTCCCCTGGCAGGATTTTCTGAACAGCACTTTACTTTAAGCGGATATCTTCGTGATGCGAAATCCGGCGAAGCGCTTATCAGCGCCAGTGTCTATCTGAAAGACGGGAATAACGGCACTTTTACAAATGAATACGGATTCTTTTCCATTTCACTGCCCAAAGGAACTTACCAGCTGGTTCTCTCCTATGTTGGTTATCAATCAAAGGAAGAAAATCTGATTCTTGAAAAAAACATTCACCAGAATTTTTCACTGGCTCCGGTAAGCATAACACTCGACGAAATCACAATAAAGAGCGGTTCCGGAAATGGAGCCCGGGATAGAGAACTTGGTTCTTTTCATCTTAATGTAAGGGAAATGAATCAGCTGCCCGTATTATTCGGGGAACAGGATATCTTAAAATCAATACAGTTATTGCCTGGGATTGTGCCTGCAGGGGAGGGAAATTCCTCATTTCATGTCCGGGGAGGGAATACGGACCAGAATTTGATTCTGCTTGATGATGCGCCCGTTTTCAACCCATCACACCTGTTGGGGTTCTTTTCTGTTTTCAATTCTGATGCGATTCGCGATCTCAAGCTTTACAAGGGAGAGGTACCCGCCCGATACGGAGGAAGGGCCTCTTCGGTGCTTGATATCCATATGAATGAGGGAAATTTTAAAGATTACCACGTTTCAGGGGGGTTGGGGCTGATTTCTTCCAGGTTAATGGTTGAAGGCCCCATCGCCGAAGACAAAGCTTCTTTTATGATTTCCGGGCGCAGGACTTATGCGGATCTGTTTCTTCCTCTGTCGAATGATGAAAACATCCGCAATAATAAACTGTATTTTTATGATCTGAATTTCAAATCAAATGTGATTCTTAATAAAAATAACCATCTTTTTCTTTCCGGCTACCTGGGACGGGATATTTTAAAATCGACTGATTTTGGTTTCAATTGGGGTAACCGGACAGGATCGGCCAGATGGAATCATCAGTTTAGTCCTTCCCTGTTTTCCAATACCACATTTGTTTTGAACGATTATAACTACAGGACAGATGGTGATATCGGAGGCGATTTTTCCCTGAGTGCAGGCATAAAAGATCTTTCTCTGAAACAGGATTATACTCTGTCTTTACCCAATGACACAAAAATACTTTTTGGTTTTAATTCCATTCTGCATCATTTCAGGCCGGGAGAAGTAACCTCTGCTACTTTAAATAATTTCAGAATTCCTGAAAAGCAAGCGTTTGAAAATGCTCTGTATATTTTTTCGGAAAAGAAAATAGGATCAAAACTTAATCTGGGAATCGGACTGAGATATTCCTTATTTTCGCTGATGGGCTCCGGAACTGAGAAATATTACGATTCCAACGGAGATCTGATCAGAACAGATTCTTTCCCTTCAGGTAAACTATACCGGAATTATACTGGCTTTGAGCCAAGAGCCAATCTGACCTGGATGCTGTCGGAGAATTCCTCCGTAAAGACAGGGTTTAACCGCATGAGTCAGTACATCCATTTATTGTCAAATTACACTTCAGGAACGCCCATCGATTATTGGCTTCCCTGCTCAAATAACATTAAACCGCAATACGTAAATCAATATTCGGCCGGATATTTCAGAGAATTAAAACAAAAAGGATACGAGTTCTCCCTTGAAACCTATTATAAAGAAATGTCCAATCAAATTGATTATAAGAATAATGCCAATGTTTTTTTAAATGAAAATGCGGAATCGGAACTTGTTTTTGGTAAAGGCAGAGCTTATGGGATTGAATTATTGGCCAGGAAAACGGCCGGTGCATTTACAGGATGGATATCCTATACCCTATCAAAGAGCGAGAGAAAATTCAATGATATCGCCGATCACTGGTATCCGGCCAGACAGGATCGAACGCATGATGTTTCCATCGTCCTGAATTATCGTGTGAATCCAAAGTTGTCTTTTACCACTGCATGGGTTTACTATACAGGTAGCGCCTATACATCTCCGGTTGGGAAATACGAAATAGATAATAATATCCTGAATTATTACGATGAGCGCAACAATGCCAGAATGCCGGCTTATCACCGTCTCGATCTTGGGGCTAACCTGATTCTCCGGAAAAGCGAGCGATTTACATCCGAATTGAATTTCGGCCTTTACAATGCCTATGCCCGGAAGAATGCTTATCTTCTTAATTTCCGCACCAATGAAACCAATCAGGATGTGACGGAAGCGGTGAAGCTGTATTTGTTTACGGCCATTCCTTCCATCACCTGGAATTTCAAATTCTAAGGTTCGAAGCCAGCGGCTCCTTCGAATATGTACAAAAGAAATTCGGAGGAGCAGGGATATTTTGATTCATACTAAATATTTCAGGTAATTTTATGTGTTGACTACAAAATGATCATTTATTTAGAGTGATTGAAAAGTACCCGAAAGGATTGCAAAAAATTCTAAATCATTAATTATCAGGTGTGATACGAGTTGCCCTCCAGTAGCTTCGAATATTTTTATGTAAATGTGTAGGAGCAAGGTATATTTTGTGAAATATTATGATTATTTTTCGAAATCTTTATATCTAAACTATTCACAATGAAATTAATTCTTTCTTTTCTGTTGTGCCTTGCCGCAATTACTTTGTCCGCACAGGATGTACCCTTAAACCCAAAGGTGGTTTACGGTAAACTGGAAAACGGACTGACTTATTACATTCAGAAAAATTCGCTGCCCAAAGATCGTGCGATGTTTTACCTGATGGTAAATGCGGGGGCTATCGATGAGGAAGAGAATCAAAACGGACTAGCTCACTTTTGTGAGCACATGGGTTTTAACGGCACCAAAAATCTCCCGGATAAAAAACTGTTGAATTACATGGAGAAAAACGGGGTGTCTTTCGGCAGAGGGCTGAATGCCTTCACAACCACAAGTTTCACCTGTTACAATCTCAATGATGTTCCCACAACAAAGGAATCACTGATCGATTCATCGCTGATCATCCTTCACGAATGGGCAGCAAATGTCGCTTTTTCAACGGATGAGATCAATAAAGAGCGCGGAGTCATTCACGAGGAATGGCGTACGAGAGGTGGAGCTTCCCGGAGGCTGAGTGATATTACCAATAAAGTCTTATACAACAATTCAAAGTACTCCTACCGCAATGTCATCGGTACATTGGATGTGATCGATCATTTTGATCCTGAACTTGTAAGGCAGTTTTATAAAGATTTCTACCGTCCCGATCTGGAGGCTATTATCGTTGTGGGCGATATTGATGAAGCAGTAATTAAATCCAAAATTGAAAAGCTGTTCGGCGCTGATCCTAAAAGGGTAAATCCTAAAGTGACTCCCAAAATAGTAGTTCCCGACAACAAAGAACTGATGATCGGGTCAGCAACCGATAAGGAGGCACAGAATATCGAAATAAGCCTCTATTTCAAGTACCCTGATCCCGTTAAAAAAGACCTTGATTTTGTAAAAGAAAATATGCTCAAGTCGCTTTACAATTCGATGTTTTCGGAGAGGTACAGTGAAATACTTCAAAAAGAGAATCCACCCATGAGAAGCGCTTATTCCGGTTTCGGAGGATTTACCAAACATCAGAGCGCTTACAGGATCTCGATCGGTGCGTTGAATAACGATCCTTTGCGGTCGGTAAAAGCAGTCATGATCGAAAACGAGCGGGTAAAAAGATATGGTTTTACCCCTACGGAACTGCAAAGGGCTGTAAAAAGGACGCTCATCGGTTATGAAAAAGCGTACGCGGAGCGGGATAAAAATTTCTCCTCAAGTTTTGTCTACAGTTATATTTCTCATTTTTCTGAGGAACAGCCCACTCCGGGGATCGCATACATGAACGAACTGGCGAAAAGTTACCTCCCCGCCATCACCATCGAACAGATCAATGCACTGGCGAAACAGTACATGACCGATGAAAACAGGGTAGTGATTATCCACGGACCGGAAAAGGAAGGTCTGAAACTGCCTGCTGAACAGGAGATCAGGGATATTCTTTCCGAAGTCCAGAAAATGAGCATAGAGCCTTACAAGGACAAGGAGATAGCCGCCAAACTCATCTCCAAAGAACTGAAAGGATCTCCGGTTGTAAAGGAAGAAAAGGTTAAAGACTTTGATGGCACGCGGTTTATTCTTAAAAACGGAGCGAAAGTCTATTTTAAAGCAACGGATAATAAAGCAGATGAGGTAATGCTCCAGGCTTTCAGCAACGGGGGATCATCGCTTGTTGCAACCGAAGATGTTCCATCAGGAGGTTTAGCCTCTGCCGTGACGGCTTTCTGCGGTTTGGGTGATTTTTCCAGCCAGGATCTTAAGAAATATCTTGCAGGTAAAGTGGCCAATGTAAATACAGGACTTTCTGAACTGGAGGAGATGGTATCAGGAAGTTCCAATGTAGCAGATATGGAAACGATGCTTCAAATGGTTTACCTTGTTTTTACCGCTCCCCGTCACGACGATGCGGCCCTGAAGTCGATTATCGACCGTTCTAAAATGAGCCTTCAGAACCGCAAGTCTGATCCGAATTCAGCTTTTCAGGATACCCTTTCGAGAATTATGTCTAATTACAGCCCAAGGGTGAGCCTGATTACCCCTGAATACTTTGACAGGGTAAATATCAATAAAGCCTATGCTATATCAGAGGACAGGTTCAGGGATGCAAGTGATTTCACCTTTGTATTTATCGGGAATGTGGATGCTCAGAAAATGAAGCCATTGATTGAGAAATACATCGGATCCATTCCTGATATCGACCGGAAAGAGAATTGGATAGATCATAAGGTTCAGCCCAAAAAAGGCAGAACCACCAGGGCGATTACCGCCGAAATGAAGGAGCCCAAAGCAACTGTCTTTGTGCATTACTTTGGTGAATACCCCTGTGTGCCTGAAAATGTTGAGTACCTTAATGCAATAACCTATATTCTCCGTATGCGCTTTACTGAAACGATACGTGAAAAGCAAGGCGGCACGTATGGCGTAAGTGTAAACGGTACATTATACAGCAGGCCTGTAAACAACTATAAACTTACCATGAGTTTTACCTGTGCCCCTGAAAAGGCTGATTTTCTAAAGGGACTGCTCTTTGAAGAGATCAAAAATCTCAAGGAAAATGGCGTTACAGAGACAGAGTTGAATAAAACGAAGGAGAACTTTCTCAAAGAGTACTCTGAAAAACTCAAGAACAACAGCTATATCATGGACCGGGTTAAGAATTACATCAATAATGGGGTATACACGCCGCTTCCCCAATACTCAACCGATATTTACAATCATCTCGATGCTAATAAGATTAAGAAGTTGGCTAATGATCTGTTCAAGGAAGATGTTGTGGAGCTGGTGATGAAACCAACGGAAGGATCGAAAGCCGCTGAAACTAAAAAAGTGAGTGAAAAACTTTTAATTCTTCTTGATGGGGAAGAGATCCCGGAAGAACAATACAAAACCTTCAGCATCAATAACTGCAAAACGATGATGAAACTGAGTCCACAGGCTTCATTGGCAAAATATGGTGAAAAAGGGAAAAACGGAGCTTTACTTATTACAACTAAACCGGCTGCCGAAGATTCACCAATCAATTATACGGATGATGCTGTATTTATGAAAACGGAAGTGATGCCTGAGTTTCCGGGTGGCTCAAAAGGAATAGGAGATTGGATCGCTCAAAATGTACCCTATCCTGAAGAGTTAAAGGCAAAAAACATTCATGGGTTTGTAATAGTCAATTTTGTAGTAAACAGCAAGGGAAAAGTTGTAAAAACCAATGTATTGAAAGGCATTGATCCTGATATAGATAAGTTTGCTCTCCAGGCAGTTGACAAGATGCCCGAATGGAAACCGGGGATGAATAATGGGAAGGCGGTAAATGTATATTTTACGGTGCCGATTAGATTCTAATATATCAATTCTTAAGAGGTTTATACTAAATAAAGATCGGAACAGCTGATTCAATTGGCATCTTTTAATCTCCGTATTCTGTGATCTGGTTTTTATAGCTGAAAAGATTGAAAAATCCTTTCGGAAGGCATTGCAGGAGTGCAAATCGCCAATAGCATCAGTAAACATTATTGGGATAAATATGAAGGAGCAGGTGTAAAAATTTTATAAAATTATTTTAATTGATTGTATTTATAAATAAAAATAATACTTTTGTAAATTCATTACCCTTTTTCAGTAATATAAAGTATATCTGAATGAAGATCAAGTATCGAAAGAATAAACTAGAAAAGCAATTGAGCAACGCTTCAGAAATTAAAAAGGCTTTTGGTGAGAGAGCCAGAAAGATTTCGGCAAGATTAGATGAAATAGATGCTTCACCTAGTCTTTTGGTATTAATGCAGATTCCTGCGGCGAATTGTCATCCTTTAACACATGACAGAAAAGGAGAATGGGCGGTAGATATATCAGGAAACTTCCGGATAATTTTCGAAATAGCCCATGCAACGATTCCCCAAAATGGAGATGGTTCAATAAATTTAGGTTTGGTGACTGACATCTGCATTCTTGAAATAAAAGATTATCACTAATTATTAAAATCATCGTCATGAGTAAAATAAAATACGCACGCGAGCTACTTACAAAGCCAGGCGATACTATACTTGAAACTATAGAGTATATTAAAATGAGTCAAGTTGAACTTGCTGATCGAATGGGAAGGACTCCCTCAAAGGTAAATGATTTAATATCAGGGAAGGAGCCAATAACAGTGGTCACTGCATTTCAATTAGAAAAAGTGCTAAGAATTGATGCCCAATTTTGGCTAAATAGAGAGATGATTTATCGAGAAAAATTGGCAAGAATAGAACATGATGAAGCTCTAGAAGAATGTAAGGAATGGTTAAAAATGCAACCTATAAAAGAATTAAAGGAATGTGGCTACATAAGGACTGAAAAAGCAGGAGCCGCTATGGCAGAGGAATGTCTAAAATTTTACGGTGTAGCCACTCCTGTACAATGGGAGTCTTTATATATTAATCAGTTTGTTTCAGCTAGATTTCGTAAAAGCAAAGCACATGAAAGTTCGATTGGTGGATTAGCAGCTTGGTTACGAATTGGTGAAATAGAAGCAAGAAAACTTAAATTAAATTCTTATAGCAAAGATACTTTCAAAAAAAACCTATTAGAAATTAGAAATTTAGTAAGACATCACCCAGAAGATTTTGCTTCACGTTTGCAACATTATTGTTTGGATTCTGGTGTAGGGCTTATATATACAATTTGCATACCAAAAGCGCCAATTAGTGGAGTTGCTAGATGGATAGGAGGGAATCCAATAATACAATTAACTGACCGTTATAAGTCTAATGATCATTTTTGGTT
Source organism: Prolixibacteraceae bacterium (assembly GCA_963677325.2). Lineage (GTDB taxonomy): Bacteria > Bacteroidota > Bacteroidia > Bacteroidales > Prolixibacteraceae. Next base: position 481,889 of record CAXXGM010000003.1, read on the forward strand.
TACATTCTTCCATGAAGCTGGTCATATATTGTGTCATGGTAAAAAAGATGTTTTTATTGAAGATTTGGATGAATTTGAAGCTGACCCACAAAAAGAAATTGAAGCAGATGATTTTGCTAATAAATATTTATTACCAGGGGATGTTACAACTGAATTACCAAATGAAATTACAGAAAAAGATATAAGACAAATAGCTCGGAAGTATAATACGCATCCGGCTATTGTGCTTGGACGCTTACAACATCTTAATATATTGTCTTATTCGTTTGGAACTTCTTTAAAGCTTAAGGTAGTATTGGACGAATTTATCAATAAATCTGGGGGATAATAATTATGTCAAATTCAAAATTATGAGTACACAAATTAAATATATGCCTGTATTTAGGGTCCGCCAGCAGGAAGCATTAGTGTTAAAATCATTTGATTTTGGGGACAGGATATTCCCATGCCTTGAAATTATTAAGGAATTGGATCGGGTGCCTCCTAAGTCAAGAAAAAATGCAAAAGAATCTGCTAGTCTAAAAAAACCTAAGTTGTTTGAAGACGTTTATTTGACTTTGATTCAAAGCATCAATGCTAGAAAAGTCTTTGTAGACCTTCCCATACATTTAAAGGAATATAGAGGTATGAAAAAGGAAACATTTGCTTTTCTGCGTACGGTTGTAGCATTAAGGGCAAAACGTACAGAGTATATGATGAAACTTATTCCTCTTGAGTCTAAAGTAATTCCGGTAATTTCAACTTATCATGAAAGAACAGGAGAAAGAGGTTCAATAACATTACAAGAAAAGGACTTACGGCCTCATTTTAAAACCTTAGCTTTTAGGACTTTCCTTGAAAGTTTTTCGAATGACATTGTCCAAATTGAGAAAGTTGTACAGTCGAATGATTTCATAATTATGGATTGGGCAGACATTGAATTAGACATTAATGATGGCGATCAGCAAGATATTATTGATAGATTAAAAACAATTAAATGCACCATTGTAATACACCGAAATCCAATAGCAAAAGGAATTACTAACGTAGGATTAATACATGATAATAGAATTATTGAGATTGACAACAGTCTATTGGAAAAATACCAAGATTTTGGAGGTGACTGCTTTTCCGATTATGCAGGAATAAAAAAAGATGATATAGGTGCTGGAGGTACAATAAGTCCAGGATTTATATATTACGATGCTGTAGAAAATAGTTTTTATGGTTATAAAGGTACGAAGAAAGATTTAGCTGAATTTGAATTAACAATTGTACCCGATGTGATTTCTTCAAATGCATCACAGCGAATGCATAATCACAGATTGGATTACTTAGGATTGAAAAATTTAGGATGGAGTATTATTACTAATATTAGTAATAATACTGAATCTGGGAAAAGTCCTGCCAAGTTCAAAAGAATAGGTATTGAACACTATTTACATTGTATCAGAACTCGAATCTCAAATGGGGACTTTAATTAGGTTAAAAGCTAGTAATAATATATATAACTTGGCTTTATATTAGTGTTGAAGAAAAACTGAAGGTCAATTGGTAATATTTGCGCTTCATTAGCGACCAGAAATTCCCATCGGTTTCTATACCTATTTTTTAATGTTTTTTTGAATAACTGATTAATTTTAGTTGCATCAAATGAATTCAAAATTTTATTTAATTCTCCTCCAACTTCAGGAAAGTTAGTACCTAATTCCTGTTTCGTTAATAAACTTAATTGTACTTCTGGATCTATTTTATCATTTAACGATGCCTTTTTTAATTTCTTGTACTTTCCGTTTTTATAACTCCAAAGTCCAAAACTTTCTGGCAATAGATTTTTTGCCTTTTCAATATGTCGTTCAGCAATAACCAAATAATTATATTCAAAAGCTAACATATAATCGGCTATTTGTTTACTAAGCTTAGATAAATTATCCAATTCCGATTTTATTTCAAAACTTGTTGTATGGCCATTGATCGTCAAAAAATCAACTCTACTATTATTTACCTTAATTTCAAAAGCTGCAATTAGATTATGTTTATTTGTGTGACATTTGAAAAGCTTATATTTAAACACTTCTTCTCCACTATAATTTTGTAATAAGGTATCATTAAGTAGCTTATGTAGTTCATATTTAGAAAAGAGTTCAAAGTCTTTCGATGGGAATATATCTTTCAATAATGTAATTAGTTTTACAGGATAATTAAGAGTACTATAATTTTTTGCTAATAAATTAATTGCTCTTTCATTAATAATTTCATCCTTTTTTTTAATCATCTTATTTGTTAAAATTATTGACAAATTTAATTTTAAATAAATAACTTGTTTTACAGAATACTGACAAAAGAGCAAATAAGCTCTAATTTTTTACGCTGGCTTCCTTGATGTTTATTTCCATCAACCAAATGTCCAACTGCGTTAGCATTATTCAATGAAAACGGTATCACTCGCTAGCGCAGACCTGTGGTCCGTGCGTTGTTGGCCATGACACAAATTCCAAATAATTGCAAATCCACACCAGCCGCGAAATATCCGGACTAACAAATTCAACCCCTGCGGGGCTGTGTTTGCTCACTGATCCATACCTCCGGCTTCACCGGAGGTTATTCACATTCAGCCCTTCGGGCTACGTTCCTCATAAAGATTTGCATGTCTCTGGCGTACCCGCCCCTTCTCCCGAAGGGCAATGTCATTAAGTTAAGGATTAATTGATAAAAAACAGAGGACAAAGATCTTAATTTTGAAGTTGCAACACAAAAATTAAATCCTAAGTCCCCATGTTAGATGCAAATGTAAAAATTATTGAAGAGTTAAAGGCGTTTCTTTCAATTGTAAACGAATCTCCTGATATTTTAGAAAAGTTTGCTACTCAAAAAAATGCTTTTACAAGGGAAAGAAAACTACCTTTTAATCGTTTAGTTCTATTGATTGCCAAATTATGTAAGAAAACCCTCAGCTTTGAAATAGACAATTTTTTTGAGGAGATAAACCTTAACACAAGCTGCACTGTGAGCGCATTTTCGCAACAAAGAATGAAACTCGATTCCTTCTTTTTTGAAGTGTGGAACAAGTTTTTGTCTAAACTATTTTACCATTATTATGAGTCAAACGTGAAGCGATGGAAAGGTTATCGTTTAGTGGCTGCAGACGGGTCCAACATAAGTCTGATAAATAAACCCGCTCTTGAAGAATATTTTGGAGGACAGAGCAATCAGATAGGAACGTTTGTTCAAGCCAAAGCTTATTACTGTTACGACGTATTGAATGAACTAATATTACATGCGAAAATTGCCCCTTATCGCTTTGGGGAATTAAACATGGCTTATTCTGCCATTGATTGCCTGGAGGAGGATATGGTGATGATTTATGATCGGAACTTTTGCAATTTCAAAATGGCTGCCTTGCACTTGTGGCAGGAGAAGGAAATTAAATTTGTCATAAGGGCCAAGGAAACACAAAATATCATTCGAACTTTTATAAAAAGCGGAGCTCAAAGTGATGTGGTCTATCTTAGAACTACCCCTGCCGCTATCAAAGGACTTTACAAAAGCGGATATATTGTCAATCGGGACACTCTTTTGAAAGTGAGGCTGGTAAGGGTAGAGTTAGATAATTCTGTTGAAGTGTTGATGACAAATTTATGGGAAGAAGAAGGTCATTCAAATTCTGAGTTTAAAGAACTATACTTTAGACGATGGGGCGTCGAAACCAATATCTCGGTTCAGAAAAATATCTTGCAGCTTGAATCCTTCAGTGGTCTTACCCAATATTCGGTATTGCAGGATTTCTATGCAACAGTTTTCATCACCAACTTGCACTCTATTCTTATAAAGGAAGCTCAGCAAACCATTGAAAATATGCAGTGTAAAAGGAAATACCCAATGAAAGTAAATCGAAACAAATCATATGGAAAATTGAAGATACATCTCGTAAGCTTATTCATTATACACGAACCAGCAGACATCCTTCAACTTCTAAACAACCATTTTATAAAAGATCAGATCCCTATAAGAATTAACCGATCATTCCCGAGAATTATTAAAAATAAGCAGTCTAAATCCAAACACAAAACTTATGCAAATTACAAACCAGCATATTAAAATCCTTAACTTAATGACATTGCCCTAACGGGATGTTTCATCGAAGATGATCTGTGTCCCTTAAGACTAAAACCTTAAGCCTGCAGCCTAAATCGTGGTCATCCTTTACATCCGTGTCATCTGTGTTCTAATCTTAATCATATGATCTGATTTCCTTAAGCCTTAAGTCTTAAGCCTGTTTCTATTTTCAAATGCCTGTTTCGATGATCAAAGAGGATTATTAACTTTGCAGAAAATGAAAGGAATGTTTATTAAAGCGCTTCGTGAATCGCCTGTTGGAACCCAGATTGCCTTTACAGCCATTGTGATCCTTATCGGAGGCCTTGGTTTCATGATCATTGGTTTTATTGCAGGATGGCTGATCTTCGGAATGGGAGTACAGGAAATGTTGCTCTCTCTGAATGATTATTCTTCTCAGCAAGGTCTCTCCCTGTTGAAATTCTTCCAGGTGTTTCAGTCTTTCGGTTTGTTTATTGTTCCGCCATTTATTGTTGCGTTTTTCCTTCATGGGAAACCTGCTGTATTTCTGCAATATAAGAAATTGCCGGTTGTGAAAAGCATTGTACTGGTCATCGCCATTGTCTATCTCTCGGAGCCGCTGATCAACTGGCTTAACGAAATAAATTCAAAACTTGTTTTACCGCAGGGATTAAGCGCACTTCAGAAATGGATGGAGCAATCCGAGGCGCAGGCAGGGAAAATTACGGATGCTTTTCTGAAAACAAGCTCTGTATCAGGTTTGTTGTTTAATCTTTTTATGATTGGGTTACTGCCGGCTCTTGGCGAGGAACTTCTTTTTCGCGGTGTGGTTCAGCAGCTTCTGAAAAAATGGAGCGGAAATGCACATGCTGCTATCTGGATTTCAGCTGCCCTGTTCAGCGCCCTTCACCTGCAGTTTTTTGGATTTCTGCCACGCCTGCTTTTGGGCGCCATGTTCGGCTATATGCTCGAATGGAGTGGGACGCTATGGCTCCCCATTATTGCACATTTTGTAAACAATGCCACGGCTGTTTTTGCCTATTTTCTTCTGAACAAAGGATTGATCGGCAAGGATATCGATAAAGTGGGTACTTCTTCTGACGGATCATCATACCTTGTTTTGCTGAGTATCGTGTTCCTTATTTTGCTTTTCCGGTCATTGTACCTTCAGCATAAGACTGCTGAAGAAGGAATTTAGAAAAGCCAGGGAAATAGCTGATCTGTTTTCCTAAAGCCTATAGCCTTAAGTCTTAAGCCTATTCAATAATTCCATCCTATTATTTAATATTTTTCTCTTTGGTGATATTCTTTTAGGAAATCTGATTATCTTTGCGCCGTTTCAAACAAGTTTGGCCCTGTAGCTTAATTGGATAGAGCATCTGACTACGGATCAGAAGGTTGGGGATTCGAGTTCCTCCAGGGTCACCTGAAAAAAAGAGTTGCAATGAAAGTTGTGACTCTTTTTTTGTTGCTCTGCCAGATTTTATCCACCCTTTGAAGGGATCAATTGGAAAACTAGGTGGAGTAGAAAATTTCATGCATAAATTTTTGTTAGCCTAAATAGGAAGAAGCTCACATCTCTCACCCCTCGTTGAGTTGAACGGAAGGCTTTAATTTTAGCATTGAAAGATTCTGCTGAGGCATTGGTACTTCTGTTGTTAAAGTAGGATCAATTGGAACTAGGTGGAGAAGAACAATAATTTCATCTTTGTTGTTGAATAAAACAACAGGTTAAAGATGGATCAAAAGATGAATAGTATAAACTGCTTTTAAAAGAAACTGGCGCGTTTTAAAAAAACGCGCCAGCGAGGCTCATCAGCGATAATAGTCTCTGAACCACCATTCTGCGGATCAACCGTCGCGAAGCGTTCGCTCATACTCATGTTGGGAGAGGTGCAACCATAGGTGCAAATGCCACAATCGTTTGCGGACACAACATCGGCGCAGGCGCAGTGGTTACCAAAAATGTGCCGCCTTATGCCTTGTTGGTTGGCAATCCCGCCCGTCAAACCGGATGGATGAGCGAGTATGGACATCGCCTGAATTTCGACGAAAACGGAATGGCAATCTGTCCCGAAAGCAAGCAGGAATATAAAATTGAAAGGAATGAAGTAAGAAGGATCAAGTAAAAAATGAGTTCAGAAAAATTAGCATTGGTTGGTTGCGGAAGAGTATCGAAACGCCACATTGAAGTGATTCAGGCGACAGTCGGCATTGATATTGCGGCTGTTTGCGACATTGACGAAAACAAGGTAAAGAAACTTTCAGAACAACTGTCGACTTATGATGAATTGAATATTGTATCTGTCGGCGTAGGTTGGGTGAATGAGTGCCATTTGTCAATAAAATCCTTCGAATGGAAATGAAATATCAACCGGATTTGCATTTCTTATTATGTTATTGATAATATTTTCATCATGAACAGTTTCTATCCAAACAGGTATAATATCATCTGCCATAACATTATAAACAGTAGCCAATTGACCTATTTTAGTATGATCAATCTGCATCACAGTATAGAAATCGTCATCAATTGATTCTATTCTCGTAATAAAATGATTATTATTACAATGTAATAGATAAGTTCGCTCTTGCACTGTGTCATATTGATAACCGCATGGGAAATTAAGAAAACAATTTTCCAACGGAAAATATGATTGGATTGCATCGACCATTTCGATGTGTATGGCATCGTCGTTGTCTAAACGGGTTGTTATCAAATATTTGTCTTTATCTGTCAGGGCAGATGAAATGGCTGCAATCAGTTTAACAGACAATTCGTCATTCGTCAATTCGTCAATTCGTCAAAGAAAAAAGGATGAAATTGAGGACATACGGCTCTATATGCTTCTATTTTATACATATAATTTTGTATACTGATCTTGTCGAATAATACCATCCATGTAAAATTTTTATTGGTTTGTCCGACAACTGAAGGGAGACAATACTTCTCGAAAAGATCAATTCTATTTTTTAACCAAACGTCTGTTCTCGTGAGATTTCCATTTTTATCGGTTCCCAGTTTTCCTACCCTTATATTGAATCGGGTGATGATGAAATGACGAAACATATTGTGAAAATTTTACAGGATTAATAGTTTAGACCGTAGATATTTAAAGTACTTTCCATTTGGAGGACAGAATTTCACCCTTATTAATATCAAGAAACTATGTAACACTAAATAACGCCCCCATTAATAAGTACTCGGCGAAAAGGCGGTATTTACTTGGTCAGGGATTTAATTATTTCGCTCATGTTTTGAATGGTATATGTATTGAAATATAAACGAAACTTTATAATACTGTCAATTAGTTGATTGACTTTATTCTAAAACGATATCCTTTCCATCAACTGTATCCCGCTCAGCACATCCTCAAAACTTGGAAACATATTCCACTTTTTCTGCACAATATACTCGTATATGGTATCGTGTCCTTTGCCGTATTGATGGTCGATGGTAAAATCCATATCCGGTTTTTCCATGTTTTCCACATGCCAAAAATAAATCAATACTTTTTGTCATTGATTACTCACAGCCAAAATATTATCTTGTTCCATACACCATTGCATCATTGCCCAAGCCAAACCACCGACGTCATTTCCCAGTCCAGCATTATCCGAATTCAGTTGATCTAATAATTCATTAATTCGTTGATGGTCTTTTGTTATAGATGATACAGTTTTGTTCACTACTTCGGGAATAGAAATTTTTCTGCCCAAAATCAATTGGGTCAAGTAAAAATTATTAACGTCCGTCAATGTCATCAATTGAGGAGCATCGCCGATGGATATGCATCCTTCAAACATCGGAATCTCATTAAGCAATGTAGCCAATATATATTTTTCGGAAATACTTTTCTCTTCTTTGTAAGAAATTTTCACGATTTCAGGCAATTCTTCATACATCACACCTATTTCGGGTCGAAGCAGACCATATTCCCCAACTGTTTGGCAGACGTGGAAAAAACGAATTAAAAATTTACAAGGAAATACAGGTAATACATAATTCGTATATTTTGAAATAAATATATTATAGAGCCGATACACACAATCTTCGACATATTGGCGCCATTTATTTTCTGTAGAAGGTATGCTCGAAATTAACCTGTTCCACGCATACAACCCTTTCCCTGTTTCAGTGTCGAGATCATTCAAAATAAATGATCTGTCATCCTCACGAAACAAAACGGCATCTATTTCATCGAATATGTTTTCATCGGCCTCTACGAATCCTCGGTTGATCAGATAATCGATTCCCCATGTAATACCGTACAACCCATTGTCAAACCCTTTTCCAAAGTTCGGCATGACAGAATCAATCAAGAGGTCTGCACATTCCGTTATTTTAGGATCATTCCTGTATCGTCCGTATTGATACAAAAGGATGGCAATGCCAATTTTTCCTGACATTAACTCAGTTTGTGTGACAAGAACGCTTGCTTTTGCAATTTGTCTGACAAAAACATCAAGAGAATCCGATATTGTCTTATATGAGTTCATATCATTTCGATTTGAAAAGTACATCGTGCCCGATGTGCTTGCATGAAATTCTGCAATTTTTGTTGTGAATAATATCGTGTTTTCCGATTAGCTTCCAATAATCTATCTATCCATTGGTCAATTACTATTTCATCAAAACGATCATCAATAATGCCTTTGAGGAAAGAAAGGTGCAATACTTTTTCGGCTTCGGTTGGTTCAATTCCGAAAAATGAAAGTTGTTTCACACGAATTTGTTCGATAAAGAAAAATTGTTCCTTTCTTTTACTCGTTGATATTTGGTGCTCATGCCTCCGAATCTGATACAGGACTTCGTTGATATTGCTGACCGGAAATAAGGACGATGCCCTCGCTAACCAATCAAAATCGGAAGCATAAGTATAAGCTTCGTTGTAGTATAAGTCGTGACGATGGATAAGAGGGGTTCTGATCATACATGTTGCATGGCACAAATAACAAGATCTCAAAAATAAAACTTTGATAGTCTCGTAATCGGTTTCCCTATAAGCCGGTAGATGATCATTAAGAAATTGATAAGCGCTTCCGATCACCCCAAATTCCATATTTTCTTCCAAAAACCGATATTGTTTTTCCAAACGTTCGGGCAAGTTTTTATCATCGGCGCCCACCACGCAGAGATATTTACCCTTAGCGGCTCTCATTCCGGCATTCATTGCCGGATAACATCCCCTGTTTTCAGGAAAATCAATTATTTTGATGCGTTTATCGAGATAGGAATGCGCCACCTCGCTGCTGTTATCCGTTGATCCGTCATTGACTATGATCAGTTCGAAATCAGGCATGGTTTGAGCGAGCACGCTATCAATACTTTCCTTTATAAGATGGCCATAGTTATATACCGGCATGATCACTGATATGACAGGACTATGTTTCATGGTTTTCTAAATTTTTAAAAGGCTTAAAATCGCACAAAACGCCATTGATAAAATCCGGATAATTTTTGTCGGCGTTGAAATTTTCTCTCCAAAATTCATATACGCCTTTTCGAAAAAGAATGTCTCTCGATTTGGTTAACAGTATTTCTAAAATGGCGCTTTTAGCGTCTTCAACCTCAAAATTTGCTTTTAACAATATTCCGACTTCATTTGTAACGATTTCACAATTTCCTCCAACATTTGTAGCTACAACCGGTATGCCAAAACTGATAGCTTCCATTATGGAAACCGGCAAACCTTCTGTTGACGATAAATTGATAAAACAATCAACCTGTTCAGTAAGATAAAATTTATATATTTCCTTATTTTCTACATGACCATAAAACAGAACTTCAATATTGTCAGGAATAAGTTGGTCTGCGATATTTTTAATTTTTTCAAATAAAAATCCATCTCCAAAATGAACCCATTTCACAGGAATATCTTTTATTAAAGCCAGCGCTTCTACAATTTTATCAACCCGCTTTATATCAATAATCCTTGAACAACTTACGACCAAGTATTGTGATGTTTGGTTTCCTTGGGTTGAAAAAGAATCATTATGGTGGATGCCCAAATAGGAAAGTTTGTACTTTGATCGATATTGGGGATATTTTTCTGTTATATAATTCAAGCCATTTTTTGAAATCAAATACAGGTTTGTGACATATTGCAATTGCAATTTTCGAAAAGGAATATACCCCTCTTTTCTTCTTTCATGGTATAAATCAAACCCGTGAGCGCGGGATACAAAATATTTTATTTTATTTTTTGACTTTAAAACAGACAATAATGTAGCATGATGGTCAAACCAATAGGTGTAATGAATTGCATTTGTTATTTTGTTTATTTCAAGAAAATCATACAAAACTCCTGCTAAATATGAAATTCTGAAAAGCAAACGTATCGTATCTTTTTTGTTTTTGCTGCGTAAAATGTCGGTTAAACAATACATGTGCCATTTTTGGATGTTCTTCCATCTTTTTGGCTTCATATTATTTCCAAAATATGGATTTAACACTTCAACATTTTCGGGTATGTAACGTCTACGTCCACTAAATTGAGTGGGAATGATAATGATTCGTTCGAATGATTTTGAAAGATATTTTATTTCTGTTTCAATAAATTGTTCTCCCTGTCCGTAAGGAAAACCGAAAGTATAAAGGCAAAGACTATTCACGGGTTTATACTGATACAAACGATTTTCATCTTTTTTCCGGCATAAGCGTACCAAATGATATCCTTTCTGTACTTCATCCTGTGGGCAACTCTCCAACAAGTCGAATATATCCCTGATCTCCGGATCATTGATCCATGGATACCCTGTTCCCAATTCCGGATACCAACCAACCCAAATCTGTCCTTCCGTCTTGTCTAATTCATCCTCCATTTCATCCAGCAACCCGGGAAGATAGAATACTACCACATCGGCCTGTTGAAAATACCGCCGGTCGGTGGTGATGAACCAATCAGACGGAACATCACTGATATTTAATGTCAATTCCCCGCCACGAATGGTATTGTACACCAACATCAATTTTTTCACTGAAATTTCTTCTTCCGGAATTACGTTCATTGTTTGATCCAACTTATCATTTTACTTCCTTGATTGCTTTTAGATTTTTTTTGAAGAACAAAGATCCATCCAAAATCATTAATGATTTCAGTAGTCGTTACTTCATAAATGTGTACAACGTACCCAAAGCAAATATTAAGTTAGTTAAAAGTATGCCTCGTTATATATAAAATTTCCTATAGGAAGTGATTGGATAAAAAATTCCCGATACGGGAAATGATTTGAATACAAATAACAGATTCCCATTTTGAAGATTTCGTAAGAATTAATCTTTGGTTTACATTAAAAGACTGTTTAAAACTTCTATTTTAATTTATCATGACAAAATTCCTATAGAATATTCTTCAAGAGACCCTCTCTTCATTTACCAATGACAGATTTATGTAATTAGAACGTTTTTACTAAATTGAATATTTAGTTCTTTTGCAAGTCTGGTAAGAGCCTTTGCCTCATTAGCCAGCAGTTGTTCCTCATAACGGGTGATACCTCGTTCTGCATAATCAAGTCCTTTAACCATAGCTCATTGTCTTTGGCGATTGTTCGGAGGACCTGATCCGCTAGGGTGTCCCTTCTTTTTAGCGTTCCTGCGCATTCTACCTGAATTATACTGACCCGGAGAGAGTCTAAGCAGCTTGTAAAATGTTTTTCATTCGGCCATTTACTAAGATCTCTCAGTAGTTGCATCCATGTATAATCAATAATACCTAATATTACTGTAGCATCTTTACCCGTCGAACACGTTTAAAAGTCGGGACAAGTCTATCGACAACTGGTTTGTGGTGCCGGATCGCTTTCCTTTTTTTAGAACCTGACTATTCCCTGTTTGTCCAATTAACCATCATACGCCTGTTTTAGTGCAAAAAGGCCATCAGTAATCTCTGCCATACATAGATTAAAAATATAATTTAAACAGTTTCTTCTATGTTGTAATCCAAATTCTGAGAGCATTATTTTTTGGCTATTTTATTTTGTTTATTTTTCAAATATTTCGTTTACAGAACATTAACTTTGCAATTAGTAAAGAGGAAGAGGACGCAGGCTCTACTGGGGAGCAACCTGTCAGCAATACTCTTTACGGATACACTGTATAAGGGGAGGTTTTCGGGCCTTCCTTTTACTTATACAGGAATCCAAATATGGCTAAGGAAAACCCAATGTTCTACTCTTAGCCAATGCCGATAAAAGTCCTATAAAAACAATCTTCTATAAGTGGACAAAATGCCACATTTCCCTGTTTCAGTTTTTATAAGTAAAGTGCCGCATTCTAAATAAGCAGACTGGCTGCAAGAAACTGTCAGCGGTCACCTTGATATATTGATTGTTTTTAAGGATTCATTTAACAACTCCTGATACATATTCTTTTTTGTTTTTAAGTACGTAATACATTCGGTTCAATACTTTTCGTGCAATTCGGATGATTGCCTTGTTTGGTTCCATCCGCCTGACATAGACATTAAAGCTCATAGCCAGGGCTGGATCAAGCCGGGCTGCAAACCAGGAACTCTCGATTAACGATTTGCGCAAGGCTGTCTGTCCTCGAAAGGTCATATCCCCGTTATTTTCCTTGTTCCCGCTAGAATGCCTGTTGGGGATCAAGCCTACAAACCCGGCAAAATGATCTGCGTTTTCAAATCGTTCTATATTTTCTATTTCGGTCAAAAAAGTGATGGCCGTAACAAAACCCACACCAGGGATGCTCCGCAATAATTCCATTCTGGTTGCATATTTTTCGCTACGGGACAAAGCCCTGATTTTTCGTAAAACTTCCAGCAGAAGTTTCCTTTGCCCGTCGGCTTCTTGTACCAATATTTTCAACGTTTGAGTTCCGGATTCGTGCTGAAGAGAAACCTGATTGAGCCATTTCATAAATCGTCTGGACCAGTGGGTTCCCGATTTCTCAAATTCAGCAGGAATAGATATCCCATAAAAGTGCAAAAACGATTTTATCCGCTGTTTGAACCGAACCATATCTTTTACCAAAGTTGCCCGCAGCCGGATCAGAGACCTATCTTCCAATGTTGATGGCTCTGGAACATAGATTGCCTTTAAATCCCCGGCACGCAATGACCTGGCAAGCTTGCGACTGTCTGTCGGGTCATCCTTTTGCAAATGTTCCTTCTGTGTGGTGGGGACATCTGCCGGATTAATGACAATGTTGTTTATTCCCATTTCCTTCAGTTTGTAATGTGTCCAAAAACCACTGAAACCAGCTTCATACACTGAATAGTAATCGCCACAAGGAAAATTACGGTTCAAATAGTTTGACAATGTATCTGCACAGGCCGGTTGGGTAAATGTCTTGTGGACCAGATTATCGGTCAAGATCGTTACCGCCCAGCTTTTCAAATGAACATCAATTCCGACAAAAATATTTTGTCCTTTAAAATCTAATCCCGTCTTTTGTGTTTGCATAAGTCTTTGAGTTTTATTGATTAGTCGAGTAATCAAAAATAATACTCTTTAGGCTTATGCCTCTTTAGCATAGCGCAATTACAAACATAGGGACTAAGTTGCTATAGGTACATATTTTACAGGTGTCAAACAGGGCTGAAAGGCTTTCAATTTTCACGCTTGGATTTAAATACCTGCTTGTCTCTCCTCTGGGATGATCTAAATGGAACAATGGACCAAAACTGTGATAAATAGTATGGCCGTTTATTTCCATTCTTTTATAACGTTCCAAATCTTCCGGTCCCCACCCCTTTATCCTTTCATTTTCTGCACCGGCAGCCATAAAGGCTTTTTTATTAAGAACAACAATTCCTCCGGTTGAAAATTTTCCGTACATAACAGGCATTTTTTGCAAATTGGCATTCAGTACTTCAAATGAGAGATTTTGAATGAAAAGTTTTTCAAACAGGGATATTACATTAACAACATGACCATCATAGGGCAATGACATGGTATAGCCCTTGTTTTTGACAGCACTGACAGCATCTGTAATCTGCTCTGGAGTACATAAACAATCAATATCCCAAAGTATTATTATTGGCTGATTGCTTTCTTTGACCAATACATTTCTGTAATAGGTATGGTAAAAATAGGGTAAACTGTCCTGTATAAAACTATAGCTGATAGTCTCTGGCAGTATTTTCGTATCAAACTTTTGGGACGTATCAGCTTCAAGCAAGTGAATATTTGTTTTAAAATTACACCGTATGTAATCCAGTAGTGTTATCAGATTTTCATGCCTCTTCTTACTATCGATTCTGAATGGCATTATTACTGATGAATCTGTCAAGTCAATGAGTAATTTGTCACTTTTCATTTTCAAATTTTTATAAGGGATAATGTCTTCCTCTAACCAAAAATATAATCACCTAAAAATGTGAATATGCAAAATGACTACAAATGACCACCAATGACAATTAATGACAATCCAATGACCATTCATTTGCGCGGTCTGTTCATTGTATTCATAGTTGAGCCAGATTTATTCCGGCTAATCCATTCAGAATGCCAAAAGCTTTGTCCTCATTTTCTTTTGCTATAGCAAAACCTGCAAAGCCTTGGTCAGTTTCAGCGAATTCAAAACCACAAGCGTTCCAAAAAAATGCTTCCCTTTGGTAATAATCTTTTCCGGTCAACTTAAATAATTGATTGTAGATCCATGCAATACCACACGAGCCGTTTTGCATAAAGGCAGAGTTAGGGGTTAACTCTTTAAGTACGGTTTCCCTGTCTAAGCCGGTCAGCAGTTTTTTAATGATCTCATCAATAGGGCCATCCAAAAATTGTTTAATATTTAGACTATTAAATTTTTCCATCGCCAGAACAAGCAATAATCGGTTACAATGCATTTGAGGCAAGTTGTCTGCATTCGCCAATGGGGAAAACAACCGGGAAATTATCTTTTCTACCTTGAAGTTGAAGATGTTTTGCTCGTATATTTCAGCCAGGAACCAGAGCAGTAAAGGATAATCCGGGACAATATTGAAAGTTCCTCCTTTCCCTAAGGTTTCTTTTGTAGTAGATTGTCCTAAACAATTCTTAGCCTGTTCCGTTTCGAAATTTAGTAATTTGCTGATTTCTTCATTAGTCAATTTTAGTTCCCACTCATCGATCAGGTGAATAAGAAGTTGTTTATTGGTTAGAGTCTTAATGTTCCCATCATTCGAATTTGGATTTTGAATACGTTTTAATAAGTAAGCGCCTAATCCAACCAATCCGTTTAACAATCCAATGTCTGTCGGCGTATAGTAAATAAGTTGTTGAAATAAACGGTTGTCGAAATCTCCGAGGACTTCATCAGTATCTGCTTCAATGAAACCGCTCTGTACCAGGTATTCAATTCCCCAGCCAATTCCAGCCAGGCCATCTTCAAAATCCAGGGGTGTTGTATTGTTTATTTCTTCGTAAATTTCATCAATCAGTTCCCCAGCATAATTTTCATAAATCTGATTTTGAGTTTCACGCGATAGATGGAAGAAGAAAATGGCAATCCCCATCTTGCCATGCATCAAACCCAGGTTGTCAATAAAACTGGCATTGAGCATAAGCGCGTTGATGATGTGTTGGAATCTTTTATTATTCGTGATGTTACTTTGCATTGATGTTGAGAATTAAAGTAATCAGAAGTTCATTATTAATTGATATATAATCCATTGCCGTCAGCTTTAGCTGACGGGTTACATGCTGTACATTCTGAGGTAAATAATGCGGCTACATTATGATCCCTTATCAAACAATGCTCTTATTGGATTAATGAAACGATAAATCAACCGCAATTCTTTAGTCATGATTTCAGCCGTACCATCCATTTGTTGGATGAATTTCAGTTTTTCCTTATACGATGAAATCATACCATCCTGCAGTTCGATTTCAGCCACATACCCCTTTTCTCCGGGAACTAATGAAACAGAACGGATATGGCCTTTCAACATCCCGAATTGCATATATGGGAATCCTGATAATTTTATGTTTACACGTTGACCTATTTCCACTTTACCGAAACCTGTTGTCGGGATAACTGCTTTGGCGATAACGGCAAAAGCTCCCTGCGGAATCACAGTACCAATCAAGTCTCCCGTTTTTACTTCCTGATTTTCGCTCCACACTGAGGTGTAAGTGATAATGCCTTTCACAGGACTTTTGATAAGATATCTCTCTTCCCATTGATGCACGAGATTATCCAGGTTTTGTTTTGATTCGTCAAGATCAAGACGGAATTGCGCCAGTTCCTTTTCATACTGCATTTGCAACTCCACGTTGCTTCCCCGCATCTGAAGAATCGACGATTCCGTATTTTTTAATGAGGCTTCGAAACCAATGGAAGATGATTTTTTTGTCAGTAATGTTTGTTGAGCTTTTTCATATTCGTCTTCAGTTATTGCCCTGGTTTTGAATAGAAAAGAATCCCTGTAAAATGATCTCTGCGAAAGTAATAGATCCTTGATCTGTAGATCTCTTTGTTTTATTTGAGTTTGGTAATACTCTTCTTGTTTGGATATCTGAGACTTAAATAATTCAATCTTTTGTGGGATCAAATTTTGATTCAGGTAATGTTTGAAGTTGTTCCGGTTTTTCAGGAAGGAAGAATACATGGTTTGCAATTCACCCAAAGTTAATTTATCAGGTAATTCATAGGCAAGAGCTTGCCCGTCCCATGAGGTTTTCGAATTTAACCTGAGTTGCTCTTTCAGCATAAGATAATCATCATAATTGGTCGGATTGTTAATAAGGGCAATTACTGTCCCCGCATCGATAGATTGTCCGTCCTGAACAAACAACCGGTCAATTTTCCCGGTCGATTTACTTAATAATGAAACCGGAGGATTTTTAGTAGTTAAAACCATCGGAGCGGTAATGATCTCGGGCGATTTGAAGAAAACACATCCGATAATGATCCCGGAAAATATCAAAAAAATCATTGTTAATCCCCACCGGACTATTCCCCGAGGAATAAACCCCATCAGTTCCTGGATCTCCTCGCTGTGTACTTCTTCTATGTTATTAATTTCAGACATATCTAATTAGTTTCCAAGCTCCAACTGATCCTTCACCAAATGGTAATAAACCCCTCTTTTTTCAACCAGATCCTGATGAGTGCCCTTTTCTGCAATCTCACCCTTCTCGAGCACTACGATCTGATCCGCTTTTTTTACCGTGCTCAGACGATGAGCAACCACCACAACCGTCCGTCCTTTAAAAAACTGCCCAAGGTTTTCCATTATCACCCGTTCGTTATTGGCATCCAAGGCATTGGTAGCCTCGTCAAAAAACAAATAATCAGGATTTTTATATACAGCCCGGGCAATTAAGATTCGTTGTTTTTGCCCGGTGCTTAGTCCATGTCCGTCATTCCCTATTTTTGTTTCAAAACCAAGAGGTAACGAATCAATAAAATCTTTTATATTGGCCGTTGATACTGCCCTGTCAATCTTTTCCGGGTCAGGCATTTCATCAACAATTCCTATGTTATTGCTTATTGAATCAGAGAAAATATAACCCTCCTGCATCACCACACCGCATCTTTTACGCCACTTAACAGGACTATAACTTTGTAAATTGATATCACCCAGCCTGATTTCTCCTTTGTTGAGTTTGTAGAATCCCAGTAGCAATTTTACAAGCGTGGTTTTGCCACTGCCACTTATACCTACAATGGCAGTCACCTTATTGGCCGGTATCTCAAGATTTATCCTTTTCAATACCTTGGGCGAATGTGGCCCTTCATAATGAAACGTCAGATTTTTTATTTCAATCTTTTTCCCTGCGGGTATTTCTTTTATTTTATTGTCTTCCGCCTTTTCTTCATCGTCTTTATCGTGTATTTCGCCTAAGCGTTCCAGGCTGATTTTGGCGTCCTGTGCAGCCTGCATAAAACCGATAAATTGATTAATAGGAGCATTTAGCTGACCGATGATATATTGTACAGCCATCATCATCCCAAGGGTCATATCTCCTGTGATCACGGCTTTGGCCGAGAGAAAGGAGATAAAAATATCTTTTGCCTGGTTGATAAACGAGGCGCCAATCTGTTGGTTTTGGCTCAGTACCAGCCCTTTTACACTGACTTTATACGAGCGCGCCTGGATACGTTCCCACTCCCAGCGTTTTTGTTTCTCGCATGCATTGAGCTTGATTTCCTGCATCCCCGAAATAAGCTGGACTACATTGCTTTGATTCGCAGCCGATTGCTGAAAACGTTTATAATCCAGTTCACGGCGTTTCTTCATAAATAGTAAAACCCAGCTGATATAAAAGGCGCTTCCAATGAAAAAAACTCCTAAAATATCGATATTATACGAAGTCATAATAAAGGTATATATCACCAGAGTAATCACAGCAAAGACAATATCAATCAGCGATTGTGTCAGAAACGTTTTGATGCGGGTATGGTCACCAATCCTCTGCATAATATCACCGATCGTTTTGGTGTCGAAAAAGGATATGGGCAGCTTCATGAGCTTGATCAGGAAATCGGAGATCAGCGAAATACTTACACGCGACGTGACATGCAGCATAATCCAACTGCGAATCATTCCGTTGGCCATTTGCCCAAGGGTGAGTAACATTTGGGCAATCAGCACCATGCTAACAAAAGCCAGATCGCTGTTTCCAATTCCATAATCAACGATCGACTGAGTCAGAAACGGGAAAATCATACTGATTATGCTCCCCGTGAGCATTCCAAGTCCCAGTTGTAAAATGAATTTTCGATATGGACGCAAATAATCCAACAGGTACAAAAATTTCAGTTTCCCTTTTTGCTCATCATCCTGGTTGTAAAAATCGGGAGTTGGCTCAAGCAAAAGTGTCGTACCTTCTTTGTCGCCTTCCTTTTTAGTGCTTATCCAGCATTTCAGGAATTCTTCTTTAGAATAAGTAAGTAAACCCATAGCAGGGTCCGCAACATAGATGGTAGTTTTTTCTTCTTGCTCTGAATTATTCCCTTCTCCGCTTGTCCCATTCCATTTTGAAAGGTGAGATTTTTTGATATCATGAACTACAACAAAATGGCGTTGGTTCCAGTGGATAATGCATGGGAAAGGCACTTCATCACGTAATTGTTCCCATGAAAGCCGGTAGCCTTTGGTGCGCAAACCAATACTCTCGGCGGCATCGCTGATACCAAGCATCGAAACACCTTCACGGGTAATATATGAACGACTGCGTAAGAATTGCAATGAATATGTTTTACCGTAGTGTTTGGCCACCATGCGAAGGCATGTGGGACCGCAATCCATTGCATCAAGCTGTTTATAGTGTGGAAATTTGTACAAAATACTTTACAAATTTATTTGATTCCTTATGAAAGTTAAAATATATAAAGCCCTTCACGTATAATGTATGAAAGAATGTGTAAGAATTGCAATGAATATGTTTACAGTTTTCTATAATAAAAGGGAATTCGAACTCTACTGCACTAACTCTCTTATCATCTTCTTCATTTTTTCCGATCCGGGATAAGGGGTAACTTTATTCTTCATTACTCCTCTGGGGTCATAAAACAAATATGAGGGTATATACTTGAAACCAAATTTACCCATAATATATTCCCATTCATCTTTAGACAGATAATATTGTTCTCCGCCAATACTGTTGATTTTTTCTTCCCATAATTTCTTTGGAGAAGAAACATTAGTGATATATACAAAAGCTATATTTTTATCATGCATTTCTCTTTTGACATCCCTGGTCTCTTTCATAGCGTTCATACAAGGACCGCACCAGGTAGCCCAAAAATCTACTACTACTGCCTTCCCTTTGTATTTGGATATAATCGCTTTCATCAATTCTTCTTTTGGTACTGCCGGTGTCGTGTTAATGTTTGTTTTAAAATAGTTTTTTTCCGCTTCCAGTTTGATAACCTCCTCATTCTTCCTTAAAAGTATTTTCGCGATCTCTTCATCCTTAAAATAGCTTCTGATATTTTCCTTCTGTTTATCCGATAATGGTTTCAACTCGTTTTTAAACTGCCGGGCATAAGCATTGGCAACCAGCAGATCATAGAACAAACCTTTGTCTGAACCTATCAAATCAGCTATATTCTTCTTCACTTCTTTTAACCAGTCCTCTGTAGGGATTTCTTTAATCGCCTGAATATTAAATGTTTCATTTGAAAGTATAGTCTGCAATACTTCAGCATATGAGGCTCCGTTATATAAATACTGGGGATTGTTCAGATTAAATTCTTTAAGAAATGTATAATAAGATTTTTTAGGTTCTTGTGGCGTAAAATTATCCCGTTCTCCTTTAGGTTTTGTATTCCGGTAGTTTAGGGACATATAGTCACGGTAAGTGAGAAGGGGTCCTTTAAGAAACATTAATTTGCATGCATCCATGAGGAAGATCTTTGCTTTTTCTGATAGGACGGAATCATTTATTGATCGTTTCATTCTTTCCACCATCAGTTTTGTAATAGCCAGATGACTGAAATCTTCAGGAGTCATGTTATACCAAGGCTGAGGAGGATAATGATTCTCAAAGAATTTATTGTACATTTTATAGAGATACGGTAAATCGCCGGAGGCTAATCCAAGGCTGCTTACCATCGTTACTTTCAGGTCATCAGGCTTGTTTTTGGTGATTTCTATTTTTGTTGTTTCACCGGGGATCAATCCAACGGCTGAGGTATTGTCTTCAAATTCAGGGGGTACGCCTACAAAACCTATATTAATGTTGCACTCGACTGGAACTTCAAAATGAAAACTGCCGTCTTCTCCCGGTTGTGTTTTGAATATCCCAAATTCAGCCGTTACCGGATTCTGAATCCCCAATAACAATGTCGGCCTCTCTTCTCCTTTATTTAGGTGAAAATTAGTAAGCCGTCCCTCTACTTTGGCTATTCCTGCCTTGATGACTGGATCCGGCAAACGATCATTACGGTCTTTTGAACAGGATAATAACACCAAAGAAATTCCAATAAGTAATATTGAGTTTAAAGAAATTATAAATTTTTTTATTATATTCAGCATACTGTACTTAATTTATGTCAATAATCTGTTAAGAAAATTTTGCCCGCTTTCTTTTCGATGACTTAAGACAACGTCCTAAGTTTATGATTTTATCATTGCCAAAAGGTCGGATGATTATGACCTTTTGGCAATACTTAATCAAATTTATGAAACACAATGGAATTCGAAAGTAATTGGAGAAGTACCACACTTTCCATTATAAGTGGTCCCGTTGTAAGTCCAACAACAGTCAGCACCGTCTGTTTTACCTGTACATGCATCTTTTTTGTTGTCTGCGCAACCTCCAGTTCCACCATATTCATCATATCCACCTCTCAATTGCACTAATTCTTCATTTTTCAATATTTTTTCAGTATTGATTTTTAATTTTCCTAAAGTTTTCATAATTTTCTTTTTAAAATTTAACTTTAATATTAATTGATTATTTTTCCTGATCTATCATTTCACAGGCCGAAACCGTAATTCCGTGAAAAAATTAACTTTGCATATTTACACCTCTTTTCTTTTTCAGAAGGTTATGTTAGGCAGGAAGCCGTTAATTGGAAATTGTGCAGGCTTCCTGCCTTTTGTTATCCTTGGTTAATTGTAAAATAGTTTCGATATAGTATTCAGTATCGCTGTATTTGTATTGTTTTGGAAATGAATATCCATTTACAAAAATTTTCGGAGTACTATCAATCTCATATTTTTCAAACAATCTATTATTTCTTTGACTGATTAGTTGTACCTTATTGAACTTTTCTGGTATTGTTTCAATGCTCAAAAGAGATTTTCTCAATGGCCTTGCCATGGAATACCAGTTATCTAAAAAATTCAGTGTTGCCTCTGTCCCTTTTTCTGATTGCAGGTAGTAGAGCATATTAATAGCCTTTTGGGTATCATTATCGTTATAAATAGAGAAAATAACATTGATTTTTATTTCAGTGCAGCTTTTCAATAATAACTTTAATTGCTTAAATACCTTTGCACAAGGCCTGCAATGTAAGCTCAAAAATGCAGTTATTGTTAAAGGGGCCTCAGGAGAACCAAGGATTAAACTGTTTTTGTCTTCTATTATTTTCTTGTAATCGTTTTTATGAAGTAATAAGCCAAAAACTTCAGCATTTCGTTTAAACTGCAAAAATGAATATTGATTAATTTTAAAATCTATTAATTTGCTGTAATATGCCTTGTATATTAACCAAAGTGCAGCAGGAACAAAAAAGGAATTAATAAGCCTGATAGAATCATTCCCATGAAAAACTATTATTTTGAATATGGGAAATAGTAAAATGAATTCAGTTATAAGAACCATCTGAACAAGCACACAGAAAGGACACCATTTTTTAAGTCTTATTGATTGGTAATAAATTGAAAACACTGGATAGGGTAATGAAACAAGGCTGATAACTGCAAGAAATCCGATAGAAGAGTTACCAATCGATCCCAATAAGTAAAAAAGTGTACCAATGAAATAAACAAGGCCTGCATCGGACCAGTTGAACCATCCAAACAAACGCGAAGCATTTGAATCAAGTACTTCCCCACAGCCGGTTTTTGAACTAAAGCTACAAATTTTATCAGTTATTGAAGATTTAATTTTAAATTCATGCATTACCAGTAAAAGTGATGCCATGATGCCTGTAAATTTTGTAATTATAAGTCCCCAAAACATAGAGGTATGCTTTTGAACAGAATCACCATAACTTGTAGAAAAATTCAAAAAACCTAAAAAAAGAATAGTTAAAATTCCAAATGGCAGGAGTATCTTGTTTAAGATTTCATTTTGACGAATTAGTTTATAATCTTTTTCACCGGCATTTTCGGTATTCTCCAAAACAATCACTGCCCCTGAGAGTTTTTTTGCGAATTCGGTAAATTTCTCATTCTTATTTTCTCCCTTCATTGCAGAATAAGATACATTTTCGTTTTTTATTTTTTCAATGAAAACAAGCTCTGATGACTTTAAATGGGCGATAAAAGGCATCCCTAAATCTTTTATTTCATCTGTTTCTAATTTTAAAGCATAATGCTCAATTCCCCATTTCTTTAGTGCATCACAGACACTCTTTAGCGATGGATAATAAGGATGAGCTAACAGAAATTCTCTTACAGAGGTGTCCGTAACTTTAATTTTGAGTTTTCTGATCGCTTTTTGCAAAACAAAAACAGTATTATCTTCTGATTTTCTTTCCATTTTAATTAATTTATAGTTGTTGCTATTGCTGCATATTGAAACGTCATCTTGTCCATCGAAAATTCTTCTCTAGCCTTGATTAAAGCATTTTGAGAAAGCTTCTTTCTTAATTGATTATCGGTTAGCAGTGCAAACATATAATCTGTTAATTGATTCACATTTGGTGCAATGCCAAATGGATTTGTTTGATCAAATACTACATCCACCAAAAAAGCATTTTTATTGTGATTAAAAATTTCTTTTAAGCCACCGAGACAACTTGCAACAACGGGTAACCCGCTGTGTAGCATTTCGAGGGCGACATAACTACAATGTTCTTCGAGCGAAGGAATAACTCCGATGGATGCTTCCTGGTATAAAGCAGCCAAATCGTCAAATGGAATAAACCCCAGGTAATTAATGTCTGATGAAAATGTTCTGGAACATCGAATTAATTCCTCATAGTCTCCATTTCCAGCTACAACCAGACAACAATCAGGCAGTTTCATTAACAATTTTGAGAATGAATGTGTTAAGTATTTTAATCCTTTTATCGGATCAATTCGGCCACTATATAACACAATTCGTTTATTTAAATCAATCCCATATTTTTGTCTGATGTTTACCCCATTATTTCTGATTGTAAATAAATGAGGATCAATCCCATTGTAAATTGGAATTATTTTTTTCTCATCCACCTGCTTATTAATCAGGTGTTCTTTGCCATGTTTCGTTACAGTTATAATTCGATCGACTAACGAGTAAGTTTGACTTTCAATATCAAATAAAGCCTGGACTCCTGCTGATTGCTGAAGAAATAAGTGTTGTGTGAAAACTAAATAACAATCTATTGATTTTTTAAATTCTTCACCGATAAAATATTGAAAAACATAATTTAAATGGACGATATTCGGTTGTCCTTTTTTTAAAAAGGGAGTTGTAACGCGAACAATACTTCTGGCAAATCTTCTTTGGTATGTAAGGGTATTAAGATTTTTGTGAATGGAAGGAAATTCCAAATATGTAATTTTGGATTTCACTGTTACATTAAATTCGTTGGATGCACTGGTGCCAATTTCCAATACATAGATTTTTATATCGGAAAATTGAGCAAGACCATGAGATAGTTGCTTAATAAAAGTACCAACCCCATAATCTGTCCCTCGATTTTTGCTGCTTATAATGATCCAGTTCATGATTTAAAAATTTATGATAGTTAATCCCATTAAAAATCCATTTCACCATGCATCAACCCCAGGTTATCGTTAAAACTGGCATTAAGCGGCAGAACTTGGATTATATGCTTCAATACATATTATGGTTTTTACCCATTATTCTTCAAATTGAAGTAATTCGCAATCCAAATATTAGCAAATACATTATTGGAGTACAATTTGATTGATTATAACTTGTGACTGTAATTGTGACTGTAATATTCTAACCCGCGGACGTAGTACAATTACGGGTGAGCGTCATCTTTAGTTTCTTTATTCGCCTATGGGAGACAATAAATTCATCAGAATTCGAAAGAATAACAGTACGTGTTTTGAGTTGAACGGTCTCTATGGCATATATGTTAACAATACAATTCCTGTTGATCCTAAAAAATAATCTGGCAACATTGATTCAATTTCCTGCAGTGATTTGGTGCAGGGGAATCGCCTATTTTCTCTATAATAAAATGTTGACAAATAATCATCAATAAAAAACCTAAAGCAGGTCCGCTAAATCAACACATCTGCATTCTTTTTCATTTTTTAAAATAAGAATTTTAGATATCGGCATGTTGAAAATTGTAGTAAGCGGAAGGGCAGAGGGCATAGAGCAGAGACCTGGCAACCTTTGCCCTATGCCCTTTGCTCTATGCGCTATGCCCGCTCAGATCTTTTGCATCGACTTCAATTGATATTGATTGATTAATTGATTTTATTTCAATAACAATCCTGCTTTTCCCATGTCTTCTGATCATTTTGCCGGTCATTCCCTTAAAAGGGCCTTGAGTTACTTCAGCATTCCTTCCTTTTTGGAATGTCAATTCCTGGAATATTTCGTTATCATTTTTGATATTTTGTACTAATAACTGCAGATTTTTAATCTCTTCATCGGATACTTTTGCAAATTCATCCTTGAATTTAATAAACCGGTATACTTCACGAATTGCGGTTACATGATGGCGATAACCGGGTGCAATCAAGACAAAGATATATCCCGGAAAAAGAGGAAGAAATTTTTTAGCACGCAAGTGACCGGGTGAAGTCACCCGGTCACCCGGTACAACGGGAAGAAATACGTCTAATTGTAATTCTTCAATTTTCTTTTGAACTACTCGTTCGGATTTAGCTTTTAAATAGCATACATGCCAAAATTTGGAATTTAACATAAGTGAGTATATTCATAAATTCTGAAAAATAAAGGAAGATTTCTTTTAGATTTTTTTTGAAGAACAAAGATCCACTCGAAATTATTAATGATTTCAGTAGTCGTTACTTCATAAATGTATACAACGTACCCAAAGCAAATAACTCTCTATATTACTTTAAATTACTGAAAATAAGTTAGTTAAAAGTATGCCTCGTTATATATAAAATTTCCTGAACTTTTATGTCAATAATACAAGACAATATCTAAAAAGAAATTTTTCAAAAGTAAAAATTAAATGAAATAAAAACAAATAAAATCAATTATTTTAATAACTTTAGTTCGATATAAGCTATCGACTAAAAGAGGGCAAGTTGCCCATGTAAAGGTTCTGTTTCAAATTTGATTGATGGTTTTTTAGGAAGGAATAATCAAGTAAGCCAGAAATCAGGTTTGTGAGAAAATTGCCAAAACTTCTGTGTCGTGAATGTTCTATTTGGCAGATGTTTTTCAACTCATCGTTTATTGTTTCAATGATCGATCTCTTCCTGAGCAAAATCTTATCACTGATCGACATAAGGCAATTTTTCATATTACGTTTGATACCCGTAATTAATAGGATCCCATCAACAAATAACTGTTCAAAAAGTCTTTGGCCTATATATCCCTTGTCTGCAAAGAGCTTTCCATAGACTATTTGGAGAAAGCGCGCATCTTTTAGAGGTTCCCTGTCATCAACATTGCCGGGGGTGATGACAAAATTCAATATTTCCCCTTTGTCATTGACAATCAAATGCAGCTTAAATCCAAAGAAATAACCCATTGTCGATTTCCCCCTTTGCGCGATACCGGCAAATACTTTATGGTTGAAAATCCTTTTGTTTTTGCAGACCTTTATGGAAGAGGAATCGGCAAACGATTTTCCTGTACACGATCCAATTCTCATCATTTTCAAGAAGATAACCATAGGGGAAAGTGCCTTTTGCTGAAGTTCTACAAACCTGTTGTAAGATACGGTTTGAGGGAATTCACTCTTCAATACTTTCTGGACATAATTGAGGTAAAAATCCTTAAGATTGCGATAACCGCCTAAATGAAAAGCAATTAAAATCGTAATAACTTCGGAATCTGTAAGTTTACAAGGTTTATTCCGTGTCTTTTTTGAGTTGTTTGAGGTTAGCTGTACCCCTTCTAAGGTCTTGCTAAATTCTTTGCAAAATTCGTCTGTAAAGAAGAATATTTCCACTAATTTTGGTCTTATGTCCATAAGGATTGTGATTAATGTATATAATTGTTTGTCAGACTTTTAATATACACACAATCCTTATTTTTACCAAATATTTTTACCTTTTTTATATCGAACTCAGGTTAATAATTTTTTTAAATAAAAATTGTCTTTTGGAAGCCAAATATGAATGGTTTGAACTGTTGAAGAAAAACGAAGGAAAGATTCAGTTTTCAGAAGATTTGGAGATCTAACCCGCCAAGTTTTGGGTAAAAACAAGAAAGTTACGGACAATTAGTACAAATCAAAATTACGTAATACCAATAGAAACAAATAGATGAAAATAGATGAAAATAGATGAAAATAGATGAAAATAGATGAAAATTCATTTAAATGACTACGGATCAGAAGGTTGTGGATTCGAGTTCCTCCAGGGTCACCTGAAAAAAAAGAGTTACAATGAAAGTTGTGACTCTTTTTTTGTTGCTCCGCCAGATTTTATCCACCCTTTGAAACTTATCAAATTTATAGCAAGTTTTTCTGAATCAATTTTTCCGGCCAATGTCAGCAAGCTACATGTTTGTTGTTTCAATAACATACTTACCCTTTTTAGACTCATTTACAGGAAGTGTGATAATAAAAGTACTTCCATGATGCAATTCGGATTTAAGGGCTATCGTACCATCAAGAAGTTCAATTAACCTTTTGGTGATAGATAATCCAAGCCCCGTACCATGGTATGGTCTGGTAATGGAGTTATCCACCTGGGTAAAAGGATTAAATATTTCAGTATAGTCCTCCTCCCTTATGCCAATTCCGCTATCCATTATTTCTATTTTAACCCATTGGTTGGATTGATAAAAATCAATGTTGATGGGACCTTTATCAGAAAATTTAACTGCATTGTTGAGTAAATTCATCAGAGCCTGGTATATCCATTGTCTATCACTTACAATTTCACCTTGCCCGGGAGTCTTCTCAAATTTTATGGTAATCTCTTTCGTCATGGCAAGCGGCCCTTGCGTAACGATAATATCTTCAATCAAATTCTGGATATTAAACAATTCATAGTTAACAACCATTTGTCCCGATTCAATTTTAGACATGTCCAGGAGATCACTAATCAGAGAAAGCAGATGACGGCCACTATTGAGGATCATTGAAATCTGTTTCCGTTGCTCAGGACTTAAAGCTCCGGCAGTTCCATGCAAAAGAATTCCGCTGAACCCAATAATCGAATTGAGCGGAGTCCGAAGTTCATGGGACATATTGGCCAGAAAAGCCGATTTGAGGTGATCGGATGTTTCAGCAAGCTCTTTCGCTCTAACCAGCGCTTCTTCAGCCCTTTTATGTACAGTCAGATCATTTATAATAATCTGGCAATTTTTCCCATCCTCTGATACATTACCGGTCAATTCAACATATAAGGTTATTTTGCCGTTCTTTGATAAAGTTACTTCACAGGTTTTTTTTAATCCGCTTTTAAAAATTTTATCAAAGAAGAAATTGAAAGTCTGTTTTGTTTCCGAAGAAATAAATAAATCAAAGCGTTTGTTAATCAATGTTGACCGGTCAGTGCCAAGCATATTAGAACCTGTGAGATTTATCTTCTCAATCAGGCCTGAATCGGAGATTGTAACATATCCTGACGGTGCAAAGTCGTATAACTCTATGTATTTTTCAAAGGCATCTTCCTGTGCTGATTTGGCCAATTGAAGTTCCTCATTTTGTAACTCCAGTTCTATCTGGTGTACCTCAAGCTCGTGAACCAGCTTTAAAATCTCAGTTTCAGAAAGTTTAGCAGACCTTTTCTCTGCTTTCTTTTTATATTGCTCTTCAGCCTTCTGCCTAAGCAATCCATCTTCTGTATTCTTTTCCTGGTTCTTCACCCTAATTAATATTAATTTTATTTTAACCCTTTAATGAAACAAAAGTTCAATCAATATAACATTAAAAAACTGTATATTAGAATAATAATTGAAAGAATATCATTACTGTCATGAAAGCTAAAAGTCATGCGAAGGATTTTCCGGTGGTTTGTGTCGGAGGTTCAGCGGGAGGTCTGGATTCATACATCCGTTTACTTCGTAATCTGCCTGCAGATATGGGTGTCGCGATTGTCATCGTGAATCACCTGAGAACTGTTGCCACCTTATTGCCTGAAATTCTTCCACGATACACGGCAATGCCGGTTGAATTGATCACAGAAAAATTAGACATCGAGCCCAACCATGTGTTTATTATCCCGGAAAAGCATGATTTACATGTTCTGAACGGAGAATTTCGTTTACGACCAATTTCCAAGCCCAGGGGATGGCCTGATGTGATCACAGTTTTTTTACGTTCCCTTACCCGGCATTGGGACGGTAAACTGATTTCGGTGATTGTTTCGGGCTATGATGGGGATGGTGCAGAAGCATTGTGCGGAATTAAAGAAGTTGGTGGCATTACAATAGCCCAATTACCCGAATCGGCCGGGCAGCCGGATATGCCAAGGTCCGCGATTGCGAGCGGATGCATAGATTATATACTTTCACCTGAGGATATTGCAATACAAATAAAAAAAATTGCTCACAGCGATTTTGTGAACTAATAAAATAGTAAAGAATAGAATTTGGAAGATGACCGGATTAAATTAATCAATCTTATATTTACCCGGGAGTTTCACCAACGTAAACCAGTATTCTTCAATTAATTTCATTATTTTAAAAAACTGATCCAGATCGATAGGCTTGTTCAGATATGAATTTGCATGAAGAGAATAACATATTGAAATATCTTCTTCCCGCTGGGAACTGGTTAATACTACCACGGGGATTTGTTTAAGCTCTTCTTTGGATTTTATCTCGAACAATACTTCACGACCATCTTTTTTGGGAAGATTCAGATCCAGAAAGATCAGATCCGGACGAGGAGCTTGTTCATATTCGGCCTTTCGATAGAGAAAGTTCATGGCCTCCTCGCCATCTTTCACAATATAAAGCTCATGAAAAACGTTAATGATTTTTATAGCTTCCTTCAATAATAAGGCATCACCCGGATTATCTTCAATCACGAGGATATCAATATTTGTTTTATTCATAGTTAAAACTTAACCTTTGGAATAGTAAAATAAAACGTTGCTCCTTCTCCAATTTGTGATTCGATCCATATTTTACCTCCATGACGTTCGATAATGCGTTTGCAGATTGCAAGCCCTATACCATTCCCATGTGATTCTTCTTTTGGAAGCAATTGTTGAAACATCAGAAAAACCCTGTCGAAGTATTTTGGTTCAATACCAATTCCGTTGTCTTTTACTGAGAATGTAAAATGATAGGGATCTTCTTTTACTGAAATATGGACGATGGGAGTTGCAATGCAGAAATTCAGCGCATTGCAGACCAGGTTTTGCATTAATTGAACCAGCTGACCCTCATCGCCTATGACTACAGGTAATTCATCACAATCGACCAAAGCATTTTTCTCTTTTATTGTAATATCAAGATTGTTTATGATGATGGTCATTACTTTGTTGAAATCAACAGCCTGGAATTTCTGGCCCCGGGTTGTGATCCTGGAAAACTTAAGGAGATCCATTATTAATCCCTGCATACGTACAGCGCCATCCACGGCATAGTGGATAAACTGATCGGCCTCATCGTCTAATTTCCCTTTGTATCGTTGTCCGAGCAGTTGCGTGAAGCTTGAAATCATTCTTAAGGGTTCCTGGAGATCGTGCGAAGCGACATAGGCAAACTGCTCGAGTTCTTTATTCGAGCGAAGCAATTCTTCATTTAAATTGAACAATGTCTCATCTACACCTCTTTTCATTTCGGTAATGTCAAAACAGACCCCTGAGAAGCTGTCTTTTTTACCTGCCTTATCATGTATTACTAATCCTTTCGCCTTGATGTGATTAATGTTCCCGTTTGGCAATCTAACCCGGTAAATGGTTTCATAGGGTGCGTTTTCCTGTTCAGCTCTTCTGACTGCTTCTCTGGTGTGGGGGATATCTTCATCTACCAAACATTTTTCAAATGCCTTATAAGTTTCTTCGAAAGTACCTTCCTCAATTCCGAACATTCTCTCCATCCATTTATCCCAAGTCAACCGTCCTGTTTCAAGATCCCTTTCCCAAATCCCAATCTTGCCATTATCTAATGCAAGATTCAGTTTTTCTTTTACCTCATATAACCTTTGTTCGATTTTCTTTTTTTCTGTCAGGTCAATCATTGTTACGAGACCTTGTTGCTCATCTTCCATGAAGATTCCGCTGAGATGAACATACATGGGAGGAGCTCCCGAAGTCAATAAGGTAACTTCACATGTTTCTTTGACTTTATTGGTAAAGACAGCTTTTAAAAAATGATTGAAAAGGGTTCTGGTATCATCGCTTACAAAAAAGCCCAAATTGCTGTTAATTAACTTAGAACGCACTTTGCCAAGCATTTGAGCGCCACAAAGATTCAGGTTAATAATATTACCTTCAGCGGAAAGCGTAAAATAACCTGAGGGAGCAAAATCGTATAATTCAGTGTATTTTTCAACCGCCTTCTGTGCGGCTGATTTGGCCATCTCCAACTCTGTATTTTGTAATTCCAGCTCTATCTGATGTACCTCAAGCTCGTGGATTAACTTTAGCATCAATTCTTCGGAGGGGGGGCCAATTTTATCAGACTTTTCCATGTGCAGTCCTTCGGCACGTTGTCTAAGGATTTCGGCTTCAGAATATTTTTTCATAGATCCGGGGAAATTCAGGTTTAAATTACTTTAAAAACACCATTAATAAATATTCATATAACTCCGCATCCAAATTTTAAATGCTACATGCTGTTTCAGTAACTTTTCTTTGAAGTATTGACACTCTCAAAATAAAATACATCAATTCCATAACTAAGTATATGAAATGAAATAACGTTGTATTTTAGACTGATGAATTTTATTTTAAAAATGAATTCTATTTTATTATATTATGTAAGTTCTATTTTAAAAAGCCGGGACGAACTTGGTACGGACCGAATACGGACTTAATACGAGGAGAGTCCATGTGAAATTTAGCTATATTATTGTTAAATAACAAAAAGAGTGTAAAATACAGCATTAATTTTTCTCATTACTAAGTTACAATATTATAATTATAAAGCAGCATCAAACCACCTTTATTTTCAGGGGCAAATCATTTCCGGCGTAAGATTTCAGTTATTCTTTTTTATCGTTCGCCTGATTTACTTTCCTTAATTCGAATTCCAGTTTTTTAGCTAACGTAATATCATTAAAAGTTATGACCAGGCCATCAATACGGTTGTCAAGGGTACGATAGGGCATGATCCTGACATTAAACCACCTCCCGTCATGAGTTGTAATGGCTGTTTCAATTGGAACGAGAGATTTAATGACCTGGCGGGTATGATCATCAATTTCGGGATACTTCAGATTCGTTACCAGGTCAGTGTAAGGCCTGCCTATATCCGCTTCACGTATTTTGATTATATTTTTTACCTGTTCGGTAAACCTTCGTATATTGAATTCCTTATCAATAAAAAGAGTCGCAATTTCGGTGCTGTTGAGCAGGTTATTCAGGTCGTCGTTTACATGAATATAATTATTTACCTTGCTTTGGAGTTCAATGTTTACGGTTTGAAGTTCTTCGTTCAGGCTCTGCATTTCTTCCTTGGAGGTGGTAAGTTCCTCGTTAGTCGATTGCAGTTCCTCATTTGTTGATTGCAGCTCCTCGTTCGCGGATCTCAATTCTTCCTGCGAGGTCTGCATCTCTTCACGGGCAGTTCGAAGCTCTTCATAACAACGCTGGAGTTCATTATCCTTTTCCTTCTGTTCTCCCATGGACTTTTTCTTTTCACTTTTATGTTGAACTGTTCCCGGTATATCCTTAAATATGATCATGATCAAACCTCTTAAGGGGACAGGCGCTTCGAGACGCTGGACCGTCAGATCTACAAAATGGGAATCGCTGTCTGATCCGATTTTGATATCCGGGAATTTTACCGGATCATAGCTCTGATAAGCTTTGCGTATTGCACCCGGGAGAATTTCACGCAATCCTTCACGAGCCATGGCGTGAATATTCAGGTTTGCTTTACCGGCAGCAGGTTCCAGGTATTTACCCGTTCGACCTGTTATGTAGATGATGTCGCCTTTCTCATTAACCAGGACGCTTGGAGGAGAAAACTTTTGAAGAAGAACCTGATCTGCAAGAGTCTGGATGTTTTCAACCACAATGGGTACTTTTGATTCGGTTTCAGATTTATAACGAAGAAGTGTGCCAGGCAATTCCATAGCTACGGATGCGGCATTGACTGCTGTGCGTTTAAAAATTTTCAGTTTGGTATCCTGCGCACTAAACTCATCCCTACAACCCCATAGCGTTTCGGAAGTGCCCAGTATCATTAATCCTTGCGGGTTAAGGCTGTATTGGAATAAGGCTATTACTTTTTTTTGCAATTCCGGTTCCATATAAATGAGCATATTCCGGCACGAAATGATATCCAGTTTGGTAAAAGGAGGATCTTTGATCACATTCTGAGGAGCAAAGATGATCATTTCGCGGATGGAGGAAGCAACCCGGTAGCCGTCTTTTTCGACATTAAAGTAGCGGTCAATACGTTCAGGTGAAACATCAGCTGTTATATTTTTATTGAAGAAACCTTTACGTGCCTTATCAATGGCATCAATATCTATGTCGGTTGCGAAGATCTGCAGGGTCTGATTTTTGCGGGGTTTCATTCCTCCCAGCGCCTCTTTAAAGACAATAGCCAGCGAATAAGCCTCTTCCCCGGTTGAGCAACCCGGGACCCAGACGCGGATTTCCCTGTTCTCAGGTAATTCATTCAGGAAGTCAGGGAGCACCTTTTCTTTAAGCATTTCCCAAACAGCCGGATCACGAAAAAAGCTCGTGACTCCAATCAGTAACTCTTTAAAAAGTATCTCTACCTCTGCAGGGTTTTCCTGCAAATAATGGACATAATTTTTCAAGGTTTCAATCTGATGAACGCTTTTACGCCTTTCGACCCGTCGGATCAGGGTATTTTTCTTGTACAGGGAAAAATCATGTCCTGTATGTTCGCGAAGCAGGATGATTATTTTCTCTAAATAATTTTTAATAAGATCAGTATTTGAATCTGCAATAACCAGGGGTATATATTTCAGGGAAGTCATTAATTTGGCCGGCAATTCATTGGCAGGGGCTATAATATCAGCTATAACCGATTCGGCAGCGCTGGTGGGCATGCCATCAAATTTTGCCGTGGAGGGAGTCTGTACCAGTACCATGCCGTTTTTTTCTTTGATAGCTTTCAAACCCAGACTGCCGTCAGAGCCCATTCCCGAGAGAATAATGCCAATGCTGTTCTCATGCTGATCTTCCGCCAGTGAACGGAAAAATATATCAATGGGCAAACGTAAGCCCCTCGATTCAACAGGATCGAATAAATGCAGCGCCCCGTGCAACAGTGAAAGACTTTTGTTTGGTGGAATTACATAGACATTATTTGGTTTCACTATAAGCCGGTCGGTTGCTTGCATTACTTTCATTCCGGTAATTCTTTGCAACAGTTCAGGCATAATTCCAACATGGGTTGGATCGAGATGTTGGATCACGACAAAAGCCATTCCTGAATCAACCGGCATTTTTGAGAAGAATTCTTCCAACGCTTCCAATCCTCCTGCTGATGCGCCAATTCCTACTATCGGGAATCGATCCGGATCTGTTTTCATTGAGGAGGTTATTTTATTTATCGTTTTTGTCGATTTTGGCTTCCTGGTATTCATTGACAACTTTTTTTGTGAGAAAAATTCTCTTTCAAATGGATATTAAAGTAACTCAAATTTAAACATATAAAAAAATGCATGGCTGTACATTTTTTTCGTAGATTCAAGTTACAAATTCAACAAATCAAATCAGAGCTGCATAAAATATTTTAGAAGGAGTTTGAAAATTTGGTTTTTCTCCTGGCCATCGATTGATCTTATTCTGCATAAGTCGAATAAAGCGCCTTAGCAAGTTCCTTTGTCTGCCAGATTTCATTTTACTCCATCAATAAAAAGCCTGTTATATGCTCTGTCAGTCTAAGAATAGCGCCTTTGCTCTCCAATAATAGTTTTAAAATAAAAAAATTATTTTGGAAATGCGTAACTTTATTAAATACAATAGTATGTGCAGATGTTGTTTAAAGTTGCTTTAGTTCTGTTCTGTAGTTCAATTTTAACCTGTAGGATGGCATCCGGTCAGGAAATTCCTGTTAAAAAAGATTCAATACAACTCTATAAAAACATCGAAACATTGTCAAAACGAAGTAAGTTCAATAAATTCATTTATCAGTTGATTTTTAAACCAGTTGCCATTAATGCAACAAAAAAAAAGGTGGCTAAGAGACTTGTACAAAAATCATATAAGCCCTTTGAAGGAAAAATTATCAGGCAAATTCATATTGAAACCCTCGACCCATTTGGTTATACAGTGGCCGATACTAAACCACCCTCTCTAAATACCCTGACGAATGCAGGAAACAGGTGGCATATCAAATCGAAGGATATCACAATCAGGAATTTATTGATTATAAGACAGAATCAACTGTTTGATTCCTTGCGGGTAAAGGAATCTGAACGATTGATCCGCAGCAGTGATTTTGTACACGATGTATCCTTTTACGTTAAAGCTGCTTCAAAAAACTCTGACTCTGTCGATGTTTATATTCGCGAGCTGGATAATTGGAGCATTATCCCCGCTGGTTCACCTTCCCCGACAAAACTTACCATTAATGCCACTGACAAAAACTTTTTGGGACTGGGTCACGAATTTCAAAATGGATTTACCTGGTTTTCTTCCAAAGGAGAATTATCCTACTTTACGAATTATTTTATCCCCAATATCAAAAATTCTTTTATTACCTCAACCATTCGTTATGGGAAAGACCAATACGGCAGTTTTATCAAAAGTGTTGCTTTTGACCGGCCATTTTATTCGCCATTAGCAAAGTGGGCCGGGGGTGCATTAATTTCCACCAATTTCAAAATAGATTCCGTCAAAGATATCAATGGACTTTATGTTCCCCTGCATCTGAAATTTAAAATCCAGGATTTCTGGGCAGGCAGTGCCATTCGGATTTTCAAAGGAAACACGGAAGTTGAACGCGTAACCAATCTGATTTTCACAGCAAGGTACCTGCGAATAAATTACATTGAAAAACCCCCTGAACTATATGACCCTTATCATATCTACACCAGTGAAGATTTCTATCTGGCCGGTGCAGGAATTTCCACACGAAAATACGTCAGTGACAAATATATTTTCAAGTTCGGAGTGATCGAAGATGTCCCGATAGGAATGGTTTATGGGCTCACAGGCGGTTACCAGATAAAAAACAGCTTAGGAAGATATTATTTAGGTGCACAAATTTCAAAGGGCAATTATTATCCCTGGGGATACCTTAGTTCCAACTTCGAATACGGAACTTTTTTTCGTGCCTCACATGCTGAAGAGGGTGTTTTTACGGCAGGTTTCAATTATTTTACCGGATTAGCTGAAATCGGTAAATGGAGATTGAGACAATTTATAAAACCACAACTTACGATAGGATTCAACCGGCTGCCTTCAGATAGTCTGACACTTAATAGAGGCTATGGATTGGATGGATTTAACAGCCTTGTTCTGAGAGGTACCAAACGAATGATTTTGACATTACAAACACAATCCTATGCTCCATGGAATATAATTGGGTTCAGTTTTGGGCCCTATCTCATCTATTCACTGGGTATACTTGGAGATGCGGCTAGCGGATTTAAAAACAACAAAATCTATTCTCAAGTCGGATTGGGTGTTTTGATCAAAAACCAAAGATTTGTTTTCAGTACTTTTCAATTTTCCCTGTCATTTTATCCGGTAATCCCGGGTAGAGGCCTGAATATGATCAAAATAAATTCATTCAGGACAACTGATTTCGGCTTCAGGGATTTTGCTATTGGGAAACCGCAAAGGGTCGTCTATCATTAATTAAGGAATGGAAGAAGGAATGAAGAATAACTATGAAATCGAAAAATGTTGCAAACAAAATTGGTTATTTGCTGAAAGAGACTTTTAAGGAATTTGATGATGATAATGGCCTTAAGTTAAGTGCAGCCTTATCCTACTATGCCTTTTTCTCTTTGGTGCCATTGCTTATCATCATCATCAGTTTATTCGGACTTATTTTAGGGGAAGAAGCAATGAAGGGCGGAATATACGAGCAGATTAAAGGGTTCGTAGGCAGCGATGCCGCACTTCAAATACAGGAAACGATTAAGAATGTGAGGCCTCCGAACAGCAGTACATTTGCGACTACCATAAGTGTAGTCTTTTTACTGATTGGCGCTTCCGGTGTATTTTCTGAAATTCAGAACTCCCTCAATTTTATATGGGGAATTAAAGCCAAACCTAAGCGAGGTTTAATCTTGTTTCTTAAAAACCGTCTGGTGTCATTTTTTATGATCGGCACTGTTGGCTTTTTATTTTTGATTGGATTAATGATCAGCGCTTTAATGGATATTCTCAACAGAGATCTGGCCGTCAATTTTCCCCGGGACACCATCGTCCTGTTTTATTCTCTCAATCTGATATTCGTTTTTGTTATCATGGCCATTCTGTTTACCCTGATCTTTAAAATTCTTCCGGATGGTAAAGTGGCATTGGGCGATTGTGCCATCGGTGCATCCTTTACTGCCGTTCTGTTTATGCTTGGCAAATTAGCCATCAGCGCTTACCTCAAGAGTTCATCTGTCGCAACAGTTTATGGCGCAGCCGGCTCGGTTATTCTGATTCTTGTATGGATCTATTATTCAGCTATCATCCTCTATTTTGGATCTGAATTTACAAAGGTATATGCTTATACTCACGGAAAAAAAATAATTCCAAACCAGTATTCCGTTCAGATTTTAAAAAATCAAGTTGAAAATGAGTGATGAGGTGGTACTAATATGGATTACCTTCAAACCCAAAGAAGTAAGGTTTTTAAAAGTAGAGTTTTAGCTAATGCAGGCAAGAATCACTCAAATCTAAATTGAGTTACTTAAAATAAAATACAGAAAGGGAAATAAACAAAGTTTTTATTTCCCTTTTTTATGTACACAAAAGGCCAAATGAAAAGGGTCTTTTGGCTAAAAATCATCTTTTGCAGAAAACTTAGTTGCATTAAAATTGACTTTCTTGAGTAGAATCCGGTAATTGTATAATGGAAACCAAAATATATAATCATGAAATCAATTATACAGATTACCACCTGGATTTTATTCATAGGATTGCTCCTTCTTTGCTCTCAAAGATGTAAAAAGGGAATTCTCGAAGAGGGAAATCAGCTAAAAAAAGCAAAAATCCCTGCTTTAGTTACTGATGCAGACGGAAATGTTTACAACACCATCGCTATTGGAACACAGGTTTGGATGACTGAAAATCTTAAAACAACCAGGTTTACTGATGGCACAGCTATTCCATATAGGGTTGGTACAGAGGGTGCCGGTTATTGCTGGTATAACAATGATGAGAATAACAAAGATTTATACGGTGCTCTATATGCCAGAGGGCCTGTTGCTACGTGGAAACTTGCTCCCAAAGGCTGGCATGTTCCCGACAGGTCAGACTGGCAAATTTTAGTCAATTACCTTGGAAGCAATGTGGCATATAAATTAATGGAAACAGGAACAGTGCATTGGTCCGCGCCAAACTCTGACGCAACTAACGAAAGCGGTTTCACTGCACTTCCGGCAGGCAGAGTTACTTATCGTCTTTTTCTCTTTGAAGGTCTTAGAAGTATGGCTGCCTGGTGGAAAAGTAATCATGGGGGAACATCTAATCCTGAATACATGATTTTAAAGGATGGGAATATTTATACTGAAACTGCCTTCTATGGCGATTTCTTCTCCGTGCGTTGTTTGAAAGATGATCTGCCTTTGCTTTCAACTTTGCCTTTAACCAATGTAACCCCAACTTCCGTAACAACCGGAGGAGATATCACCAATGTAGGAGGGTTAAAGATCACAAGCTGCGGGATTTGCTGGCACACCTCTCATAATCCGACTATCAGAAATTTCAAAACAGTGGATGAGCCTTACAACAATCCTGATTATCTTGACCCAATGATGGGAATAGGGAAATTTACAAGCACCATCACGGGTCTTAAAGCTGACAGGATTTATTATATCAGGGCTTATGCAACCAACAGTTTAGGCACTTCCTATGGGAATGAAATCATCCTTAATACAACTAATAATTAATATGGACATCCGTTGTCTTCCCTAATTGAGATTTCTCTTTGTTATTTAATATTGTCATTAATTGTTTTTTACCGCACAATGACCATTAATGACCATTAATGACAACTTAATGACACTGTCTATAAACGTCAGTCAACATAACCGGGCACTCATTTAATTAATTATCGCTTTAACAAATCAAGCCTTTTCTATAAACATCTTTTCATAATGATCTACCGGTTCGAATATGCCGCCACCTGAACGGTAAAAGTCCTCGTTTAAATCATAAATGCCATGATCAACCTTTACCCAGGGAGCCTCTTTGCGGGGATGGTAACTTTGCATGGTGCTCCAGTTCAGATAATTCTGGTGCCCATTGCTTTCCAGTAGTCCCAGGTCTTTAAGCCCTGGAAATGATTTTAGCCGGGCTGCAATATTTTTGTTCCATTCTACGAGGATCGGATTTACGGTCAGGTCTGCAGCGAAGCAGGGAACATCTCTTTCGTAAGCTGCCTGTGCTATCTTCATGGTCATGCTCATCGTTTTTGCTATCGCTTTTAGGGCTATTGCCTTGTAACCCATCTGGATTCTTTTGATTGCATCTTTATCCGTATGGGCGCTTTCATCGGCTGCCAGACGTACCGGAATGTCGGAAACGTCGATCTCCTGCATCTCGTCAAATGGCTCTTCGATTAAAACGATCTGGTCAAATGCTCCGATCTTTTTGCAATGGTCAAGAAATTTCAACAGTGTTTCTTTTTTCTCATAACGGCCGTTAGCGTCAAGATAATATGGCAGTTTCCCGCTTAGTGACCATGGGGTGCGGGCATTTCCGATGGCCTGATGTATAATTGAAATACGATTCTTATCTTTTTCAAGCATTTCTTCCTGGGTCCCTGATTGCCCGATTTTTATCTTCATGAAAAAATAACCCTCGTTCACAGCTGACTCTATCTCATTAATTGGGACAGAATAGGACATCAGGGGAATGGCCCCAATCTTTTCATGATGATGTGAAAGAGCCGGTTTGTATGCTTCCGGGATCATCTGGTCAAATGTCTTCAGATCATTTTCAGCTGCATACAACAACCAGGCAGCATTATCAACTCCAACCAGTGCATTAAGGGCAAAGGTCATCCTGAGCTTAGGATTATCAGTAACCTTTTTCCCGTATTCGTATACTTCAGGCAGGATCTGATCAAGTAATTCCACCGGATTCTGAAAACTCTGGCCCTTGATCATCTGAAGTGCTTTTTCTGAAAGAAGATACATCAGGGCATTTCCTGCGCTGGTGGTATGATTCTCAAAAACCTTGGCATCTGACCAAAGCACACCCTGGGTAGACAAGCCAATTTTATGGATTCCGGAATCACTCTCCATGTAATTGACCGATTGCCAGAGGTCGGTCATATAGTTTCCCTTAAAACCAAAAGGACGGATCAATGGCTCGATTTCAAAACAGGAGTCTACTTTTTTTACCCTGATCACTTTCTCTTTTTGCTTTAAAGGAGGAGATGCCAGACCAGCTGTGCCTGCCACTAATGTACAGCCTGCAGTAGTAACTGAGTTTTTGATAAAATCACGTCTTATCATCAATGGAAGTAATTAAGGAATGAAAGAATGAAAAAAGGCTTTAGACTGTAGGAAAAACCTACAGTCTAAAGCCTGCAGCCTAAAGCCTATTATAAGGCTTACGGTATTCGTAGCTCAACAGTTTATTCGCTTCTTTCGAATTTACGAATACCTCTTTGTCAGCATCCCATTGAAGTCTTTCTTTTACCATCATGGAGATGGTGGCCAGATGTGCTAAACTTGTAGAACGATGTCCTTCCTCAAGAGTGCTGAATGGAGTCTGTCTTGATTTTACGCAATCCAGGAAGTTCCGGATAAGATTAACCGTACTGTTCAGATTGCTGTTGTCCCGAGAAACACCTTCCTTTACACCAAGCTTATATTCTTCACTTTCCATCTGTTTTTTCCAATTCTGGAACTGACCAGGTGCAGTAGCCGAAATTTTATAATCGTTTTCATTGGCATACAGCGTTCCTTTTGTCCCGCGCATTTCAATAAATCCGTAAGGCGAGAAACTCCCGGAACTTGCTTCCAGTAAATTAAAGGCGACGATCGTACCTGACGGAAACTCATAGGAGATCTGCATGGTGTCAGGTATTGTACGGTCGTCTTCCACAGCCAGTTTACTTCCGAAAGCATTAATATACACAGGGGCCTGTTCATTTAACATCCAACGGATCAGATCAAGAAAATGTACCCCGTTGTTGCAAAGCTGATTGCAGTATTCACTCCACCAGCGAAACATGTAGGGAGCAATATTGTATTGATAAGGACGGTAAGGTTTTGGCCCCAGCCACGCATCCCAATTGAAGTCTTTTGGAGGAGTCTCTGGTTTCATTTTCCCAATTCCGACAGGAAACATATTACTGACATAGCAGGAACTGGCAAAGGTTACTTTTCCGATTTTACCCTGGGGAATCTCTTTGGCCAGCTTTTGAAAAGTAGGAGCTGCTCTGCGGTTCAATCCAACAACGATAATTTGTTTGCTGTTTTTTCCTGCATTGACCATTGCACGGCCTTCTGCAATCGTTCTTGAAAGAGGTTTTTCTACATATACGTCTTTGCCGGCTTTAATGGCATCAACGGTCATCAAAGCGTGCCAGTGGTCAGGAGTAGCGATGCAAACTCCATCAATATCTTTATTCTCCAGAAGTTTATGATAGTCGGAATATCTTTCAACTTTATTCTTAAAAACTTCTCCCATAGGAGGAACCTGTTTAGGCCTGTCCTCCAGATATCTGGGATCCACCTTCGACCGGTCTCTGTTAACGTAAGGTTCGTAAACGTCACATAAAGCCGCGATTTCACAATCCGGCTGACTCATGAAAATCTCAAGCAGTTGTGATCCGCGGTTACCCACACCGATAAAACCCATCCGGACTTTGTCGTTTGAACCGATGATCCTGTTATAACTTGCAGCCGCGATACTGTTTACACCAACTGAAATACCGGTGGTTATTAATCCGGTCTTGGCTATAAATTCCCTGCGCGATTTTAAATTACTTTTTGAAGTCATTTTTTAGTTTAATTGAAAGATTTTAAGAGAGGTAAATGAAAATCCATGAATATTCATTATCGGGTAACATGGTTGACCGCGATTTTTTTTAGAAAGTGTTTCGCTAAATTTTTTCAATAATGTCAAACCATCTTTCATGACAATCAGATTAGATTTTATCAGGTCAAAAATGTTGCTTTCAAATATAGCACATTTCTGATTTATTAAATAACTGTCTTGATTTGTTTAATAAAAACTACAGGAAACCTCAGTTATTATGAATAATAACCTTAAGGAATTTTCATAGGCTGATTAATTTTCAACCCAGGGTTAAGCGGAATTAATGTTTCAGTTTTAGGTATATAAATCTCTTCCTTTCTCTTTTCACCAGGCTTTTGGGTCTCATTATTATTCCTATAAGGATAAAAGATAATCCTATGGCCATAAAAGGTATCCAGAATTTCACAATCGAATCGGCGCTGTGCAGATTCAGAATCATATAGATTAAAGCTGAAATCATAACTATTATGCCGGATAAGAATATCACATCAGCTGCCCCAAAACCGATACTTTTGTAATTTCTTTTCATGATACTGTAGTTAATTGTTGTAAATGTACAAAATTATAAAGAGTAATTCATTCATCTGTTTATTTCTGCATTTAACAGATTTAATTGCGGTAGCTCTGGTAAGATATTTACTTTTTAACGTGAGTTCGATCTAAGGAATAGATAACCTAATCTGCCGAAAACACCTCAGTAGTCATGGTCGAGGGAGAAAAACCAACCTAATTACCTAATTTAATCAGGTAATTAGGTTAGTGAAAGCGTAAAATTAATCCCATCTAAGGTGTTTTTTTAAAGATTAGGTTATCGAAGACAACATTAACGCTCAAACAATCAAGCACTGTCTTATCCATTGCTTAGATCGAGTTCAGGTTACAATAAGTAAAGTTGATAATTTTGAGTCAAACTATCTTCGCAAGCTTTTCCTTAAACTGGGAAACCGCTTTTAAAGGTCGGGTACTTTTTCCAGCAATTCCCTCCTGCGGTATTGAGACCCTGGAACCCTTTCTGAACTCCAAAACTGGCCCCTGCGTTTACTCATCGTTTACTCTCCCTTTACTCACTTTTCACTGTTCACTTGTTCACAGTTCATTCCTGCCGCTCCTCTCAATATTGCTGATAAAAAGATTTCAGGAAGGGAGTCACCTGGTTAAAAATAGGGGTGGTGAATCCGACAAACAATTCTTGCGGCCCCGGTGGATCGAGAGGCTTTTGTTTGCATATGGCCAATTGTTTACTGTTCAGCGCCCTTTCATCTCCATTAAAAGAGCCCCATTCGCTGAACCATACATACTCTCCCGGAAATTTCTTTTGAGAAACCACCCTTTTTAGGGGTAATTCTATAACGGTCACATCCAAAACTCCATTGGAGATCAACTCCCGGCGGTTTACCCTGAGTTTTGCTTTCACGGTGTTGTATGCCTTTACTTTACTGCCATCCTTTAGTGTCACCGTTCCAACTTCCACACTGTCGCGCGATAATTCTTTGATTGTTTCTTTATCGTGAATCTGGCCGATCACAAACTCGTCAAAGTTCATTTTTAACAGCTGATCAGGGTTTTTAATCCCTGCCTTTTCTGCAGATTTGGGAGAGAAATACTCTACAAATTCATTGGGCCTGTACCGGGTTAAGTTTTCAATAATCTGATTAAGGAAAAAATCAGAAGTGAGCTGATAATTTCCTGATACCCTGATCTGCTCTACAATTACCCTTAGGGTCGCATAATTCCTTGCTTCCTCCATTCTCTTTCTTACATCCTTGTATCCCGGAGAAAAACGGTCCGCCTGCTGATAATTATAAAAAGCTTCTTTCCAGGCGATACGGGTGTTTAACGATTCATTTTTAATTCCTGCTGCATATTGTTCTTCTGCAGCCATCTTTCGTGCCTGAGCCAATTCTGCAGTAAAGTAATTTACTTTTGAAAAGATTTTCAACGCAGCGGGACAGCGGCTGATTTCATCCGACAGGCGGTTCATCAGTTCATAATAGTTTACCGTCTCTGTGTATTTGAAAGGATTATTAGTGTTTACCGCATTGTCAATTTTCCCCTGGAAATAGGTCAAAGCCATAGGATAACTTTCCCTCACCGCCTGCATGGCTTTTGACGAATTGGGATTGTTGCGCAGGCGGTTGACTGCCTGAAGGGTTGCATTCGAATAATCACCCCGCTCCAAGGCCTTTTTGCCGGTGGTGCATGAAATTAAAACGGATAATAGAAGGAGGGTATTTATAAATATTCGCATAGTTTAGGATAAGTTTTAAAGGCAATAAAAGTAAACAAAATGTGTATACAAATTTTAATATTCTTTTTTCATCATCTTTTCATCATAAGGGAATAAGGGGGAAAGGTTTATGTTATTCAAACATCCCAGGTAAGCCTCGTGCTTCTAATTGTGAATTCTCTCTCCTGGCTCCATGCCCCGAAGGGGCATTATATGAATAACCGTGGGCGCAACCCACGGCAGATGCACTCTCTGCTCCCCGTCCCCGAAGGGGGCGAATTAACTATCAATTCTCAATCCGTTACTCTCTACTAAGGGTAATTTACAGGAAAATAAGATTTTTAAATGACTCTTTATTGACAACAAAACATAAATAATCCTTATTTCCCCCCTTTTACCCTTAGTAGAAAGGGAAGAATGCACTAACGGGTTCTCTTATTCC
This sequence comes from Prolixibacteraceae bacterium, assembly GCA_963677325.2. GTDB lineage: Bacteria > Bacteroidota > Bacteroidia > Bacteroidales > Prolixibacteraceae. Next base: position 526,629 of record CAXXGM010000003.1, read on the forward strand.
CTTATCTTAGATTATTGTTTTAAACGAAAATCAAGAAACCTAAGAACTCAGCGTAAATGATTCCTTTTCAAACTTAATGCTAAAAAGATCTGTCTTTTAATATTTTTTTAGTAACTTACATCACGTTAAATGTTTAACCATATATTTAGAATAACCGATATGAAAGAAAACAATTTCAGCCGGCGTGCTTTTATTGGGACAGGTCTTACTGCTGCGGCCTCGGCGGCTGTTGGAAAAACGTTATCATCTGACGCGAATTCTACTAAATCCAACGCTGCAAATCCGGTTAATTCAAAAACTTACGGAGCCATGCCTACGCGTTCGCTTGGTAAAACAGGTTATAAAGTTGGCATCCTGAGCCTGGGAGGACAGGCCACTCTTGAAATGAAGGGAAAAGAAGAAGAATCTGAAAAAATTATCAACAGGGCCATTGATCTTGGCATTAATTACATCGATACAGCCGCCGCGTATGGGGGCGGAGTCAGCCAGATCAATATCGGCAGGGTGATGAAATCCAGGAGAAAGGAGGTCTGGCTCTCCACCAAAACCCATGACCGCACGTACGATGGCTCAATGAGGCTGTTGGAGGAAAGCCTTAAAAACCTGCGGACGGATCATCTGGATACCTGGCAGCTCCATAACATTCAGACGCAGGAACAAATTGACCAGATTTTCTCCTCCAACGGAGCTATCAAAGCGCTCGAAAAGGCAAAATCCGAAGGTATGGTTAGATACCTTGGGATCACAGGGCATTTTGAACCAATCGTCTTACTGGAGGCGATCCGCCGTTATCCTTTTGATTCTATCCTGATGGCTTTGAATGCTGCCGATGTTCATTACCTCAGCTTTAAAAATCACCTTCTCCCTGAGGCTCAGAAAAAGGGAATCGCCATTATAGGAATGAAGGTAACCACCCGGGGAAGAATTCTGTCAAGCTGGGTTCCTCCTGCTTTGGAAGAACAGGAAGTCAGGGCCAGAACAAAAAAACCAGGAACTATCACCATTCAGGAGGCTTTAACCTATAACATGAGTTTACCGGTGAGCACCACCATTATAGGGGTCGACAATATCCCCCAAATCGAGGAGAATGTCAGGATAGCTTCCGGTTTTTCTCCGTTAAGTCACCAGGAAATGGCTGATATTGAATTTAAAACCCTTCCTATTGTAAGGCAGAGTTTATACTTCCGCCGCTGGGATCTTGGAGCCTGATGACGCGCAATAAATGACATAAAATAAATGACGTGCAGTAAATGACTTAAACCAAATAAAAACAAATGACAACCCATAAATTCAGAACAAACCGCCGCTGTTTTCTGAAAAAGACAACCGCTTTAGGAGGAATGTCCATTTTTTTGACTGTTGTTCCCTCCAGTCTTTTTGCCCAGATCACCAAATCTGATGATGCAAGGCTTATCACATTAACTCTCCGCTACCAGGGCGCCAGCGGTCCTGTATTAGCTTATCTTGCACAGCCAAAAGAAAATAAAAAACATCCGGCTGTAGTAGTAATTCATGAAAACCGCGGATTACAGCCGCATATTAAGGATGTGGCCCGCCGGCTTGCGTTGGAAGGATTCGTAGCCCTTGCTCCCGATGCTCTATCCCCATTGGGAGGAACCCCGGATAAGCCGGAAGACGCTATCCCCATGTTTCAGAACCTGGATTACGAAACTACGAAAAAAGATTTCGTTGCTGCGGTAAAATATTTGAAAACAAATCCTCTGACAACAGGTAAGGTTGGTTGCACAGGATTTTGCTGGGGTGGTGCCATGACCAACCAGGTTGCAGTAAATTCTCCCGAGCTGGATGCAGCAGTACCTTATTATGGAACCCCACCGAAATCCGAGGATGTTCCCAAAATCAAATCTCCGATGCTGTTGCATTATGCCGGAAACGATGACCGGATCAATCAGGGTATTCCTGATTTTGAAAAGGCTTTAAAGAAGGCAAATGTTCCTTATCAGATTTACATCTACGAAGGTGCGGAGCATGCCTTTAATAATGACACCAATCCTGAACGGTATAATAAACAGGCTGCTGATCTGGCCTGGGGCCGGACCGTAAAGTTTCTGAAGGAGAAATTAACCTGATCCGAACGTGTGTCATTTGTCAAAAAATGCTGGGTTGTATTAGTCATAAGCTGAATTGTTATTAGTCATTTAGCTTCGCCGTCATTTGGAGATCAATGACGCCGAAGGCAATTGACCGCATAGCAAAATGACAATATCTGACTTCTTTTATTAAACCGTGTTGTTATGAATGGCATTGACCTGGGCTACAAGTTCAGCGAAAGGCCTGATGTGATTGAAAAAAAACCGATATCCTTTGCACAAATAATTCAAACCATCTTCTCCGTCAGGGGATTGGATGAAGCGATCTTTCGGACATGCCCCGTTGCACATCTTGAGAACCTCGCATCGAAGACAATATTGTGGGAGGGAATCGTATTTTTGCCGGCCGAAGGATGTTTGTATAGGATCTTCAAGGAGTTCAGTCAAAGATTGATCCCTGATATTTCCGATTAAATGTTCTTTATCGACAAAGTGATCGCAGGAGTAAAAATTTCCGTTTTGCTCTATTACAGGGACTCTGCCGCAGGTCTCTTTAAAGATGCACAACGTATGTTCCTGTCCAAAAGCGGTACGCAGTGCTTCTTCGATGATCTGAATTTTGATGCGCCCGATATCTGATCTTTTCCATTCATCAAACACGGTGCAGAGAAATCTTCCAAAAGACTCCGGATTGACCGTCTGTTCAGAAACTTTCCCTTCTTTGGTTTTTTCTACTAGCGGAATAAAAGTGATAAAAGACGCATCCAAACCTTTGAAAAAACGGTAAACTTCCAAAGGATGGTCAACATTGCAAGAACTTACCACACATAGGATTTCACAGGGAATCTCATTTTCCCTGAGAAGCTGATAACCTCGTAACGATTCATCGAAAGCCGTTCTTCCATCTTTTCTGTTACGATTAACAGAATTAAATTCTTCAGGCCCATCCAGACTGATTCCAACGATAAACCTCTCTCTTTTTAGGAAATCTCCCCATTGATCATTAAGCAGAGTCCCGTTAGTCTGAATTCCATTAAGTAAAGTACGGTTTTTTGGCAGGTGTTTACGCTGAAGTAATACAACCCTTCTAAAGAATTCCAGTCCCGCCAATGTTGGTTCGCCTCCATGCCAGGAGAAAAACAGATCCGCCCCCTCAGAAGCCTCAATATGTTGTGTAATGTATTTTTCCAGTAAATCATCCGGAATACAATTTTCATGATCAGGATATAGGTCCTGTTTATTCAGGTAATAACAATAGGAGCAGTTCAGGTTGCATCTGGCCCCGATCGGTTTTATAAATACCTGAAAATCTTCCATCCTGACTTTTTAATCATTTTAGTAAAAATAAATAAAATTATCAGGACATTGTTTATCATGCTTTCAACACTTTTTGAATTTACAAACAATGATTTACAGGATGAACTTTTTATGGAAAACCTCCCCAAAAGAATTTTCCAAAAGCCCTGCATAAGGATAATTTTTTAGATTCGAAGCTGTTTGCTTCCCCTTATCTGACCCATGCCTTTCTCGGTGTTTGTTCGTATCTTGTTCGTACCTCCTTCGTATACATACGAACGAAGTGCCAACAATATGAGGAAAAGGTACGAAGTAAAGACCGGGCTAATGCTTTGTGTCTCTCTGTTTTATTCTTTGTGGTATTCTGCGTTTAAAATTTATAGTTTTAAGACAGATTTTCATGCATTTTATTGAACATGTTTCTACTATACTTGCGTCGTCTTGCCTTATCAAAGTATAGGTGTATAAATCCCTAAGTTTATTGGAATATATTTTAACCTTTTTGCATATTTTGCGTCTCACATTAAATTAATTTGCCTTCGGCTAACAAAATTCGCATGCAATTCTATATCCAAAGCATTCAATCGCCTTCTGAAGGTGATTTTTCAACGCAATTACACTCTTGTATCGGGCAGGTCAGGTTAAATTCCGGCAGTTTAAAGATAACCCGGAGAATAGTAAAGATTACAGTATTTACATCGTGTTCCGATAATCATGACTATCTTCTGAAGATGAATTTGTTAGATGATATTTTTGCAAAATATGAGTGGTGCCGGGCGCCGGTTTCTCTGGTAAGCCAACCTCCAATGGAAGGTGGAACAATAATGGAAGTCTGGATGATGCATTCAGGGACAGATCATTCATTCACATTTAACCGGGGTGAACAAGCTTCGGCTTTGTTCATTGACTGCCCTGACTTTAGCTGTCTTGTTTCGGCTCAATATTCAGCAAAGCATCAAATTTTCAGGGACAATGCCTGCGAAACATATAGTATGCTCGATTCTGCACTGTCTGAAGTGGGTTTCGACTATAGCCATATTGTGCGGCAATGGAATTATATCGAAGGAATTACACTGACAGAAACCGTCCGTGACCGACGTCTTCAAAATTATCAGGAATTCAATGATTTGAGATCATTGTACTATAAAAAATCAGACTTTATAAACGGCTATCCTTCAGCAACGGGCATCGGCGTAGCTAATGGTGGCTGCTTGATTGAAGTGTTCGCCCTGAAAGAAAAGAAGACAGAGAAGGTAAAGCCGGTAACCAATTCTCTTCAGGTAGATGCGCATAGTTATTCTTCTGAAGTATTGGACGGAGTGGCTAATGACGCGATGAAGGAATTATCAACCCCTAAGTTTGAAAGAGGAAAGTATATCCAAATTAATGACGATGGATTCCTTTTTGTTTCAGGCACGGCATCCATCCTTGGCGAACAAACCGTATTCCCGGAAGATGCAGCCAGGCAGACCGCCACAACAATACAGATCATCGATTCATTAATATCATTCAATAATCTGAATAATAATAAAATATGCTTAATTTACCAACCCGCACCCGTTAATTATCGTGTCTATCTGAAAAACGAATCGGATTATAAAGCGGTTAAATCTTTGTGTGATGCTTATTTCGGAATGGGGAACGGCATTTTTGTAAAAGCAGATATTTGCCGGAGCAACCTGTTGGTAGAAATTGAAGCAAATTATCGAGTTTAAACTATAATCATCGTGGAAATGAAATCTGTCTTCAGAGTTATCGCATTGCTGATTATCGCCATCTGTTTTTTTTCGCTCAATCAAAAAGTGTCGGCTCAGGATCTTTCGAAATCAGTATCTGAACTTGATGCTCTTGTTGAAAGTAGTTTGAAAAAAGCGAATCTGACGGCTTCAACTGTGTGCCCGGATGAAGTCTTTGTTCGTCGGCTTGCTCTCGATATTACAGGCAAACAACCTTCTCCGGATGAAGCCCGAATATTTATAGAAAAAAGCGATCCTGAAAAAAGGCGCAAACAAATTGACTCATTGCTCGGTACGGATAGTTTTATGGATTACCAGGTATTGAAATGGGGCGATTTACTGCGATGTAAATCAGAATTCCCAAGTAACCTATGGCCCAATGCAGTGCAGGCTTATTCAAGATGGATGAAAGAGAGTATTCGTGATAATATTCCTTACGATCAGTTTGTCAGGGAGTTGCTTATCTCTTCGGGTAGTAATTTCCGCTCGCCGGCGGTCAATTTTTACAGGGCATTTCAACTGCGTGATCCCAAAAATATTGCCGAATCGTTTGCACTGATCTTTCTGGGTATGCGGCCTTCAACCGAATTTGGCGATCATAAAGTTCCGGGTGATCTGGGCCCTTTCTTTTCACAATTGAACTATAAGAAAAGCGATGAGTGGAAAGAAGAATTTGTCTATATCGACAAAGATCTGTCACCTAAGTTCTCCCCTATTGTCATGCCGGATGGCGAAAAAGTTGAGCTGAAAGATAAAACAGATTTGCGGTTATCGCTTGTTGACTGGCTTACAAACAAGCGAAATCCTTATTTTGCAAAAGTGATGGTCAACCGGATTTGGTTTTGGCTGATGGGCAGGGGGATCGTGAACGAACCCGATGATTTCCGTGATTCTAATCCACCTTCCGATCCTGTGCTGCTTTCGTTTTTGGAGAATGAGTTTAAGATACACAACTATGATCTCAGGTATATGTTTCGCCTGATTCTGAATTCCAAAACGTATCAGCGATCGTCTGTTGTAAATCAAAGTAATCCTGCGGATGAAAAACTTTTTTATTCTTACAAAATCCGGCGTTTAACAGCTGAACAACTGATCGATGCTATTTGTGACATTACAGGTGTGAATGAAATTTATTGGAGCAGAGTGCCCGAGCCTTTCACTTTTTTACCCAAGGATACCAGGGCGGTCCAGCTGGAAGACGGAACCATTTCAACGCCGGTCCTGGAAATGTTTGGTCGTCCTTCTCGCGATATTTCGTATGAAAGCGACAGAAATAATAAACTGACAATGAAGCAGGTATTATTTTTACTCAACTCAACCCAGGTTACAGATAAAATCAATAAAAGCAAGAAATTGAGACTGTTGACTGATCAGTTTGAATCAAAAGAAAAACGGATTGGCGAAATTTATTTGCTCGTGCTCAACCGGTTCCCTTTGCCATCGGAAACATCAACCGTTTTAACCTGGTTTTCCGAAAACAAAAAAGATAAATACCAGAATACCTCTGATCTGGTATGGGCGTTGGTCAACACAAAAGAATTTCTGTTTAATCATTAATACAAAAGAGCCATGGACAATATTCTGAAATTATTCTTCATGAAGATCGAAGATCAACTGATTGAAATGAAGTTAATTCCATGCAGCGACAATGGAAATACATATAAACTTATTAGTTTCATTCGTTTATGCGCGCTGACAGTGGCTGTACTATTGGGGGGAAGTTTGATTTATCTGAAAGCTGCACAACCGGTTGAAAAACGACATGCCAAATCTGTAATCTTTGTTTTTCTGGATGGCGGCCCTGCCCAGACCGATATGTTCGACCCAAAACCCAAAGCGGGAAAAGACTATACCGGACCGCTCAATAAACCGATCGCTACGAATGTGCCCGGGATCGAAATTGGCGAGAAACTTCCATTACTCGCAAAGATTGCGGATAAGTACAGCATCATAAGAAGCATGACTCATGATATAAATGGACATGAAACAGCGAGTTATGTGATGGAGACCGGATCATTGCCGGGCGGACGGGTTGTTTATCCCGCGATGGGAGCTGTCATCGCATTCAAAAAAGAGAATTCCTACCAGGGAAGCATTCCGTCATACATTTCCTTGACTTCAGGTTCGACCCGTTTTAATGAAGCAGGATTTCTGGGGCCAAAATACAAATCGTTTGCAACAGGCGGTAATCCCGAAAGTTCACAATTTTCTGTAGAGGGAATTGTAAATAGCTCGTATTCTGATGATCAATTGAAGCGAAGGAAAAGACTTCTTAATTCACTTGATCATTTTTCAGAGCTGATGCCCGGAAATGAACAGTTGACGGAGATGGATAAATTCCAAAAACAGGCTTATTCTCTGATTCTCGGAGAAGACCGGAAGGTCTTTGATCTAAGCGAAGAGAGTGACTCTTTACGAATCCGATATGGAAAAAATAAGTTGGGACAATCCTGCCTGGCAGCGCGACGGCTGATTCAAAAAGGGGTACCTTTTGTGTTGGTAAGAAATGGGGGTTGGGATACCCATAAGCAGCATTTCGAACGGATGAATGAAAAACTGCCGGAATTGGATCAGGCCCTTTCGGCCTTGCTTGAGGATCTTTCAGCAAAAGGATTACTCGACGAAACAATCGTCATTTGTGGTGGTGAATTTGGAAGAACTCCAAAAATATTGTACGAACCGCCATGGAATGGCGGACGAAATCACTTTGGTGCTGCATTCAGCTATCTGGTTGCCGGCGGCGGTTTTATTGGAGGCAAGGTAGTTGGGGCAACTGATGGAAGAGGCGAAAAAGTGGTTGAACGTCCTGTTTCCCCCTGGGATTTTGCCGAAAGCATCTACGTACTCATGGGAATTGACCCCGCAGGGACATTGCCCCATCCGACTGAAGGTGATATTCCGCTGTTATATTTACCACAGGAAAAAGGGAAAAGAGGCGGGATGCTGAAGGAAATCATGAAGTTTTAAAGCGTTTAATCAGATATTAAGATGAATATAAAAGGAATATCACTTCTTTGGCTTTTAGGTCTCTTTGCTGTTTTAAAGACGGAAGCCCAAGCATACATAGGCTATGTGTATCCGGCAGGAGGCCAACAAGGAAAGAGCATTGACGTCGTCGTGGGAGGACAGAATCTGGGTGATGTCAATGGCGTTTTAGTCAATGGAAAAGGAATTACGGGAACCATTATCGAAAAAATACCCGTTAATTTTAAGGAAAAAAATCTAAGGATCAAGGAACAGGACATTCCTCAGATTGAAGAGAAGATAAAAGTGAGAATAGTGATCGACAAAAAGGCTGAGATTGGCCTGCACGACTTCCGTTTGGTGACCGAAAACGGGTATTCGAACCGCATTTTCTTTGATGTTAATGAATTATCCGAAATAAATGAAACCGAGCCGAATGACAAGCCGGATAATGCCTGCCTTTTACCCAGCCTTCTATGTGTTGTGAACGGACAAATCATGCCCGGAGAACGTGATTGTTTTCGTTTTTCGGCTGTAAAAGGAGAGACTTTGGTGTGCCACACAAAAGCGCGGTTGCTTGTGCCCTATTTAGCAGATGCGGTTCCGGGCTGGTTTCAGCCCATTCTTACCCTTCGGAATGCTGCAGGAAAGGAAATGGCTTATAATGACGATTTTGGCGACAATCCTGATCCCGTAATCATTTATAAAATTTCCCAGACAGGCGAATATACGCTCGAAATTAAGGATGCTGTTTATCGTGGTCGCGAAGATTTCGTTTACCGAATCAGCATAGGTGAGATTCCATTTGTGAGTTCGATATTTCCCCTGGGTGGTAAAGTGGGTCAATCTACAAAAGTTGCTCTTGAAGGTGTCAACTTGTCGAAGAATCTGATCCGGTTAAAAGTGAAAAAGCAGGCCGAAAACAAGATTTTTTTCGCTGCCAAAGGTAAGGGACTACATTCAAACAGTGTGGCGTTTGGAACTTCAGGTGGCACTGAACTTACAGAGAATAGGGACAGTAAATCTTTTAGTGCGACAATGATTCCTCGCAACAACACCATGAACGGCATGATCCGGAATCCCGGTGAGGAGGATTGGTATGTTATTAAAGGAAAGAAAGGAGAAAATATAGTCATTGAGATTCTGGCACACCGGTTAGGTTCCTTGCTGGATGCAGATCTTACTCTTTTTGACTCCAATAGTAACGTGTTGGCTCAGGTGGATGATTTTCAGGACCGGAGCGAGGGATTGGAGACCTTCCATGCCGATCCCCGCATGGTTTATAAATTTGCAAAAAGCGGAAATGTATTTATCCGGGTCAGGGATGTTTTGGGGAAAGGCGGCAAGGCTTATGGCTACCGGCTCTTTACGGGAAAGCCCCAACCTGATTTTGATTTACGAATTAAACCATCCAATCTGGTTATTAATCAGGCCGGAACGACAGCGTTTACAGTTTTTGCATTGCGGAAATTCAATTTTATGGGTGCAATTAGTCTTAACTTAACCGGGTTACCTCCGGGATACAGCCATAGCTATGATGTGATCAAAAATGGTCAGAATCAGATTGCCATGACGCTGACCGCACCCAAAGATGCAAAATTGGGTCCCCTGGATTTGAAGATTAGCGGGAAATCGGAAACAAACGGATCAAGTGTGGAACGAAAGGCTGAACCTGTGGAAGAACAGATGCAGGCTTTTTTTTATAAACACCTGCTGCCGACAGGCGATTTTCTGACAACGGTTGTTCCGCCTCTTCCATTCAGCATAAGTCATACAATTCCTGGCGATTCCACTATCGTTCTATCCAAAGATACGGGGTTCACTTTTAAAGTAAAGGTAAACAGATCAGCTGATTTTAATCTTCCGGTCCAGCTCATCCTCGATAATCCGCCAAAAGGAGTGGTTAGAATGAAGCCGGTGATCGTCCCTGCAGGAGAATCTGTTGCCACGGTGACCCTTGAATTGGCTGGTAATGTATTCAATCAAAACCTTAATCTGGTTGTATCGGGTATAGCCCGCGTGCAGAAAACAAAGAAAACAAAGGCTAAAGTTTATAAGGCGCTTTCTGCTGCACTGATGGTCGAAACGCCGAAACGAAATTTCAAAAACAGTTTAGTTCGCTAAAAATGATAGTTTATCAGCCACAGGAAATTTTTAGACGTTCATTACTAAAAACCCTACGGTGATGGAAACATGTAAAAATCTGAGAGGTGTCTTTAGCGGATTTAACCGCTCTCTTTTTTAGTTCTACGGATGCGGCGCTTGGTTCATTCCCTCTGCTCATCTTCTTTGCGGATATTCTCTCTTCGTGATCCTGCGGATCTGCAATTGTGACTTTGCTTACACCTTTCAGCATCCTGATTGCATCCATAACTTTATCCTTGTTGTCCATTGAATCGAGCTTAATAAGAATTTTAGTCATCCTGTCATTTCCTAACAGATTTACTAAAAATAAAGCAATATTCCTGTTGCTGTTAAATTTTCAGCAGGGCTGATTTGGAGCTTAGTAGAGACAAGGCATCGCCTTGTCTCAGCCAGCCTTCTATAGGCCTAATGAGGGAGAGAGACAAGGCATTGCCTTGTCTCTACTATTAACAAAAAAGAACACAGAGAAATTTTAGCACATCATTCTTAATGTAAAAGAAACACAAGAGATAGTTGTTTTAATCAACTAATAATTTACTTTTGGAGCCTCAAAAAAATAAATGATGCAGGTAAATAAACCTTTTGGACTTTTAATCATCAAAATGATGAAGACTATAATTAACAACCTGAAGAAACGAATTCAGGCTGCAGAACTTAATTACAGTTTTGATCAGCTTATTTTACTTAAAGCTGTTCAAAAGGAGGATGAAGCTGTCGTACAGCAGGATATGGCAGAAAAGATGGGGAAAGATAAATCTTACATTCTTCGTATTATAAATGCTATTGAGGAAGACAACCTGATAAAGCGGGTCGTAAATCCTGATGACAGGCGTAAAAATATTTTAGTTATTACTGAAAAAGGATTATTGCTGCTCGATCGTTTTTTAAAGATTGAAAACGAATTATTAAAAGATATGCAGCAGGACATTAGCCCGGATGAAATGGATATTTTCTATAAAGTAATTGCTCAGATACAGCATAATGCTGAACATTCATAACTTTTTGTCAGGATTGTTAACAGAGAAAAACTTTTAAGCTACTATATATCACAGATTATTAAACTGGAACTCACATAAAATAACATGAAGGTCAAACTGAAAATCAGGAATTTTGGATTTGTAATGATCATACTTTTAGCTGCTTCGTGCTCCAGTAAGCAAAATGGAAAGCAGCAGCCCGGTGGTGCGGGTCAGGTAAAAGAATACCCCGTTATTGTTGTAAATACCCAATCGACGCGGCTATTTAAAGATTACCCGACGAAACTTGAGGGGCAGCAGACTGTTGAAATACGGTCTAAAATTACAGGGTATATTGAACACATCTACGTGGATGAAGGTGCCTTTGTGAAAAGAGGGCAGGTGCTTTTCCGTCTAAATGCAAATGATATTCAGGCAACTGTCCGTTCGGCAGAAGCTTCGGTAAAAGTAGCTGAGGCTGATGTGAATTCGGCAAAGATCAACCTGGAGAAAACCAAACCATTGGTTGAAAAGAAGATTATCAGTCAGTTTGAACTGGAATCGGTTGAATCCATTCTAAAAGCTAAAGAAGCACAACTGGCTCAGGCTAAAGCAAATCTTGAAAATGCAAAAGCCAACCTGCAGTACACTCTGATTACAAGTCCTGCCGATGGGACAATCGGTACTTTCCCATACCGTGTAGGAAGCCTTGTAAGCAGTTCAACAGCGGAACCATTGACCACCGTTTCAAACACGGCGAAGATGTATGCTTATTTTTCAGTTAACGAAAAAGAATTTCTGGCACTGACCAAAGGACTGGAAGGAAAATCTCTTCAGGAGAAATTTACCAGGCTTCCCGATGTATCGCTTGTTCTTGCTGATAACTCGGTATATGAGCAACCAGGAAGGATCGAAACTGCCAGCGGGCTTGTTGATCAGCAAACCGGATCGGTGAACATCCGCGCTACTTTCCCAAATGCAGAAGGGACCCTTCGGAGCGGGGGGAGCGGATTGGTCCGTATACCCCAACAGATCAATTCTGCTATCATTATTCCACAGAAAACAACGTATGAATTACAGGGAAAACACTTTACCTATGTTGTAGGAGCCGACAATAAAGTACACAATGCTGAAATCGAAGTGTTAACCGGGAATCTGAAAGGTTCTTATATCGTAACCAGCGGGCTGAATGCCGGAGATAAGATTGTGTTGGAGGGAATTGCATCCTTACGCAACAATTCTGAAATTAAACCAAAAGTGGTAGAGGCAGGAAACCTTTCAGAAAATATGCCGGCCGAAAATCAGCTTAAAAAATAAATACCCAAAAAGATCATGTTCCGAAAATTTATAGAACGGCCAGTCCTTTCATCGGTTATTTCCATCATCCTTGTCATCCTGGGTATACTTGGGTTGATCAGTTTGCCCATTGAGCAATATCCTGATATTGCTCCCCCAACCATCCGCGTTTCTGCAAGTTATACCGGGGCCAATGCAGAGACTGTTATGAAAAGTGTGATTGTTCCGCTTGAAGAACAAATCAACGGGGTAGAGAACATGACCTACATGACCTCTACCGCCAGCAACAATGGTAGCGCTTCTATTGAGGTATTCTTTAAACAGGGCACCAATGCGGATATGGCTGCTGTCAACGTTCAGAACCGTGTGGCACGTGCCAACAGCATTCTTCCGGCTGAGGTGACTCGTTCCGGGGTGATCGTTGCCAAGCGACAAACCAGTATGTTAGTGGTTTTTTCGCTTTACAGTGAAGCAGACGAATTCGATGAAATCTTCCTCCAGAATTACATAAAAATCAACCTTTTGCCGCAAATCCAGCGAGTAAATGGTGTTGGTGAGGCGATGGTCTTCGGGGGAAAAGATTACTCGATGCGTATCTGGCTGAAGCCGGAAGTCATGTCTTCATATGGTCTGGTACCTTCCGACGTTACAGCAGCACTGAGCGAACAGAGTCTTGAAGCAGCACCCGGACGTCTTGGAGAGCGCAACAACCAGTCTTTCGAATATGTTTTTAAATACAAAGGTAAACTCAGTCAGCCTTCGGAATTTGAAAACATTGTCATTAAGGCTGATAAAGACGGCAATATTCTGAGGTTAAAGGATGTCGCGCGGATTGAGCTGGGCGCATTGAGTTACTCGGTCGCCACCATGGCCATGAACAGACCTGGAGTAACAGTGGCTGTATTCCAATCTCCTGGGTCAAATGCCCGTGATGTAATCATAGATGTCCAAAAAGTACTCGATGAAGCATCCAAATCATTCCCATCGGGAATCAAATACAAGATAACCGTCAATGCCAATGATTTTCTTAACAGTTCGATCTCAAAGGTACTTCGTACATTGCTGGAGGCATTTTTTCTGGTATTCATTGTTGTCTTTTTATTCCTGCAGAATTTCAGGGCTACGCTGATTCCCGCTATTTCGGTCCCGGTAGCCATTATTGGTACTTTCTTCTTCCTGAATCTATTCGGATTTACGATCAATCTGCTCACTCTGTTTGCCCTGGTACTTGCCATTGGTATTGTGGTGGATGATGCCATTGTGGTGGTTGAGGCAGTCCATGCTAAACTTGATCAGGGAGCAAAAAATGCAAAAGAAGCAGCTGTCTCAGCAATGAACGAAATTTCGGCAGCCATTGTATCCATCACTTTGGTTATGTCGGCAGTGTTCATCCCGGTTACTTTTATTACCGGAACAACGGGAGTATTCTATAAGCAGTTTGGAATTACTCTGGCTGTTGCAATTGTTATATCCGCGGTAAATGCTCTTACGCTGAGCCCCGCTCTTTGTGCCATATTCCTAAAGCCGCACAGCGAAAGTGCCTTGCATAACAAAGGATTTATGCAGCGGTTCTCTGCTTCTTTCAACGCTTCCTTCGAAAATCTGACGGGACGTTACCGGAAAACAGCCAATTTCTTTGTTTCCCGCAAATGGTTGGCTGTCACCTTGGTGCTCGTTTTTTCGGGAGGCTTGTTTCTGCTGATGAAAACAACCCCAACCGGCTTTGTTCCTGCAGAAGATACAGGGAAATTATTTGTTGACGTAAGTCTGCCGCCTGCAACCTCACTGGAGCATACAAAACAGATTATGCTTAAGGTTGACAGCATTTTGGCCAGTGTCCCTGAAATGGACGGGCGCACCCTGATCATCGGAAGCTCAATTATCAGCGGAAGCGGAAGTTCCTACGGTATGTTGATTTGCAGTATGAAACCATTCGAACAAAGAAAGGAAAAAGGCCAGGACCAGAACAGCGTGATAGCCCGATTGTATGCTGCAACAGCCGGAATCCGTGAGGCGCGAATAGTATTCTTTTCCCCTCCAATGGTACCGGGATTCAGTGTATCCAATGGTTTCGAGCTGAAACTGGAAGATAAGACAGGGGGTGATATCAAGGATTTCGAACAGAATGCCAATCAGTTTCTGAGAGCATTGACTCAGCGGCCGGAGATCCAGTATGCCATGACCTCATTCAATACCAATTTCCCTCAATACAAGGTGGATGTAAACGCAGCACGCTGCAAACAGTCCGGAATTACTGTCAGCTCAGTTTTATCCGCTATGCAGGGTTATGTGGGAGGTTATTATGCTTCAGACTTTAACCGGTTTGGAAAACAATACCGCGTGATGGTCCAATCCGAACCAAACTATCGCGGTAATCCGGAAGACATGAACAACATCTTTGTCCGGACCTCCAGTGGTGAAATGGCCCCGATTACTGAATTTATTACCATGGATAGAATCTTTGGACCGGAAAATATTACCCGTTTCAACATGTATACTTCTATTGCCGTGACTGGTGCGCCAAATTTCGGGTTTAGTACCGGCGATGCAATCAAGGCTGTTCAGGAAGTGGCCGCACAAACACTGCCACAGGGATACGGCTATGAATTCTCTGGATTGACCCGTGAAGAGATAGCCTCTGGCAACCAATCCATTCTGATTTTTGTGCTGAGTGTTATTTTTGTTTATTTTCTTCTGGCGGCTCAGTATGAAAGTTTTATCCTGCCATTTTCAATCATCTTCTCCCTTCCCATAGGGATTGCGGGTTCCTTTATCTTCGCCAAAATCATGGGTGTTCAGAATAACATTTACCTGCAGATTTCTTTGATCATGTTGATTGGATTGTTAGCTAAGAACGCCATCCTTATTGTTGAGTTTGCTTTGCAGCGGCGCCATCGGGGAATGAGCATCGTGCAATCCGCCATTGAGGGTGCAACTGCACGTTTACGCCCAATCCTGATGACCTCCTTTGCATTCATCTTTGGTTTGCTTCCCCTGGTTGTTGGCGGAGGCGTGGGCGCCAATGGGAACCGTTCAATCGGTGTCGGCGCTGTAGGGGGTATGTTAATAGGGACCATCATTGGTATTCTTGTTATCCCGGCTATGTATGTGATTTTCCAGACACTGCAGGAGAAGGTTAATAAGTCAGAGAAAAGGCCCATATCAGAAATGAATTCTCTGGAAGGTGAGGCAGACGAATATGAAGGTTAATGAAATCAGAAACAAAGGAATCATGAAAACAAGTTCACTAAAATATATTGTCATTATTACAGGGCTTTCCTGGCTGCTCATTTCGTGCAGCACATCAAAGCATTACCAGCGGGGGGTTGTTTCGACTGACAATCTCTTCGGCAACATTGATACGAAGGACACAGTAACCATTGCCAGTAAACCCTGGGGTAGTTTTTTCACGGAATCTTACCTGCAAAAGCTCATTCAGGAAGGATTAGACCATAATCCTGATTTACAGACAGCCGTTCAACGGGTTATTGAAGCTGAAGCGTACTTTTCACAAAGTAAAGCCGCTTTATTACCCGGTATTTCTGCTAATGGGAATGGAACCTATACACGTAATCCGGAATCAATTTATCCAGATGGTCCCCGTGAAGTAAACACTTATCAGCTGTCTGCCGGTGCAAACTGGGAGATTGACTTATGGGGAAAACTGAAGAGTTCGAAACGTGCCGCTTATGCCAATCTGCTGGCCACTGATGCGGGCAGAAAAGCTGTCCAAACCCGTTTGGTTTCCAGCATTGCATCAGCTTACTACACGTTGACCGGGTTGGATGAAAAACTGGCAATTACCCGTCAAACGGTTAAAAACTATGTCAATTTAGTAGAGACCATGAAAGTGTTGCAGGGAAGCGGAAAAGTAACAGGGGCGGCGGTCGTTCAAAGTGAAGCGGTCCGCTATGCAGCTGAAGTTACGATTCCCGATCTGGAGCAGAACATTCGCGAAACAGAAAATGCGCTATGCTTGCTGCTTGGACGAGTCCCAGGTAAAATTGAACGTGGGAAAATTGAAGATCAAAATATATCATCTGTTCTGAAAACAGGTGTTCCGGCCCGGTTGCTGGATAATCGTCCGGATGTAATGCAGGCAGAATTTGAGGTTATGAATGCCTTCGAGATGACCAATAATGCAAAAGCTTATTTTTATCCTACCCTGAATTTAACAGCCTCCACAGGTTTTGTGAATTCCGATCTGGGCAATCTTCTCGATCCTGTTTCCTTTGCCGCAAATGTGGCGGGTGGGTTAGTGCAGCCGCTTTTTAATAAAAAAATCAATGCAACACGGTTGAAAGTGGCCAGGGCGCAACAGGAGGAGGCGCTGATTAATTTCAGGAGCGCCCTGTTAAACGCAGGACAAGAGGTACATACAAATTTGGGATTGTATGAATCTTCTGTTCAGAAAATCACTTTGCGTAAACAACAGCTTGAGGCTTTGATTAAGTCAGTTGATTACACGAAAGAATTGCTCACCTATGGTTCTGCTAACTACACCGAAGTACTCACGGCTCAAACAAGCTTGTTATCTGCGCAATTGAGCAGTGTAAATGATCATCTTCAACAGCTGGGTGCGACGGTATCACTTTACCGGGCATTAGGCGGAGGTTGGAAGTAGAGACGCGATTTATCGCGTCTCTATATGACGCGGCAAACCGGTTTTTAGATGAGACGCGATAAATTGCGTCTCTATATAAACAACAAATAAATTCCGTAGAGGGTGTCCCAAAAGTTTCCTCATCCATTGCCGTCAGTTTCAACTGACGGAAAAGAGGTTGAGAAAAGGAAGGCTTTAGCCTCATTTGTTATAGTAAAATGTGGCTAAAGCCGTTGTTAACAATTTCGTAACCCGTCAGCTAAAGCTGACGGCAATCGATGAGAACCCCAAACACAGATGTTTTATTTCTTGGTAAAAAACCGGTGAAAGAACATCGCCTGGTAATTAATTGAATTATTCCAGTATTCTCCTGTATGTCCGCCCGGACGTTCGATATAGTCGTGAGGGATTTTCATCTCGACCAGTTTTTTATGCAGGTTGCGATTGACATCAAGGAAGAAGTCATTCACTCCGCAATCAAAAATAATGGCAAGCTTGGAATCTTTTAAAAGGTCAACCAGGTTAATGACCGTATTTTTCTCCCAGTTTTCAGGGTTTTGTTCGATTGTCCCAAGTCGTTTTGCCAGATCCCATTTTTTTGGAAATGGGCGGATATCAACGCCACCGCTGGTGCTGCCGGCCGCGCCGAAAACATCCTGGTGACGAAAAGCAAGGTACAATCCTCCGTGTCCGCCCATGCTTAAACCGGTAATGGCTCTTCCTGCAGGGCTTTTTATGGTACTGTAATTTTTATCGATTTGCTGGATGAGTTCTTTGGAAACAAATGTTTCATACCTGATGGTGGAATCAACAGGACTATCGAAATACCAGCTTGAGAATCCTCCATCCGGACATACGATAATCATATTAAATTCATCAGCAAGCGCTTTTGTGGAGGAGTAGTTCACCCAGTTGGAATAGTTTCCGCTGTGACCATGTAACAGATATAAAACAGGGTAGGTGTAATCGATTGCAGAGTAACCTTCGGGGAGAATTACCACCGTTTTAATTTCTTTTTTCATGGAAGGGCTGAAAACTTTAAGCGTATCAACCGTAGCCGCTCTAAGAATTCCTGTTAGCAGCAATAATGTAAAGATCAGAAGGTATTTTTTCATAAGAAAAATTTTTCCAAAAATAGCATTTAATGCCTTATGCTCTGGCAGATTCTCAGAGACAGTTTAAATCTTTTATTTAGGGTATTTAGTTGGTGTCACTATCTTAGATATTGTTCAGGGACGTTCCTTACTTATTTTCCATAGACCCTGAGAGCTGTCTTCCTATTACCTTACCCATGACGGAACCTTACTTTAAACTGGTCATTATTGGAATAAAGATAGTATTTGAATAGGATAAACCGAACAAAGACCGAACAAAGACCGCAGAAACTCCGCACAAAGTTAGATTTTGTCAGGAGGATGGGAGGGGGTTGGGGAGAAGAAAAGCCGGAGAAGGGAACAAGGGAGACAGGAATAAGGAACACTGTTTAAATTTATTTTTTAATCCTATTATGGCCGAGATTCCTCACTTTGCTTCACTGCGGAATGACACCTGGTGCAGTTTAAGGGCTGATGATGGGGCGGCGAAGCCGCCCCATCATCAGCAATCCCTCCAAACAAAAGTGCCATTCCGAGAGCCTACTCAAAAAAATTGCGCACGATGAGACAATGACAGGGAGTTGAGATCCCTCATTCCACTTCGTTTCATTCGGGATGACATTTGAGATCTTTTGGGGGGAGAATTGGGGCGGCTTTGCCGCCCCAATTCTCCCCCTCCTTCAAAGAGGGCCCTGTCATTCCGACGCGAAGCGAGGAATCCCTTACTCTCTACATAAATCTGTCATTGGTACGAAGTGAGGAATTTCTTGAAGAATATTCTAAAGGAATCTTGCTGTGACAAATTGAAATAGAAAATTTAAATAGTTTCTCAATGTTCCGGAGAATTGTTGTAAATTTAAGTATAACCTTGAATTATTCTGGAGATGGCACAATTACAGCAATTTACAAAAGATATACAGGCCGGTTATAACTTTTCCGGTGATAGCATTTTGTTGGGCTCGGCTATGTTTAACCGGGAGCCGATAGCCGGATTGCAGGTGAAAGCATTGCTAAAGATGTTTAACCGCCATGGATTGATAGCCGGAGCTACGGGTACCGGAAAAACCAAAACACTGCAGGTGATAGCAGAACAATTATCTGAAAAGGGAATCCCATCCCTGCTGATGGATGTAAAAGGCGACCTCAGCGGTATAGCAGAAGCCGGTGTCAGTAATCCAAAAATCGTAGAGAGACATTCTAAAATTGGCATAGATTATAAAGCATCAGGCAACCCGGTCGAATTCCTTTCTATTTCGGGTGAAAAGGGTTTGAAGGTTCGCGCTACTGTATCTGAGTTCGGACCGGTGCTTTTTTCAAAAATCCTTGGTCTGAATGAAACACAAGCGGGAATGATTGCCCTGATATTTAAATATTGTGACGATAATCACCTGCCTCTGCTTGATTTAAAGGATTTGAAAAGAGTATTGCAGTACCTGGGCGATGAAGGAAAAGAGAAGTTTACTCAAACATACGGGACGCTCTCTTCAACTTCTGTGGGAACCATTATGCGCAAAATCATTGAACTGGAACAGCAGGGCGCTGAATCTTTTTTTGGCGAGCCCTCCTTTGATGTGGATGATCTTTGCCGGGTTGACGGCAACGGGAGGGGCATGATCTCAATTTTGAGAGTGACGGATATCCAGGATAAGCCCAAACTCTTTTCAACAGTCATGCTACAGATACTGGCTGAAATATATGCAACCTTTCCGGAGGAGGGCGATCTTCAAAAACCTAAGCTATGCCTCTTTATCGATGAGGCTCACCTGGTATTTGAAGAGGCTACTCCCTCCTTGCTGGACCAGATCGAGGCCATCATTAAGCTGATCAGGTCAAAGGGGATCGGTATATTTTTCATTACACAGAATCCTGCTGATATTCCCGAGGCTGTGTTAAGCCAGCTGGGAATGAAAGTGCAGCATGGATTAAGGGCGTTTACGGCTAAGGACCGTAAAGCCATCAAACTGGCCGCGGAGAATTATCCGGAATCGGTTTACTACGACACTCCGGAGTTATTGACAGAACTTGGTATCGGCGAGTGTTTTTTCACCGGATTGAACGAAAATGGCATTCCGACTCCGCTGGTTCATACTTATCTTCGCGCTCCCCAGTCAAGAATGGACATCTTAACGGATCAGGAGATTGATCAAATTGTCAGGTCATCAAACCTTATCCCCAGATACAATAATGAGGTGGACCGGGAAAGCGCTTATGAGATACTAAATGCCAAAATCCTGATAGCTGCTGATGACCAACATCAGCAGGAAATGGAAAGACAGTATGAAAAAGCAAGGAAGAGTGTTCCGCCCCGCCAAGAGAAAAGCACCTTTGAAAAAGTCCTTGGAAGTCCGGCTACACGTCAGATCGGGAGCACCATTGCAAGGGAATTGATGAGAGGTTTGCTGGGCGTAATGGGAGTAAAATCCTCCTCAAGACGCAGTTCCAGAAACACTATATTTTAAATGAAAATCCCGATAGTGAATTTCACTTCCGGGATTTTCGTACTTTTACCTATGGGCAATCGGATCTGGTTTCCCGTCAGGATCGCCAATCACTTTCCCGTCTGGTTTTATTGATCCGATCAGCAATAAACCTGCTACATGAGGAGCCGCCATGGATGTTCCCGACATAGTGGCATAACCTCCATCCTTATAAGTGGAATAAATAGAAACTCCGGGAGCACAAAAATCAATGGGAGGATTGCCAAAATTGGAAAAACTGGCCCAATTATCTCCGTTATCCATTGCTGAAACCGTATAAATGTTCGGCCCGTTGACTCTTGCCGGAGAATGATTGTCTGCATTATCCGATTCGTTACCGGCAGCCAGTACAAATTTTACGTTTTTTGAAGCTTCAAAAACAGCATCGTCAAGAGTCTGTGAAACAGCGCCGCCAAGACTTAGATTGGCTACATCACCTGAAACTCCGTTAGCTGCGACGTAATTTATGCCTGCAAGCACACCTGATAAGGAACCGTTACCCTTGCGGTTAAGCACTCTTACCGAAACCAGCTTTACGTCCGGAGCAACTCCGACCACTCCGATGTTGTTATTCCTGCCTCCGATAATACCAGCAACATGGGTTCCATGTCCGTTCTGGTCCCCGGGGGTAGTATTTAATCCAAGAAATGATACGGATCTGATAAGGTCTGCGTTCAGGTCGGGATGATATAAATCAATCCCTGTATCAATGATCCATGCTGTCTGACTGCTGAGATCGACAGCCAGGCCTCCGCCAACACGCGTGATTCCCCATGGGATTTGCTGAACAGGGGTTTGTGGCACAGGTTTTCCACTCATGTCAATAGGTGATAAGGAAACAATCTGATCAGCATCTACTCTTTTAATGCCGGGATCAGCCTGAAGTTTTTTGACCTGCCCGGGAGCTAACCTGATTGTAAATCCTTGTAATGCAGTTTCGTAAATTTCCTCAATTTCTCCTGAAATCTGATTCTTTTTCAGCAGTCCATCAGCTTTTCCTCTGATCTTTTCATTACGGATTGCCAGATTTGATTTAACCAGTTCTGCATCATCTTTGAAGACAATAATGTGCTTTCCTGCAATGGATACATTGTCTAAATCAGCAGACTTCAGCGTTGGATTTTCTTCTCCTGCAGGCAGGATTTCATTTTTCTGTGAACAGCCGGTAATAAATAATCCGGTAAAGCATATTATAGCAAGAAACAGATTTGGTTTTCTCATTGCAATTGGTTATTAGGGAATTAACAAGTGCAAATGTAATTGATTTAATTCAGTTTTTCATAAGAGATATAAAAATAAGTATCACTTACAGGTTCATTCTAAAAACATCGGATAAGAAAAATAAGAAAAGAGAACAGGGTTGCGTCTATGTTGTAATACAGGAACCGGAGGGAAGAATAAGCTATTTCTGCCATTTTTAATAATATGTTCATACGCCTGAAATTCAGGATTGATGAGCAAAACAAGAAAACTGTCGTTGAGTTCCTTCCATAAGATTTGAAATTTTTCCACCCGAAATTCTTTTAAAGAAAAGATGTAAAAATTTCCAATTTACGAGTCAATATAATCTACTTAACTCATTATTAGTAATAAGCATAAGAAACCAATAGAATATTACAATCAAAAGTTATTTCAATAGTGTAACAAATCTTGTAATAGCTCATTGAAGTTCAGTCCAAAGATATCAGGACTGAGTTATTATTTTTATAGATATTCCCCGAGAATTGTTGTAAATTTAGGGATAGGATAAATATATCAGGTGTAGAGTTTTTTCTTTAATTCTGATCACCGGATTGTTTTCATGTAATATAGATATTTCCAATGGTAATCTATGAAAAGGATGAATAGGAAGATAATGACGGTTATTTTTATCACATCAGTGATTTTTTTGTCCTGCCATTACAAAAAAACTAACCGTACCATGGATGAGATGAAAGACACCATTATTTCGGGTGCAGGTGCAACCTTGCCCATGCCTTTGTACATCCAATTAATTTCGGAATACAATAAAAAAGGGAAGACTAAGGTCGTTTATACCGGAGTGGGATCCGAAGCGGGAATCCTCAGTCTTAAAGACAAGAAAGTTGATTTCGGGGCAACTGACATTTACCTCAATGACATCAGGGTATCTGAATTTGGAGCGCCGATTATTCATATTCCTACTTGTATAGGAGCCGTGGTACTGGCATACAATCTTCCTGGAATCACTTCATTAAAACTTAAAAATGAAGTTTTATCAAGAATCTTCATGGGAGAAATTACCAGGTGGAATGATAAAGCAATCAAAAAGGATAATCCTGGTACAAAATTGCCTGATAAAAATATCACCTTGATTCACCGTTCAGACGGCAGTGGGACAACATTTATCTTCAGCAGTTACATGAGTAGAGTAAGTAAAAGATGGACCAACAAAATCGGGACGGTGAAAAATCTAAAGTTACCAATCGGCAAAAGCGCTCAAGGCAATACCGGTGTTGAACGTCTTATCATGGAGACCGATGGTGCATTGGGTTATCTTGCTTATGAATATGCTATTGCTCAAAAAATTCCTTTCGCTGAGGTGCAAAACAAAGCCGGAAGATTTATCAAGCCTTCCATTGAATCAATTTCTGCTGCCGCAAGAGCTCTGAATGTTCCTGATACCCGTGTAATGTTAACCAATTCACCGGATCCCCTGGCCTATCCTTTGACCGGCTTTACCTGGATTATTCTTTACAGGGAACAGTCTTACAATCAAAGGAGCCTTCAGCACACCCGGGAGACTTTAAAATTTCTTCGCTGGCTTATCGGACCGGAAGCCCAATCATCAGCTGCAACCCTTAATTATGCACCCCTACCGGATAAAGCAGTAAAAGCGGCCATGGCTAATATAAATTCATTCACATATGAAGGCAAATCGGTTATCGAATATTGAGATTAGAGGAATTTGTATTCTCTTCATTGCCAGAGAATAAAATTTCCATATTCAATACTAAGCATCAGGGAAAATTAATATCCTATTCCTTACTATGTACGGCTGGTTTTTTCTGCTTAAAGTTCCCTCGCCATTGCTTTTCCTCAGAATAGTCCATTGCTGATACGGCAGGAAGAAACCTAAACAACGGGAAATACTGCTTTCCCTAAGAGTTGTCAAACTTTAAAATACATTGGATCAAAACCAGGTGGTAATATTCACTCTCATTCTGATTTCTCTGAAGTAAATGGGAAGGAGGGGTTACTGACAGCATTGATAAAAAATATTTTAGTAAGCAATGATTAAGCTTTCTGTATCAAAAATGGGACTTCTCCCTTTTTTATACAGAAAGAATTTTAAGTCTGTTAAATTTTTTAATCAAATTGTAACTCTTTTGAAACATTCCTGTAACCCTCTTCCCCTAATATTGATCCCAAAAAAGTAAATAGGGCGAGATAAAAATCACGCTTACAAACAGCTTGCGGAACATACGGTTCATCATTATTATGAATGCAGAGAATTATCGATTGCTTGTTGTTGAGGATGAGGAAGATCTGAACGAGATTCTGCAATTTAATCTTGAAGGCGAAGGCTATCATGTTGATACAGTCTTTTCTACAGAAGAAGCTTTAACAAGAGATCTTGCTTTTTATCACCTGATACTTCTTGATGTTAAAATGGGTGAACTTTCCGGTTTCGGTTTGGCTCAAAAAATCAGGAAAGAACTTAACCTTCAGACACATTTGATTTTCGTTACAGCAAGAAACGATGAGAATGATCTGCTTACCGGTTATAATCTTGGGGCAGATGACTATATAACAAAACCTTTCTCTGTCCAGGTATTAATGGCACGGGTAAAGGCAGTTCTTATGAGATCAAAAATTTTCCCAGCCGAAACGATTTCAAGGACTGTTATTTCAAGGGATATAATTATTGATTCAACCTCCAGAAGATTGTTGATCGGAGTTAAGAAAGTGGAGTTGACACGTAGAGAGTATGAAATTATTTCCCTCTTAACTGAATCACCGGGGAAAATATTTTCAAGGGATGAAATTCTGAAAAGGATCGGCAAAGGTGATGTTGTTGTTAACGACAGAACTGTTGATATCATTGTGACAAGACTACGCCATAAACTTAAGGAATATGGGAGTTACATACAGACTAAAACTGGTTTTGGCTATTATTTTGAAATCAATAAAACAGGTAAATGTATTTAATGCATTTTTCTTTTAATGATCAACTTTCAGATTCACATTTTAAAAGTGATATTGACAAAAAACATTTCAGAATACATACATTGCCCATCCATAATTATCAACAGAGAGTTTAGTATACAAAGAAATGCTTTTTATTCCCTCACATGGTGATCTTTCCTATTACCGGCAATAAATGATAAAAGAAGCAGATATACAAACAGGATTTCCTTCACTTTCCCCAGCTTTACATCACAATTGGCGGCATGGATGATTTTTTATTCTTAATGGAAAGGATATTGTTCTATGTAGTTTTGATGTGCTTCAGCATGTCAGTCCACCTCAAAATAATTCTTCTCCCGGTAATTCAAATGTAATTTGTAACAGGACCAAAACACCATTGTAACATTGTTTAATCGATATGTAACAAGGATGTAACATGGTTATTGAATTTTTGTACCGTATTAAAAACGAAAATTATTCAATAATCATGAAAAAACTAAAGTCAATTCTATTCTTGCTCGCGATGACAATGACCATTATGGTTAGCGCTCAGGAGTCCACTGTGAATGAAAAACTTACGGAAGTAAATGACAAGGTAAACGGTCTGCTTGAAAGGTTGGCTACTGATGAAGCTGATCTTTCCAAGCTTACAAAAATCAAAGTTTCAGGATACATTCAGGCCCAGTATCAGAATTTCGCTGATCAGACCTTGTTGCCAGCTTCTCAAAACTATTTTTCGATAAGAAGAGCCAGAGTGAAATTTACCTATGAAGCTCTTGACGGTGTAAAATTTGTGTTACAGCCCGACTTTGCTCCGGGGGCACTTTCCCTTAAAGATGCTTATGTCGTGGTAAATGATCATTGGAAAAAAGGTATGAGTTTATGGATGGGTAAATTCAACAGGCCAAACTATGAAGTAGAATACTCATCAAGTCAGCGTGAACTGCCCGAACGTTCCCTGGTCATCAGGACACTCTATCCTGGAGAACGTGCAATTGGCGCTAAATTTGAATATAATCCGGTTAGCACCCCGATCCACTTTCAATTGGCTCTTTTTAACGGAGAAGAGGGCCTGTCACTTAAAAATGCTGCAGGAACAGATTTGAACTCCAACGAAAACAAGGATTTTGACAATTTCAAAGATATAATGGCACGTGTAACCTATAACCTGAAGCTTGGAAGTTTTGGCGGTCTGGATTTAGGCGCTCATGGTTACTTCGGAGCAATGAAATCAATGGCTGATTCGACTTACCACAGCGATTACAAAACTGTTTCTAAAGAAGCGTTTGGCAAGCCACTGACAAGGCAATGGTTTGGCGGCGAATTTCAGTTATTTGCAGATGTATTGGGCGGGATGTCTGTCAAAGGCGAATACCTTGCCGGTAAAAATGCCACTGTTGGATTTAAAAAGTCAGGATCAACTGTTGGAGCAGCCAATTACCAGAATAATTTTTCCGGTTATTACCTTTATCTGATCAAGAACTTAGGCAAGAAAAATCAGTTTGCCTTCCGTTATGATTATTACGATCCGAATACCAATATTACCGGAAAAGATGTTAGCGTTTCAGGATATTCTGCAACAGGAACATTGGCTAAGAAAACCAGCAGCAAATCTGATCTGGCAACCTCAACTTTCGGGCTAGCCCTTCATCACTACTGGGATGATAATATCAGGATTTCATTAGCCTACGATATTGTTAATAATGAGAAAGCCGGGACAGCCGGAAAAGTTGTGGACAGCTTTACAACTGCCCATGGAGTAGCTTCTACAAGGGATTGGAGCAATCATGTTCCCATGAACGTATTCACATTAAGAATACAGGCTAAATTTTAATCAAAATCAGCACGTATCACAGTATTTATAAATTCGTTACTTAACTTAAAAAATATAACAATGAAATCATCAAAATTATTAAAGTTTGCGATCATAGCAGTTGTGCTTGGGGTTGTCAGCTTTGCATTCAAGGCAGCTCCTGAACGCATTACCGTTAAAGGTTCAGATACCATGGTTATCCTGGCACAAAAATGGGCCGAAGTATACATGAAAAGCAATCCTTCTACATCAGTCCAGGTGACAGGAGGTGGATCCGGAGTTGGAATTTCGGCGCTCATTAATGGGGCAACTGATATTTGCAATGCCAGCCGTAAGATGAAAAATTCAGAAAAGGACAAACTGAAACAAAGGTACAACACGCTTGGTGTTGAAATACCTTGTGCAAGAGATGGAATAACCATTTACCTCAGTGCATCGAATGCTGTTAAAGAATTATCAATTAAACAATTAAGCGAAATATTCAAAGGTAACATCAAAAACTGGAAAGAAGTTGGCGGTGCCGATGCATCCATAAAATTATACGGAAGGGAAAACAGTTCAGGAACCTATGTATTTTTCCAGGAAAATGTCGTAAAAGGTGATTATGCTTCAAGTTGTCAGACTCTGCCGGGAACTGCAGCCGTTGTAAATGCAGTAAAAAAAGATCCGAACGGAATCGGTTACGGCGGTGCAGCTTATGCTGAAGGAATTTCTATCTGTAAGGTGAAAAAAGATGATAAAAGTACGGCTTACGCTGCCACTGCTGAAACAATTGCAAAAGGCCAATATCCCATCTCACGTTATCTTTATATGTACACCCGAAACAGACCAACCGGTGCAATGAAACAATATATCGATTGGATTTTAAGCCCTGATGGCCAAAAATTAGTTGTTGATATGGGGTACTTTCCCGTTAAATAACTATCAACTGCTTGAACATTTACATAAAAACGTGATTTTTAAGCGAATAATTTCCAAAAAGAAATTATTCGCTTTCACTTGTCTATAAAGGCTAATGATCAGGGAATAGTAACATTTCAAATATGACCAGAAAAAAATCAAAAAAGGATACTCCAGACTATTCAATTTCTACAGGTCAAGGGCCCAATTCTATCGAAATTACGAAGAAAAGGTTCCGGTTGAGCGATTACCTGGCAGAAAAAATAATTAAAAGTGTCGCCTTTCTTTCCATTACAATTATCGTCCTCATTTTCATTTTTGTATTCCGCGAAGCAATCCCCATTTTCAGTACTTCTAAGGAAGTAAAAGCTTCAACTACAGAAGAGTTGACTCCGTTAAAACAGGAGACCTACGTTGTTGAAACCGGCAATGCTTCAAAAACCGAGGAAACTCAGGAAATCTATAACGGGAGTAATGATAAACCGGAAGTTCAGGAACAATATGGTGTACAAACAACCGATTCTGCATCTGCCGCCGCCGCATCTGACAATACTTATACTGTCAGTGCCGGAAGCGGTTTCGATAGTAACCAATCAGCGTTAAAAAGCCTGGTGTCCAAAGATTGGATCCCAGTTTCTGAGAAACCAAGATACGGACTCCTGGCTTTAATTATCGGAACATTTAAAATTACCATCATCTCCATCCTTTTTGCGGCGCCCTTGTCAATCCTCGCGGCTTTATATACCTCAGTATTTGCCAACAAAAAGATGAAGGAAATCATCAAGCCGACCATCGAACTGCTAGCCGGATTTCCCTCTGTTGTGATTGGTTTTTTTGCTCTGATGGTACTTGCAACATTTCTTCAGGGAATTTTCCATTACGAAACCAGATTAAATTCCTTTGTCGGGGGAATCGCAATGGGCATTGCGGCCATTCCGATCATTTTTACAATTACGGAGGATGCTTTGACTGCCGTCCCTAAATCTTATTATGAAGGAAGTCTGGCCATTGGAGCTTCTAAATGGCAAACGGCCTTTTTTGTCATCTTACCTGCTGCTACACCAGGTATTTTTGCAGCGATACTTCTTGGAATTGGCAGGGTATTTGGAGAAACAATGATCGCCTTAATGGCTACAGGAAATGCGGCCATGATGGATCTGAACCCGTTTACTTCTGTGAGGACACTGGCTGCCACAATCGGGGCGGAGATGGCAGAAGTCGTATTCGGGGATACGCATTACAATGTACTGTTTTTGATCGGCTCATTGCTATTCATTTTTACATTCATCCTTAATGCGATAGCAGAATTTTATGTAAAAGGAAAACTAATGAAAAGAATACAGGGAAAATGATAAATAGCTTCAGAAAAAACATAAAAGGTATTGTTATTGAGGGAATTACATTATCTTCAGCTTTGATTATCATAGCAATTGTAATAGTGATGATCACTGTGATTGTGATCGGAGGTAAAGATCAATTGACATGGAAATTTTTGACCAGCTTCCCTGAAGACGGGATGACAAAAGGTGGAATTTTCCCAGCTATTTATGGAACAGCCGTGCTTGTAATTATCATGTCAGTAGCCGCTGTTCCATTTGGCACGATCACCGCCATTTATCTCACCGAATATGCAAAAGAAAATTCAATTATTGCAAAAAGCATCCGGTTTGCGGTTCGTACACTGGCAGTAATCCCATCTATTATTTACGGTCTTTTCGGTCTGGGATTCTTCATTAAATTCGTTGGATCACATGTGGACAGCACATTTTACGGAGGAGAATTGAAATGGGGTCAGCCCAATCTGCTTTGGGCAAGTCTTACAATGGCTTTGTTAACACTTCCGGTCGTAATCGTATCTGTTGAGGAAGCATTAAAAACAGTACCTAATGAATTGCGCGCAGGTAGCCTGGCGCTGGGAGCAACCAAATGGCAAACGATCTGGAGAGTTGTTATCCCCGGATCTATCTCGGGGATTATGACTGGTACTATTCTTGCAGTCAGCCGGGGCGCCGGAGAGGTAGCTCCAATTTTATTTACCGGGGCTGCGTACTACCTGGCAACATTACCTGGCCTTGGAGACCAGTTTATGGTTTTGGGCTACCATATTTATGTCCTGACGACCCAATCGGCTAATGTCGACCAAACGTTGCCCATTCAATTTGGTACTACCTGCGTACTGCTTTTACTTACATTCTTCCTGAATATGTCAGCAGTTATTTTAAGATACAGAGTCAGAAAAAAGAAAACAAATTAATCATGATCCTCGAAAAAATCTATACCGAGAATATGTTTCTCTACTACAGCGGTAAAATGGCGCTGAACAACATCTCGATTAAAATTCCTGAAAAAAAAATAACCGCTTTCATTGGTCCTTCAGGATGTGGAAAATCTACCTTTTTGCGAAGTATTAACCGCATGAATGACCTGATTGAAGGTGTTAAGATAGAAGGTACAGTCAAGATTGACAGCATAAATATCTACGACAAAAATATCGATGTCGTCAATTTGCGGAAAAAAGTAGGGATGGTATTTCAAAAATCAAATCCCTTTGCCAAATCGATCTATGATAACATTGCTTACGGACCCAGAATTAACGGTATAAAAGAAAAAGGGAAGCTGGATGAAATCGTAGAGAAAGCTTTGAAGAATGCCGCTATCTGGGATGAAGTGAAAGACAGACTGGGAGATTCGGCGCTCGGACTTTCAGGAGGGCAACAGCAAAGGCTTTGTATCGCCAGGACACTGGCCGTAAATCCGGAAATCGTTTTAATGGATGAACCTGCCAGCGCTCTTGATCCGTTATCAACATCAAAAATTGAGGAACTGATTATACAACTGAAGGAGCTTTATACCATAGTTATTGTTACCCATAACATGCAGCAAGCCGCCCGTATCAGTGACAATACGGCCTTTTTCTACCTTGGTGAACTGATTGAATACGATAAAACAAAAAAGATTTTTACTAATCCTGAGAAGAAGCAGACTGAAGACTATATCACAGGTCGTTTTGGATGAGATTTAATCATTTTAGAAATTTAAATTATGGAAAATTACAGAATTTTTGACACCGAACTTGAAAAGCTTACCCACAAAGTAATCCGAATGTGTTCCCAGGTTAACGATCAATTGATCGATGTAATCTATGCGCTGAAAACAACCGATCTGCTATTGGCCGGGAAAGTGATTAAAAACGATGAATTGATCAATAATCTTGATGTTAAGATTGATAAATTGTGCCAAAAGATTTTTGCCCTTCAACAGCCTGTTGCCTCAGATCTGAGGTACATTATATCGGCGCTTAAAATCAACAACGATCTTGAACGCATCGGCGACCACGCTGTAAACATTGCCAAAAGAATTGAACCGTTACAGGATTATAAAGAGATGGTGGAGGTGCTTGGGATCGATATCGTCGGTGATAAAACGATTGACCTGTTCTCTGATGTCCTTGAATTGGTGAAAAGTCACGATCTTAGATTTGCAGAGAGAGTTATCAGCAAGGCGGAGATAATCAAGGAAGAGTGTGAAAAAATTGCCTCAAGGATCCTGGGTGAGATGATGCATCAGTCCGAAGTTGTGGTGGTGGCCGCAAATATATTGATCATAACCAACTTGTTTGAAAGAATTACAAGTTATTCCACCAATATTGCCGAATCAATCACATTTGTTGTGGAGGGCGAAATCGTAAAACACAAAAAGCATATTTAAAATTTGGAAACTCTGATAAATCCCATCCAATAATTGCAATAAGATGCTGAGATAAGGAGCAGTTGGTCAAAACAGCTCCTTATCGATCATTTCTCAAGTAATATAGTTTTTTCATTGGAAAGGGAATAGTCTTTGTTAATTTGATCCTTTTCTCTTTCTGTTTGTCCTGAAAAATTCTGTATGTACATCTCAAATAATCTACGGATGACCATCCGCGTATGATCCGGATAATTCACTTCGACTTTTATATCTGTATCCAGCCATGTCCGGATTTTTCCGAAATGCTTCTTCTTAAGACTTTTTATGACCGGCACTCCCATTTTTTGCAGCGCTGCTACATTACACTGCTGTTCAAATTGTCCTTTCATGGGAATAACCATCAGTTTTTTTCGAAGGAAAAGCGCTTCAGCAGGGGTTTCAAAGCCTGCGCCGCATAAAACTCCTTTCGATTTGGACATATCTTCAACAAACTCATTATTGGTGATGGGTCTGATTAAAATATTTCCAATTTCATATTCTTTTTTGGAATGTTTCGAGAATACATGCCAGTTTACCTTTTCAAAACCGGAGAGTTTTTTTATAATCTGTTCATCATCATAAGCCGGGAGATAAATTGTGTAATGGTCGAGTTCCTCAATTCTGCAGTCCCTTACCTGTTTCCGAATAACAGGGGTAAAAATATTGTTGTCGTACATCTGGAAATGAAATCCGATATGTGCGGAGGCCGGAGCGTATTTTTTCAGGATAAGCCTGCCTATGTGATCTTCTTCTTCAGGGAAAGGAATATTTCTGTTCAATAATGCCCCCTGGTGACTCAATCCGATAACGGGAATATTTTTTTTTCTGCAAGCCCAGGCTGATACCGGTTCAAAATCATTGATCACCAGATCATAATCCTCGACCTTGAGCTGGTCAATCTCCTTCCTCAAATTGGGCATATTGGCATTGATGTAAGTGCTCCACATATCAATACCCCCTTTTTTTCCAAAAATGAAACTTAAACCCTTTAAACGATATTTGACCGGAAAATCCAGTTTAACATCACTTTGGGTACCGCTGATCAGAATATCGCACTGACAGAATTCCTGAAGATAGGGTATAATCT
This sequence comes from Prolixibacteraceae bacterium, assembly GCA_963677325.2. Classification (GTDB taxonomy): domain Bacteria; phylum Bacteroidota; class Bacteroidia; order Bacteroidales; family Prolixibacteraceae. Next base: position 558,922 of record CAXXGM010000003.1, read on the forward strand.
CCCTTGCCCGGCTTATGTGACCGTTCCCTGTTCCCTGAATGGCGTATAGTATTTTCATAGCCTGTAATTTTTATTAATTGACATTGCTAAATTCAAATACGAGGCTGTTAAACAGATCTTTAACTTCCACGTCCACGATCCGGTCGAATTCGGCTGTCTCATCCTGTGGTTCGCTAAAATCTTTCCTGTAATTAAAAACTCTCCATTTCCCCTCGTTATACTCCAAGGCAGAAAGATTTTCAATCCAATCACCTGAATTGAGGTATTTTATAGGTTTATTTTCTGCAATAAGGTCTTTGATTTCCGGATGATGGATATGTCCACAGACAATGTAATCGATTCCTTTGTGAACACCGACCAATGCGGCCGAATCCTCAAATGCATTGATGTATTTGACCGCACTTTTGACCGACTCTTTTACCTTCCTGGAAAACGACAGAGGCTCCATGTCGAGTTTTCTCACCAACCAGTTGACCTTCATATTCAGCCAAATCAGCCAATCATATCCTATAGCTCCCATTTTAGCCAGCCATTTCGAGTTTTGCATGACCACATCAAACACATCTCCATGAAAAAACCAGGCTTTTTTACCATTAAGATCAAGCTTCAGTTCATTGAGGATATGAAGTTTACCTAATTTAAGACCGCTGAACCTTCGAAACATTTCATCATGATTCCCTGTGATGTAATAAACGGTACATCTGTCTGATGCAAGTCCGATCAGATGTTTGATCACTTTGAGGTGAGCTTTTGGAAAAAAACGTTTTCTGAACTGCCAGATATCGATAATGTCTCCGTTGAGAACAAGAGTTTTGGGTTTGATGCTTTTAAGATATTTCAACAATTCTCCAGCCTGACTTCCCTGAGTCCCTAAATGGATATCAGAAAGCACAACCAGTTCCACATTCCGTTTTTCTTTCATATTGTCGTGAATTAATCACCACAATAAACAAGTAACTTGTTACGAACTGATTACAAATTGATTAAAAAGCAGTTAAGTAATGTCAAGAATATCATGTCGTATTTTAATACTTAGGGAGTTTAGACTTTAGTCTGAAGGATCATAATATTTCTCTTTTACCTTTAGCCTATAAGCCCCATACGACATTATTTTATTCCAATTACTTAAAGAAGATTGTGTATGTATTACAGGCCCCTGGTCTGACTCTCTAAAAATCCCTGACCACTACTGTTCCAACTTCTTTGATTTCGAGGGTGTATAATCAGTGTAGCAGGTAGGTCGGAAAGTAGTATAATAATATGTTAATAACTTTCGAAATCTATCACAAAGGGATATAAATAATTTTTATCTGTTTGCAAAAAAAGAAAAAACCAAGGAAGATTTTATACTTTTACTTTTTTAAAAGTATGGTTAAAGACGTGATGGAAACAAAAGTTTTACTCCGGTTAATAAAGGATGATATCAAAATTCTTGAAAACATCAATGATTCTTTCATCAGCCAGGCTAATCCTACCTGCGAAGAGGCAGAAGTAGCACTTGCCCGCGCAAAAGCCCTGGTGATGGAGTTTGAGATGTTGAGCAAGAATCTGTCAAAGGAAGAGCAACCGCAGCTATTCGATGAGATAAAAATCAATGCTGCTGAAGAGGAAAAAAGTGAAAAAAAGATCCGTTCTCTTCGGAATTTTCTGCCCTTTATAAAATCAGGAGAAGAAAAATCTGTTTCACCCGACACCGATCACTTACAGGATAAAAAGGAAGAATCCCAAGCTTTAAAAACAGATAACTTTTCGCCCTCCGGAAAATCTGTAAATGGGATGGAAGATTCTTCTTCTGTGATAGAATCTACGAATCATATTGACGCAATACCCCGTATAGTTCCGGAGGAGAATGTGACACCTTCATTGATACCAGAATCCGAATCCGATGAGGAAGGAAATCAGATGGGAAATCAGCCATTTTCATTCCTACCAGAATCCACTGGGAAAGAAATAGATGCTGAGCATTTGACAGACCCCGAAGAAATCGCTATTGAAGCTGACGCCACATCTGAAGAGCAAACAGAAATGGAATTGCTGGCAGAAAATGAGGGGGAGGGAAAGAAAACCCTTGGAGAAACACTGGGCGAAAAGCATCAGCTTGTCAATGATCTGTTGTCACAGGAAAGAAGTGATGCAAAATTTGAAACCAAACCTTTGAAGAGTATCCGTGAAGGCATTGGCATTAATGACCGGTTTTTGTTTATCAAGGAGCTGTTTCGTAACAACTCAGAGGAGTACGAGCTGGCCATTAAAACACTTGACGAACTTCCTGGCATTGAGGACGCAGTAAAATTTTTGAAGCAGAATTTTAAATGGAATAAATCAGAAGCAGGAGAGAAATTTCTTTTGCTGATTAAACGCCGATTCGCAAAATAACTCATGGGTAAGCTATTCATTGTTCCCACTCCTATTGGAAATCTGGAGGATATTACCCTGCGGGCGATCAGGATTCTTAAAGAGGCCGATCTCATTCTTGCTGAGGATACACGCACTTCATCATTCCTGCTGAAACATTATGAAATTAATGCGCGGCTTGAATCGCATCATAAATTCAACGAGCATAAAACTGTTGAAAGGATTGCAGCCAGAATTGCAGCCGGTGAAAACATCGCGCTTATTTCTGATGCAGGAACCCCCTCTATTTCGGATCCGGGTTTCCTGTTGACGCGGACCTGTCTGGATCTGGGCGTTGAAGTGGAATGTCTTCCGGGAGCTACGGCTTTCGTACCGGCCCTTGTAAATTCAGGCTTTCCAAGTGATAAGTTCTGTTTTGAAGGCTTTCTTCCCCAAAAGAAAGGGCGTCAGAAGCGACTTCTGGAATTAACCCCGGAAACCAGGACCATGATTTTCTATGAATCACCTTTCAGACTGATCAAAACATTGGAACAATTTGCTGTTGTTTTTGGGTCTGAAAGGAAGGTATCCGTTTCGCGGGAATTATCAAAAATGCATGAAGAAAATGTTCGGGGAACGCTCGCAGAAGTGGTTTCACATTTCAAAACCAAAACGGTAAAAGGTGAAATTGTGATCGTTTTGGAAGGTCTTCAGAGCAAAAAAGTCAATCCGGACGAAGAATCCTGATTATAAAAATATTTATTTAAATAAAGTAAGGAAAACGCTTTGGTGTTTTATTTAAATGTATAACTCCTTCATTTTAAGATTATGGAGCTGATTATGTCTTCTCTTTTTCAACTTTTTTCAAAAAAAAGATAAAAAAATACATAAATTTTTTACAGAATCGACAAATTTGATGTTTGTACACAAAATATAACAATATTTAACTATATTTGTTTCTGGTTAAGGTGCCTTTAAGAATCAATACGATACCTATGATTGATTTTTAAAAGGAGTGAATAATTAACCTCTTAAATAATTCAAAAGGGATATTGACCAATCGGAGCTTTGCCTTTTGCATTATTTAAAATTTTGATTATATTTTATACAATTTTTGTGTGTTAAACGTTAAAATTTTGTCTATGAAAAAAGTTTCACTGCTACTTGCTTTTCTTGGTTTCATAGGAATGCAAGTTGTTTTTGCACAGACCAGGGAGATTTCAGGCGTAGTGACCTCAAGTCAGGACGGTAGCACCATTCCGGGTGCGTCTGTTTTTGTGAAAGGCACGACCCTTGGAACCGTCACTGGTAACGATGGAAAGTTTACCTTAAGAATACCGGAGAGTGCAAAAACGCTCGTGGTAAGCTTCATAGGTATGACTTCCGCTGAAGTGCCCGTTACATCAGCTAACAATTATAAAATTGTGCTGAAATTCACACCGGTTGAAATCGGTGAAGTCGTCGTGACGGCCATGGGTATAAAACGTTCGGAACGAAGTTTGGGATATACCGCAGCAAAAGTAACCAACGATGATATCACTATAACCGGTAATTCAAGCATGATGAATGCTTTACAGGGTAAAATTGCCGGTGTAAACATATCGTCTGCCTCCGGCGCTCCGGGAGCATCATCAAGGGTTGTGCTGAGAGGTATTTCATCTTTGGGAGGCGCTAATCAGCCCTTATATGTTGTTGACGGAGTTCCAATCAATAATTCTATGCCAGGATCAAGCACTGAGATCAACGGTGGTCTTGACTTTGGCAACCGTGCCAATGACATTAACCCGAATGATATACAGGAAATAACTGTTCTAAAAGGAGGTTCCGGTTCTGCATTGTATGGATCAAGAGCAGCCAACGGAGTTATTCTGATTGTTACCAAGAAAGGTGGAGTATCCACAAAAGGTGTAGCAAAGGTTGAGATTAACAACGCCACAACTTTCGAGACCCCCTTGCGTTTGCCCAAAATGCAGAATGAATTCGGACAAGGTTGGTATGATGGAACAGTAGGAGCCAATTTGGAAGAAAATGGAAGCTGGGGACCCAAATTTGATGGTAAAAATCATGTATGGGGCCATGTAGTGGATAATCAACAGCTATACAAACCCTATGTTGCTTTACCCAATAATATCAGGGATTTTTTTGATCCGGGGTTCTCCAATAACGCTTCAGTTTCCATTACAAACGGAAATGAAAATTCATCTTATTATTTGTCGTATGGTAATGTAAAATCCGACGGAATGTTGCCCGGGAATTCTGATTCCTATAAAAGACATACTATTGCTTTAAGAGGCTCCTCGAAGTTTGGTGAAAAAATCAATGTTAGTGGTTCATTAAATTACATACGCAAGGATAGCAGGTATGCACCAACAGGCCAGGAACAATCTTTTCTGGATGGCCTTTGGCAGTTTCCACGGGATATTAGCGTGGTAGATCAGAAGGACTACAAGAATAAATTTAACAATGTAGACAATTATTATACTGTTTATGCACAGAATCCTTACTATGTGCTGAATGAACATGGGAACAGATTTCAGGATAACCGTATCTTTGGCAATATTACAATCGATTATAATATTCTTCCATGGTTGACCGCTACCTGGCGGGTTGGTTCTGATGTTTCCAATGCAACCTTGAAAAACTGGAGGGCCATTACTCTTTCATCCCGTGCAAATTATGACTGGGAGGTTGGCCGTGTAAGTGAATCATCTTTTTATAGTTCTGAGTTAAATTCAGATTTTTTATTGTCGATGAAACATTCATGGAAAAACTTTGATTTGAATGCGGTTCTTGGAAATTCAGTGAATCAACGGGACGCCAGGAATCAAAAGGCTGAAGTGGTAGGATTGAGTTTGCCCGGTTTTTATGACCTGTCCAACAGCGCCTCCACACCTACGACCGATCCTTACCCATTCCTTCCATTATCAAAAAGAAGGTTAGTGGGGGTTTACGGCGCCGTTGATCTTTCATGGAAACAAATGCTATACCTGAATTTTACAGGCCGTAATGACTGGTCTTCCACGCTTGCTCCAAAAAATCGTTCCTTCTTTTATCCAAGTGTCAGCGCGAGCTTTGTATTCACTGAATTATTGAATGCCAACCTCAGGGATGTTATTTCATTTGGGAAAATTCGTGTTGGTATTTCACAGACAGGTAACGATGCATCACCTTACTTGGTTAATTCCATCTTTCCAAAGACTGAGATTACCGATGGATATAGAAACTTGAATTTCCCTTTGGCCGGGGCAATAAACAGTTTTTCGTTGAGCAACCGGTTGGGGAATCCTGATTTAAAAGCTGAGTTAACTTCAGAGAAAGAACTCGGTACCTCACTCAAGTTTTTAAACGATCGTATCGGAGTTGATTTTACTTATTACGACAGGACAACTACCAACTTAATCTGGAATGTTACTTTGCCTTCTTCCGCCGGTTTTACTTCACAAACCAGGAATCTTGGAAAGGTTACCAACAAAGGGGTTGAGCTGATGTTGAGTTTTGTTCCAGTCAAGACAAAAGACTGGAAATGGGAACTCTCCTGGAACTATGCAAAGAACAACAATAAACTTGTTGAACTGATCCCCGGACTTGATCAGATCGATCTTGGTGCAGGTACTTCAAGTGTAGGATTTGTGGCCCGCCCCGGAATGCCAATTGGATTATTTGAGGGTGAAGTTGCTATGTACACGCCTGATGGAAGACCTGTAGTAAATTCACAGGGACTGCCCACTTCAGATCCTGCCCGCCAAATCCTTGGTGATTCAAACTATAAGTATACAATGGGCGCCAACACAAATTTAACTTATAAAAACTGGTCATTAGCTGCATCATTCGACTTTCGTCACGGAGGGGTGTTCTATTCACGGACTTCAGAGATGATGTATTTCACCGGGAATGCTCCTCAAACTACTTATAACGACCGCCAGCCGTGGGTTATTCCAAATTCAGTCCAAAATAGCAATGCAGATGATCCATCTTTACCCGCGGTATATGTTGAAAACACCACACCTATAGCAGGAGGAGACAACAATCTGAATTTGTACTATAGTCAATCCTATAGTGCTGGTAAATTCGGTAAGCTCAATCTTCTTGACCGTTCCTTTGTAAAGTTCAGAGAACTTTCAATAGGTTACACTTTCCCGAAGAAATTATTTTCCGGGACCCCAATCTCTAGTGCTAATTTAGCGGTAGTTGGTCGGAACCTGATACTGTGGACTCCTAAAAGCAACATTTTTGCTGACCCTGAATCAAGCACTTGGGGTGATGAAAGAGGTTTAGGAGGAGCATATGGTGAGTATGGAGCTATGCCTTCCACCCGGAGCATTGGATTCAGTATTAAATTGACTTTATAACAAATAAATTTTTGGACGATGAAAAGACTATATTATCATATGCTTTTGCTGATGACGGTAGTGCTGACTGCCAGTTGTAGTAACAGCTTTTTCGATATAAATGATGACCCGAATAATCCGATCAATCCTGACACTAAATTTGTTTTGACAGGTGGTATAGCCGGAAGCGCCTATAACATTGGTGGATATTACCAGACTTTAGGTGGATTCTGGTCTCAACATTATGCGCAATCTACAGGGGCGTCTCAATGGGAAACCTTAGAGACTTTCGGTATCAATGAAGGTGATTACGATACTCAATTTACAAATATGTACGCCGGTGCCATGATGGATTTGCAGGTGGTTAAAGACCGGGCGGTTGCTGCTTCCGATTGGTCATACTATCTGATAGCCACTCTTGTTCAATCGTATGATTTTGGGGTATTGGCTGATCTTTATGGGCAGATTCCTTTTTCAGAGGCTCTCAAAGGTACTGCAAATCTTTCTGCACACTATGAACAAGGAGCAGCAGTAACGGATAGTCTAATAGCCAGGATTAATGTTGCCCTAAGTAGGGATCTTACGGCATCAACTGCCTCGAAAAAATCGGCTATTGGAAATAATGATTTAATTTTCCAGGGTGACATAGATAAATGGGTTAAGTTCGGAAATACATTGAAATTGAAACTTATGCTTCGGTTTGTAAATGTGGATGCGAATAAATATAAAACGCAAATACAGGCCCTTCTTGCTGAAAATAACTTTCTGGATGTTTCAGCAGCAATGACAGCATTTAAACCAGAAGAAAATGGCAGAAATCCTTTTTATGAAACTTTTATTAGCCGGCTGGCCGGTAATATAGTTGCCAGTAAAACTCTTTTAGATTACCTTAAAAGCAAAGGAGATGCCAGGTTGGACAGTATATTTACTGCTCCTAAAGATGCAGATGATAATGTATTGCCTCAGATTGGATTGGGACAAGGCAAATATAAAGCCGATTCACAGAAATATCCCAATATTAAGAGTTTATCTACTCCCAATTTCCCTTCACTTTCACCGGTTTATTTCTTTACGCTCCCGGAAGTTGATTTTCTTAAGGCTGAAGCAGAATTCCGCTATGGAACTGCTGCCAATGCTCAAGCTGCTTATATAAAGGGTATTCAGGATTCTTATGCTTTGGATGGGGTTACTACTGCTCAACCTGATTTATATGCTACGAACGGCGCTTATGCTTATAATGGATTACAATCTATTATAACCCAAAAATGGGTTGCCGCTGCGAATAGAAACGCAATTGAATCGTTTTTTGATTTCAACAGAACCGGATATCCGGATTTCTTTGTATATTCAGATGTTAGCACGATTGGAACCAGTTTTCCGCAAAGGATTTTATTCCCTGATTCAGAGAGGAAGTCCAATTCTAATACTCCTCCAAGACAGGCAGTAAATGCAAAATCCTGGTACGCAAAATAAATTATAACATTTTAGTATTCTGAAATTATGAAAATATTTAATTCAATATTGATTGCAACATTAATTCTGCTGAATTATGGTTGTAAGAAAGATACAGAGGGATTATCCAAGGTTACCGATTTGGTGTCCTATGAACTCACCGGAGGCACGAGGGTATTAATTCCTAAAGGAGGCACTTATGTTGATCCGGGCTATAAAGCAATGGAAAAAGGCGTAGATGTTACTAATAAAGTTGTTGTCAGTAGTAATGTTAACGGATCTAAAGTTGGCTTATATGAAGTAACTTATTCTGCTGTTAATGTGGACGGATTTCCTACTTCTATTTCCAGAACAGTTATCATTTTTGATCCTACTGCTCCTGATATAGATCTTGCCGGTAATTATCTATCTACTGTAAGCAGAGCTGCTCCTTACTCAAGAGGGCCTTATACAGATCTTCTGGTTTCTGTGACCAAAATTGCTCCAGGATTTTTTTCCGTATCTGATTTCTTAGGGGGATTCTATGATCAAGGCGCTGACTACCTATATGGACCAGATTATGCTATGACCGGATTCTTCCAGTTGAATGCCGATAATTCTATAACTTTGGTAAACAGTCACAATGCTGGTTTTGGCGATTCTCTTAGCGGGCTTACTAATGGAAAGTATGACCCTGCTGCCAATACTTTAAGCTGGCATGTTTTTTATACTGGAAACAACTATGACTTTACTGTAAGTCTTGTTAAAAAAATTAAAAAATGAAATCATTATGAAAAAGATGCTCAATAAAATACTACTTGCAGGTTTTTTAATGATGGGGTTTTCCTGTGCGAAAATGGAATATACCCAGGAATTTAATTCCACATATCCTATATCCGGGGACTGGACTATTACTGTAGATGATGGTTCCAATGCTTATGGGCCCTATTTCATGAAAATCTATAATACTGCCAATTCAAAGGATTCGGTTTGGATTGATGATGCAGAACAGTTTTGGCAAACCAAAACCAAATGTAAAGTCGATATGAAGAATCTTACTTTTGCCACTGAGCAGGCTCAGAACGAGTATTATAACAGTAAGGTTTCCTATGCCAATGGTAAAGTAATAGGAAAGGATAGTATCTACTTTGAAGTTACTTTCTCTGATGACGATCCAGCGTATGGAAATGTCTATAAGTACTATGGACACCGTAAAACAAGTTACGAGGAATACATGGGAACTAAATAACAGTATTTAATTTAATCAATTATAAAGGGTTTCTTACTTAACTAAGAAGCCCTTTATTTGTATCTGCTGACAACAGACTAAACTATCCTGGATGCCTTAGTAATTGTGGATATTTTCTAAATGATTATATATCCTCAGGCGATAAATTCTTTATTTTTGTTAAATGTTTATCGAAAATAATTTTGATAGTCACAAGCGGGGTTGTATTGAGGTGATAACAGGTTCTATGTTTTCCGGAAAAACGGAGGAGCTGATCCGTCGTCTTCGCCGTGCTGAAATAGCTCGTCAAAAGGTTGAGATCTTCAAACCTTCCACAGATACCCGATACTCTGCTACTGATGTAGTTTCGCATGACGAAAAATCAATCCGTTCCACTGTGGTGGATCATTCCGCTACAATCCTTCTTCTTAGCAGTGATGCTGAGGTGATCGGTATTGATGAAGCGCAATTTTTCGATTTGGGTTTAGCTGAAGTTTGCAATCAGCTTGCAGACATGGGTAAAAGGGTGATCGTAGCAGGATTGGATATGGATTTCCGCGGAAAACCATTTGGGCCTGTTCCTGGTTTAATGGCTATGGCGGAATATGTATCCAAACTCCACGCTGTCTGTATGAGTTGTGGAAATCCTGCTCTTTACAGTCACCGTTTATCAGTAAAAGAAGAATTAGTGTTGCTTGGTGAAAGACTCACTTATGAGCCTCTTTGCAGGAAATGCTTTCAGGAATTAAATAAAAATACATGACCTCTTATCTGCTATCGGAAATAGCTAAAATTATTGGCGGCACACTTATTCAAAATGATGAGGCATCCAATAAAACCATTCGCTTTCTCTCTTTTGACAGCCGGAACATTCTGTCGGGACCCGAGACTCTTTTTTTTGCTCTCAGGAGTGAACGAAACGACGGGCACAAATACATTAAAGAAACTTATTCAAAAGAGGTACTTTCATTTGTTGTAGAGGAGCTTCCGGCTAATTATAAAGATTATCGTTATGCTTCCTTCCTTTTGGTTCAAAACAGCCTTTATGCTTTACAAAGCTTAGCCGCCTATCACCGGAATAGATTTTCTTATCCTGTGGCAGGAATCACGGGAAGCAATGGAAAGACCATTGTCAAGGAATGGCTTGCTGAATTGCTGAGCCCTGAAAAGAACATTGTACGCAGTCCGCGCAGCTACAATTCACAGCTTGGAAATCCTCTTTCTGTTTGGCTCATGGATGACCGCTACGATATGGCTTTGTTTGAGGCCGGTATTTCCAAACCTGGTGAGATGGAGAGGTTAGAAAAAATACTAAATCCGGAATTTGGCCTATTTACACACCTGGGAACCGCACATCTTGAAAATTTTGAATCGGCAGAACAGTTAATCCACGAGAAATTTCAACTCTTTGTTAATTGTAAGCTTATAATTTATTGCAGCGACTTTGACCTGCTTACCCGGGAAATTAAACGAATGGATTTTGCTCATAATCCGAAGTTTTTTTCCTGGTCAGAGAAAAATACAGAAGCCGATTTGTTCGTATCATCCATTGAAAAAGCTAATTATTCGACAAGGATTAACGCGGTCTATGTTTCTGAAAAGGTTAGTTTAACCATCCCTTTTACAGATGATGCTCACGTTGAAAATGCGATACACTGCTGGGCTTTTATGCTGGCTTTAGGTTATAAGACCGGGAAATTTGAGGAGCGTTTTCTTAAACTCAGTCCCATTGCCATGCGATTGGAACTGAAAAAGGGAATTAATGGATGTACCATCATTAATGACTCCTACAATTCAGATACCGCATCCCTGGTAAATGCACTTGATTTTCTTCAGCAGCAATCCGGATTTGGCAGGGGCAAATGTACCCTCATTATTTCCGATATTCTTCAATCCGGTGAAAAGCCTGCCATCCTATATGCTGAAATAGCCGATTTTATTAACCTTAAAAAGATTGACCGGCTTATCTGTATCGGTCCTGATATCGGTGGTTATATGGATTTGTTCAGGATTAAGGATAAAAGATCTTTTCCTTCTTTTGAGGAATTCCTGATGCATTTCAATGAGAAAGATTATAATCATGAAATTATTCTTTTGAAGGGAGCACGCCCATTCCGTTTTGACCGGATTTCTGCTTTGCTGCAGGAAAAGGCGCATCAGACAGTTATGGAAATCAACCTGGATTCTATGATCCATAATTTTAATTTCTACAGGGGAAAATTGAGTCCCAAAACGAAAATTGTAGCTATGGTCAAGGCTTTTTCTTATGGGACCGGTTCGGTGGAAGTAGCCAGAATTCTTCAGTACCATGGGGTGGATTATCTTGCGGTTGCTATTGCTGACGAAGGAATTGAACTCAGGAATAATGGTATTGAAACGCCAATACTGGTCATGAATCCGGAGGAACATAGCTTTGATGCAATGATTGAAAATAACCTCGAGCCCAATATTTACCGGTTTAAGCTGCTTGAGAAGTTTGATGAGGCTTTGAAGCGTAATGCGGTGAATAATTTTCCCGTTCACATCAAGATAGATACCGGGATGAAGAGACTGGGTTTTGATAGGGAAGAGGATATAATGAAAGTGACAGAGTATATTCATAAGCAAGAAAGGATGTTTATACGATCTGTTTTTTCACATCTGGCGGTCAGTGATGATCCTTCAAATGACGAATTTACCAAAGAACAATTCAGACGATTTGACCGGTTCAGCAAATTGATTGCCGGTTCATTCGATTATAAAATACTTTGCCATATTTTGAATTCCTCAGGTATTGAGCGATTCCCTGAAATGGAGCTGGATATGGTCAGACTTGGAATCGGATTATACGGAATAAGTCCTCTTTTCCAGAATATGCTAAAAAATGTTGCAACATTAAAAACAACGATTTCACAGATCAGGGAAGTAAAACCTGGTGAAACAATAGGTTATGGGAGACGAGGGATTGCTTCAAGTCTCATGAAAATTGCTGTTCTGCCAATAGGTTATGCTGATGGATTTAACAGGCATTTGGGCAATGGGAACGGGAATGTAGTAATAAATGGATTTAAGGTGCCCGTCACCGGATCTGTGTGCATGGATATGTGTATGGTTGATGTATCCGGAATTGAAGCAAACGAAGGTGATAAGGCGATTGTTTTCGGAGAAGAATTGCCTGTCAGCGAGGTGGCCGGATACCTTCAGACGATTCCTTATGAGGTGCTGACATCGGTTGGACAAAGGGTGAAAAGAGTCTATTACAAAGAATAACCGGATTACAGATTTATAAAGTGTCTGAATTTTTAAAATATAATGTATCCGGAATAAAAGCAGCAAGGGGTAATCGTCGCAGACGTAGCAAAATCGAGATCAGGGGAAATGAGACATAAATTATAAAAGAAAGGCCGCTATCTACCCCTGTTTACTGATTTTCTCCAATTGCTCAAGGTCAAGTATTTTTATTTTTCGTCCGTCGGTGGCTATTACTTTTTCACAGCTAAAAGCTGTAAGCGTCCTGATGCAGTTCGAGGCATTCATGTTGGAAAGATTGGAGAGATCTTCTCGGGAAAGATAAACTCTTAAAGTTTTGCCGTCGTGTTCGAATCCATACTTTTCTTTCAATAACAAGATTGATTCCGCTAACCTGCCTCGAATATGTTTCTGCGTAAGACTTATCATCCTGTCGTTCGAAAAACCAAGTTCAACAGCCATATCCTTCAGGAGTGCCAGCGAGAAGTGATAATTTTTAAGCAGTACCGTATAGAGAATTTCTCGGGAAACAGTGATAATCACCGAATCTTCAATGGCAATAGCTGTTCCGTTATGAGGTTCATTAGCGATAAGAGCCCTGTATCCAATCAAAGCCTTGCATGGAATCATTCTGATAATTTGCCCGCGAGTTCCAACACCTCCTTTAATTAGTTTTACCTTGCCTTCTTCGAGATATTGCAAACCAACAGCCAATTCACCTTCTTTATAGATATACTCATTTTTCTTATACAAGGTGAGCGTATGATTCTTTCCCAGAATAGATTTTTCTTCTTCGTTCAAAAGTGAAAAGATGCAATCCGATTCTTCAAACCGCTTTTCACAGTCCTGACTTTCGTCCAGCATATTACGCTCTTTTTATGTTTTAAAACATCAAAATTAAGATATTTAAAAGAATCGAAGAAGAATAATCAGATTTTAAATCAAAAGGATTTCAGAAACAGTAGGCTTGATGAATAAAACAGAGATTAAGGGAATTTTGGTATTGAAAATTTGTCCAATAAGCCGTTAAATTTTATTCAAAAAAGAAATTTAAAGTGCATATTTAGCCACTAAAGGCATTTTTCTTCCAAAACCAAATGCCTTAGAGGAAATCCTCAGGATCGGCGGGGCCTGGAATCTTTTGTATTCATTCCGGTTTACCATCAGAATTGTTCTTTTCACCGTATTTTCATCGTATCCATCAGCTATTATTTCCGCAGGACTCTTCGCCATTTCAATGTATTCAAATAAGATTTTATCCAGAATTTCATAATCAGGCAGTGAATCAGAATCTTTTTGATCCGGCCTTAATTCAGCCGAGGGAGGTTTAATAATGGTATTTACTGGTATTATTTCTCTGTCCTTGTTTATGAATTTTGCCAGATTGAAAACATCCGTTTTGTAAATGTCTCCCAAAACAGAAAGTCCTCCGTTCATATCGCCATATAACGTTCCGTATCCCACTGCGGCTTCACTCTTATTAGAGGTATTCAATAAAATATGTCCGAATTTATTTGATACAGCCATCAGCAAACTGCCCCGCACGCGCGCCTGAATATTTTCTTCAGCAATATCGTGAGGGAGGTTCCGGAAAACCGGCGCCAGCGTTTGGTCGAAAGACTGAACAATATCGTGTATTTTAAGCGTGTCATACTTAATATCAAGATTCCTGGCAAGTGCTACTGCGTCTTCAACTGAGTGATTGGATGAATATTTTGAAGGCATCAGCAGAACGTGAATATTTTCAGCTCCAAGAGCCTGTTTGGCAAGGACAAGAGTTACAGCCGAATCAATTCCACCAGAAAGACCCAGCGTAGCCCTGGTAAAGCCATTTTTTGCAAAATAATCTTTGATTCCCAGGATAAGGGCGGTATAAATTTTTTCAATTGTTTCTGTACCGGATTGAAGTGTAGGTGTTGAGGAAGAGTCCAGTGTGTCGATAATTGCAAAATCAGGTTTAAAATAGGACATTTCCTCCTTTATTTTCCCATTGCGGTCAATAAACAAAGACCCACCGTCAAAGATGAGCTCCGTTTGAGCACCTACCTGATTTACATAGATAATCGGTACATCATATTTTTTTGCGTTGTTGATCAGAATTTCTTCTCTCAGCTTCTTCTGATTATAGGAAAAAGGTGAGGCTGAAAGATTAATAACGATATCCGGATTTTGTCCGGCGTATTCATCCATCGGACATTTCGAATATAGATACTCTCTCCCGAAAGCGCTTAGAACGGGTTGATTAAACCAAAGATCTTCACAAACAGTGACCGCTAACTTTATTCCCTTGAAATTTATCAGTTGAAATTCATCATTTGGTTCAAAATGTCTGTATTCATCGAAAATATCATAAGTAGGTAATAGTGTCTTAGAGTGAATGCTTTCAATCCTCCCCTCATTAAGAAAATAGGCGGAATTAAAAAGCATTTTACCTTTGGGGCTTGGATTAATACTTGGACTCCCAACTAATGCTGCTATACCTTTACAATGGACGGCAATCTCCTGAATGGTTTCAATACAGCGATCAATAAATTCATGCCTTTCAAGTAAGTCATTGGGATAATATCCGCAGACTGCCAATTCTGAAAACACAATCAATTCGGCACCTTGATTTCGTGCTTTATTTATGTTTTCAATTATTTTATCACGATTTTCAGTAAAATTACCTATATGATAATTTAATTGGGCAAGTGCTATTTTCATCTAACTTTTACATTCTTTACAGCGCTCAAAATTAGAAAATAAATCCGAGTCTGATCCGTAAAGAATTAATCGTTGTTTTGTCGCTGATATCCGAATTACTGGTTACATCATTAAAGCTTCCCGAGTAGATTATTCCGCCTGTAATTGAATTTTTATCACCCAGGTCATATTCCACTCCTGCGCCTACATTTAATCCTAAAGCAAAGAATCTAACCTCATCATTTATCATGTCTTTATCGAAAGAACCATCAGAGGTAGAGCCTTTTGCCTTGATATTCATCCAGGTATTCAGCCCGAACTGAGCGAAGAACCTCATGCTGTTAAAATCTTTTGAACGAAGCTTGATTGCAAGTGGAATTTCAATGTAACGCAGGAAGTAATCAACTTTTGTTTTTGCTGGCAGTTGGTCAGCTGATCCATTGAATCTGAAAGGGGTTTCATATTCCAGAGTTCCACCGACAGAACTTATAACAAAACCTGTCAATAAAGAATACCTGTCTGAAGCAAGAAAGACGTCACCTTCTATACCATATGCAAATCCCAGCCGATTCTTGTTGCTTTTTGTTAATTTTGATCCGGAAGTCAACCAGGTCACCTGTGGGCTGGCTATAAATGCAAATCTGACCATTTTGTTCCCAATCCTGGGTATATCAGACATTGGCTGATATCCGGAACTCTGAATGTTTGGCTGTGATACTTTCGGCTTATTCTGTTGTTCAGTACCAGGAACAGTTGACTGAGCCGGCTGATATGTGCCGGAAGGCTGAACCGGGTTTGCCTGTTGAGGAGCAGTTGGTTGAACCGGAACATTCTGTTGATTTGGAGAATTTTGTGTGTTCGGAGTGGATTGCTGATTTGGAATAGTCAACTGGCTTGGGGAAGTTGGTTGTTTCGGAACAGATAACTGATCAGGATTGGTGATCCGGGTTGGTGTATTTCGCGGATTAGGAATTGTGTCCTGAGCCAAGCCAATCAGATAAGATAATAGCAATAAGCTCAAAAAAAATAGTTTTTTCATGGTTAACGATTTTAAGATTTTCATTTGAACCGATTTTGTACTTTTACCAATTAAGTTAAACAATGGAATTTAATTAATGTTTGCATAATTTATGAATAAATGGTTCTGTTTTATAATTCTCTTTCTGTTTATTGCTATAAGCTGCAGGCGAAGCACAACAAAGCCTGACATTTCATCTATAAAGCTAAATATTAGCATATTAAGATTGGATAGGGATTTATTTAACGTCACTCCAGCCAACAGCGACTCCCTCCTTCCAATCCTTAAAAGAATCTATGGTGATTTTTATTCTGTTTATAATAAAGATATTCTTGCGTTAGGTGATCCCAATGATAAATCATACCCTTCCTATCTACAGCAATTTTTGAGTGATAGTGTTACATCACAGACAAAGACTAAAGTCGATTCAGTTTTTAATGATATTCGCTGGCTTGAAGAAAAATTGCAGCTGGCATTAAGATATTATGAATATTATTTTCCGGGGAGGCCGATACCCAAAGTTTATACCATTATTTCGGGGTTTAATCAGTCGATGATAACAACCCGGGACGCTCTTGGAATCAGCCTGGACAATTATCTTGGAAGTGGTTCCCGGTTTTATCGAATGCTTTCTTTGCCGGATTACAAGAAAATTAATATGACTCCTGAAAAAATTCCAACTGATGCACTATATGCGTGGGCTCTATCTGAATTTCAATTGGATGGGGAAGATAATCTTTTATCGGTGATGATAAGCCAGGGGAAGTTAATGTATTTTCTTGATGCAGTTTATCCCGATGAACCTGATTACTTAAAAATCGGATATCCCCCGGTGAAAATTAAATGGTGTAAAGATCATGAGAGCGCTATGTGGACTTTTCTTGTAGAAAACAAGCTGCTCTTTAACAACGATCGCATGAATATCAGAAGATTTACTGGTCCAGGTCCTTTCACAAACAGTTTTTCTTCTGAATCACCAGGAAAAACAGGGGTATGGTTAGGATGGCAGATTGTAAGGAAATACATGGGCCGTCATCCCAGGGTGAAGCTTTCTAAACTAATGGCAGATAAGGATTATCAAAAAATATTGAATGAATCAGGTTATGATCCTACTTAAAACGAATTTCACAAATTTGTTACGAATTTACACGAACTCCTTAAATACCCATCAAGGAATTAATTAAGAGCTTTCGTGTAAATTCGTCTTTAATTCGTGAAATTCGCACGCCAGAATAATTTAGAATTAAGAATTCAAATTACAAAGGACGGATTTTGATGTTGCGATACCATACATCATTTCCATGATCCTGTAAACCGATGAAACCTTCTTTTGCGACATTGGCCCAATCAGGATTCAATGCGGGGAATTTGGAGTTTTTAACCAGTTCATTCCATTCACGGGTCCAGAGATGATATTCAAGCACTGTTTCGCCATTCATTTTGTGAACGACTGTACCCTGGTAACAGATAATTTCAATTGAATTCCATTCTCCTGCAGGCTTTGCGTTCTGTGGTTTTGCAGGGATTAAATCATATAAGGAACCGGCTTTACGGTTGCCGTCTTTACCAAGGTTAGAATCCACATGACGGTCATTATCAAGAACCTGCATCTCAGGGGCGGTTCTATAGATTTCCCATTTTGGGACTTCCTGGGCAAGATAAAAAATACCTGAGTTGCCGCCTTCTGAAATTTTCCAATCCAATTTCAGATCGAAATTGGCGAATTTTTTGCCGAAAATTATGTCGCCGCCATTGGATGCACCTGCTTCTCCTTTACCTGAACCGGTAAGGTGAAGAGTGCCCTCGTCGACCTTCCAGGCTACAGGGAAATCCTGTTTATTGTAACCTCTCCATCCGGTGTTGCTCTTTCCGTCAAACATCAGGATCCATCCCTGTGCTTTTTCTGCATCGGAGAGTGTATTCAACGAACTCTGATCACAACAAGCAGCGCTTTTCACACTGTCTTTCGCCTCCGATTTTTCCTGTGTTTTTTTAGGCTGAGTACCACAGCTTGTCAAAAGAAAAACAGAAGCAATCAATAAAATGCCATAACTTTTCATCGGTAAATTCTTTAGTTTAAAAATATAATACTATTGAAACAGGTTAAGGAAATAATACGTTAAATTAAGAATACAAATTTCAAATTTCTTTTTAAATATTTTAATGTAACTACAAATTAATTTATAAAAATTATTTTGACGATTTATTATCAGCAGAATTTATTTTTTTAACTATAGCTGTCTTATTTTCACTATATTTCAACGATGGCTTTCCAGATAAGTATATGAAATAAAATTACGACGTATCTTAGATTGACGAATTTTATTTTAGAAATGGATTCCTTTTTGTTATATTATGTATGTTCTCTTTAAAAAAGCCGGGACGAACCTGGTACGGACCAAATACGGACTTAATACGAGGAAAGTCCATGTGAAATTTAAGTATATTATTGTTAAATGATAAAATGAATGTAAGACAGACGTCAATTTGTTCTCATTACTTAGATATTTAAAAGGTTCATCCTTGTTTTCCGAAACTGCTTTTTATAATCAGGATGAATTATTAACCTGACTTTTTTATATTAATTTTGCTTAAGTGTTTAGTTTGTTTATCATATTTTGAAACGAAAATAATGGGAAAAAAGATAGCTATACTGACAGCTGGAGGAGATTGTCCTGGATTGAATGCTGCGATACGAGGTGTCGGGAAAACGGCCATTGTAAAGCACGGGATGGAAGTGATAGGATTTACAGCGGGTTTCAGTGGTTTAATCCACAAAGAATATGTCTATCTTGATGAAACCAAATTGTCCGGGCTTCTTACTCTTGGTGGAACCATCCTGGGTACCTCAAGAGAAAAACCTTTCAAAATTGAAAAAGGGGAGGATTTTAATGACAAACCCGAACTGATTAAGAGCAATTACCAGGAACTCGGTCTGGATTGCGTAATCTGCATCGGGGGAAACGGAACCATGAAAACTGCTCATCTGCTTGCCAGAGAAGGTCTTAATATCATCGGTATACCTAAAACGATCGATAATGATGTATTTGGTACCGATATTACCTTTGGCTTTGACTCTGCGGTAAGTATTGCAACAGACGCCATTGACCGTCTTCACTCCACGGCCAACTCCCATCAGAGGGCGATGGTCATTGAAGTGATGGGGCACCACGCGGGTTGGATTGCATTGTACGCGGGAATGGCCGGAGGAGGCGATATTATACTTATTCCTGAGATAAAATATAAAGTGGAAAATGTGTGCCGGAGTATTGTGGAAAGATTTTCCAAGGGGAAGACCTCCGCGATCGTAGTGGTTGCAGAAGGAATTGAAAAGCCGGATAACATCAATGCAGCAGCTTACCTGGTGGATAAAATACAGAAAAATACCGGGGTAGAAGCCAGGGAAACGAGGTTAGGATATATCCAACGAGGGGGAAGCCCTTCCGCAACCGACCGCATTCTTGCAACCCGTTATGGCGCCTATGCCACGGAGCTTATTGCAGAAGGTGAGTACGGTAAAATGGTAACAATCCGCGGGGGAGTTCTGGATACCATAGATCTAAAAGAAGTTGGGAATAAATTGCGCCTGGTTGATCCGATGGATTCACTCATAACCAAGGCGAGGAATATGGGAGTTCTGTTCGGAGATGAAAAACAGGTTTTCTGATGTATTTTTCCCCGAGTAATGAATGTTATATTTTTTTTCTTTTTTAACAGTTTTTTTATATATTTGAAGGTAATGAACAAAATATTTAAATTTATTTCATTCATTTAATTTGCTTTTACGATTATGAAGAAATTATTTGCCTTATTGACTTTCCTTCTTTTTGTGGGTTATTACTATGAAAGTAATGCCCAGGGTGTGGCTGAAATTAAATTTGACAAAATGGATCACCTTTTTGGCAAGATTTCTGAAGATGCCGGACCGGCAGTTCATGTATTTAATTTTGTAAACATGGGGAAAGTACCTCTGGTGATTTCATCTGCCAACGCCTCCTGTGGATGTACGGCTCCTGAATGGACTAAAGAACCTATTTTGCCAGGTAAATCAGGACTTATTAAGGTCTCCTATGATCCTAAAAACCGTCCGGGAGCTTTTACAAAATCAATTACCGTTTTTGCCAATGTACCTAACTCAACCCGGGTATTGACCATTTCGGGGGAAGTGCTTCCTCATGTGAAGACCATTGAGGAAATGTATCCGAGCGATCTTAGTTTGTTACGGATGAAAAGCAACTACATGGATTTTGTTAAAATAAAAGATAATGAAATCAAGACCGATACTCTTTTTTTCTATAATCCAGGCACTGAACCTGTAACCATCGGATATAAATTTCTGCCGTCCTATGTTAAAATAAAAGCTGTCCCGGAAACAGTTCAACCCAAAAAGAAAGGATATTTTCTGATTTCCTGGGACGGCAATCAGAAGACTGACTATGGCGATCAGATGAATCGGATCTATTTATTACTCAACGGGAAGGATAATCCAAATTTTGGCTTAACTGTAAGGGCAACCATCGAAGAAGATTTTTCTAAAATGAGCGCTTCCGAATTGGCTAATGGTCCTAAAATTGAATTTAACTCCAAAACTTTCCAGTTTGGTGAAATTACCGAAGGGCAGAAAGTTGATTACGTTTTTAAGATTATGAATAAAGGGAAACGTGATCTTTTAATCCGGAGCACAAAAGGTTCATGCGGCTGTACGGCCGCCAATACCGGATCAAATCTTGTTAAACCGGGACAAAGCACCGATTTAAAGGTATCTTTTGATTCACGGGGAAAAGAAGGAATGCAGAATAAAACAGTTACCATCATTTCGAACGATCCTTCACAATCAACCGTAACGTTAGCCGTTGCGGGGACCGTAAAGAAAAAGGAAGAGACATCAAATCAGACCACTCAGAAATAAGTAAATTCATATTCTGCTTTCTATATTACAGCAGTATTTCTACTCATTTAGAGGGTGTAAATTGCTGTTTTATTTGGCTTTAGCCACATTTTACATGGTAAAAATGTGGCTAAAGCCATCTTTTTTTAGCCTTGTACCGTCAACTAAAGTTGACGGCAATGGATCGGAAACAGACTTTTTGGACATCCTCTTTAATTCTCTTATGAATCTTAAAAAATAGTAATTTCGCAGAAAACTATTCAAATGAGTCAAAAGGATCCTGTCTATCATCATGAAAATGATCCTAAATACATTGGATTAAATGTAAATGCCGGTATTGAAAGACCTGATATGGTGAATGAAGATTCTGTAAAGAGATTTCTGAAGAAAAGCAAAAGACCATTATTATCCGTTGATGAATATTTCAATGGAATCAGAAGTGGAAGTATTTCGTTACTCAGTCAGGCAATAACTCTTATAGAAAGTAAAAAGCCCGATCATCAGAAGCTGGCTCAGGATATTATTATAAAGTGCCTTCCTTTCTCGGGAAAGTCTGTCAGACTTGGAATTACCGGGGTGCCCGGAGCGGGGAAAAGTACCTTCATTGAAGCGCTGGGGAAACAAATAACCAAAAATGGCGGGAAATTGGCTGTTCTTGCTATCGATCCAAGTTCAGAACGGACCAAAGGTTCGATCCTTGCAGATAAAACGCGAATGGAAGAGCTCTCTTCCAATCCTTCCGCTTACATCAGACCTAGTCCTTCAGCGGGGTCTCTTGGGGGGGTGGCCAGAAAAACCCGTGAGACACTGATTTTATGTGAAGCTGCCGGTTTTGATACTATTTTTATAGAAACTGTAGGAGTAGGTCAATCGGAAACTGCAGTTCATTCCATGGTGGATTTTTTTCTTTTAATTCAGATTGCCGGTGCCGGTGATGAACTCCAGGGGATTAAACGTGGAATCATGGAAATGGCTGATGCCATCGTAATCAATAAAGCTGATGGAGACAATATTGACCGGGCTAATTTAGCCGCAGCACAATTCAGAAATGCCCTTCATCTCTTTCCTCCCTCTCCTTCGGGCTGGATTCCCCGGGTATTAACCTGTTCATCCAAAACACATGCCGGAGTGCCTGAGGTTTGGAGTACTATATCGGACTATGTATTGATGACAAGGGAAAGCCACTTTTTTGAACAAAACCGTCATGACCAATCCAAATACTGGATGTACGAAACAATAAATGAAAGTTTAAAAAATAATTTCTATCGCAATACTTTGGTGCGACATAAAATTTCCGAATACGAACACCTGGTATTATCCGATCAGCTGAGTTCTTTTGCTGCAGCCGGGAAATTGTTGCAGGCATATTACAAATCCATCGACAACGATTAAATTTTTTTAAATCTGTTGTTTTCATATCTTTGTCCTTTACGAATTTCCTTTTAAAGGAAAAAAATTCTCAATTATGAAAAATCTTCTTCTTGGATTCTTGGTATTGTCCGGATTGTTCTCCTGTGCAAGGCAGGATGGATTTGTTATTCATGGGAAAATTCAGGGCAAGGACAGTGGATTTGTCAATTTGCTTAAGTACGTAGATGGACGTTTAGTGACTGAAGATTCAACAAAAATTGAGAAAGGAAGTTTTGAGCTGAAGGGGAAGACTGATCTTCCTGAATTCCGGGTTGTAGCCCTTGACACTCATCAGCCGGTAGCACAGTTTTTTGCAGAAAACGGAACCATCTACATTAAGGCAAACATGGATAGTCTTAATAAAACTGAAGTAAAAGGTTCAAAATCAAATGTAGAGTTTTCAATTCTTACGGGCGAGATGTTGAATACGACCAAAGCGACCGGTGAACTTCAGCAGAATTACATGGAAGCTCAGCGTAAAGGTGATGAAACTGCAATGAATCGGGTCAAGGCCGATTATGAAGCCATGATGCAAAATCAGAAGGTTTATTTCCGAAATTTTATTCGTGAGCATCCCAAATCTACCGTTTCTCCTTTGGTCGCCTTAATGCAGTTTTCACAGGAACTGACTGCACATGATGTTGATACTTTGGTTAAATTTTTAGATCCCTCTATTCAGTCATCCATCTATATAACAGAATTGAAAAAAACTGCTGATCGCTTGCGAGTGACTGAAGTAGGAGCACAAGCACCGGACTTTACTCTGAGCACTCCTGAAGGAAAGCCTCTGTCTTTATCGTCTCTGCGGGGCAAGATTGTGCTGGTTGATTTCTGGGCTTCCTGGTGTCAACCGTGCCGTCGCGAGAACCCAAATGTTGTAGCCATTTATAATAAGTTTAGAGATAAAGGATTTGATATCATCGGTGTTTCACTCGATAAGGAAAAAGCTTCCTGGGTTAAGGCCATCGCAGATGACAACCTAACATGGCTTCATGTTTCGGATTTGAAGTACTGGCAAAGTGAAGTAGCTTTAAAATACGGAATTCAGTCAATTCCCTCCTCATTATTGCTGGATAAAGACGGGAAAATAATTGCTAAAAACTTAAGTGGAGAAGCACTTGGTCAGAAACTGGCTGAATTACTGGGAAAATAGGTGCAGATAGAGACGCGATAAATCGCGTCTCTACTGAAGACATCTTTGCTGAAGACATCTCTACTGAAGACACGATCTGAAGACACGATAAATCGCGTCTCTACTGGATTTCCTTTTTCAGACGGTTAATAGCTTTATCCATTGCTATATCCAGTTCTTTGTACTGGAGTTTTTCTTTGCCAATATAGACCATCATCGCAGCCAATTTTTCTTCTTTGGAATTTACTGATTCATAAAGCTGATGCTTATGAAGACGGTATGACTCCCTCATCCTTCTTTTAAGATAATTTCTGTCGTGTGCCTTTTTGAAATTTCTCTTTGGTACACTAAAAGCTGTCTGAACCGGAGAGGATATGAGGAATTCCGGAGACATTTTCCAGATGATTTTTAAAGGATAACAAAGGAAAGAATTACCAGAAATAAACATTTCACCAATTACCTTTTGGCTACAGAGTTTTTCTTTCTTACTGAAGATTAAAGAATCCATTTTTCAGGCTTTAGACTTTAGGCTGAAGGCTTTAGATCAGAAAGCTTTGTGCCTGATGCCTATAGTCTACATCTACAAAGAGCTTGTTTCAGATCATTCCTTAGGGGCTTTAAACTGCAGGTACCCAGATCTAACGCCTACAGTCTAAAGCCTAAAAACCTTTTATTTGTTGTTCTTATTGAACTCTACAATAAATTTTTCCAGTGCCATGGTCATGGAGGGGGCTTCGGGTACCGGTGCTTCAATATCAAGCCTTAACCCGGCATCCTTTACCGCTTGTGCCGTGGCAGGGCCAAAGGTGGCAATTTTAGTTTCCCCCTGTAGAAAATCAGGGAAATTCTGCAATAAGGATTTTATTCCTGAAGGACTAAAGAATACCAGGATATCATAATTCACATCTTTTAGGTCAGATAAATCGCTGCTGACCGTGCGGTACATGATTGCCTGTGTATAATTTATCTTTGCCTGTTCAAGAAGGACCGGAATTTCATCCTTATGAATATCCGACAGAGGAATCAGAAAATTCTCTTCCTTATGCTTTGAAAGAACATCGATCAAATCGGTAAATTTCCCGTTTGCAAAGAATATCTTACGTTTCCTGTAAACGATGTATTTCTGAAGATAAAAGGCGGTGGCTTCAGAAATGCAAAAATACTTCATCGTATCGGGAATGGTTAATCTCAATTCCAGTGCAAGCCTGAAAAAATGATCAATTGCAGTGCGACTCGTAAAAATAACGGCTGTATGACTGAGAATATTAATCCTATCCTTTCGGAAATCTTTGGCAGATACCGGTTCTACCTGAATAAATGGACGAAAATCGATTTTCAGGTTATTTTTAACAGCCAAATCATAATAAGGTGAATTGGCAAAGTTCGGTTCCGGCTGAGAAACTAATATTTTCCTTATTTTCAAATTATTGGCTTTTATAAATTTCTATTTTCTTCTTTCTCTTTATCCCATTGTCATGATTTTAAAAATCAAAAACAGTGGTAGGATTTCAAGGAGACAAAGGTACAAAATCAAATAGAAAATTGAAATGCCTTTTCGATTTCCTATATAAATACTTCTGATGATTGAAACAAAATAAAATACAGCGATCAGGAACATCATAATGTACACGGTCACGATAGTGACTCTTTGCTCAATGGCATGAATAGTGGCAATAGGCAATAAGCATAGGCCTAATGCTTTATAAAACAGAAACATGTTGAAGGTCGACTCATCAATTTCTTCTTCAAGCATAATGACGGTGCCTACTGCATGATAGATTAGATTCTTGAGTAAGAAGAACCCATTGATGCAAATAAATAATAGCAGGAAAAACAATATTCCAGGTAATCCGGGTATATTTACATGAAAAAAATGCAGGATCTGATATACAGAAAGAGGAACAATCAGGTAGAAAATGAAATTAAGCCGGATGGCGCCATATAGTTTTTTGTATCCCCGTTCGCCGTAAAGTCTTGTTGCTTCGCTCACCTTAACCATACTACCCATCAGCAGATCAAGATATTTATTGAATCCGACCCTTACCGATGCAAAAAGTATCCATGCCAGTAAAAGAATTCCCAACAACCAATCCTCTCGTTGAAAGCTCAGGATTTTACCCTCTAAACCATAAGGTTTGGTCGATTTTTCTGTAGAGGTACGTATTTGTTCCCGGAAAAGAGAATCTGAAAGGAATTCTACGTTACCAAAACCAATCGTATCTCCTTCAGCGCTGTAATATCCGGGATTACCGGTATAAATATTCCACAGTGAATCGGGTGTGGAACGGAGGGATTGTTGCTCTTTATTATGATAGGTATTTTGAACTTCCTGATCCCTGTCTCTTTGATCAATCCGGGGCAATACTCTTGTGGTATTGGCATCGAATGTTTTTTTAGGGATGATCAGTTTACTCTTCTGGGTATCTCTATAAACCTGCGAATGCCCTTTCTGATTATTATGGGAAGCAGTTTTTGTTTTTAGAGGGTAATTTTTTTCCGCAGTCGACATATAACTGATTTTTCACTTTGCAAATATAGTAAATAAGCAAAGACCCTTAATTATGAATGCGAAGACATTGAAGTTGTTTTTTATTGGTTGATTATGATTAAATTTGCTCATATGATTTTAAAGAATGTTCCGGTAATATATTTCGCTCCGCTTCAGGAGTCAACGGATGCGGTGTACAGGAAAGCTCATGCGGAAGTATTCCGGAATGTTGATAAATATTTTGCTCCTTATATTGTTCGCCAGAATGATGGCACGGTTAAAAATTCCCATTTACGTGATCTCTCTCCCCAAATAAACAGGAATTACCATCTTATTCCACAGATTATGGCTGGTAATGCTGAGGATATCCTCTTCCTTTCCAAACTTCTGATCGATTCAGGTCATACTGAAATTAACTGGAATCTCGGTTGTCCTTATCCCATGGTAACCAACAAGGGTATGGGTTCAGGCTTGCTATCTTCACCTGAAAAAATTGAAAATATCCTTTCCGAGTCTTTCCCAAAGCTCTCCCCCTGTCTGATTTCTATTAAATTGCGATCGGGTTTTTTATCATCTGATGAGGTTTTTTCTGTAATTTCTATTTTAAATCAATTCCCCTTGCATGAAGTCATTCTTCATCCAAGAACTGCAAAACAGCTTTACAAGGGAATGGCTGATCCGGAAGTTTTTATTCATGCCGCACGGCTAAGTAAGAATCCCCTGGTTTATAACGGAGATATTCTAACCCGAGATGATTTCAACAGGCTCGATTCTTTGTTTAAAAATAAAACAACATGGATGATTGGCCGCGGAATTCTTAAAAATCCATTTTTGCCATCTGAAATCAAAGAAGATGCACAATTTGAAGACAGGGCAACGCTTCTGAAGCAATTCCACGATTTGATTTTTGATGATTATTCAAAATTGTTGAGTGGAAAGAGTCATTTGCTATTGAAAATGTTAAAATTCTGGAGTTATTTTGGTTATTCATTTCCAGATCCTCATAAGACACTAAAAAGAATTAAAAAGGCCGGATCAATGGCTAAATACAATGAGGCTGTACATGAAAATTTCCGGTTATTAATTGATCATGAAGAAAACTAATGCAGCAAGAATACTGGACCGGCTTAAGATGGATTACGAACTTGTAGCGTATGATGTTGATCCGGATGATCTTAGTGCAATCCATTTAGCCGAAACAGCAGGCCTTCCGTTGGAAAAGATATACAAAACCCTGGTTCTTGAGGGTGACCGAAACGGAATCTTTGTCTGTATCATTCCCGGAGGCAAAGAAATTGATCTTAAAAAAGCAGCGGTGGTCAGCTCAAACAAAAAAGCGGCCATGATAAAAATGAAGGATCTTGAACCCCTAACAGGTTATATCAGGGGAGGATGTTCTCCTCTTGGAATGAAAAAGAACTATCCTGTTTTCATTGATGAATCCGCTTTTATTTATCCTTTCCTCTACATAAGTGCCGGTATGCGCGGATTGCAGATTAAAATCAATCCTGAGGATCTTATTTCAGCTGTAAATGCTGCTAAAGCTGATCTGACATTTTAGGCTTTAGGCTTTAGACTGAAGGCTATAGGAAAAGGTCTCAGTGAGCCTGCAGCCAGTTCTCACCTGCATTCATTTCCACCAGAAGAGGGATTGGTAATTTCACGGCATTCTCCATTTCCTGCTTTACAATTTTCTTTACTTCCTCCAGTTCCGGTTTATATACGTCAAAGTCCAATTCATCATGTACCTGAAGAATGAGTTTTGAAGTAATACCTTTTTCTTCAAATCGGGCCGCTATGTTAACCATCGCAATTTTTATCACATCGGCCGCTGAACCCTGTATCGGTGCATTGATGGCATTTCTTTCAGCGAAGCCTCTTACCGATGCATTGGCGGAGTTGATATCCGCAATGTATCGCCTCCTTCCAAGAATTGTTTCGACGTAACCTCTTCTCCGGGCCAGGATTAGTTGTTTGTCCATATATTCCTTTACCTGAGCAAAATTGGCGAAGTAATCGTCAATGAGTTGCCTGGCTTCATTTCTTGGAATATTCAATCTCTGTGCTAATCCAAAAGCCGAGATCCCGTATAGTATTCCAAAATTGGCAGTTTTTGCCTTCCGTCTCATATCACCTGTCACCTCATCCAACGGTACATTGAAAATCCGTGAAGCCGTTGCTGCATGAATATCTTCGCCTTTGGTAAAAGCCTCGGTCATGACTTTATCTCCTGAAAGCGCAGCCATGATGCGAAGTTCAATCTGGGAATAGTCAGCTGCAAGAAAAAGATGGTTCTCACTGCTTGGAATAAAAGCTTTGCGGATTTCGCGTCCATTCTCATCCCTGATTGGAATATTCTGAAGATTCGGATTATTGGAACTTAATCTGCCAGTAGCTGCAACAGTCTGATTAAAAGATGAGTGAATTTTTCCCGTTTCAGGATTGATCATTTTAGGCAAGGATTCTACATAAGTAGAAAGAAGTTTTTTGAGTCCTCTGTGCCCGAGGATTTTTTCTACAATCGGATGCCGGTCTGCCAAATTTAAGAGGACATCCTCACCTGTTGAGTATTGTTTCGTTTTGGTCTTTTTCGCTTTCGGATCAAGTTGTAGCTTTTCAAACAGGATATAACCGAGCTGTCTGGGAGAGGAGATGTTGAATGATTCACCGGCCAAACCGATAATTTCCTTCTCCAGCTTGTTTATCTGCTCTTTTAAAACCACTGCATACTCTTCCAGGGCTTTTACATCGATCTTCTGACCAGCCATTTCCATACTGATCAAAACCTTCAGGAGAGGCATTTCCACTTCCCTGAATAGTTTATTCACTCCTGATTTTTGCATTTCAGCTTCGAGAATCGGCTTAAGCTGGAAAGTTATGTCTGCATCTTCACAAGCATACTCCTTAATTTTTTCAAGCTCTACTGTCCGCATCGATAATTGGTTCTTGCCCCTATTCCCGATCAGTTCCTCCGTAGGGACTTTCTTGTATCCAAGATAAATTTCGCTCAAGTAATCCAGATTGTGACGGAGTTCAGGCTGAATGAGGTAATGAGCAACCATAGTATCAAAATATTCCCCTTTAATTTCAATTCCGTATTTTGAAAGAAAAAGGATATCAAATTTTATGTTTTGCCCGATTTTCAATATCTTTTCATCTGCAAAAACATCCTTAAATTCCTGTACGTTTGAACCGGCCTCTTTTTGATTAGCCGGCATTGGTATATAATATGCTTCTCCTTTTTTAAAAGCAAAAGACATTCCTACCAAATCATCCGCGTTGGGATCAATCCCTGAGGTTTCTGTATCAAAGGTGAATTCATGGACTTTGGATAATTCACTGATAAGCAGCAAGCGCTCTACCTGATTATTCACCAAATGATACTTATGCTCCGTCGAATAAATGCTTTCCTGTTCCTCCTTCCGGTATGTATGGGAAGACATCTGTTCCTGCAAACTGAAAAGAGAACCTTGCTCTGTTGGTGGTGGGGCAGGAGCCGGCTTCTCAAAATTAGCGCCCAAAACTCTTTCAGCAAGCGCTCTGAATTCCAATTCATTGAAAATTTCACTTAAGGCTGCAGCATTGGGGGCTTTTCGTACAAGGTCTTCGGGCTTGTAGTCCAATGGCACATCCAAAATGATTTCTGCCAGGTGACGCGACATCCTCACCATTTTCTCACAATTCAGCAGATTTTCTTTAACTTTACCTTTAACCTTATCGATATTCTGGTAAATTGCCTCCACACTCCCGAATTCTCCTACAAGCTTCTCTGCCGTAACAGGTCCTATTCCCTGACATCCGGGAATATTGTCCGAGGAATCACCCATTAACCCTAAAATGTCTATAACCTGTGATGGATTCTTAATCTTGTATTTTTCGCAAATTTCCTTTAGCCCCAATTTTTCAATGCCGTTCCCCATTCGGTTAGGTTTGTAGATGAAGACGTTTTCCGATACGAGCTGTCCGTAATCCTTATCAGGGGTTACCATATAAACCTGGAAGCCTTGTCTTTCATAAGTTTTGGCCATTGTTCCGATCACATCATCTGCCTCAAAACCCTCCTTCTCAATAATTGGAATATTGTATCCTCTTATGATTTTCCTGATCCATGGGATGGCTGTTCGGATATCTTCAGGCATGGATTCCCTTTGAGATTTATAACTTTCAAAAGCCTCATGGCGGAAGGTAGGCCCTTTCATATCGAAGGCTACTCCGATGTGCGTAGGGTTCTCCGTTCTTAAAAGTTGCTCCAGGGTATTGACAAAACCGAGCATGGCTGAAGTATTCAGCCCTCTTGAATTGATTCTTGGGGCATTGATAAAGGCGAAGTAGGAACGGTAAATTAAAGCATATGCATCAAGCAGGAAAAGACGGTCCATCTTAAAATTCTATTTCAATTCGATATAAAATTAATAAAAAAGCCGGCAGAAATTTTCTTGCCGGCTAATTATATTATCAGGAATGATTCTCAATTTTCACAGGAACACTTTTCTATGCAATCGAGGAGACCGTTTAACTCTTTATGTTTGAGAAAATAATAGGTGTTTTTTCCGTCACGCTTCGAACCAAGTACTCCCTTGTTTTTCAGGATACCCAAATGATGTGAAGTGGTGGACTGTTCGATCCCCAGTCTTTCATGAATCTCAGTTACAGTAAGTTTAACTCCCCCGTCAAGAAAACCGACAATAGCAATTCGCATCGGATGAGCAATCGCCTTTAGCATTTCAGCTGCCATCGGTAATTTTTCAATATCAATTTCTGAATAGTTCATTTTAATAAAGTGAAAAGGGTAATAATAAAGTTTTATTTTGATGTGCAAATATATGAATATATAATTTTATAAACAAACTATTCAAAAAGTCGAAAAAAGGGGGTTTCTACGGATTATTTTAGTCTCAAATCAATGTTAAATATATGATATAAAATCATATGTGATAATTGGCGCTTGTGTTTTCGCAGCTAAAATATTTTTATAATTTAGAACCTATACAAACAGTATTTAAATATTTTCTTACCTTTGAGCAGCAAGGGAATGTAAAAAAAATAAAATGGTATCTACCGGACTAATAACGCAGCCTATAGCCGAGGAGTTAAAGCAATTTGAGCCTTTTTTCCAAAAGTCAACAAAATCAGATCTTCCTTTGCTTAATTCAATTATCAATTATATCCTGAGGCGAAAAGGGAAACAAATGCGTCCGATGATGGTCTTTCTGGCGGCCAAACTCAATGGAGTTTTTAATGAAAGGACCTTTCATGCGGCCCTTACTGTTGAACTGCTTCACACGGCCACGCTGGTACACGACGATGTTGTGGATGAATCTTTTCAACGCAGAGGATTCTTATCTGTAAATGCAATCTGGAAAAATAAAATTGCTGTCCTTGTAGGTGATTTCATTCTGGCAAAAGGACTGCTCTGGACCATTGAGCACAAGGATTACGATGTTCTTCAGCACATCTCTGATTCGGTACGCGATATGAGTGAAGGAGAACTTTTGCAGATTGAAAAGGCACGTAAGCTAGACATCAATGAGGAGGTTTATTTCGAGATCATCCGTAAAAAAACCGCCTCGCTTCTTTCCACCAGTGCAGCGGTTGGGACTTGCTCGGTTACATCTGATCCTGAAAAGATAAACCGGATGAAGCTTTTTGGTGAATATGCCGGTATTGCTTTTCAGATTAAGGATGACCTGTTCGATTATCAGAAATCAAATATTCTTGGAAAACCAACGGGAAATGACCTCCGCGAGAAAAAGCTGACGCTGCCTCTTATTTATGCCCTCAACAATTGCCATAATGGCGAAAAGTCCCGCATCCTGGGAATCGTGCGCAGTCATAAGAAAACATCAGACAATCTTCGTGAAATCTCAGAATTTGTCCAATCAAAAGGAGGTTTCAAATACGCAGAACAAGTTATGCACGACTACAGCCAAAAAGCTCTGGACCTTTTATCTGATTACCCCGAATCATCTGTAAAAACGGCCATGCAGGAATATGTCTATTACATTACTTCAAGAGAGAAATAGATTTGATGTGTTAATGTTTTGATGCGGTGTTGTGCTGATCCGGTAACAGGGGTGATAAGCGGATTTGCTACATTCTGTTTTAAGTTTAAGTTTCCTTCGACTGTCTCCGGTAGGACTTTAAACTAAGGGAGAAATACACTGATTAAAAAGCATTCATCAGGTGAATTGGTTCGAACTGATTCCCTTTATACTTTAAACCTAAAATGAGGATGCAGTAGAATAGTTAGAAATATGCAACCGGTTTATTTTTTATTACAGATAGAACATTGTTTGCAAGGCGGCTCGCTCCTATCCTGAAAAGCTTATTGTTCAGCCATTCTTCTCCAAGGATCTCTTTTACGATTGCCACATATTTGATGGCTTCCGAAGTTTCTGAAATTCCGCCTGCCGCTTTAAAGCCGACTTTTCGACCGGTTTTCTTATGAAATTCTTTGATTGCATTACACATGATCCAGGCCGCTTCAGGAGTCGCGGCCGGCTCCAGTTTGCCGGTTGAGGTTTTGATGAAATCTGCTCCGGTCTGCATGGCGAGCCAAGACGCTCTCCATATATTTTCATAGGATTTCAGTGCACCTGTTTCAATGATAACTTTTAAAAGAGCTTTTCCGCAGGCTATCTTCAGCAGATCGATTTCCCTGGTAATCTCTGAATAATTAGCCGAAAGAAATTCGTTGACTGAAATGACGATATCAATTTCATCAGCCCCTTTGTTTACAGCCATTCGTGTTTCCAGCTCCTTCACTTCAATGAAGGTCATGGAAGAGGGAAACCCCCCGGCCACTGCTGCTATCCGGACCTCTGGAATCAGCAGGTTTTTTCTAATTACTGCTGTGAGATTAGGATAGGTACAAATGGCAGCCACATTCGGTAAACCTGGGAAATGCATTTGAAAAGCGGTTACATCAGCTGCAAGTTTTTCTGCCTGATCACGCGTATCGGTGGCACTAAGGATGGTCAAATCAATGGATGAAAGAATCAGTTCCAGATTTCCACTTTGATTTAAATCCGGTGAATTTAGGATTATTTGATTCACAGAATCTTCCACTTCACCGGGAGAAAACTTCCTCTCAATATTTTCCAGAAGCCATTTCATTTTATCTGTTGTTTCAATTGTCACGTAATTTAAAGTTTTTCCGGAGTAAAATGCGGGAGGGAATTATTATATTATTGATAAAGTTTCACGAAAACAATTTGTCATTGTTCAGATGCCGATTTTCGTCACGGCTGGTTTTCTTTTCAATATTCTTTTGAAAAGCCTTCGTCAGATCGACTCCTGTCTGGTTGGCAATACAGATCAGTACCCAAAGCAGATCGGCCAGTTCATCGCCAAGATCCGCGTTCGCCTCCTGCTCATTCTTAAATGACTGATCGCCATAGCGCCTGGAGATAATGCGGGCTACTTCGCCAGCTTCTTCTGTCAGAATGGCCATGTTGGTCAATTCGCTGAAATAGCGGACTCCGTATTTCATGATCCATTCATGAACAATGGCCTGTGCGTCGCGTAAGGATAGTTCTTCTTTAGACATTAGACTTTAGGCTTTAGACTTTAGGACTACACATCGTGAAAGTCTGATTACTGTTTACCGATTACTGTTTACTGATTACTGTTCACTATTTAAAAATCCCTGTTCCTGGAATCGATGATGATGGTGACCGGCCCGTCATTGATCAATTCAACTTTCATCATCGCGCCGAACTCTCCGGTTTTGACTTCCTTGCTGATGGATGAACTCAATGAATCGACAAAACGGTTGTATAATGGAATTGAAATGTCCGGGCTGGCCGCATTAATGTAAGAGGGCCGGTTGCCTTTTTTCGTTTTGGCATGAAGCGTAAACTGGCTGACGACCAGAATCTCCCCTTCGATGTCCATAACCGATAGGTTCATGACTCCATTTTCATCGTCAAAGATCCGCAACCGGGAGATTTTTTTCACCATCCATTCCAGGTCTTCGCCGGAATCTGCATTTTCAAAACCCGCTAAAACAAGAAGTCCTTTGCCTATTGATGATTTGATTTTTTCTTCTATTGTGACAGAGGCTTTTTTGACCCTTTGTATTACTACTCTCATAAGATCAGATTATGATCCGAAAATAAGGATTTATGTGATTGGGTGAACCTGGGAGTGAAATTTACATCATCAATTTTAAAGCCCAGATTACAAATGCATAGCGTATTACCTTTCCTGCAAGCATAAACAATGTAGTGAAAACAGGTGATATCCTGAAAAATCCAAGGCCAAGAATGACTACGTCCCCGATGATGGGAACAAAAGACAGAGCGGCAATGGGAGGGCCAAATCGATTCAGCTTCGGAAGTATGGCATGAATTTTTTCCTCTTTCACTTTGGCATATTTTTCAATCCAGTGAATGTTTCCGAGATATCCAAGATAATAAATTGATATCCCTCCGAGCATATTGCTTACACTTGCCACAATCAGGCAACTCATGGGATTGAATCCAGCCAGAATAAGCAGTGTCAGAACGGATTCGGAGTTAAATGGGAAAATGGAACCGGAAAGTATTCCGGCAAGGAAAAGACCAAACAGTCCGTAATGATGAAAGAATTCGACCATGCGGCAAAGGTAGGAAAAAAGGCTTTAGGCTGAAGACTGAAGCCTTTATGGATCCGAGCTTAGAATTGCCCCTTTACCTAAAGTCTATAGTCTATAGCCTAAAGCCTCCTATTCAGCTTTGCCCGGTTCTCTTACACCGGAACCCTGGATGTTGAGCAGGCCGTCGCCAAGATCCTGTCTGGCCTCGCTGACAATCTTTTTAAGCTCTTCCACTACTTCCGGATAAGAATCCTTCACATCATAACGTTCGCCCGGATCGCGACGCAAATCATACAATGCAAAAGGCACATCCACCATTGCAACTTTCCCGGCTTTCCCGTCGTTGCCCGGTGCAAATCCTTCATAAGTTTGCGACTTATGATCAAACATCAGTTTCCATTCATTTTTTCTGATTCCCTCAAGGCAGTTTGCCCGGTAGTAAAACAGGAAAACCTCCCTTGGATTTGCTTTTTCATCGCCAAGCATCAGGGGAAGGATATTGACTCCATCAATTTTTTTGGCTGGAAGAGGAGCATCGGTGATGTTGGCAAGCGTCGGCAAAATGTCGATCGTTGAGGCCATTTTATTGCAGATAATTCCTTCAGGAATCTTTCCCGGCCATTTCATCACGGCGGGAACTCTTTGCCCGCCTTCCCAGCTGGATCCCTTCCCTTCGCGGAGGCCTCCGGCTGATCCTGCGTGATTGCCGTAATTGAGCCAAGGGCCGTTATCCGAGGTGAAGATGACAAGTGTATTTTTGTCAAGGCCAGTTTTCTCAAGCTCCTTCATGATTTCGCCTACTGACCAGTCAATTTCCATGATCACATCTCCATAAAGGCCTTGCTCGCTCTTCCCTTTAAATTTAGACGAAGCAGCGATCGGTACGTGGGGCATGGAATTGGCAAGGTAGATAAAGAACGGGTTGTTTTTGTTCTTCTTAATGAATGAAACGGCCCTCCCGGTATACATGGTTGTCAGTTGAGCCTGTTGTTCCATTGTTTTGATCTCATGGATATTCTCATTTCCTTCAATCAGGTAAAGAGGCGGATAAGCTGCTTTTTTTGCATTGACTTCGGGTTTTGCAGGAGTGTTATCCAGGTTGTATTTCCACATATCATTCGAATAGGGGAGGCCCAAATACTCATCAAATCCCTGCTGCAGGGGAAGGAATTTCTTTTGGTGGCCAACGTGCCATTTGCCGTAGGCTGCTGTCTTATAACCTCTCTTTTTAAGTACTTCTGCGATGGTTTCTTCTTCCGGGTTTAATCCGATTGCCGAATTAGGCGATAACGCTCCTGCGATTCCTACGCGATTGGAATAACAACCTGTCAGCAATCCTGCTCTTGAGGCGCTGCAGACAGCCTGAGAGACGTAGAAATTGGTGAAGCGAACTCCTGTGGCGGCCATTTTGTCAAGGTTGGGCGTCTTGTACCGGGTGGCACTAAAACAACTTAAATCGCCATAACCCAGGTCATCGCAAAGAATTAAAACGATATTCGGGAGGTTTTTCTGCAAAGGCGGTGTTTGAGGATTTTCTTTTGACCGGACATTAGCCGATGAAAGCAGTCCGCACATGCCAAGGAGAAAGAAACTGTCAGTTTTCATTAGCAGGAATTTAGGAGATTATGGTTATTCAAAGATAGATAAAGCAATTGATAATGGATAATGATTAATAGTTAATTAGGAATTACGAATTACGAATTAACTTATTTTAGTTAATTTTTTTAACCTTAGTTGAGAGAATTTATTATTAACAACAAAACCAAACTTATTATCTTATTAAGAATTGACAGTTGATAACGAATAATATTGAAGTCATTCTGAATTATCAATTTCCTCAACTGTCAATTGTCAACTGTCAATTCTATTGTTATATTTGTAAACTATTTTTATTTATTCTTAATAAGATTTGTTCGATGCGTCTATCGGAGGTCAGCGAAAATGAAAAAGTTGTCATAACCAAAGTTTTAGGACATGGTTCTTTCCGTCGCCGGATTTCAGAAATGGGGTTTGTAGCCGGGAAGGAGATTACTGTTTTAAAAAATGCTCCGTTAAAAGATCCTGTCGAATACCAGCTTTTAGGGTATAATGTATCGCTTCGGCGTGCAGAAGCAAGCCTGATAGAGGTGATTACTCCTGAGGAGATGAACGGATTTGCGCCTCAGAATTTTGACGGGATCATCGATATGGAAGTTTTGAAGACCTCCGCTCATAAAAAGGGGAAAAACATCCATATAGCTCTTGTGGGAAATCCAAATTCCGGCAAGACGACCTTGTTCAACAGGGTAACAAATTCCAACGAGCATGTTGGAAATTACAGCGGGGTGACCGTAGATGCCAAAATCGCTACATTTACCCGGAAAGATTATACATTTAAACTGGTTGACTTACCCGGGACCTATTCTCTTGCCTCTTACTCACCGGAGGAACTCTTTACCCGTAATTACATTATAGAGCATACTCCCGATATCGTGATCAATGTCATCGATTCCACCAACCTGGAAAGGAACATGTACCTGACCACTCAGCTTATCGACATGGATATCAAAGTGGTTATTGCCCTGAACATGTATGACGACCTTTTATCCGAGGGGGCGAAGCTGAAAAAGGAAGAGCTTGGGGCTATGATGGGGATCCCCATTTTACCTACCGCCGCAAGCAAAGGCAAGGGATTGAACAGGTTGTTTGACAAGGTGATTGAAGTTTATGAAGATCGTGATCCTGTGGTCAGACACATCCATATCAACTATGGAGAGGAGATGGAGAAATCAATCAGCGCTATCCGGAAAGAAATCAAGGAAGACAAACCCATATCGGCCAAAGCTTCATCACGGTATTTGGCCATCCGGCTGATCGACAAAGATCCGGAAACTTTAAAATCGCTGGAGACTTCCTCCAATTTCCGAAAAATTAAGGAAGTCGCTCAAAAAGAAATTCTCAGGCTGGAATTCCGGTTAAATGAAGAGAGTTCTCACCTGATCACCGATGCCAAGTATGGATTTATCGCCGGCGCCCTGACAGAAACCTACACGAAAGGAATTCAGTGGAGATATGCCATTACCGAGAAAATTGACCGGGTGCTGACGCACAAGATACTTGGATTTCCGATCTTTTTGCTTTTTATGTTCCTGACTTTTTTTGCTACGTTCCGTTTGG
Organism: Prolixibacteraceae bacterium; assembly: GCA_963677325.2. GTDB lineage: Bacteria > Bacteroidota > Bacteroidia > Bacteroidales > Prolixibacteraceae. The sequence goes on from CAXXGM010000003.1 coordinate 596,823, forward strand.
GATCCATCCCAATGAACTGGATCAGCCATGGAGTCAGCCTTCTTTCCGATTTTATCAGGACTCAGATGCCCGCCGGAATGTTCAAAGACCTGGTGACCGATGGAATTATCAACGGAATCGGGAATATCATTGTTTTTCTTCCCAACATCCTGATTCTCTTCTTTTTCACCTCCCTGATGGAAGATACCGGCTATATGGCCAGGGCCGCCTTCATCATGGATAAGCTGATGCACAAGATCGGCCTCCACGGGCGTTCGTTTATTCCCATGGTGATGGGATTTGGATGCAATGTGCCGGCCATCATGGCCACCCGCACCATCCGCAATCGCAGCGACCGCCTGCTGACCATGCTGATCATTCCTTTCATGTCGTGTTCGGCCAGGCTGCCGGTTTACATCGTGCTGATTTCAGCTTTCTTTAAAAGTTATCCTGCACTGGTGCTTACTTTCCTCTACCTGCTTGGCATTGTGATCGCCATTGTTATGGCTAAAATTCTGAACCGGACCTTATTTCGGAGAAAGGAAACGCCTTTTGTCATGGAATTGCCGCCTTACCGGATGCCAGTCATGCGAAATACGGTTCTTCACATGTGGGAGAAGGGGAGTCAGTATTTCAAGAAAATAGGGGGAACGATCCTGATCGCGGTCATCATCATCTGGACACTGGAATATTTTCCAAGACATACCCACACTCCTGCGGATACAAACAGCTCCCCCGAAATGATTACCCGGCAAAAGCAGGCGCAGGTGGAAAATTCCTACCTTGGGAAAATCGGACAGGTGATAGAGCCTGCTATCCGTCCCCTTGGATTTGACTGGAAAATGGGGGTATCGCTCATTGCCGGCATTCCTGCGAAGGAAATTGTGGTCAGCACAATGGGCGTTCTCTATGAAACCAGTAATGACAAACAGGGGAATCGTATGTTAACATCGGTACTTCAGAAGGAAAAATACCAATCAGGGCCCAGGGCAGGGCAATTAGTCTTTAATCCGGCTGTAGCTCTTTCCTTCCTGGTTTTTGTATTGCTCTATTTTCCTTGTATTGCCACCATTGCCACCATAAAAAGAGAATCGGGGAGTTGGAAATGGTCTTTGTTTACGGTATTTTATACAACAGCCTTTGCCTGGATCATTTCTTTTTTAACCTTTCATATTGCTTTGTTGTTTATTTAACAATCCGATCGCTATGCAGGAAATAATAACATGGATCGTCATCGTAGTTGCCCTGGTTTTTTTAGTCCTCAACATGGTCAGGGTTCTTAAAATGTTCAAAAAACCCGATCCCTGCCGGGGCTGCGGCAATGCCTGCGATAAATGTCCCGTTTACATGGGAAGCAATAAAGAATTGTAGGGGCGACCGGCTGGTCGTCCCTACGGCAGGCGGTCTTTTTGATGCCAATTTAAAGTATATTCGTTGTGATGTTTTTGTCGGTGCTGCGTGTCATCGGCAAACAAAGTTCCTTAACTTATACAAACCTTATGAAACACCTTGTATCTTTTCTTTTTGCAATTTTTTTTATCGGTTATGGATTTGCACAAAATGCCGGTATTACGGAGAAAAAGATTCAACTAAAAACCTATCCTTTCTCAGATCCTGATCCGGTTCCTGAATTTAATAAGATTTATCCCTACTATCGTTTTAATGGGTATGACGGAACAGGAAGTCTTCAGGATTGGAACATGGTGGAGATGGAAAACGATTACATCAAATTGTGGGTTGCGCCCCAGATAGGCGGGAAGATATGGGGGGCCGTTGAAAAATCTACAGGTAAGGAATTTGTCTACTTTAATCATGTGGTAAAATTCAGGAATGTGGCCATGCGCGGGCCGTGGACTTCCGGCGGGATAGAAATCAATTTTGGTGTCATCGGCCACGCACCTACCACCTCATCGCCGATTGACTATTTTGTTAGGAAAAACGATGACGGCAGTGTTAGCTGCTTTGTCGGCGCAATTGATCTTACCTCCCGTACACGATGGTCCGTAGAAGTCAATCTGCCCAAAGACAAGGCCTATTTTACTACCCGGACCACATGGGATAACCCGACAGGACTGGAACAATCCTATTATCACTGGATGAATCTGGGAGTAAAAACTGCCGGTAACCTGGAGTATATTTTCCCGGGGAATAAATACATCGGGCACGACGGGGAAAATCATGCATGGCCGGTTGATGAAAAAGGACGTGAAATTTCCTGGTATGAACAAAACAATTTCGGCGGGTCCAAATCCTATCATGTTCTTGGTGAAAACTCGGGCTTTTACGGCACTTACTGGCACGATGATAACTTTGGTTTTGGCCATTATTCAAATTATGATGAAAAGCCGGGAAAGAAAATATGGATATGGGGTTTGTCTGATCAGGGAATGATATGGGAAAAATTATTGACCGATTCAGACGGCCAGTATACTGAAATACAATCGGGCAGAATGTTTAACCAGGCCGCCCCTCAGAGTAGTACCACACCTTTTAAAAACAGGGGTTTTGCTTCGGGAGCAACGGATGAATGGACTGAATACTGGTTTCCGGTAAAAGGAACCAAGGGTCTGAAAGATGCTTTGCCGGTGGGATCTGTCAACCTTCAGCAAAAGGAGGATAGTTTAAATATCCGGTTTTGCCCCAACGAAACGGTTAATGGTATATTGACTGTAAAAAACGGTGAAAAGATTCTCTTTTCCCATGAAATTCATTCCAAACCAATGCAAAGCATCAGCGGGTCTTTTCAATACAAAGGGAATTACAAGGATCTTTGCGTTTGGTTGGATCATATCTTATTGTTTGAAGCCGACCGGGTGAAATACCAGGGGAAGCGCCCTCTTGAATCACCAGCCGGTTTTAATTGGGAAAGCGCTTACGGCCATTTTCTGAAAGGGAAAGAGTTTGAGCAACAGCGCGCTTATAAACAGGCTTTCATGGAGTATCAGAAATCTGAGGAAATAGAAAAGTGGTATGTTCCCTCATTGACAGCATTGTCCAGGCTGAATTACCGCAAAGCAGATTATCAGGCTGCCATGGATTATTCATTAAAAGCTCTCTCTGTGGATACTTACGATGCAGGAGCCAACATGATGTACGGAGTGGCCGGTTTGGCCCTGGGCGATACGGCCTCGGCGATAGATGGATTTTCTGTTGCAACCCATGATAATGGGTTCAGGAGTTCAGCCTGTAATCAGTTAGCCGCAGTTTTTATCTCCAAAGGCGATTTTAAAAAAGGCAGGGATTTCGCTGAAAAGAGCCTTCTGTACAACAGCCTGAGCAGCGATGCGGTTCAGCTTAAAATAATGTGTCTGCGCAAACTTGGGTTAAAAGACGAGGCTGAAAAGGAAATGAACATCCTTTCTGCGAAAGACCCGTTAAATCATTTTGTAAGGTTCGAAAAGTACATTCAAAATCCTTCACCGGAAAACGAAGAACTGGTAAAGAAATACATTACCAACGAATTGCCGCAGGAGACTTACCTTGAATATGCCCTCTGGTATTACCGGAACAATCAGTTATCCGATGCCTTGAAAGTTTTGAATCCCGCTTCTCAGGATCACTCCATCGTGCTTTTATGGCAGGCTTATTTAAATCATTTACTGGCAAGGGAGAATGCTGCAAAAAGCAAGCTGATCAAGGCCTTAAGTGCCGGTTGCAGCTTCGTACTTCCTTTCCGGGCCGAAACGCTTGATGCGCTGAATTGGGCCGGCACATTATCCGACAACTGGAAAATAAAATACTACCAGGGATTGATCTGCTTAAGCTCCGGTGCAACTGAAAAAGGCAGGGATTTATGGAAAAGTTGTGGCCGGGAGCCCGATTTCTATCCCTTTTACCTGGCCCGCTGCGCACTGATGGAGGCAGACAAAAGTCAAGGGGAGGCTGATGTTTTGAGGGCTCTGGAGCTATCTGGCGGAGAATGGCAGGCCGGATGGAATGCCGTTCGATATTATCTTGGAACCGGAGACAAAGAAAAAGCCGAAAAACTGAGCAGGACGTATTTCAGTAAATATCCTGGTAATCTTAACATTGGATTTCAATATGCCACGGTCTTGGAAGGAAATAAAAAATTCACAGCCTGCATCAATGTTCTGAAGAACCTGCAATTGCTGCCGGGTGAAGGGGCTTCCGAGAGCCGGACAATCTGGCGAAATGCCAATCTTGGGGAGGCCCGTCTTCGGATTGAAAACGGTAAATACAAAAAAGCGCTCGAATACATCGATTCGGCCAGGCTGTGGCCGGTAAATCTCGGAGTTGGTAAACCTTACACGACGGATGAAATGACTGAAGATTCGCTGGCCCTCGAATGTTACAGGAAGCTTAAAAATGAGAAAGCTGTAAAATTGATGGAAACGAAAATCAGCCGGTCAACGATTAAAGATTAATCCCCGAAATCGCACTGTCACAGAAAGCAAATCAAAAAAAGTCAGTAAAACAGTCATTAATGGTCATTGAAAAGGTCATTAATGGTCATTAAAAAAGTCATTTAAATCATTAAAGGTCATTGTGCCTGAATGCCTTTAATGACAGTTTTAAAACTAATTGACTTAATGCCTAACCTGGACAAGTCAGAACCAAACAGGTATTTTTAATAAATTGTTTAGTGATATCATTGAATTATGAAATTAATAGCCGCATAGCGGCGATATTATGGTAGCTGAATCGCAAAAGCATTATGGTAGCCGTGTAGCGGCGACATTATGGTAAGCATTGGTCATCAAATTCATTCTCACCACCAAAATATCGCCGCTATGCGGCTTAAAACTGAATTTCCAGCATTGCCTACCAAAATAACGCCGTTATACGGCTAAAAAATTATCAATAGGGGTTTTCCAAGATCCTAACCTGGACAAGCCAGGACCAAACAGGTTTTCAAAAGTTGGATAAAATTATTTCCCTCTGTAAGGCTTATCAATAAAGGCTTGCAGAAGGAGGTCAAAAATATTGTGCCAAAAAATACATCAATTTAAAAGATAAGGTACTAAATACCTAAATTGACTTCAATGACTATTGATGACATTTTTTTAATGACATTTCTCTCTACTGATGCCGGTAGCCGATCACTACATGATTTCCAAAAATATCATTGTAGGCCATATTAAAGTTAGTAATCGAAGAGGGGTCCAGAGGAGTGGTCAATACATATTCCTTATTTTCAGGACCCAGGTTCGGCGAGTTATGAATTCTTCCTGAATTTCCGTCAAATTGTATGATTATATCGGTCAGAAGCCTTGTGGCGTCAACAACGGCAACTGTGCTGACGGAATAATACTCCCAGGTTACCTTGTTCAACTTTCCGGAAGAATCATAGCTGAGGGTGGGGTAGAGATAAGCAAGGTTATTGATTGTTCCGGAGAAGGCGGGTAATTCAAAAAACAACTGCTGGTTTTTATAAATCACTTTGCATTGGGTGAACTGCGGAGCGTTGATTGGAATTAAGTCGGTGTAGAAAATGGTGTGATTCGGATTGATTCCTTTCTGGCTGGTGGTGTACGAAACAGAGCCGTCCACGCTTGAGAAAGTGATTTCGTTGCCCACACTGCTCTCATTGGCTGTAATGAACATCAGCCGGTACGAATCAACGCTGATTGCGTTTAATTTAGCCGGAGTGGTAGTATAGTTGCCCCCGGATCCGAAGTAGGTAAAGGCCAGGCGATAAAATTTGCCTTCCAGCATATCGATAACGCCATTTTGATCTGTATCAGGATTTTTAACATAGAGTGAAAAATTCACGCTTGCATACCGGTACTTTTGTATCTGTTCGGTGTTCATTTTCATAAACTGCGACAGGATATCGGTGCTGGCAGATACAATATTTCCATTGGCAGACATGGTTCCCAGGTTGACGATGGAAGTTGTATCGTTCAGGTAATTCAGCGGCAATGATTGAATTCCCTGGCCGAGGGTCAGGTAGCCGAGGAAATTCTTGGCCTCGTTGGAGAAGATCAATCCGACGGGTTCATCTTTATTGACCTGTACGGTAAAGGTGCCGTCAATGATATTGGTAACGGTAATTTCGCCCGAGGTATTAAAAAGCAAAACCTTTGTAGCTTCTTTCCCGTCGATGGTGGCAGATCTGGTTACGGGCAGTTTACCTGTGATTTTGACCCGGTTGGTTTTGGAAGCATTATCGGAATCCTCCTTACTGCATCCGGCGAAAATGATTATCAGCGCAATCATCAATCCTGCAATCGGTTTCATAATCTTATGATTTAAAGGTTTAGATAGTCAAAATTAAATTTTTTTAATTGATTCCAATAATTAATTTCAGTCACAATGAAAATATTTTCAATATCCTTAAAAAGGGGAGAAGGAAGATAAAAATAGAGCGGATATTTTATATAAAGGCTGAGGGTAAATAGCTTTGGGTCTGAATACTACTGAAGCATCAAATCGGTAAAATCATTGAAAATTTTACTTCTCAACCTGGTCCGGGGTGATCAAAATGTTCAGGAAGCCCGATCCCTGCCGGGCTGCGGCAATGCTTGCGATAAATATCCGGTTTACATGAGAAAAGGAATGATTAAAAAAAGAAATTGAACCTCTTTGATTTGGAATTTTTGAAGCTATTAACTAATAGAAGCAATTACCCCATCTTAAATTTTAAATATCAATACCTTGCAAACCTTCTAATGAAATTTTATATCTAAGTTGAGGCAATTCGCGCAATGGAATTCGCCTCATGTAAATCTCCCTTCTCCAGCCTGTCTTACACCGGGAGCTTTACCGTAAAGGTACTGCCGGCTCCAAATTCTGATTTTACGCTGATCGAACCATGAAGCATTTCTACTAATTTCCTGGTGATTGATAACCCCAGGCCCGAACCTTCAAATTTTCGGGTAAGATTATTTTCAAGCTGCATAAAAGGATAAAACAGCGATTCGAGATCTTCTTCCCTGATACCGATTCCGGTGTCTGAGACTTCTGTAATGATCCAGTTATTATCCCTGTAACAGGTGATTGTAACCGACCCTTTTTCGGTAAATTTAACTGAATTGTTGAGTAAGTTGATAAAAATCTGTCTGACACGTTTTTTATCACTCACAATCTCACCCACGGACGGATCTTTTACAAAACTGAGCGTTATTCCCTTGATGTCGGCGAATGGTTGTACCAGTTGCTTAACCTCTTCAATTGTTTCTGTGAAATCGAATCGTTCGTATTCGGGTTTTAATTCACCGGCATTTATTTTGGAAATATCCAGGATGTCATTGATCAGGGAGAGAAGATGGCGGCCGCTCTTTTGTACCATCTCAAGCTGTTTTTCCTGCTCCCGGTTCAGGGGGCCAGCCAGGCGTTTCAAAAGAATCCCGCTGAACCCGATGATCGAATTAAGCGGTGTGCGAAGCTCGTGCGATATGTTCAGCAGGAAGGAAGTTTTGATCCGGTCGGCTGCTTCAGCGTGTTCCCTGGCCTTTTCAAGCTGAGCAGTCCTTTTCCTTACTTTTTCTTCCAGGTTCTTGTTGTAATTCTTAATCATTTGTTCGGCCTTTACCTTCCCGGTAATATCGGTGAGAAGAGCAATAACCTCACCGGGTTTCGGAGAGTAGGCATAAATGAAAAGATATTGCCGGGTTGGTTTAAAATAGGTTTCGAACCTCTCCTCTATACCTTCGCCCTCAACTTTAAAATAATTTTCAATGTATTGTAAAAAATCCATATTAACGTCGTGATAGACATCTTTCATGGTATGACCTTCAACCTCAGCTCTCTTAACGCCAAACATCCGTTCATAACCATCATTGACCTGCAGGTAAAGAATATCTTCTATATGGCCCTGCGAGTCGGTAATAATCCTGAAATGAGCAATGCCAATGAGCTTATTCGCAAATAGGGTGGAATATCTTTGCTGGCTTTCAAACAAAGCCTCTTCGGCTCTTTTCTGATCGGTAATATTAATGGCATATCCAAACCATTCTTCAATATTCCCATCCTTGTCCAGAATCGGGACAGCCCGTGAGTGGCTCCATCCTACAGTCCCGTCCGGAAGGTACACCCGGTGTTCCAGTTCAAATAAAATCTTATTTTTAATGGCCAGGTTGATGCAATTCAGAACTTCCGGAAGATTCTCCTGGGGAATATAATCTCCGGGGTTGTAAGGTTGGTTCTCTGCCGGAGTAGATAAGGGCCCTGAAATCGAGTAAGCGGTCTGCCAGTCAGGACTCATCCGGTAAATGGTATTGGAGGATGCTTTCAGCAGGGCTGTTAATCCCTGCTCGCTCTTTTGCAGGGCCTCCTCTGCTTTTCGCCTGGATTTATCAATCCTGTTTAACCACCAGGCGTTCATCCATATCAATGACAGGAGAAATAGGGTATAAAATATTGCCACAGCCAATATCAGGCCTTCTGAAGTCATCAAACCATAACGTTCAGCTTTAATTCTCAAAACGGCAATAACAACAGGAACGGCCAGAATCCAGGGCAGTAGCCTCCGTCCCATCACGCTTCCGAGACCCGGACCTGATAAAATTTTCATCAGCCAGGTATTCTTCTTCACCAAAAGAATGGCCAGACACAATAAAAGTAAGGAAAGGGCAGTCCCGGGCGCAATTGTTATCTGTCCGATTTGAAACAGGTCATATACATTCAGGATATAGGCGAACAGGCCAAAATAACTCAATGCAGCAGCCGGTATTAATAATACATGCGCTATATTATCCTGGCGGCGGGAGTTGTTTGCAAGGAGAATAAAAATAACTCCCAGGTTCAAAAAAATAAATGTTGTTGTCAATGCCATCCTAAAGTGGTAGAATACTGATTTTTCATCTACCCATATAGGAAACAGGCTGGCCAGCAGGATAATAACAAAGGTAATCCTTAAAATAGTTCTTCCGGATTTGAAATCCTTCTGAAATATCCACAACGATAATGAAGCCAGCATCAGCAGGACTGCTGTGAGTAATTTCATTTGTGGAAAGTGGGGTAAAATTTTTGTGATCAGACCTGTATCGGCTAAAAAATGCAGCAAGCCAATTATAAAAACCAGCCAGAGGCAGACATTGGCCGCTTTGCCTTTATAATTACGGGGATAAGTATTTATTTTTTTTACACCAGCCATTTAGCCAAATTTGAAATACTTTGAAACACATTTGTCCTGATCCCGGTGATTGGATATTATTCAAAGATAATGAAATAAGAATTAATTTTTAATCAGGTTGGCGATTTACATGAGGCAAATTTCATTGTACGAATTGCTTGTTGCAAATCATTATTAGAGACCGGATTCATTTCACCGCTAATCGCACCCCCTTCGTGAAAGTTAGTTTTACCTGCCTCAATTAATTCAGCGTTTTTCTTTTATTCTGTCTTTTTAAGAAATTAATTATACATTTGAAGTTGAAAATTGGAACTAACGACCTAACAAAAATGATGGAAACCAATTTCGTATCGGAAACCGAATGGGTTCTTGCATTAAAAGAAGGAAATCTGCAGGCTTTTAATGAATTATTTGAGCGGTATGGGAAACGGTTATACTATTTTTCAATAGGATATTTGAAATCTCCGGAGATTGCAGAGGAAATTGTTCAGGAAGTTTTCCTGAAAATATGGGATAACAGGATAGAATTGTCAGTTTATAAATCACTTGAATCCTATTTATTTACCATTACCAAGAACGGCATTTTAAATACAATCCGCAAATCAAAATCGGAACAAGCCTATTTGGATTATGTGAAAAGTAATCCCCAAAAAAATGTTCTTCTCGATGAAGAATTAGATTTTAATGAGCTTGAGAATGCTTATCGTGAAGCGATAAAACAATTGAGCCCAAGGAGGAAAGAAATATATTTATTGAGCAAAGAGCAGTTTTTTTCGTATGCAGAAATTGCCGGTAAGATGAATATATCTGTCAAAACAGTTGAGAATCAGATGACAGCTGCCCTATCTGAAATTAGAAGGAACCTTCGTTCTCTGGGATTTTCAGGAATCATCTTCTTTGAATTGTTTTTATAAGTCAAAAAAATATTTTCAATAGGGGTTTTGTTCTCTTCGCGTGTATACCTGACTGAATAACCAAAAATCATAATGGGTACAAATCATCCTATAAATCACAAGTATCTGCTTGGCCGAATGCTTTCCGGTGAGTTGACTGATGCTGAGAAAGCTGATCTTCAGACTTATATCCAACATTCATTTAAAGACGATGAACTGGATTTATTGATGCATGAACATTGGGTTGGATTAGAGGATAAGGAGATTGTCGCAGATGAAATGCAATTGCTTATTTTGAAAAACAAAATAATTTCCCAAATAAAACAAATACAAAGTTCAACCAAGGAGAAATACCAACTTTTCTCATCCGGGTGGAAAAATTATTTGGTACGTATTGCTGCGGCATTGTTTATTCCTCTTTTGCTGGGATCTTTGTTCGTTTTTTACCGGATGGACCGGCAAATCGATCAACAGATTGCTTCCAGTGAGAGAGTAGTTGCTAATCCCGGTTCAAGAGCACATTTCACACTGCCTGATCATACAGAAGTATGGCTGAACTCAGGGAGCTCGCTTGAATTTCCGCTTACTTTCAATCAACAGGACCGCCGGAAAGTTAAATTGTCCGGGCAGGGATATTTTAAGGTAGCCAAAGACAAGGAGCATCCTTTTCTTGTTGAAACAGATGGAATTACTGTAAAAGCATTGGGGACTTCTTTTGATGTATCAAATTATGATAACGACAACCAAATAAGTTCCACTTTGGAAGAGGGGTCCATCGCACTTATCGATTTGAATGGCAATGAAGTTATCAGAATCCTGCCCGGACAAAAGGCCATCCTTGATAAAACCACCCATATTATGAAGGTCAGAGATGTAGAAACATTATTAACCACTTCATGGAAAGACGGAAAACTTATTTTCAGGAATACATCCTTATCCGATGTTGCAGAGCAGCTGGAAAGATGGTTTAATTGTAAAATACATCTGGATCCGGAATTAGTAAAATCTGATCTGTTTTATACGGCAACAATTCAGGATGAGACTTTGGGAGAAGTGATGAAAATGATAGAGATATCAACCAGAATAAAAACTAAAATTGAAAGGAGGGAGGTGTATATAGATAGTAAAATTAAATAGGAAGAAAAAGGGCAGTGTTTGCGGCACCACCCTTAATGAATCAATCATTAATATCATTAATAATTAACCCAAGAAAAGACAAAAGTATGAAAAAATCATGGTTCTTCGCGAACCACAGGTATTTATTTGCCTGTGCCGGTAAATTCTTAAAAATTATGAAAATCTGCATTTTCATTATTGTTTTTGCCACTATGCAAACGTATGCATTCGACAATTACGCCCAAACAAAGAAAATGGATGTGAAAATCGAGCATTCAAGTATTGTCTCGGCACTGGAGCAAATTGAAGCTCAATCCGAGTTCTTTTTCTTTTACAACAACAAGGTTGTCAGGCTTGACAAAAAAGTTTCAGTTGATCTAAAGGATAAAACGATCGACGAAATATTACATGCGATATTTAAAGATACTGACATAGAGTACACAATAAATAACCGGCAAATTATCCTTTCGGGGAAAGAAGCCGGGACTTCACTCAGTCAGCAACAAAAATCCGTTTCCGGTAAAGTAACCGATTCTTCCGGTGCTGCCTTGCCTGGTGTATCTGTAGTAGTGAAAGGAACTACAATCGGGATAATAACTGACAATGAAGGACATTATTCACTTTCCAATATTCCTGAAAATGCGGCTTTGCAATTTTCGTTTATAGGAATGAAGACGCAGCAGATCTTAGTTGGAAGTCAAACGACTATAGATGTGTTATTAACTCAAGAAACCATAGGGCTTGAAGAAGTGGTTGCAATTGGATATGGTACGATGAAGAAGGAGGCTGTTACCGGAGCTGTAACAAAAGCCAACCTGGATCTCTATAAAAATGTTCCTGTTAACAACATCCTGGAAACCGTAAAAGGAAGTGTAGCCGGGTTAAACATTGGAGGAATTAACATGGCCGGTGCTGTGGCTAATTTAACAATCAGGGGACAAAACACTATATCAGCAGGTACTACCCCGTTAATCGTAGTGGACGGCGCAATTTTTAACGGTTCTCTCGCCGACATTCCCACGGAGGATGTTGCATCATTTACTGTATTGAAGGACGCCAGTGCAGCGGCTGTTTATGGCTCTCGTTCTGCAAACGGAGTCATTCTTATTGAAACACAAAAAGGTGAAGGTATTTCCGGAAAGCCAAAATTCAGCGTTAAGGTTAATACTGGTATGAGCAATCAGTTAGAACCATTGAAGACTTACGATGGACCGGGCTACCTTAAACGCGTACTGGATATCCGCACAACGAATGGTTCACCAGCCAATCCTAGTGATATAGCCCTCTATTTGCAGCCGATCGAAGCAACAAACTATAATGCGACGCCTGATCACAAACCTACTATCGTTGATCCTGCCAAGATCTTTAGTCATACAGGTAATGTGTTAGATTTAAATGTTAGTGTTTCCAACAGCACCGAAAAGACTAATTATTATATATCTACATCCCTGATTAAACAAAAAGGGGTTTTGATAAACGATGAATTTAAACATATATCGGGAAGAGTAAACATTAGCAGTGATCTGACCAGTTGGTTTAATTTAGGAATAAAGAGTTCTTATAGTTTAAAAGATTACTCTGGTTATACTCCAACTTCCATGATGTGGTTGGTTAATACTTTAAGCCCGTACGGTTCTTTGTATGATGAAAATGGTCAGTACAGAGAGCTCCCACAATCTACTACATCATGTGTAAGTCCTTACTGGTTAATAGCAACCGAGGATGCAGATATCAGGAATGCCCTTGCCGGAATCGTTTCAGCTACCATAAAAGCTCCATGGGTAAAAGGACTTTCTTATCAGATGAATTATTCAAATTCTCTTAATTGGGACAATCAGGATCAATTTTGGGATAAGCGTACCTACAATGGAATAGGTAAAAACGGATATGGTAATCGTGCCAACGGGCAAACCAATAACATGTTGCTGGATAACATGATCAAATATTACCACACTTTTTCCGATAAGCACAATGTTGATGTTACCTTATTGTATTCAAGGGAAAATACAACCTGGAAAAGTGCGAATGCTTACGCAGAGAAATTTGATAATACGGTTCTTGGCTCTTATTCCCTGCAAAATGGGTCTATACAAACCGTAACAACAGGGGGTGGGGAAACTAATGCAATCGGTATGATGGCCCGGGCTTCGTATTCATATAATCAAAAATATTCAATAACAGGGACCATACGTCGTGATGGTTATTCTGCTTTCAGTAAAAACAAAAAATGGGGGGTGTTCCCTTCGGCTGGTTTAAACTGGAATATTTCCAAAGAAAGTTTTATGAAGGATGTGGCCCCTGTCAAAAACCTGGCTCTGCGCGCTTCTTATGGAGTAAACGGGAACCAGTCAATTTCGGCATATAGTACACTTGCCAGGATAGCTACAAGCATGTATGCATTTTATCCGGACAACTCATACACAATAACCCAGTACATTTCTTCACTCTCAAATAACGATCTGGGATGGGAATCAACAACCGGATTAAACGTGGGTCTTGATTTTTCACTTTTTGATAATAAGCGGTTAAGCGGATCAATCGATGCTTATAATACAAAGACCAACGATTTGATGTTTTCCCTGGCAGTGCCCAGCGCTTCCGGAACCGGCTCTGTTATGTCAAATATCGGTGAAATAAAAAATAAGGGTATTGAAATCAACCTTCATTCATTAAACCTTGATATGGGTAATTTTAAATGGAATTCTGATATCGCCTTTTCCATTAACCGTAATAAAGTAGTGACTATTCTCGGACAGGATAATGATCAGGATGGTAGGGAAGATGATCTGATTAGTTCAAATATTTTTATCGGAAAATCTCTTGGAACAATTTATGGTTATAAAGTAACCGGAATGTGGCAACAGGCCGACAAGGATGGTGGAACAATCATGCAAGGTATGCGCCCCGGGGATTATAAATTGGAAGATGTAGATATAGATGGTGCGATCACCTCAACTAAAGACAGGCAATTTATGGGAAATACAAATCCTAATTTCAGATGGAGCTTTACCAATACCCTGCAATACAAGAACTTTTCCTTGATGGCCTATTTATATTCGATATGGGGTGGAAATGACTGGTATTTATCATCTACGAATACTCCGTATTATAATGGATATGCAAACGCTGAAGCGTGTAATGTTCCTGTCTATGATTACTGGACACCAACAAACACAAATGCTATGTTTCCCCGTACCGATTATAGCCAAAGTGCAAGGTATAAAGGGAGAAAATACATTGACAGGAGTTTTATCAAATTACAGAAAGTGTCGTTAACCTATGACGCAAGCAGTCTGGTTAAACCATGGGGAATTAACGGGCTGAGTTTCTCTGTAAGTGCTGACAATCTATTTACCTATGCTCCTAATTGGGTTGGATTGGATCCTGAGACCGATAACGGGCTTACCGATAATGCCATACCTTCAATTCGTACTTATTTATTCTCAGCAACATTCAATTTTTAAAACAAATGAAAATGAAAAATTTCACCTATATAATCATCTATCTCTTCATCTTTATTGGAACAATTTCCTGTAAACAGGATGCTATTTTGGAAGAGAAAGCAAAAGATTTCTTAAGTCCGGATAATTCATTCCTCGACAAATCTGGATTTGAATCGGGCTTAGCCGATATTTACCGGAAAATTCGTCAATATTTTTATGCCAACACAGACAGTTACGAAAATTTTGATATGCTTGGAATTGATGTGGATTTTGCTGCTGAATCATGGTCCCCTGAATTTGTTACCTATTTTAACTGGAATACGATGAATGCCGACAATGGCTTTGCAGATAAATGGTGGTCGCGTTTGTACGCGTTAATTTACAGGACTAATGTCATCATTGACCGGTCTAACGAAACGTATGTCACCTGGAAGTCAGACAACGAAAAGAATGCCATTGTTGGGGAAGCCAAGTTCCTCAGAGCCTGGGCTTACCATTTTCTTGGCAATATGTGGGGTGGCGTGCCGCTGGTATTGAATGAAACAACGTCGGCTAAATTTGATTATACAAGATCTACACAGGAAGAGGTTTACAAGCAGTGTAAAGAAGATCTGGAATTTGCGGTTCAATGGATGCCGACAATAGATAAGCAGAAAGGTGGAAGAGCTCCACAGGCCGCAGCTTATCATTTGTTGAGTGAAGTTGACATTTGCTTGAAAGATTATGATGGGGCCATTGCGGCTGCAAGTAAAGTGATCAGTGATCCGGATTTTTACCTGATGACCCAACGCTTTGGGACCAATAAGGATTTTAAATTTCAGGGATATGACTACCAGGGACCAGCAAAACCATGGGGTGACGTTTACTGGGATCTGTTTCAGGAAGGTAATATGAACTGGCTTGAGGGAAACCATGAAGCTATATGGAATATGGAAATGGATTTTAACATCCTGGGCGGAGGCAATAATAAAGATGGAGGCTACTTTGTTTTGGAAAGATGGTGGTCGCCATGGCCATGGCATTTGGTAGACAAAGACGGAGTGACCAATCTATTAAAAGATACATGTTGTGCAGCAGGGACAAATGTCTTAATTCCTACGGAATATGCTATGAATCAAATATGGAAATATAAAAATGACTGGGACAACGATATCCGTAATTCCGAATATAATATTCAAAGGGTGTACTATTGGGTAAACCCTGCCAGTAAATATTATGGACAAATTATTACAAAAGATAATTTGGGTGTTCCGGAAGTTTATTACAGGTCTATTTCAGCTGCGTATAAAAAAGCGAGCTCGGCTGTTCATCATGGAATGTTTAAGTTTGATGGACAAAACTATGATGGTGGCGGAATTTATAAAGACTGGTACATGATGCGTTTACCGGAAACCTATTTCCTACGCGCGGAAGCCTATTTCCAAAAAGGTGATCTGGCAAGTGCTGCTGCCGACATCAATGTTGTTCGAAATCGTGCCAAGGCAACGCCGGTCACAGCTGGTGATGTCAACCTCGATTTAATTTTGGATGAACGGGCCAGGGAACTTTATATGGAGGAATTTCGACTGAGTACTCTTATGCGTGTGGAGAAACTACCGGAATACGTGATGAAATATAACAATGTTGCTATCCGGGATGGTTGGGTTCTTGATGACCACTTGAATAAGTTACCAATCCCAAATGCCGAAATTGAAGCGAATAACAAGGCCGTATTAGAACAAAATCCAGGGTACTAAGCCTCTAACATAGAGGCTGTGTCAAAAGCAGTGGGCAAAGTCATCCTGATCTTATTTGCAGGAGATCAATACCCTGTATGTCAAATACAAAGATTGGATTCTATGTGACAGATTCATTGTGTATGACAACTTTTGATGCAGCCTCTATTATTCTATTAAAATTCAATTTTAATACGATTTAAATGTTTGCCTGTCGATTGTTTTCTTCTAAAAACAATCCCAAAATTTTAAATAATAAAAATAGTTATCTCTATCGGGATAGATATCTATTCCTGTAAAACTAATCTCAATATCTAAATCTTCATGGGAGGGACACACAACCAAAGAACTAATTCGTAAATGCGAGCAATATCGTAGGGAAAACAATTTGCCTTTTGATCTTTAGAAAAAGAATGCTTATTCAAAATAAAAATGAAATCTACATAAACTAAAGGAATGAAATTATTCTATCATAAACTGTTTGTTTCCATCCTTTTTTCTTTAATGACATCTTTTGCAGAAGCAGGTATTCTTCCGGTTGTCCGGTCTTCTGCCAAAGGGTTATGGGTTCAAATTCAGGACAGCAATCGTGTTATTTTTTCATCGTTAAAAAGCGATGCCTGCCTGATGGTTGTACAACCATTAGGGACTACTGAGGTCAGGTATAAAGAACAAGTTACAAATAATGGGATATTAAATCTTAGAGGTGGTCGTTCAACCGGGCTGGAGATTTCGGAATCCTATAAGAAAATCACTCCCGGCCTTATCGAACGGACGGTAATCGTCACAGCCAAATCAGATCAACGATATTACATCGATTTTGGTTGGAAAACAATGCAACCTGGTAAATTCTACTCATTTACGGGAGAGGAAAAAACATCAATAAAATATGCACCTGGTCCTTCTGGTCCTGAATTTGGCGAGAATAAAAGTTTGGAAACATTTACGTTTTTAGGCCTCAGCAACAATGATAAACTATACGGATTGATTGGCGACACGCCAGGAATGTGGGAAAACCTGAGCTTTCTGTATTTCGACAAGGAGAACAAGAACCTGTCATTATGCAATGGTGATGGTTCTGTCCGGCGGACGATTACGTTTCCTGTTGATCTGGAGGCCCCAAATACATACCGGGCGCATCTGGACGGATGGCAACACATCGAACTGGGGCAAACCCAAACCTGGAAGACATGGATATTTACTTCAAATGTTAAATCGTTGTATGATATTCAATTGGCAGCACACCTGGCATTGGCCAACGCCAAAGGGTTTAATCAATCAGGGACCGAGGCCATTTTAAGAAATACTTCTTACTTGTTACTACGCCGGAATTTATTACGTTCCGAGAGTGATTATATTTTTATTTCCGGCGTTGGTTACGGATGGAAACAATGGGTTTCAGATGCATTTTATATGA
This sequence comes from Prolixibacteraceae bacterium, assembly GCA_963677325.2. Lineage (GTDB taxonomy): Bacteria > Bacteroidota > Bacteroidia > Bacteroidales > Prolixibacteraceae. The sequence continues at coordinate 614,423 of CAXXGM010000003.1, forward strand.
GCCGTGGTCTGGATGATTTAACATTTGACAGGGAAGCTCTTGCATCAATCTTTTTTGACAGGGTGAGTTATGAAGATAATGCCCAGTATTATCTGATTTGGTCTGCACTTTGTAAACGTGCCGGAGGAAATCCAAATATGAAAATGGCAGGGCGTGCTTACAATTTTATCCGCGAACATGAAAAGGCTGGATTGTACATTCCTCCATGTGTACTTCCGGGATGGAAAATTAACAAAACATATCATGATCAGTTGCCCTATGAAGATGACGATTCTCCTTCTTCTAATCAGGGGTTTCATTGTGGAGCGCTAATGGCAGCCAAAGAACTGGGCTTCCCGGTTACCGCCGAAGATATCAACAAAGCGATTGCCGGTTACCGCCGGATGTTTAACAAAGATGGAGGATATATGGCCACCAGTCTGAAGCAGCAGGAACATGTCGGACAGGATGCATTGTATGGCGAAGTCCTGACTTATGCAGTTTTTGGGAAAAAATTATTGCCGGATGAGATGGTAAAAAAGCACCTTGAAACGACCATGCGCATCCAGTCTCCTTACGGTATGCGTATTATTTCAAAAGCAAACGGTGATTTACTCGATGGGCACAGCGGTGTTTATACCAATGGCGGTTCCTGGTTTTTAAATGATGCCGCTAATTATCTGGACGGTCTGATTCATGGCATGGATACAAAATGGATTGATGATCAACTTGTATGGCGGCTGGAAAAAGAACTTGCTTTCATGCCGGCTTTCCATGAATCAATAAGTACGGTTACCGGGAAACCGCATGGACACCACCTCTATTCATGGAATTCGGGATATTGGTGGCTGAGGCGCGAAGTGCGACAACGCCTTGGTATAACAGGTACTGATCCGGTCGAAGAGCGCATGGATAAAAAACTTGGGATTGTACATCGAAATGGGTACCTGGAGCTGGATCCGTCAATTGCAACACTCCGCCCAGACGTAAAACTATGAGTTCTATTTCAACAGAAAGAACTCGAGGTATTGGCCAAATTCATACCTAAACTTGGGAAAGGAGTTTCTCAGATAGGAGGGATCAAAAAAATATAATGTGCAAAAATTAACAGAATAGAAATCATGATCAGGTGTTGGACACCATTTGGAGATAGATAATTATTGACCTAAAAAATTAAATATGCTTTCGCGATTGAGAATCGAGTCTATTTTATTTGCATTACTATTTTGTAATCAATTTCTTGTGGGACAAGAAGCAAAACCCTTTTGTAAATTGCTTGATTACAACACTAATATGTTAATATGTTATGGACAAAGTCTTTCTGTTGGTTGGGGAGCAACCGATACAAATAGCAACTTCCGTAACATTATTTCGTTCAAAGGTGGTTGTAATGAATGGGCTTCAAATGTCAATATTGATGATTCTGCAAGTATAGCTAACTATTATGGTGATAGCCTTGTACCTTTAAGCTCAATTGCCAATAAGAACTGGCCTCCGGTAGTGGCCATTGCTATTGCATGGATGGATCTTCTTGAAAAAGAAAATGGAATAGATCTGTGTAAATTTGATAATCAATTTTTACTATCAACCCCAGGTTATTCAGGTGTTTCAATTGAAATGTTATCAAAAGATACTGAATATTACAAGCGTCTTCTTCTGGGTGTGAAAAAAGCGCAGGAATTTTCGAAAAAGTCAAATAAAACCTTTGGAGTTCCTTGTCTTTTTTGGGTTCAAGGAGAGGCAAACGAAAAAGATACAGAGGAACAATATTATGAGAAATTAAAAAGAATATTCATAGATTTAAATACTGATATCAAATCAATTACCAAACAGAAAAAAGATGTTAATTTTATTACCTATCAAATGGCTCCTGTAGAAGGGTGCGGACCAAGTTTTGCTCAATTAAAATTGGCAAAAGAGAAGAAAAATGTTTATATGGGAGGCACTATGTACCAATATGATTACAATGACATTTGGCATCCTAAAGATAGAGCGGTGGTTGGAATTCAGTTAGGTATAACTGCCAAGAGAATATTTGATCACTCTCCCCTGAAACTTTTCTCCCCGGTAAATTATAAGATAAAGAAAGAGAATTCCCAATGGAAGCTATACGTTAAATATGAAATTCCTGTTCCCCCAATGAGATTTGATACATCCGGAGATAAATATCATAATCTTAACGGGAAACAATTAAATTATGGATTTATTCTTAAAAATGCTTTAGGAGAGAATATTATCAATCGAGAACCATATATAATAAACGATAATACCCTTGTGATTGAATGTTCTGAAAATCCGAGAAATTCCAAACTAAGCTATGCATTGAACGGACATTACGGAGGTGGAAACCTCTGTGATTCTCAAAATATTACTATTAAGATCAAAAACATGGATTACGTGATCGATAATTTTTGCCCTGCATTCAAAGATTATATCATTAAGTAATCCGGAAGTTTAGGTGCCAATGGGCTTTTTAAGACATGGTACAGATGTTGGAAAACAATAGGTTACTCTAAGTGTTTTTTGGTAAATAATTAAAAGATTCATAGATGACAGAGATGAAAAAACTGCTTGTAACGTTCTCCATCGTTTTTTGGTGTGCGCTTAATTTTCTAAATGGACAGGAAGCTCCTTCGAAGGAATATAAGTCCAACTATGAACAGGTGATGGCGCGTACCGAGTGGTGGCGCCAGTCGCGGTTTGGCATGTTTATCCATTTCGGGGCGTATGCAGTTCCGGCGCGGGGAGAATGGGTGAAATCGAATGAGCGGTTAACAACGGAACAATATCAGAAATACATTGACACCTTTAACCCTGTTGACTTTGATGCTAAAGTGTGGGCTAAAACGGCGAAAAAAGCTGGCATGAAATATGCCGTGCTTACCGCTAAACATCACGATGGTTTTTGCATGTTTGACAGTAAATTAACTGACTATAAGCTAAGTAACCAATTTGGAGGTCGTGATTTGGTTCGTGAATTTCTTGACGCTTTTCGTGCTGAAGGGATTAAAGTTGGCCTTTATTATTCGATTATCGACTGGCATCATCCAGATTATCCAAACGTGGGAAATCATCCGCAACGTGATGATAAGGAGTATGCGAAACGGACCTTCAACTGGGATAACTACCTCAAATATATGCACGGACAGGTTGAAGAACTCGTAAGGAATTACGGGAAACTTGACATCATGTGGTTTGATTATTCGTTTGATGAATACAGTGGTGAGAAATGGAAAGCCAAAGAACTCGTCGAAATGGTTCGCAAATACCAACCTGAAATCATTATAGATAACAGGCTTGCTACACACGAAGGGTCTTCCTCCAAACTTCGGGAGATAAACACTTTGGGCGATTTTGAAACTCCGGAGCAAGGCATTCCCGATGCAGCACTTGTGGACAAATACGACAATCCAATTCCGTGGGAGACATGTCTTACCCTTAATGGTGGATGGGGTTACAACGAATTTGACCACAACTGGAAATCACCTGAACTGATTGTTCATAGTTTGGTCAACTGCGTAAGCAAAAACGGCAATCTATTGTTAAATGTAGGGCCTGATGCGCGCGGAAATATACCAGTGGAATGTATTGAAATCCTTACCGAAGTTGGGAATTGGCTTGAGAAAAATGGGGAAAGTATTTATGGCTGTGGTTCGTCTGACCTGGTTAAACCTGACTGGGGGCGATACACACAAAAGGGCAATATGATTTATGCACATTGGTTGTATCCAAATCTTGGTCAGTTGAATGCAAAGGGTGTTAACGGTGAGAATGTAAAAAATGTAACGCTGCTTAAGTCGGGAGCTGAATTACCGCATCAGAAAACATGGTGGGGAAATTCTGAAACGGGAAATTATTTCATAACCGGGAGTAGCACAAATGATAAACCCGTTAATTATGATGCTGTTATAAAAATAGAACTCAAGAAATAAAAAGCAGCGAGGCCCTATTCTTCGGGACATTGCAGCTTTTGATAATCGAATTACCCAACACAAACTCTAACTGGGAATTTTATTTTGTTTTGTTGAGGTTGCGATAAAACAAAGTTTGGATGGCTATTTTCATTCCCGGATTATGAATTTTGTTAGAAAAATGATTCGACTTGAATTCGGCATTATCATATATTCTCACCCGTTTATTATTGATCCATAAGTGAATATGGTTTCCACTCGCTTTAATTCTATATTCAAACCATTCACCAAATTCAGTTGCGTTTCCGGTAGAAGTCCCTGATTTCCATAACCAGCGTAACTAAGGTTACACCATCTGAAGTGATGACTACCTATCCGGGAAACAGATCCTAATCATTGTAGTGATTTGAATGGCGTCATGCCAGGACTTATTCCTGAACAAAAAGATACTTACCGGTTGTATTATTATGGTTCGAATATGGCTCACAGTCAATATCTTAATAAGAATAAAATTTTTAAATATTACCGTATTAAAGTAAAGATAAAAGAATTAGTGTAGCCTAAAACATTTGTTGCGTCATCCCCGATATGTTACCTTTGAAAAATATTGGAGAATGAATTTATATCCTTGCAGATGATTCTAATCCTTATTTAGCCAAACTAATCAATTTGAGCAACAAAGAAATTAAATCATGAATAAGAAGAAAAAAACCATCCTGTTTGGAATAATTATATTACTGATTCATTCTCAGCTTTTTGCCCGGGTAAAAACAGAACACGCTTCTTTAACCGCGACGGATTACCCTATTATTACAACCAACCAGTACAGTAAAAATCTCGAGGTTTACGATTTCTATTCCAAGGACCTGGATAGTCAAAAGGATCTGCGTTGGTCATGGAAACCAAACACACGGAATGGATATACTTCTGCAGAAATACTCAGATGGGATAACCCTTCAGGAGTTAAGCTAAGAAATAGCAGCCTCTGGGGAGGACAATGGATTGTTGCAACAGCTTCGGGCGGACTGGCCACCATTGCTGCTTATCCGGACGGAACAAAGAAATGGGCCCTGAATGTGGGAGGAAATCCTCATGATGCCGAATTGCTTCCAAACGGGAATATTGCCATAGCTGCATCTGCAGGAAATTATATACGGATTTACGCCTCCTCGCAGGGGGAATCCAACAGTACTTATGCTGAATTCACTTTCTATGATGCACATGGAGTTTTATGGGACCCAGCAATTCAAAGGATTTGGGTATTGGGACATCTGGAAAAACAAGGGCTATGTGTACTGACTGCGCTTAAGATTGAAGGAAGCGAGGCTCATCCGACACTTTCTGAAGATCAGAAATATCGATACCCCGTTCCAACGAAGGGAGGACATAGTTTAACCGCCTACTGCGGTGATACAAACAAGCTTTGGATCAGCACCGGAAGTAAAGTTTACATTTTTAACAAAGCAGCAGGATCATTTAACGAAGCCCCGGGAGCCATTAACAGGTCCGGGGTCAAATCAGTTACAAATCAGCCATCGGGAATGGTGGTGGTGACCTGCCCGGATGCCATCAAAAAACCAGTTCCGCCCGAACCCAGCACTCTTAATGCATGGTCAACCAGTTATGTTGATGTATATACTGCCGAAGGGGCTTTAGAGTTTTCCCAACACAGAAAAAGCGGAGTATCCTTTTACAAAGGCAAAGTATTTTGTGCTGAATATCAATAATCACTGAACATAGTTTAATCATAGAGTCAATTCCGGACTTTGGGTCCGATTGATTGAATGAAAAAAAGAGTAACCCAAAAGATAATAAATCATGAATAAAAGGTTTCTGACTATCCTCTTTGTTGTCGTTGTCGTACTGAATCTTCCACTGTTTTCACAGCCTAAACCGGAGCCGCCAAAGCTATCAGATCCTGATTCGTATACCTGGATTTTATTGCCTGATCTCCAGACTTATCAAAAATTTGGCCGTAATCAGGCGCTCTTTCAGCTGATGACAGACTGGATCGTGGATCAAAAGGAGAATTTAAATATTAAGCTGGTACTCTGCACGGGTGATCTTGTTGAACAAGACAATTTACTTGTCCCGGATGGGAAAAATGGCGACCAGCCCAGCGTAAAACAATGGGAGGCTGTTCAGCGCGGATTATCAAAATTAAATAATACTATACCCTATATTTTATGCACCGGAAACCATGATTACGGAATAAAAAGCGCTGAAAACCGGTATTCACAGTTCAACAGTTATTTCCCTCCACAGGGAAACCTGCTTACCCAATCCCTGCTGGTTGAAATGGCGCCCAACGGACTTGGAGTCAAAACCCTGGAGAATGCCTGTTATCAATGGAAATCTCCTATGGGGCAATCTTTTCTGATCTTTTCTCTTGAATTTGCCCCGAGGACAGAAATTCTCTCCTGGGCGAAAGAGGTAGCTGCCAGTCCCAAGTATCAGGATCACATCGGAGTAGTTCTTACCCACAGTTATATAAACTCGCAGGGAAAACGGACCCACCTGGAGAAATATCCCTTAACCAATGCCAACTATGGCGAAGAAATCTGGAAAGATTTCGTGCAACCATCTGCCATTATGAGGTTTGTATTTTGCGGACATATAGCTGATTCAGAATCTCATGCAGGGCATGTTGGTTACAGGTCAGACAAAAACCAGGGTGGGATGGATGTGCACCAAATGCTTTTCAATGCTCAAAGGGAAGGCGGCGGCTGGCATGGGAATGGTGGAGATGGGTGGATACGCATACTTGAATTTTTACCGGATAAGCAAACCGTAAAGGTATACACCTTTTCCCCTCTTTTCTGGATATCTCCCTTAACGAGAAACCTGGCCTGGAGAAATGAAGGAATCGATCAATACCGCATGGCCTACTGATTCGGATTGTGATTTGTAATTTGGTAAAAGTAGGGAGTAGGAAAGTAGGGAAATAATATGTTCATTAATGGTTGTTTTTTTGGTGATTTATATAGTTTTTTGTCAGATATTGAAATGACCGATAACTGCCATCCATTGGAGCCTGGCCCGGAAAGTTCGTATTTCTTCTCATGAATCCCCCGTTAATAAATCCTTTAAGAAATATATAGATATTTCTTTTACTTTTACGGCTGAATCATTAGATTGGGGAGCCAAGTAACTTAAAACCTGACCATGGACTTTGTAACGGATGAAATATTGCAAGAGATCAGAACAGGCAACGAGGGAGCGTTTGAAAAAGTGTACCGATATTATTTCCCCCGTTTAAATTATTTTGCCAAACAGTATCTTCCCGATTGTGAAGTTTCAAAAAACATTGTTCAGGATGTCTTTACCGAGTTGTGGGATAAACGGCATATGTTACGGGATGATACCAACCTGCAGGCATGGCTGTTCACTGTTGCCAAGAACAAATCGCTTAAGACGATCAGTCATCTGAAATCCAGGGAAAAATACGACAACTTTATTAAATACAGGCAATTGGATGTTAATTTCAAAGCCTTGTCTGATTTCGACACAAGCAATTTTATCTTCAGGGAACTTCAGGTCCAAATAGAAGCGGCATTGGAGAAACTGCCGCCCTCCTGTCGCCGGATTTTCGAAATGAGCCGGTTCGAAGATAAAAAAAACAGGGAGATCGCTGAAGAACTGAATCTCAGTGTCAAAACAATCGAGAGCCAGATTTCAAAAGCGCTCCGGTCATTAAAGAAAGATTTAAAAGAATACCTGCCATTGTTTTATATCCTGTTTCTCTTTCAAAAATAAAAATTTCTCTTTTTTCGATAAGGGTAAATGGGATCGTTTGGGTTATACATTCAAATCACATTTATCAATGAACGAAGAACAGTTACTCAGTTTCATCAAAGGAGAGATTAAATCAGAGAGTGAGCTGATCGAAACACTGGATTGGATTGAGGCATCCCATGAGAACCGGAAACAACACAACCAGCTAAAAACCCTTTGGGTTGTTACAGGACTTGATCATCCGGACGAAGTTACAGTTCCTGAGTTTGCCTTCCCCATAAACAGCCAGCCGGGTTTTCAAAAAAGGATTTTTATTTCCTTAATGAAATACGCAGCAGTTTTTATCCTGGCTTTTATGTTGGGTTCACTGAGTCTTTACTTTATCAATAGAAATAAAAACAACGGATTATCTGGGCTTTATAATACAATTGAAGTACCAAACGGTCAACGGTCTCAGGTCACCTTGTACGATGGAACAAAAGTCTGGTTGAATTCAGGAACAAAATTAAGGTATCCGGTTGTGTTCAGCCGTAATACGAGGAACGTGTATCTTGAAGGGGAAGCATACTTCGATGTTTCCAAAGATTCCCATCACCCGTTTGTGGTAAATGCCGGACGACTTCAGGTAAAGGTATTGGGTACCAGGTTCGATGTTTACGCTTATCCTGATGACAATGAGTTTTCTACAACTCTCGAAGAAGGGTCAGTAAATGCTGTTAATACAGCCACCGGCCATAGTGTGACATTAAAGCCCGGAGAACAGGTCACCCTTAACTCAGGTGCAAAGGCACTGAATCATTTAAAGGTGAACACTGAGCTTTATACTTCCTGGAAAGAAAATCTGCTGAAGTTTGAAGATGCCCCTTTTGAGGATGTTATTAAGAAAATGGGAAGGTGGTATGATGTAAGGATTACAGTGGATCCGACGATCAATGCAAAAGAACGGTATACGATGACAATTAAAACCGAGAGCCTTCGGGAAATGCTGCAATTAATCTCTAAAACAACAAAAATGGACTATGAAATAAAAGGAAACAGAGTGTTGATACAAAAGCCTTGATGATAAAAGGGAAAGTGCGGTAACACCTCCCCTTAAATATCAAGCTGTAACATGATAAATGGATAAAAAACCCCACTTAGGATGGGATATGTTTAACCCTTACAATTGCAAATTTATGAAAAAAAAGTGGTTTAATGAAGAGGGGCCTAATCGGTCTCTCAAAAAATGGTTACGTGTTATGAAACTAACCTTATTTTTTCTTTTGGCAACGCTTATGCATTTAAGCGCAAGTGTGTATTCCCAGCAAACAAAACTGAGCATTTCGCTTCAAAATGTTTCCGTCAGGGATATACTGAAAACAATTGAAGATCAAAGCGAATTTTCCTTTCTGTACAAGAATGACAACATCGATGTAAACCGATTGGTCAGTATCGATATTAAAAACAAATCAGTTGAAGATCTTCTGAGCGAACTTTTTAAAGGGACGAAGGTCACTTATGAAATCTTTGATCGTCAGATTGTCCTCATGGACAAAGAGAAAGCAAATTCTTCAGTACAGATTCAACAGCAAAAATCAGTTTCGGGAAAAGTGACGGATTCTTCAGGGACACCCCTTCCCGGGGTTGCTGTGGTTGTAAAAGGATCTGTTAATGGAGCCATTACTGATGAGAATGGGAAATATGCTCTGACTAATATTACGGCAAATACCACATTAGTATTCTCATTTGTGGGAATGAAGACCCAGGAGATCCTGTTCTCGGGACAAACTATTCTGGATGTAACGATGAAAGAAGGGTCAGTCATTATGGATGAAGTCGTCGTTATTGGATATGGAACTGCCAAGAAAGTTGATTTAACAGGTTCAGTAGCACGAGTGCAGGGGGAAGCATTTAAAAATCAATCGATGACACAAATTAGTGAGGCTTTTACTGGTACGATAGCCGGATTTTATTCAAATCAGAATACCTCTGCAGCGGGGGGTAGTTCACTTGAAGTCAGAGGTCCGACATCATTAAGTGCCGGTACCAATCCGCTTATAGTACTTGATGGTGTAATTTTCAACGGAGGTCTCAGTGACATAAATCCAAATGATATTAAATCGGTTGATATATTAAAAGATGCAAGTTCTGCCGCTGTTTTTGGATCTAAGGCAGCTTCAGGTGTCATTTTAATTACTACAAACAAAGGTGAGATCGGGAAACCTACTATTAATTTTACTACTAAGACAGGGATCTCTGAGATTACAAACAAGAATTTCCATCCATATCAAGGTGAAGATTATCTTAATTTCAGGAGAGATTTTTTCAGAACCAAACATTATCCTCTGCCTGATTACTATTGGAATAACCCCAATGATCTCCCTCAAGGTGTAACCCTTGATATGTGGCGTAATGCAAGTGCAAATCCTGCAGCAGATAATTCAGCGGAATGGACAAACCGGCTTAATCTTTTTCCGACTGAAATTGAGATGCTTTCAGCTGGGAAAAGCATAAACTGGATGGATCAGGTTTTTCAAAAAGGAATTCAACAGGACTATGATCTAAGCATAGGCGGAGGAACTAAAAATGTAAAATACTATTGGTCTATTGGATATGTTAATAATGTTGGAATTACTGTTGGTGATAAATTCTCTGCTATACGTTCAAGGTTAAATTTCGACTTTGATGTTACTGATTGGCTAAAGGTTGGGATGAATTCTCAGTATGCTTTAAAGGATCAAAGTTCGGTAACAGCTAATCTAAATAGCTTAGAATATATGAGTCCTTATTCCAAAATGTTTAACGACGATGGTACCGTCAAATGGTATCCAAATGATTATGCTAGCGCGGTGAATCCTCTTCTGAATTACTATGGTCAGAATCGACTATATAAATTAGGTAACTTGTTCGCCTCAATGTATGCTGAATTTAAACTTCCCTTTGGATTTGATTACAGAGTCTCATTTCAGTCACGCATTTCGAACGCCAAAGATTATAATTTTTGGGATACAAATACAGTAACTGGTGCAAGTACTTATCAAGGAGGATATGGAACAAGACAAGATTACTCAGAATCCGAATGGATGGTGGATAACATACTAAAATGGAATAAAGAAATCGGAATAAATAAATTTGATTTGACGTTACTGTATAATGCTGAACAGAATCGGAGCTATACTTCCCAATATTCAAATCAGACTTATGTACCTAATGATGCTCTTGGATTTCATGGAATGCAGTTTGGTACAGTGCCCAGTGAAACCAGCAATGATACTCAAGCAGGAGGTAATGCATTAATGGCCAGGCTGAATTATACATTGTTAGGGAAATATTTATTAACCACATCAGTTAGAAGAGATGGTTATTCTGCATTTGGGCTACAAAATCCCACAGCCATCTTCCCGGCTGTTGCGTTGGCCTGGAGAATATCTGATGAAAATTTCTTCAAAATAGATTTGATAAACCGAATGAAACTTAGGCTATCCTGGGGTGTCAATGGAAACAGGGATATAGGGATTTATGCGGCGTTGGCTCAATTAGGCTCAAATTTATATGACGATGGTTCGAAGGTTGTTATGGGCACCTATACCAACTCGGTAAGCAACCCTGGTCTACGTTGGGAAAGAACCCAATCAATAAATGCAGGTTTGGATATCGGGTTATTTAATGATCGGATTGATATGACTGTCGATTATTACGATATGACTACTACTGACTTGCTAATGAACCGCCAGCTTCCTGAAATTACGGGTTATTCAAGTATTACAGCAAATCTTGGAGAACTGGGGAACCATGGGTTTGAAATGACGCTGAATACGGTAAATGTTAAAGGGTCAAAATTTAATTGGAGATCAAGCCTGGTATTCTCTTTTAACAGAAATAAAATCAAAAAACTATTTGGGGATATTGGTACTTATACATTATCGGGTAAAGAAATAACAGGAGAAGTTCCGGATTATACAAACGGATGGTTTCCCGGACAAGCTATTGACGTAGTATGGAATTATAAAACTACAGGCATTTGGCAGTCAAACGAAGCGACAGAAGCTGCTGTTTATAAACAAAAGCCTGGTGATGTTAAAGCACTTGATGTGGACGGGAGTGGTAATTATACATCAACAGGGGACAAAATGTTTATAGGCTATGAACGGCCACGATATCGTCTCGGGTTAAAAAATGAATTTGATTTTCTGACAAACTTTACAGCATCAATTTTTATTCGTGCCGACCTTGGACAAATAAGGCGAGACCCTTATGTTACGGAGGATGCTTCAATGTTCGATAGATTAAATACATTTCAACGTCCATATTGGACACCTACTAATAATAATTCTGAATGGCCAGCACTCGGAGCTCTTTATAATGCTTTTGGTGGGGGGATTGCAATATATAAACCTGCTTCGTTTGTAAGAATTCAGGATGTTTCTCTGGCTTATTCTCTGCCTGCAGCTTTGTCTAAACGAATTAAAATTAACAACATGCGGATTTTTGCTTCCGTCCGGAATCTTTGTGTGTTCACCAAATGGCCCGGCTACGACCCTGAATCGGGAAATACGCCAATGCCTAAGACCTATACTTTGGGAATAAACTTATCATTATAATTTAAATAGAATGAAAATCTTTAACAATATGAAACTGAAAAGAATAATACCTCTGATTATTACCATAAGTTTTCTATTCTACATTTCATGCTCAGAAAACGACCTATTGAAACCCACTCCGCTTTCCTTCTTTTCTCCAGATAACATTTATACCAATAAAGCAGGTTTCGAATCATTATTGGTAACAATGAGAAAAAATCTTGTTACTGAATTTACTGGTCAAGAGCAACAAATTCTTCCTGAGACTCAGGCTTCTGATGAAGGCGCTATGGAAGGTGAGTTAGATTTAACCATTAAGATGGTTCCGACTAATTCTAATCTTTTTACTACTTCATTTATTGATATTTATAAGTACATAAAAGATGCCAATGTGTTGATTTCCAGGATTGATAATATAAAATGGGAAAACAAAAATGATAGAAATTACTTATTAGCGGAAGCATATTGGCACCGTTCTTACTGGTATTACCGGTTAGTGAATTCGTGGGGTGATGTGCCTTGGGTTGGTAAGGAAGTAACAGATGTAAAACTTGACTATCATACCTATAGCAGATGGGCTATACTTAAAAAGATTCAATCCGATATGGAATATGCAGTACAATGGCTCCCAGAAACGGCAGTTGCCGGAGCACCTACAAAAGGCGCCGGAAACCATCTCCTTGCAAAAATTTGCCTTGCTAATTGCGAGTTCGACAAGGCAATAGCGGCAGCAACAAGTGTTATTGAGGGACCATATACCTTAATGAAAACCCGATTCGGTTCCGTTGCAAACAATCCCGGTTATAATATTATGTGGGATCTTCATCGTGTGGAGAATAAAAATATTTCAGCGAACAAAGAAACCATTTTAGCCATCGTCGATCGGTATCCAGATCCTGCTGCAGCAAAGAGTACAGGCACTTGGGCCATGCGTCATTATAATTGTTCATGGTTTCATTCTTATGCTAAAGATAGTCAGGGCAAACACGGAACACTTGATCAGGGCTCTCAGTATCAGATGCTTGGAAGAGGTAATCCAGATTCTCAGATGACCAATTACTACGCTTATGATGTTTGGGCTTATAAAGGTAATACATGGAAGGACACTCCCGACTTAAGAAGAGCAGATACTAATTGGGTTGATAAAAACGAAATAGTTTATAATAATCCGGCTTCTGTTGATTATGGCAAACCAATTCAGATTAAATATTTGGCGGATCCAATTGATAGTTCATGGATATATTTTGCTATGCCTATCTATAAAACATATGTACCTGAACTTAATCCAACTGCAAGGCCTTATGGCGGTAATGGTGATTGGTATGTATTCCGTTTGGCAGAAACATATCTTATAAGAGCTGAAGCATATTATTGGAAAGGGCAGCTTGACCTTGCAGCAAGCGACATAAATGTGGTCCGGCAACGTGCCAATGCATTACCGATCACTGGTGGAGAAGTTACTCTTGATTTTATTTTTGATGAACGCGCCCGTGAACTGTTTATTGAGGAACCAAGGCATAATGAACTTGTAAGAGCCTCATTTATCCTGGCTAAATTAAACAGAGATGGTTATAGTTTAGAAACATTTCACCTGAATAATTGGTGCCAAAAGAGAATTATAAAAGTTAATAATTTTTTTGCACATGTGCCGCCACTCGTGCAAGAGGGTAGTACTGCAACATGGGCCCCATATAATACTCTCTGGCCCATACCTGATGATGTGATCACGGCAAATACCGGGGCAGTAATAAATCAAAATATTGGATATGTAGGAGACAATAATAGAGTCGCTCCGCTTGAAGACATTGAATAAGAATGGAATAACCTCATTGTGCAGTTTGAAATTTCAAACTGCACAATGTTCTAACAATTAATAACAAATGAAAACACAAACTCTAATTATTCCCATCCTGTCGCTTGGCATGCTTGTGCTGAGCTGCAACCTTGTAGCCAGACAAGCGGCTAATAAAAAAACTTCTTCAGTTGCAGGCAGTAATCAAAGCACAAATGTCAATTCTTTACCGGACCCTAAGAAGTCGGGTCTTAGGTTGTCGACATTTGATGTTAACGCCACTCCTCCGATCGGGAATAAGATAGCTTACGATTCTGTGATAAACACCTGGGACCTGGAATTACGAGCTAAAGGTATAGTTCTCTTGGGTGCCGGAAAGCCGATTGTAATGTGCTCCATTGACTGGCTCTGCATATCCAATGAAGGATATGACGCATTCCGGCAAGCTCTTGCTGATGCTGCAGGAACAATTCCGGAACGTGTAGTTGTACATACTGTTCATCAACATGATGCTCCATGGTGCGACTTCACCGTGGAAGAGATACTGAAGAGGGTAGGTCTGAATCCGAAATGTTTCGAAAGCAGTTTCCAACGTGAAGTAATTGGTCGCCTTGAGGCTTCAGTCCAAAATTCGCTCAATCATGCTCAACCTGTTACTCACATTGGTCTTGGTGAGGCTGAGGTGTATCAGGTGGCTTCAAATCGTCGCATAATGGGTAACGATAATAAAATAAGAGCAACACGTTATACAGCTACTCCAGATAGTGCATTGCGTGCAGCGCCTGAAGGACTTATCGATCCCATGTTATCGATGGTAAGTTTCTGGAATTCTGACAAACCAATCGCAGTATTAAGCTATTATGCAACTCATCCGCAGAGCTATTATCGTACTTGTATACCAAATCCTGATTTTCCCGGCATTGCCCGTTTTTTGAGGCAACTAGCCGTGCCTGATGCACTTCATATTCATTTTGATGGCGCCGGTGGAAATATTGGTGCCGGTAAATATAACGATGGTTCACACGAAAACCGTCTGATACTTGCAGAACGTCTTGCTGATGGCATGAAAAGAGCATGGGAAGAAACCGTCCGTGAACCAATCACTGCCGACAAAGTCATATGGACTGTTGAACCAGTAGCTTTACCACCAGCAAAATATCTGAGAAAACTAATGACCGATGTAAATTCACACACTGTCCCAATAAATAGTGAAAACGCTCAACAAATTGCATGGTTACAACGGTGCCAGGCAGGGAAACGGATTGATGTAACTTGCCTGTCTTTAGGTCGTGCCCGCATACTGCACTTGCCAGGAGAACTATTTGTAGAATACCAGCTTGCAGCTAAAGCCCTGAGGAAGGACTTGTTTGTTGCCATGGCAGCTTACGGTGACTGTGGCCCCGGTTATATTGGTACAACTATCTCATATGAACAGGGTGGCTATGAAACGGAACAAGCTTCCTCATTTGTCGCGCCGGAAGTTGAAGGCGTGCTTATGAAGGCAATACATAACCTAATTAAATAAAAAGCCATGGATAGCCAGGGAAATCGCTTTTAAATATTGAGTACTTTTTCCCATTAATCATCCTTTAGAGCAGTAAAGAGTCTCTTCCTCTTTTTTGATGCATTAAGGGTCGATTTTTTTCGAGCAGGGTCAGGGCTATTTTGGCAATCATATTGAAGTTTATGGCAGAATAATCTTTCTTTTTCAATAAGCTGTACTCGTTAAAGACCACATCCAGCAACCAGTGCAGGTTGTTTCCTATCTCCCAATGAGAACGAATAGCCTGGTTTAAAGTTTCACCATATGTTTGTTGGGTACCGACAAAACTATTAATTTTCTTTTCTTTTTTTTTATTGTAATTGCAATTTAAGTATCCTGGCAACATCTTCGGGCTTCAGATCTCCTCTTTCACCAAGATTGATTCCGCGTTGTTTGAAACGATCCACCACAACAGGGATCACAGCCTTGCCTACGTTGTAGTCTTTCAGTTTTGTTTTAATGCCCAGGGATTCAAAGAATTCAACCGTTTTTTTGATGGCAGCATCGATGCGCTCATCTTCTGATCCGGCGGTAATTTTCCAGACGCGCTCAGCATATTGCAGGATCTTTTCCTTTTTGTCGCGGCGTTTGAACTGCATCACTCCCGGAAGCACAATGGCCAGTGTCTGTCCGTGGTCAATCCCATGTAATGCAGTAAGTTCATGTCCGATCATGTGAGTCGCCCAATCCTGGGGAACGCCCGCCCCTATTAATTCATTCAGGGCCATGGTGGCTGCCCACATGAAGTTAGCCGCGGAATCATAATCCTTCCTTCCTGCCAGAACTTTAGGACCTTCTTCGATCAGAGTGACCAGGATGGCTTCTGCAAAACGGTCCTGAATCGGCGAATTAACCGGATAAGTCAGGTATTGCTCCATGACGTGTATAAATGCATCGACCACTCCATTGGCAACCTGTATGGCCGGAAGTGAAAAGACGACTTCCGGATCCAATATAGAAAATTGAGGTTTGATTAAATGAGAAAAGAATGAAAGTTTTTCTTTGGTTGACCATTTTGTGATTACCGCATTGCCGTTCATTTCGGATCCGGTCGCAGGAAGAGTTAGCACAGTACCAATCGGAATGGCCTGTTCTATGCTGAATTTATTTTTCATTGAGAGTATCTCCCAAGGATCATCACCTTTCCATTTGGCAGCAGCTGAAATAAATTTTGTTCCGTCAAGCACCGACCCTCCGCCTACTGCCAAGAGAAAGTCTATCTCATTTTCTTTGACAATTTTGACCGCTTTCATCAGGGTCTCATAATGTGGATTGGCCTCTATTCCTGAAAACTCTGTCACATCGAAGCCTTTTAAGGCCGAGATTACCTGGTCGTATATGCCGTTTCTTTTAATACTTCCACCGCCATAAGTGATCAGTATTTTCCTTCCCTGAGGAACTAATTGTGAGAGTTTGGCTATCTCTCCTTTGCCAAAACAAATTTTTACCGGGTTATAAAATTCAAAATTTTCCATGTTGTATTTTTGTTAACGGTAGTTTTATTCTCAATAAATCAAATATAAGTATATGAAATGAAATAACGTCGTATTTTAGATTGACGAATTTTATTTTAAATATGAATTCCATTTTATTATATTATGTAAGTTTTCTTTAAAAAAGCCGGGACGAACCTGGTACGAGCCGAATACGGACTGAATACGAGGGGAGTCCCTGTGAAATTTAGTTATATTATTGTTAAATTATAAAAAGAATGTAAAATACGATTTCAAGTTATTCCCATTACTTACAGGGTAAAATCAGAAGAAAAACAGCAGCTGCCAAATTAGTTTTTTTAGTGCAGAATATTTTAGTGTGGAAAGGGGTTGAAAAAGAAAACGCACAGGGCGCTATTTGAATTAAATTTCAAAAGGAATCAAATTTATCTTTAAACCATTAAACTATTCTTTTAACAGATTCTCTGAATTTCATCTCAGGTTTAAGGAGCACTTGTTCCACTTTGATTTCCTGATTGTTTATTCGTGCGAAAAGAAATTTGATTGCAATTTTGCCGATATCATTGACCGGCTGAGCAATACAGGAAAGGGGGGTTGCTAAATAATCCAGATAAAGGTGATCATCAAAAGTTATTAATGAAATATCCCGGGGGATGTTAATATTCACTTCTTTGAGGGCCTTCATACATCCCATTGCAATGGTGTTGCTCAGGGTAAATATCGCTGTTGGTTTTTCCTGTTGCTGCAGTAATAAGATGGTTTCCAGGTATCCGTTACGAACGCTAAAATCATCTCCCACAATGGTGTAATTTTTCAATCCTTCTTTTTCCATGGCATCCCTGAAACCAGCCACTCTGAGGCGGTTAGGAGTGGATTGCCGTACCCCCTGAATACAGGCTATTCTGGTATGTCCATTTTCGATGAGGTGTTTCGTGGCATTAAAAGCGCCATCATAATTATCAGTTGAAACAAAAGGCAGATCCAGATTTTCAAAATACCGGTCAATACAAATTACCGGTAACCCCTGATCATACAACTGTTTGATGTAATCCGATTTATTTCCGCAAGGGACAATAACCAAACCTTCAATCTTTCTGGACATTACCTGCTGTAATTCCATTTTTTCAATTTCCGGATTCTCGTCACTATCACTGATCATTGTGACATAACCGAATTTTCTTACCTCAGCATTGATTGTGCTTGCGATATCGGCGAAGAAAGGATTATTCAGGGAAGGTACAATTAATGCTATTGTTTTGCTCTTCCCGGTTCTGAGATTAGCGGCAAAAAGATCCGGTACGTAATTCAATTCCTTAGCGGCTTCAGTGACTTTTTGCCGGGATATTTTACTGATACGGTATTGTTCGGCTTTGCCATTCAATATTCTTGAAACGGTGGTTATTGACAGACCGGTTTTTTTTGCTATATCTGTGATGTTTACTTTGCGGGACTTCATATTTGTCTGTGAACAAAAATTTATGCAAAAATATAGTATTTTTTAAGGTAATGATGGAATCTTAGGAGGAATTGGCAATCTTAATTAATCATGCGAATTAAGGGTTGAAAAATAATGAAACTTGGAAAGTCGACTTTGTATTGTAGCCAATTATGTATAAAGCTATTTTCATTAAACGTTCAAAATAAGAAATGGATAACCTAATCTGTTGAAAACACCTCAGAAATGGCCGGTAGAGAAAAATTTACCTAATTACCTAATTTAATCAGGTAATTAGGTCGGTGGAGGGGTAAAATCAATCTCTCTACTGAGGTGTTTTTCAAAAGATTAGGTTATCGAAGATAATATTTTCAACTCTTAATTCGCATTAATCATTCATTTAAAGAATATAAAATTGATCAAGTTTAAGAACAAACGTTTGTTCTTGTGAAATTCTTGTTTATGTTTGTATGCAGAAATCATTTTCGTCAATCTTCAATCCTGCAGTGTTAATAATCGACTTATATAAGTTTCAGCTGTGAAAAACAAAGCAAAGAACATAAGAGGAAAGGTCTGGTTATGCCTGTGCATGGCATTATTGCTGATCAATCAGGCTTTCAGCCAGGGAGTTGTTAATGAGTATCTTTCACCTTCGGATGTTGTTGTTAAAGGTCTGTTGGGTGAAGAGATCAAAAGCAGTGAAGAGGGACGTTTAAAACTCTTACCCATCTGGAACGAAGGTCAGTTAATAAAAATGTTCAGTGAAGAATACCGGGCTAAAAATAAGACCAATGACTGGTATGGTGAACATGCGGGGAAATGGCTTTATGCTACTACTCTTGCAGTAAAGCGCACCGGCAATTCCAATTTGAAAGAATTGTTATTCAAAACCGCTGATCAGTTAATGTCCTACCAGGATAAGGATGGTTATCTGGGCAGCTATTCGCCAGCCCAACGGATTACAGCGAAGAATGATAAATTTTATCCAACCTCCTGGGATGTTTGGAATCTAACCTATATGACTCTCGGTTTCCTTGAGCTGAACAAATATTTCCCCAATGAGAAATACCTGAAAACGGCTGAAAATATTGGTGAGTTATTTTTAAGGACATTTGGGGAAGGCAAGGCTGATATTACCAATTACGGCACCCGCTATGGTTTGTCTGCCACTATTATCCTGGAGTCGGTGGTTGAATTATATAAGGTTACCAAAGATCAGCGGTATGTGGATTTTGCCCGCTATGTTATCAAGAGGCTTAATGAACGTGAAGGGCTGCGGCTAATCCCGGCCATGCTTGCCAAGAAAGACCTTGAGACGGTAGGCGATGGCAAGATTTACCAAAATATCTGGAATTTATACGCGATAGCCAAGTTTCATGAGATTTCACCCGATCCCAACTATCTGACTGCCCTTGAGAATGCCTGGAATAATATTTATACCCTTCACCTGACCCCGGCAGGCGGACCCTGGGGAGGCATCGGAAAGCACAAAGAATGTTTCAATTCAAAGAATTTCTTCAGTCCTTATGGTTATGTTGAAACCTGCAGCATCATGTCGTGGATACAATTCAATAAACAGATGCTTCATCTGACCGGGGATGCCAAATATGCCCAGGAGATTGAAAAGGCTGCTTACAATGCCTTGCTGGGGGCAAAATATTCCAATGGGATCGATTGGAGTTATCATAGTTTTGCAAACGGGAGGTTGCATATTGCCCATTTTAACGATTGCTGTCCATCCAGCGGCGCTTTGGCATTGGAAGAGCTTTCACCGGTTGTTTATTCATTAAGAGACAATGGGATAGCCTGCAACTTATTCACGGAAAGTGAGGCAGATGTTACGTTGTCAAATGCCGGGAAAGTGCACCTCGTTCAGCAAACGAAATATCCTTTTGAAGGAAATGTTCGGATCATTCTCTCTCCGGAGAAATCAGCCAGTTTTCCTCTTTATATCCGTATTCCTGACTGGGCTACGGCAGCAGTCATCAAAATTAACGGAAAGCAGGCCGATGAGAATCCCGTTAAAGCAGGCGCCTATTACAAAGTTGAGTGCCAGTGGAAAGCAAAAGATATTGTTGACATACAATTCCCCTATGGGCTGAAAGTTATTTACAAATCAGAGATCGCCGATGCTCCTCAGGGAGGCAAAAGCATGTATTCGGTGGATTGGTTTGCGTTGACCGAAGGGCCTCTGGTTTATGCCGCCGATGGGTTGCTTTTTGGAACTGAGCGGGAAGAAGTGATAAAGATTCCCGATACCAATCTTGAATCAGTATTTACGGCTGTTGAAGGGGGCGAAAATAAAGGAAAGGTCTATGAACTGAAAATACCCGGAAGGAAGTCTATTCCATTTGTGCCTTACTACAGAGCCGGTGAAAGAAAGGAAGGCGCCTGGCATCTGACCTGGCTGCAGAAAGGAATTAATTAAGAATTAAGAATTAAGAATTAAGAATTAAGAATTAAGAATTAAGAATTAAGAATTAAGAATTAAGAATTAAGAATTAAGAATTAAGAATTAAGAATTAAGAATTAAGAATTAAGAATTAAGAATTGCTATCATACAAATAAAAAGATAGGTTTATGACGAAAAGAGCTTTGCATCTTTTATTTCCGGTTTTTATTTTGTGTTCCATGCAGGTGGATGGCAGTGAAATAATTTCTCTTTGTCAAAAAGGAACGGCAAACTACGTCATTGTATCTCCTTCTAATGCTTCCGAATGTGAAAAATTTGCTGCCGGTGAGTTGAAGAAAGTGCTGTTTCAGATTGGTAAGGCTGAATTTGAAATAGGTGATAAGCTACTCCAGAAATCGATAGTTGTTTCAGCTTCAGGCTCTCTGCCTGAATTAGCAAATTCAATAAAACTTCCCATTTTATCCGGTGAAGCCTATACTATTTTTAAACAGGACGAGTCAATTTATTTAGTGGGCGCCAATCCGAGGTCGACCTTGTTTGCTGTTTATGATTTCTTAAACCAACTGGGCTGCCGGTGGGTGGCTCCTGACTTTGATTTCTTTGGGGGCTTAAACAACTCTATCCCGCAAAAAGAAAATATCAAGTTTGTTTACCAGGGACTGAAACCGGAAACGCCTGCATTGAAATACCGGAAGCTGTATGTGGAAGAAGGCAAATCGCATAACCTTCAGAACTTGATGCAGCTGGTCGACTGGATGCCTAAAGCAAGATTCAACACCCTTGTTATCCCCTATAATTACCAGGGCAGCGGAAAAGTAAAATGGGATAACTGGAGGAAAGAGTTGATTCCGGAGTTACGAAAAAGAGGAATTCTCATTGAAGTGGGAGGTCACGGTTACCAGAATTTGATCAATGCCGGAATGGAGGAAGGCCAATTGTTTGAGAATCATCCTGAATGGTTTGGTCAGGATCAGGGGGGAAACCGGGTAAAGGAACAACGGATGGTGTTGTGCACATCGAATCGGGAAGCAGTAGCCTATTTATACCGGAATTTACTCAGCTACTTGAAATCTCATCCTGAGGTAGACATTTTTGATTTCTGGCCCCCTGATGGGGAAATCTGGTGTCAGTGCCCGAAGTGTAAGGAGCTTGGTGATGAAACCGAGAGACACATTCTTTTGGTTAATCAGATTGCGGAATGGCTGCATAAAGATTTACCGCAGGTTAAAGTGGAATGTATTGCTTACAGCCGTTATACGGCACCGCCTCTTGTTTCCCGTTTGGGGGACAAAATACTGCTTGATTTTTGTCCTATTAACCAGTGTTTCGAATCTCAGATATTTGAAAACTTTGCGGACAGGAACAGGAACTACCGGGAAAACCTTCTTAAATGGAAGGAGACTTTTAACGGTGATATCAGTATTTACTCCTATTTCAGGAAATATGCATGGCACAGCCTTCCCAACATTATTCCACATTACATGCAGAAAGATATAAAATATTATCAATCGACAGGCATCAATGGAATTTCCGTTTATTCGGAACCGGGGGATTGGTTTACTTACGGCGTTAATCATTACGTACTTTCCCAATTGGGATGGAAACCGGATGCCGATGTCGATAAGCTGGTGAAATTATATTCAGAGGAAATCTACAGGAAAGCCGCCCCAACGGTGATTTCTATTTACAATGAAATGGAAGATGTTGTGCGTTTTGCCTGTAATATCCCTTATACAGAACTGAAATCACCGCAGCAATACGATGCTTATGCGAAAAGGATGTCTGCCTGTCGTAAAAGGGTAAGATCGGCCATGGCGGAAAACAAAGCTGATCAACTGGTTTATGGGCACCTGAGCCGTCTGGATTTAATGCTGAAGTATGCTGAAAAAAGCATCTCACTGATGAGGTTCAAAAGTGTTGATGACAAGGGATCTGTTGCCAAATGTGAGGAAGATATCAAAAGCTTTATAAAAGAACATAAAGGAATGGGGATAGTTGTTTAATGGATATTTATTTAATGGATAATGGATAATGGATAATGGATAATGGATAATGGATAATGGATAACGGATAACGGTTAGCAGGATGGTAGCAGGATAATGGTTAATGGTTAATGGTTAATGATTGGAAAGCGATGAAGAGAGGGCGAACACAGAGGTGGAACCACAAAGGATGATGACCACAGAGGTTATGTTTATTATAGCTACACGGAGACAGCAAGGTGGTAGCAGGATGGTAGCAGGATGGTAGCAGGGAGGTAGCAGGATTAAACGTTTAATGATTCGTCATTCAATTTCGTTTAATTAAGGATTACAATAGAGTAAAAGCTACCTCTCCCGAAGGGGATAATTTGAATAACCGTGGGTGTAAACCCACGGCAAATGAAAACAGGTGAGTTAAGGCCCCGAATGGGGTCGAACTACCACTAAATTGTTCAACATTTATGAGAAGAAAGAGAATTGTCTTTGCTGATCTTCGATTCGCCCCCTTCGGGGACGTGGACCAGAGATTATATCTTCCGTGGGTTTGCACCCACGGTTATTCAAATTTACTCCCTTCGGGAGAAGTTGACTATATTGATGGATTTCAGTATCTTAACTAACAACATTAATTCATAATTCGTAATTCATGCGAATTAAGGGTTGGAAAATAATGAAACTTGGAAAGTTGACATTGTATTGTAGCCAATTATGTATAAAGCTATTTTCATTAAACTTTCAAAATAAGAAATGGATAACCTAATCTGTCGAAAACACCTCAGTAGAAATGGCCGGTAGAGAAAAATTTACCTAATTACCTAATTTAATCAGGTAATTAGGTCGGTGGAGGGGTAAAATCAATCCCTCTACTGAGGTGTTTTTTAAAAGATTAGGTTATCGAAGATGATATTTTCAACTCTTAATTCGCATAATTCATAATTCATCATATTTTCTATGGAAAGAAAAGCTTTTCTTAAAAATGTAAGTTACGGGATCGCGGGTATGCTGTCGTTCCTGCAAGCTGAGGGAGCCAATCCCTCCAAACCCAATGTAGTATTCATTCTGGCCGACGATCTGGGCTGGATGGATACCCAATGTTATGGAAGCAGGTTTTACGAAACTCCAAATATTGACCGTCTGGCAAAACAGGGGGTTCGTTTTACCAATGCTTATGCAGCCTGCCACGTTTCTTCACCCACACGCGGAAGTATCTTATCGGGGCAATATCCTGCCAGGACCCATTTAAGCGACTGGCTTCCGGGCCGTAAGAACTTCCCTTTTCAAAAGCTGACCAATGCAGTTCCTGTACAACATTTACCGTATGAACAGGGTGGAGACGCACGGCCAAGCGTCTCTACTTTCCCGGCGGTAATGAAGGAGAATGGTTATAAAACGGCCATTATCGGGAAATGGCACCTCGGTGAGGATTCAGCAACCTGTCAGCGCCAGGGATTTGATCTGCACGTTCCCTCAGGTTGGTTAAGAGGGTGGCCGGCAGAAAGTTATTTTTCTCCTTATAAAATGCCCGGACTGCAAGACGGTCCAAACGGAGAGTATCTAACTGACCGGATGACGGATGAAGCCATTAAATTCATGACCGAAAACAAGGAACAGCCATTCTTCCTGTATCTGTCTCATTTTGCAGTGCATGATCCCATACAGGGCCGACCGGATCTGGTTAAAAAATACCAGGCTAAATTAGCCAGGATGCAGAAACCATCCGGTAAGCCTTTTATCCTGGAAGGGAATCCAGATGATCAGAATCCTCTTTCCCGGGAAGAAATGAATAAATTGCTTGATAATCCGCAATACCAGGCATTCAGTGTTCTGCCTCACCGGATTGTGAAAATAAAGCAATTCCAGGATAACGTGCAGTTTGCTGCCATGGTGGAAAGCCTGGATGAAAGTGTTGGAAGGATCCTGGAGAAGCTGAAGGAATTAAAACTGGAAGACAATACCATTGTTATCTTTTTTGCCGATAACGGAGGAATGTCTGCCGGTAATTTCGGAAATCCCCGCCGGGTCATTAATCCTGAGAAACTTGATCAGGCCTATTCCACTTCCAATTTACCTCTGCGCGGAGGAAAAGGATGGCTTTACGAAGGAGGGATACGCGAGCCTTTGATCGTAAAATGGCCCGGGAAAACAGGTAGGGGTGTTGTTTGTGATGTCCCCGTGATTAGTGTAGATTTCTATCCAACGATCGTGGAAATGACCGGTAAAAATCCATCTTCTCTGAATCATGTGCAGGATGGCGTAAGCATTTTACCATTGCTGAAAGGAGGAAAGAAGCAGGCGGATCTGGTGAACAGACCTATTTTCTGGCATTTCCCTCATTACAGCAATCACGGAATGCAGAGCCCGGGCAGCGCTGTCCGCATGGGAGACTACAAACTGCTTCATTATCTTGAAAACAATACGGTTCAGTTGTTCAATCTGGCCAAAGATCCCGGAGAACAGAATGATCTGGCTTTGAAAGAACCTGCAAAAGCAAAGCAATTATTGAATTTGCTGGATCAATGGAGGATAGATGTTAAAGCAGACATGATGTCGCCTAACCCGGAATTTAAGAACATAGAATAAGGACGTAAAATAGCTCACAAAGTATCACAAAGTTGGACACAAAGTTTCACAAAAGAATAAAATTAAATTAACGACACAGACATTGTGTTACTTCGTGAAAGATATAGTGCGACATTGTGGCCCAAAAAAATAGCTCACAAAGTCTCACAAAGTTGGACACAAAGTACCAAAAATGAATACAATACACAACTTAGTGTGACTTAGTAACCTTAAACAATAATAATAATATGAAACTTCAACTGAAATTAACTGTACTATCCATTTTACTTGCCGCCACTGCTCTGGCGGGGGTTCCGGATAAAATTACCTTATCGAAGGCCGCTTTGCTGAATAAAATCAAAGGGGGATGGGCCGGGCAAACCATTGGCGTGACTTATGGAGGCCCGACCGAATTCAGGTACAAGGGGATTCTTATTCCCGACACCACAAGGATTAAATGGTATGATGAATACGTGAAATGGTATTTCCTTAACAAGCCCGGATTGTACGATGACCTTTACATGGATCTGACTTTTGTCCAGGAATTTGAGCGGCTGGGATTGAATGCTCCAGTTGATTCCATAGCCAAATCTTTTGCAAATGCAGATTTCATGCTGTGGCATGCCAACCAGGCTGCCCGGTATAATATACTTCAGGGGATTATGCCTCCTGCTTCGGGGAACTGGAAGAATAACCTTCATTCCTCGTGCATTGACTTCCAGATAGAGGCTGATTTTGCAGGGCTGATGTCGCCGGGGATGGTTAATACAGCCTCCAAAATCTGTGACAGGATCGGTCACATCATGAATTACGGAGATGGTTGGTATGGAGGAGTTTATGTGGCAGCCATGTATACCCTGGCCTTTGTCTCCGATGATATTGATTTTATTATTCGGGAAGGGTTAAAAGCTATACCGGCCAAAAGCCATTATTATCAATGCATGATGCAGGTTATCAACTGGAGCAAGAAATATCCGGATGATTGGAAGAAGGTATGGAATGAGGTGGAAAACTCATCCTGGAGAGAGAGCTGCCCAAGGGGAATTGATGATAAATTTAATATTGAAGCCACTGTAAATTCTGCCTATGTACTGATTGGTTTAATTTACGGCCAGGGTGATTTTTTTAAAACAATGGATATAGCCACCCGGTGCGGACAGGATTCGGATTGTAATCCTTCCACTGCCGGCGGTATCTTAGGCGTTATTCTCGGATACGATAAAATACCGCCGCGTTGGTTAGGTCCTTTGCAAAAAGCGGAGGATATCGATTTCCAGTATACTTCGATGTCATTAAACGAAACGTACCGGGTGGGGATGAAACATGCTCTGGAAGAAATAACTTTAAACGGAGGAAAAATCGAGGGTGAAAATATCACCATCAGGGTGCAGAAACCTCAACCGGTTAAGCTGGAACAAGCGCCAAAAATGGTTTCTCATAAAATAGCCTTTGAAGGCGCCGCTCCATTTAAAAATGGAAGAGGCTTTTCAATGGAGCAGTTTCCGAAGATTGATTTTGAGGGAACCGGCATCGCTATCAATGGACGGTTAAATGGTGATAAATCAAGATTTCCGGATTATGTGGCTGAAGTCGATTTTAAGGTTGATGGTCATAAAGTGAAAACGATGAAACTTCCTTCGGATCCGCTCAGAGCAGCAACAGAATTGTTCTGGGTATTTGATCTGCCGCAGGGAAAGCATACGCTTGAATTTAACTGGAAGAATAAACAGGAAGGCATCAATATTTTGTTTGAGAACAGGATTGAATACTCAAAGAATTAAGAATTAAGAATTAAGAATTAAGAATTAAGAATTAAGAATTAAGAATCCTTTATAGGATGTATCGGGAGTTAAGAATCACGAATTAAGTACTTCGGAGATAGAGTTAATTCTACAAGAGGGTTTTTAGTAACCCTCGGAAATACAACCTAATCTCTCTAACAACACCTCAGTAGAAGTGGACGAGAGAGAAAAACCAACCTAATTACCTGATTATTTTAAATTAGGTAATCAGGTGGGTGAAGGGGTAAAATCAATCATCTCTACTGAGGTGTTTTTTAAAAGATTAGGTTATCTATTCCAATCTTAAGAGTTAACAAAAGGAATCAAGGGGAAAAGTAAAATTTTAAACAATGTCAAAAATACTCGTAATAGGGAGTTCTAATACCGATCTGATTACAACAGTGAAAGACTTTCCTGCGGCCGGAGAAACCATCCAGGGGAACTCTTTTCTGCAGGCCATGGGAGGGAAAGGCGCCAATCAGGCGGTAGCCGCTCACAAAGCAGGGGGTGATGTTAAATTTATTACCTGTCTGGGCACAGATCCAAACGGGCAGAATGCCTTAATGTATTACAGGGAACAGGGACTCGATGTTTCCTCTTCCCTTATTGTCGATTCCGCCCCATCCGGAACGGCTGTTATTCTCGTGGATGAAAAAGGCGAGAACTGCATTGTCATTACTCCCGGCGCCAATAATCTGCTCAGTCCGGAATATATTAAGCAGATAGAGCATGAAATTGAATCCTGTGACATGGTTGTCCTGCAGATGGAGATTCCTTATGAAACTGTTCAAACCATCTGCAGCGTGGCACAAAAATTTGGTAAAAGAGTCATGCTAAATGTAGCCCCTGCCGGCCCGGTTGACAGGGAACTGCTCATGCAAACAGATATTCTGGTTGTCAATGAAACGGAAGCCGAGACTATCTCCGGACAAAAGATCAGTGAAGCAGGAATGAATGCTGTTGTTGATTCTTTGCTGATGATGGGTGCAAAAACTGTGGTTTTGACTTTAGGCAAACAGGGATCTTTGGTTAAAAGCGAACAGATTGAATTATTTGTGCCGGCCTTTACGGTTGAGGCAGTCGACAGTACTGCTGCCGGAGATACTTTTTGCGGGGCATTGGCTGCCGAACTCAGCAGGGGGCATGATTGGGCTGAAGCGTTGAAATTTGCTACCGCTGCCGCAGCTATCTCTGTGACGCGTATGGGGGCTCAACCCTCCATTCCTTTTGAAAGGGAAGTGCAAGAGTTTTTGGAAAAGGCTATAGGCTTTAGACTATAGGCTTTAGGTAAGGAAGTGGCGATGTAAACTCTTAAACCTAAAGTCTAAAGTCTAAAGTCTAAAGTCTAAAGTCTAAAGTCTATAGCCTAAAGCCTTTATGAATATTAACAAACAATTAAAAAACTAGATCACCATGTTTATTGTAGAAAGTTATGCGATGGCGATTATCTTTTGTGTGATCACCATGTTGTGTTGGGGCTCATGGGGCAATACCCAGAAACTGGCCGGTAAAACCTGGCGTTATGAATTATTCTATTGGGATTATGTCCTTGGGGTACTATTGATTTCACTGATCTTTGCCCTCACGATGGGAAGTTTTGGCGAAAACGGAAGGAGTTTCCTTAACGATCTTGCACAGGCAGATTTTAAGAATATCGGAAGCGCCTTTCTTGGCGGTATTATTTTTAATGCCGCTAACATACTTTTAAGCACTGCGATTGCGATTGCCGGAATGGCCGTTGCATTCCCGGTAGGGATCGGCCTTGCGCTTGTCCTTGGCGTTATCATTAATTATATGGGCTCGCAAAAAGGGGATCCTTTATTCCTGTTTCTTGGAGTGGCACTGATTACTGTTGCCATCATTGTTAATGCCATTGCCTATAAAAAAGCGTCAGCAGGAAATCAGAAGGTAACCTCTAAAGGAATCTTTATTTCAATCCTGGCGGGTTTGCTGATGTCATTCTTCTATCGCTTTGTCGCTGCTTCCATGGATCTGGATAACTTTGTCTCCCCTGCGGCTGGTTTGATGACACCTTACACGGCCATGGTGATTTTTGCCATCGGTATCTTCATCAGCAATTTCGTTTTCAATACCATTCTGATGAACAAACCCATCAGCGGAGAGCCTACCAACTATAAAGAATATTTTAAAGGGAAACTACCGATCCATATGGTAGGCGTTTTGGGTGGAATTATTTGGGGGATTGGCAATTCACTCAACCTGATTGCGGCTGGAAAAGCCGGAGCCGCCATTTCATACGGATTAGGTCAGGGAGCAACCCTTGTAGCAGCCTTTTGGGGAGTATTTATCTGGAAGGAATTTAAAGGTTCGCCAAAAAATACCAATGTCATGCTTCTTTTTATGTTTATTCTCTTTGTATTGGGAATAATTTTCATTATTTATGCAGGACAATGATTAAATAGTCGGGTGTGACAAAAGGATAGCGCTGATAAGGAGCTAATTGGCTGGAAGTTGTTCCAGTTTTTCACCATAACCCCGAGGGACCATCCCCGGGGTTTGTGTTATATTCCTGTAACAAAGCTTAAAGGGAAATTACACCAATATTACGGTATCATTACACCAACCAAAATTAAATCAGGCTTAGACAATTATTATGACACGTGAGTCACTTAAGCCCAAAATAACAGGGATACAAAAAGGGGAATTAGACTAAAAGCCTGTTACGTTTAGTATCTGTTTGAAGTCTTTCAGACAGAAATTTGAACTTATGTTAGCAAACAATTGAAATGGAAACTATATATTTGGAGAAAATTATTGAATTGAGAATTAATCGGTCTGATTGACTGCTCTGGACAGTAATTAAAATCAATTACTGTCCAGAGCAGTTAGAATGTGGTATTGTAAAAATGGACTTTATCTGTTGCGTTAAATTAATATGATGGACTTATTCAATTGCCGTATCTGTAAATTAGTGCTATTCCTGACCGTAAGTCATATATTGAAGGAAACTATGAACCGGTTAATTCAAGATGCGCTCCCAGCTCTGGTGAAATCCTGGTCGGGAAAGTACTGCAATTATTGAATGAATTAAAACTTAAATAATTATGAAAAATCTTGTTTTCTTGTTGCTCCTGTTCGCAATAACGGCAAACGCCCAGTTGCATAATACAATTCTGCCACAACCCCAGAAAGTTACGTATGGTGAGGGGAAACTGGCAGTTAAAGGTTTGACTATTGGATTTGCTTCAAAACCAAGTCAGGAAGATAAATTCGCTGCAAAGGAGCTTGCCGGAGTATTGTCAAAAATTACTTCCGCAAAAGTTTTCATCAAGGATACCCAAATTTCAGGTCCTGCCATCATTTTTCAACGTACCGGCGATCTCAGTCAGTTACCGATGACGGGAGAGAAATCCGGCCCTGATTCAAGGGAATCTTACAAGATCAAGATTACTAACAATAATGTCAGGATAACCGCCTCGTCTTCAACAGGATTGTTTTACGCGGTTCAGACGCTTCGTCAGATGGTTGAAGAAACCGGAGATAAAGCCATCTTCCCTGTAGCGGAAATAGAAGACTGGCCATCACTGGCATACCGGGGATTCATGATGGATATGAGCCATTCTCAATTGCCTAAGATTGAAGAAATAAAGCATCAGATTGATTTTTTAGCCAGCTGGAAGGCTAATCAATACTATTTCTATTCTGAATGCAGCATTGAACTGGATGGCTATCCCCTTTTGATGCCGGATGCCCGCTACACAAAGGATCAGGTGAAAGATATCATTGCATACGGCAAAGAACGGCACATTGATGTTATTCCCAATATGGAATTATACGGTCATTTGCATGACTTATTCCGTCTGGAGCATTATTCTGACATGGCTGTCCTTCCACATGGAGGAGAATTTAAGCTGAATGATCCCCGGATTAAACCTTTACTGGAAGATTGGGTGGCACAGATTTCGCAGATTTTCCCCAGCCCATTTTTCCATATTGGGTTTGATGAGACACGTTTGATAGAATTGGAAGCGAAAAAGATAAACCGGCCGGCTGAGGAAGTTTACCTGGAGATGCTGAAGCTGACAACAGACATTGTTGAAAAACAGGGAAAGCGCCCCATGGTATGGGCCGATATGCTGCAAAAGTTTCCTTCCATCATTCTCCGGATTTCTCCAAAAGCTATCGCTGTTCCATGGCACTATGATCCATTGACAGATGCCCAATACGAACAAATGTTGGGACCCTTTGCCAAGGCCAATATCGATATGATCGTTCAGTCTGCTATTATGAATTACTGTTGGTTTGTGCCTGACTTCGAAACTTCTTTTAATAACCATGATGCCCTTATTAAGGCTGGCAAGAAATATAACGGCATAGGTTTTATCAATTCGGGATGGACAGATGATATAATGACCATCATGCGCATGGGATACCCTGATATGGCTTATGGTTCTATCGCTTCCTGGCAGAGTGTACCAATGGACAGAAACAATTTCTTTAAAAACTATGCACATACCCAATATTCGCCGGTGGTTGCCGATCAGATTGAAAAAGCTCATAATTCACTGATGAAAGCCGGGACCCTGATCAGGGAATCTTTGGGCCTGACGGATGTCGCAATCTGGGCAAATCCGTTTACCCCCAAATACCAGAAGCTGGTTGAGGCTAACAAAGAAAAGCTGCGCAACGGAAGGTTAGCGGCCGAAGATGCACAGATGTACATCAGAAGTGCGCTGAAATTCGGAGTTGATACTACTTCACTGGTAGCAATGCTTGCCGGAGCAAGAATGTTGGATTATGTGGCAATGAAATATCTTTACGCTTCTGAGATTGCCGGCTTCTGGAAAGAAGTGAATGACAACCCAACAGGAAGTAATTACTGGGTTTTGATCTGTATTGAAACACAAGATAAGTACCATTCCCGGATTTCGGATATGCTGGATGTAATTATAGAAACCAAGGAAGCCTTCAAAAGAGCGTGGATGAATGAATATGAACCTTTCCGTTTGGGTGTTGCCCTTGGAAAGTATGATCTGGAATTTCAATATTGGTTGAAATTGCAAAGGCGGATGGAGAATCTGAGCTTCAAAGAAGGTGAAGCTTTGCCTCCGCTGGAAAAAATTACTGACATTTAGAAAATAAAAGGATGGATGTGCCAACAGAAAGAATCCGCCGGCACATCCATTCTTAAAAAGAAACGCTTGCTCCGGTCTTTTGTCAGTTAGCGTCTTTAGGTGTCAGATGTTTAGGGGGAAAAGATATTTCCCGCTGACCCGTTGTGCCTTTAGGTACAAAATGGGAATTATATTAAAATATTTTGTTCC
Organism: Prolixibacteraceae bacterium; assembly: GCA_963677325.2. GTDB lineage: Bacteria > Bacteroidota > Bacteroidia > Bacteroidales > Prolixibacteraceae. The sequence continues at coordinate 646,851 of CAXXGM010000003.1, forward strand.
TTAAAGGGACAACTTCCCGGATTTCAATCTTTTCTATCAACATTAGATCCCTAACGGGATTTATTATTAACGTGAGTTCGATCTAAGGAATAGATAACCTTATCAGTCGAAAACACCTCAGTAGTCCCACAGGATCAAAAAATCCAGTCCAGCGCAAATAACAGAGGTGTTATATCCATACACATTCAACCCCTATCGGGGCTGTGGGGGTGGTGGATCTACTTTCCCCCAATTCCATTGGGGGTTATTCACGCTTACTCCCTTCGGGCAATGTCATTAAGTTAAGGATTAATTGATAAAAAACAGAGGACAAAGATCTTAATTTTGAAGTTGCAACACAAAAATTAAATCCTAAGTCCCCATGTTAGATGCAAATGTAAAAATTATTGAAGAGTTAAAGGCGTTTCTTTCAATTGTAAACGAATCTCCTGATATTTTAGAAAAGTTTGCTACTCAAAAAAATGCTTTTACAAGGGAAAGAAAACTACCTTTTAATCGTTTAGTTCTATTGATTGCCAAATTATGTAAGAAAACCCTCAGCTTTGAAATAGACAATTTTTTTGAGGAGATAAACCTTAACACAAGCTGCACTGTGAGCGCATTTTCGCAACAAAGAATGAAACTCGATTCCTTCTTTTTTGAAGTGTGGAACAAGTTTTTGTCTAAACTATTTTACCATTATTATGAGTCAAACGTGAAGCGATGGAAAGGTTATCGTTTAGTGGCTGCAGACGGGTCCAACATAAGTCTGATAAATAAACCCGCTCTTGAAGAATATTTTGGAGGACAGAGCAATCAGATAGGAACGTTTGTTCAAGCCAAAGCTTATTACTGTTACGACGTATTGAATGAACTAATATTACATGCGAAAATTGCCCCTTATCGCTTTGGGGAATTAAACATGGCTTATTCTGCCATTGATTGCCTGGAGGAGGATATGGTGATGATTTATGATCGGAACTTTTGCAATTTCAAAATGGCTGCCTTGCACTTGTGGCAGGAGAAGGAAATTAAATTTGTCATAAGGGCCAAGGAAACACAAAATATCATTCGAACTTTTATAAAAAGCGGAGCTCAAAGTGATGTGGTCTATCTTAGAACTACCCCTGCCGCTATCAAAGGACTTTACAAAAGCGGATATATTGTCAATCGGGACACTCTTTTGAAAGTGAGGCTGGTAAGGGTAGAGTTAGATAATTCTGTTGAAGTGTTGATGACAAATTTATGGGAAGAAGAAGGTCATTCAAATTCTGAGTTTAAAGAACTATACTTTAGACGATGGGGCGTCGAAACCAATATCTCGGTTCAGAAAAATATCTTGCAGCTTGAATCCTTCAGTGGTCTTACCCAATATTCGGTATTGCAGGATTTCTATGCAACAGTTTTCATCACCAACTTGCACTCTATTCTTATAAAGGAAGCTCAGCAAACCATTGAAAATATGCAGTGTAAAAGGAAATACCCAATGAAAGTAAATCGAAACAAATCATATGGAAAATTGAAGATACATCTCGTAAGCTTATTCATTATACACGAACCAGCAGACATCCTTCAACTTCTAAACAACCATTTTATAAAAGATCAGATCCCTATAAGAATTAACCGATCATTCCCGAGAATTATTAAAAATAAGCAGTCTAAATCCAAACACAAAACTTATGCAAATTACAAACCAGCATATTAAAATCCTTAACTTAATGACATTGCCCTTCGGGAGAAGAGTTTAGCCCTGAAAAGCAATCTGTTCCCCCTGCCCGAAGGGCTGAATATGCATAACCTCCGGTGAAGCCGGAGGCAGGAAATGTACCCTCCTGCCCAGCCCCGAAGGGGTTGAATGTGTGATCTACAGCATAACCAGGGGATGTTACATAAGAGAAATGGTCGAGGGAGAAAAATTTACCTAATTACCTAATTAAATCAGGTAATCAGGTTGGTGAAAGGGTAAAATCAATCCCTCTACTGAGGTGTTTTTTTAAAAGATTAGGTTATCGAAGACAACATTAATGCTCAAACAATCAAGCACTGTCTTATCCATTGCTTAGATCGAGCTCAGGTTATTAACATTTCTAACTTGAACTTGAAAAATATGTTTGGTTCTGGCTTCTGCGGGTTAGGATATACTCAGAGAAATATTCTTTATCTTCTTTTGAGCTGTAATATTTAACTTATCTTCGTATTTCAAATCAAATCTATTCACCTTTTCCCAAAACGATCATTGAGCTAGCATAGAATAATTTAGCTTTCAAGATGGCAGCTGACTTCAATACTATCAAGCTAATGATCGAATCATATCTGAGACTATCTATTTGGTGACTATCTGTTGAATTTCTGTTGATATTATATTGAAAATACAATAAAAAGTCCACGTTTATTTATTTGATATTCCTCTTTAATAAAGGAGATAATATGGCTAAGCTAAGAGGAGGAACGGGGCGTGCAGGGGGTTTAAACAGATGAAAAAAACGTTTTAGGTACGGTCATGACATGGATTTGGGAGGGGCAAGGTTAAAGCATAAGATTCACTTCGACAGTTCAGGAACAGAGAGAATTTTCCGTAGAAAGATAAAAAATCCAATATTAAAATGCATATTTGCAGATTCATAAAGCGCCTCATCTGAGGTTGCGTGTTAAGGGATGAATTTGAAAAACAACGATACTAAACTATGGGAAGATTTTAAAAAAGGGGAGAAATATGCTCTTTCCCGTATATATCATTTGTATGCCGATCCGCTTTTCCGTTATGGAAAAAAGTTCTCCACGGATGATGAATTTATTAAGGATGCCATTCAAGACCTCTTTTTTGACCTGATCAGGACACGCTCTACTCTGGGGAATACCGATCATATTTATTTTTACCTCATAAAAGCGATACGTCGCAGGCTTTCTCTAAATCAAAGCGGACCAATCAACCTGGTGAAAACCGAAGGTGAAGTTGATACCATGGAAGCCCGTATTGTATTTTCCATTGAAGATGAATTGATCCAAAAAGAGGAATTGACCAAGAAAGAAAAAGTAGTACAGAAAGCCCTTGCCGAACTAAGTCCTAAGCAACGGGAAATTATTTATTACCGTTTCACCTGTAATTTTGAATATGAGCAGATTTGTGAAATCATGTCGATGAAATACGATTCGGCCCGAAAAATGGTATTTCGCGCGCTTCAAGCGCTTAGGGAACATCTGTCCGAAAACAATATTACATTTTTTATGATTTTTTCTAACTGATCTGTCCGGAATATTTGAGTAGTTGAAAAACGGATCAATAGGAAGAGCAGAAAACGAAAAATGCCGCCAAAACAACAGGTCACGTCACAAAAGTTCACCAAATGCTTGAAATATTATCGATTTAGTGGATTTTAGTGTTTTGGGGGAAGCTGTGTAGAGAGGATGTCCCAAAAGTCTGTTTGCGATCCCTTGCCGTCAACTTTAGTTGACGGTACAAGGCTAAAAACAGATGGCTTTAGCCACATTTTGCTAAGTGAAATGTGGCTAAAGCCAAATAAAACAGCAATTTACACCGTCAGCTAAAGCTGACGGCCAAGGATAAAGATTTCTGAAATTGCTAATCTCTTTCCGGATTTGTTTATTGTTTTTCAGCTTTGAGGATATCCTTCAGAATGACTTGATAGTTAGGGTCTTTAGCCCCATAAAAGTACAATTGTTGGGCTAAAGCCCTTCCGATCACTGCTCTGCTTCCCCTGCCTAAAGGCAGGGGTTCCTTTTGTCTCATGCAAATGCAGAGTTTATTTTTTTACTTTCTGAGGTTTTGCAACACTCACTAAAGCTGACGGCAAGGGATAAAGATTTCTGGAATTGCTGATCTTTTTCCGGATTTGTTTATTATTTTTAGCTTTTGGGACACCCTCTCAGTCATTCGATAGCCCTGATAAGGGAAGGAGACAAGGCAATTAAGAGAAGGAGACAAGGCATTGCCTTGTCTCTACCTAAAAATATCTTTATCAAAGTTAAAAAAAGTTAAGATTCAGAGTCCACAAAAAGGACAATGTTTCCTTTATATATAAAGACAGCAAAATAAAGTTTTCCATGAAAAAAGAATATCTGCAATTAACAGTAGAAGAACTTCTTGAGAAAGAGGAATTTATTGGTTGGTTGTTGAATGGAAACAATAAACAAATCTGGGAAACTTTTATAGCCGAGAATCCCGGATTCAAATTTAAAGTAATCAAAGCACAGGAAATTATTGATATGCTGCGTGACCATCATGATCATTTAAGGGATGATGATCTAATACAGATATGGAAAAATATAGAAAGTTTCGATGAACAGGTCAGAAATCGCAAACGTCTGAACCGGTTATATTCTGTCATGCGCTATGTTGCCATGCTGGTTATCGTCTTATCGGTGGGTTCGGCAGGGTACTGGATTTACGATACGCAATTAAAACCATATCATTATCATTATTCAACCAATGCTCTCAAGGGAACCAATAATCGGTCGCACCTGATTCTTTCCGATGGAAGAACAGTGGACCTTGAAAAGGAAAATTCCAGAGTTGCGATGAAAGGCGATCAGAAAATCGTGATTGATAACGAGAAGGTGATTGATTTGAGTAAAGAGACCAAATCTGAGGAATCAAAAATGAATGAAATGGTGGTTCCTTATGGTAAAAGATCGCAGTTGACGCTCGAGGATGGTACTAAAGTATGTCTGAATGCCGGGAGCCGGTTTGCCTTCCCTACTAAATTTACCGGTAAAAAGCGGGAAGTATTTTTGGAGGGAGAAGGTTATTTTGAAGTGGCACATAACCAGGATCAGCCATTCTTAGTTAACACAGGCGAGGTTACTGTTAAAGTATTGGGAACAAAATTTAATGTTTCTGCTTATCAAAATGATGAGCTCACCGAAACGGTGCTGCTGGAGGGACAGATCGCTTTAAGGGAGTGTTCGGCTTTAGGACTGCTGAAGCGTGAAATGCTGGTGGCGCCTAATCAAAAAGCGAGCTATGATAAAAATGGCCGCTCCATGAACCTTCGAAGTGAACCGGATGCTTATTTGTCCATTGCATGGACCGAGGGGTGGTTGAAATTTTCGGAGCAAAATATGAACGATGTGTTGGTTAAACTGCAGCGGTATTTCAATGTTCAGTTTGAAACAGACAATAAATTTTCGACAGACGATTTAATAACCGGGAAGTTGGATCTTAAAGAAAATGTTGAATCGGTCATGATTGCTTTGTCCGATATCGCGAACATTCAGTATCGTATTGAAGGGGATAGAATTTATATAAATAAGAAAGTCAATAATAGATAGAAAAAAGAAAAACCGGCAGGTCTGCCAACCTACCGGCCTTAGTGATTAATTAAAATAGTTTTAAACAAACTTCAAATTTATGGAAAAAAAGTTTAAATGGACCTGTCTGGACAGGCCTAAGATCTTTTTACGATTGAAATTACTAACATTTTTGTTTTTGTTGTCGATGGTTACGACAGCCGCGAATTCTTATTCGCAGCAAACCAAGTTCAATCTCAAGCTGGAGAATGTGACCATCCGGCAGGTATTTAAAGAGATTGAGGCAAACAGCGAGTTTATCATCCTGTATAATGAGAAAAATCTGGATGCTAACCGTAAAGTTGATGTAGATGTTAATAACATGAGGGTCGATGCTGTTCTTGATCAGGTATTTGCCGGTACCAGCAATACCTATAAGATTTATGACCGGCAAATTGTGATCAAGGAGGCCAATGCGAAAGAGCCGTCCGTTCTGAAAACTGAATCTCCTGCTGAATCTCCTGTAGTACAGCAGAAGAATAGTGTTTCGGGCCGGGTGGTCGACAAGGATGGTTTTCCGATTATCGGGGCAACGGTCTCTGTAAAGGATGTTCCCGGCAAAGGTGTGATTACTGATGCAGAAGGACGTTATACCATCAATGTAAAACCGACGGATGTTCTTCGCTTTTCTTTTATTGGCTATAAAGGAGTAGAAAAAGTTGCAAGTGAAGCAGACAAAACTGCGATTGTACTTCTGGATGATTTGCAGCAAATGGAGGAAGTTATGGTGGTAGCTTTTGGAAAACAAAGGAAAGAGAGTGTGGTTAGTTCCATTTCGACCATCACTCCGGCAGATCTTAAAGTACCTTCCAGTAATTTAACCACTGCCTTAGCCGGACGAATGGCCGGAATTATTGCTTATCAGAGATCGGGAGAACCCGGATTGGACAATGCCCAGTTTTTTATTCGGGGAGTTACAAGTTTTAGTACTTCGGGTAAGGTGGATCCGCTGATATTGATTGATGGAATCGAAATGAGTTCCACCGATCTGGCCAGGTTAAATGTGGACGATATCGCTTCTTTCTCTGTAATGAAAGATGCCAATGCCGCAGCCCTATACGGCGCCCGCGGGGCCAATGGTGTGATTTTGGTAACTTCTAAGGAGGGCACAGCGGATAAAATGTCAATTAATGTCAGAGCAGAATCATCTTCCTCCTCCAATACACAACTGGTGGATTTGGCAGATCCCGTTACCTATATGAAACTGCACAATGAAGGGGTGAGAACACGTAATGCGATGGTTCCCCTGCCCTATACCACCAATAAGATCCAGCAAACCGCGCTTGGTACCGATCCGTTCAGGTATCCTTCGGTGGATTGGTACAACTATCTGATTAAGGACAGAACTACCAACAACCGGGTCAATATGAATATCACCGGAGGTGGAAAAGCTGTGCAATACTATTTGGCAGCCAACTACCAGAACGATAAAGGTATTTTGAAGGAGAGCAAAGAAAATCTTTTTAATAACAACATCAATATCAACCATTTGCAGGTCCGTTCCAATGTTACCATAAAGTTTAATCCTAATACCACCGGTGTTATTCGTGCTTACGGATCGTTTGATGATCAAACGGGTCCGATACAGGGTGGGGCAGACGTTTTTAGTATGGCGCGTAATGCTACACCCGTGCAGTTCCTTCCCTATTACCCCAAAGATGAGGCGAATAAGTTTGCAAACCATATTCTCTTTGGTATGGGCGATGAGCTGAATTCTTATGTAAATCCGTTAGCCGAGGTGGTCAGCGGATATAAAGAATCCGCCACCTCCATGATGCTGTTCCAGATGGAAATTGAACATAAATTTACAGGAAAGCTGAATGGTCTTTTTGCCAAAGGAATATACAATGTAAAACGGAATTCATATTATGATAATTATCGTAAATATGCACCTTTTTACTATAGCCTGGCCAATACCATGGATAACTCCTATGCGCTGTCGCCCCTCAATCCCGATGGCGGAACGGAATATCTGACCTTTCTGAACGGAAAGAGAACGGTCGTTTCTACACAATATGGTGAATTCAGGTTAGGATTTAATAAAACGATTAACAAAGTCCATGATATCAATGCACTCCTCGTGAGTACGATCAGAAGTGAATCGGGTGCAACTGCTATTGATGCTAGAGTTGCTGACCAGCTTCAGGCCTCTCTTCCGCAAAGGAATATCTCAACCGCAGGAAGATTTGCTTACGGTTACGATTCCCGTTATTTCCTCGAATTTAACTTTGGATACAACGGAACCGAACGTTTCGCGAAAAATAACCGTTTTGGATTTTTCCCATCTGTCGGTGCAGGGTGGATGGTAAGCAATGAGAAATTCATGGCTGGTACGAAAGATGTTATTACCACGTTGAAATTGAAGGGTACCTACGGAAAGGTGGGTAACGACCAAATTGGTTCAGCTTACGATCGCTTCTTCTATCTTTCTCAAATCGATATGACCGGTAACGGATACTGGTTTGGTAGAGATATAAGTAGAGGCTACCGGAGCGGAATTACCATTAACAGATATGCCAATGACCTGATCACATGGGAAATAGCAACTAAGGCCAATTATGGATTTGAGTTGGGGTTATACAATGATCTGACCATATTGGCAGACTATTTTACCGAGACCAGGTCGAATATCTTGCAAACCAGGGCCGATATTCCGACCACGATGGGTCTTCTTGTACCCTCTCAGGCCAACTTAGGTGTAGCCAAGGGAGATGGTTTTGAAGTGGAACTGAAATATCAGAAAAATTTCAACAAGAACTTTTGGACTGTTGTGAATGGCAATTTCACTTACGCCAGCAGTAAATATAATAAGTATGAAGAGCCGAATTACAGCGATGCGCCATGGCTTTCGCATATCGGAACGAAACTCAATCAGGCCAGGGGTCTTATCGCGGAACGTCTCTTTGTCGATCAAGAGGAAGTAAACAACTCTCCCAAACAGTCATTTGGTGAATATGGAGCAGGTGATATCAAGTACAAGGATATCAATAAGGATGGTGTTATCAATTCTATTGATGTTGTGCCGATTGGATATCCAACAGTACCTGAAATTGTCTATGGAGCTGGATTTTCACTTGGATATAAGGCGTTTGATTTATCCTGTTTTTTTCAGGGCTCCCTCAAATCATCCTTCTTTATAGACCCTTCCAAGATTACCCCCTTTGTTAACAAAGGGCAGAGAGGTCTGTTGCAGTATATCGCCGATGACCACTGGTCAGAAACAAACCGGAATATCGAAGCATTCTGGCCCCGTTTATCCGAATATGAGATTACGAACAACAGCCAGCCAAGTACACATTGGTTGCGTGACGGGAGTTTTGTTCGTTTGAAATCGGCTGAGATTGGATATACCTTACCGAAAAACCTGACGAAAAAGGTTCATGTTTCGATGATGCGTTTCTATGTCAATGGAAGTAACCTATTTATTTGGTCCAAGTTTAAAATGTGGGATCCTGAGATGGCCGGCAACGGTTTAGGTTATCCTATTCAGAGGGTAATCAATATGGGTGTAAACATTAACTTATAGATCACAATCGAAATGATTGGATTGATATAAAAACAGGATGTTTAAAATAAAAGTATATCATAGACAAGTAACGATATCTTCAATGTATAAAATAAAATATCATCAGATGAAAAAAATAACGAAGATCATAGCCATTTTTTTCCTTATGGGATTGACAAGTTGTGACTTTTTGGATGTGGTGCCCAATGATACGGCAACACTTGACGACACCTTTTCAAACAGGTCAGTGACAGATAAGTTCCTGAGAACATGCTACTCTTATTTGCCGGATCCCACGAGTCCTTTCGGTTACCCTGGCTGGTTTACCAGCAGGGACGAACTGGATTGGGGGTTTGAAACCAGACAAAAAGGTTACCAGGGCGGGGCCATAGCCTCGGGGCTTCAGAACACCAATAACCCTTACCTGAACTATTGGTCTGGAACTAACGGCGGCAAAGCACTCTATGTAGGCATTCGCAACTGCAATATTTTTCTTGAAAATATTCACATTCCGAAAGACATGTCGCCGGAGGAAAAGACCAGATGGATTGCCGAGGTGAAATTCCTGAAGGCTTACTATCATTTCTTTTTGATGCAATTGTACGGTCCCATTGTTCTGATAAAAGATAATCTGCCTCTTTCGGCTACTCCTGAAGAGGTAAAGGCTTACCGGGAGCCGGTAAATGAGTGTGTAGATTATATTGTGAAGTTGCTGGACGAGGCAATACCCGATCTTCCTGCCGTTCTGCCCGATCCGTTATCCGAACAGGGGAGAATTACACAAATCATTGCGATGTCCGTAAAGGCAAAAGTGCTGGTATGGGGGGCAAGTCCTCTTTTCAATGGCAATACCGATTATAGCGGATGGATAGACAAACGGGGTAAGCAGTTGATCCCAAGTACATACGATAATACAAAATGGGAAAAGGCTGCCGTAGCGCTCAAAGCGGCCATTGATGTCTGTGAAAGTAACGGGCTTAGCCTCTATAAGTTCAATAAATTCAGCGGAGGACCACAAACATTCAAGATGAATGATACGTTGGTAACCGAAATGACCATCCGAAAAGCGGTTACCGAAGATGTGGAACGCAATACAGGTGTAATTTGGGCGGCACAAGAGCAATTTAGTGATTATAAAGGGTCTATACAGGCTATACCAGGCGGAGGTAATCTGGGGAATCTGATTAAGGAGCTTTGCGCTGAGCTGTACACAACAGACCAGCCTTCCTATATGGGTTATTACCATGCTTCATGGCATATGGCTGATCTCTTCTATTCCAATAACGGTGTTCCTATTGCCGAAGATAAAGATTATAATTATGCCGGCCGATTTGACAAGCATCCCGCTAATGCACCGGCAGATAACCATCTATCCTACATAGCTAAGGGAGAGACCACCCTCAACCTGCATTACAACCGTGAACCACGTTTCTATGCAGATTTGGGTTTCGATCGAGGCTTTTATGAGCTTGCCACCTGTACCAAAGACGGAGGCGCCACTTTCAGTCCCTTTCTTAAACTGCGTGTTGGTGAGATAAATGATAAAAGGATGGGATACATGGTTAAAAAAATTGTTCCGTTTGAAACATCGGCTAGCCAGGGTGATGCCAGCAAATACTATACTGCTTATGATTACCGTTTCCCGCTGATTCGTCTGTCAGATCTTTATTTGCTCTACAGTGAAGCGCTTAATGAAATGAAAGACCAGCCCGATGCCGAGGTTTATCAATGGATCGATATGGTCAGAAACAAGGCAGGACTCAAGGGTGTGGTGGAATCCTGGAACAATTATTCCAAAATTCCCGCTAAAGCGACAAACAAGGACGGTATGCGTGAAATTATCAGAAAGGAGCGGATGATTGAGCTGGCGTTTGAAGGCCAACGTTGGTGGGATGTGCGCCGGTGGAAAACTGCTGACCAGTATTGGACGTTGGTACCTACGAAATATGATTATAGTAAGGACCTTAGTCTGACCTACAATATTGTAGAATATGAAAATGGGATTAAGGTAACATTTAGAGATTTCCTTTTCCCGTTAACGGATATGGATCTTAGAATTAATTCAAACTTAACACAAACCTATGGCTGGTAATCATGCTGTTGGTAAGTTTTGAGATTATAGAAGTTAAAATGAGATTATGAGGCAGATATCATATTTCCGCAAAGAAATTTTACCAGTTTCATTAAACAACAGAATAAAAATAGTAAGGTATGAAAAAATATAGTATTATAGTCACACTGGGTTTGTTGGCATTTTGTTTCTTTTCCTGCGAGCAGTCAGATAAAAGTGCCCTGAGACCCTGGAATCCCGGAGCGATTGAGGGATATGTCGTAACCCCGATTAATGGAGGTGCAACCATTTCCTACACCATTCCGAACGATTCGAATATATTGTATGTAATGGCCGAATATGAACGGAACGGTAAGATGTTCACCGAGAAGTCTTCCGTGTATAAGAACACTTTGACAATAGAGGGATTTGATAATCAAAATTCGGTGAATGTAACCCTTTATAAAGTAAATAAGCATGAACAAAAATCTGAACCGGTTACTTTACAGTTTGAACCGTTGGAGTCACTTGTCTCTATTGCAAAAAATTCGTTATCCTTTACTACGGGATTCGGAGGAATCATTGCATCCTGGGTTAATCCCAAGGAAACTGAACTCGGGGTTCATTTAATGGTTGAAGATCCGACGAAGGACAATCAGTTGGTGACCTCCACGAGGTACTTTTCTGAATTGAAAAATGATACTCATTCTTTCAGGGGCTTTGAGGCAAAAGAGACCACCTTCGCTATTGCTTTCGAAGACAAATGGGGTAATACTTCCGATACCGTCAGGTATACCACCCTGCCATTTTTTGAGAGAGTAATCCCTAAGCCATATGCTGATTACAGATCATTTATACCTTACGACAACATAAGCAATCTATCGGGCCGTAATATAGCAACGCTTTGGGATAATATTGTAAATACATCTGGTCACGGATGGCTTACTCAACCTGGAAACAGTGGTTTATCAATGACCTTTGACCTGAAGGAGGTAGCTAAACTGAGCCGGATTGTGATTCATGGTTACCATATTAATTCACCCTATGGGCAGGCCAACATCACCGAATTCGAACTGTGGGGCACTAATAAAGTAGATCTTGATTTGCTTTCTAATAAACCTTATTGGCTGGATGAGAAGAGTGTTCGAAACGGGGCGATTCTTTCAGTTCCTTCAAACACTCAACTTCCCGCAAGGACCTTTAAAAATGATTGGCAATATTTGGGATACCACACAATACCAAGATATACAACATCAGCGGCTATAAATACACAGAGCGCAAACGGATCTGAATACACAATGCCCCTTACTGCAGCGCCTGTACGGTATGTTCGGCTAATTGTCCGGGCGATAGCCGGTGTTAATCCTCCTGGCGCCAACAATTATTGGTCGATGGGAGAGATTACCTTTTATGGCGACGATACGGTTCCACAACAATAATAAACTGATAAAAATATGAAAAAGATAAATAAAATAGTTTCAGGAATTTTGGGCCTGCTGGGCGTCTTCCTTCTTACGACATCGTGCGATAACATGAATGATATTCAGAGCAAGTATACCAATCAGGAGGAGCAGATCTATTTGGGAAAGGTGGACAGTCTCCTGGTGTGGCCAGGTTTAGGGCGGGCTAAATTAACCTGGTATATTAGCGCCGATCCTAAGATTGAGCAGACGATTATCTACTGGAACATGAGAAAAGATTCGATTGTGAAGGATTTTGTTCGTAACGCACCTGGTTTACAGAGAGATTCGATCATTGTTGAAAATCTGCCCGAAGGGACCCAACTGTTTGAATTTCGAAACATCAACAGGAGTGGACAAACATCCCTTTACTCCTCAGCTTCAGTCACCTCATGGGGGGAGAATTTTGCAAAGAAATTATATGCAAGAAGTATCACATCCCAGGTATATGTTTACGACTCTTTAAAGTTTAAATTGGGTTTATCCAAGACTTTCTCCGGCGATAGTGTAGTCTATTCTCAAGTACGCTATACCGATAGTCATGGAGCGGAGAATAATATCAGGATTAACAGGGTCACCAATTCGTTGGTTTTGACCGACTTTCCCCAAGGCGGAGAGGTGCAATTCCGTACGGCGTTCTTCCTGCCTAAGAGGGGTATTGATACGATTTTTAACGCTTATAAGATCTATACTGCGCCGACGAGGTAATTTTTGAAAACGGAGAGAAACTCTCCGCCCAAAAGGGGTATAGGGTATAGGGTTTAGGGTGACACCAAAACCCTATACCCAACCTTACCCGGATGAATTACTGCACGTGCATACCGTTTACCAGATATAAGGTAAATGGGTAAAAGGGAATGTCCCGGAGGCAGAAGAGAAGTTTTAAGCTTCCAGGATTATCAAAGAAACATTGACATTGCAATAAATTTACATTTTTTAGTCCAAAAGTTGATTGATTGATTAGACCAGCCAGGAGTTATTCCTGGCTGGTTTATAATTCTATTGTCCGCATTTTATTATTTTCGTTTACTTGTATTTCACTTGAAAAAACTAATAATTAGCTTATTGTATATTTTTTCAGTTACATTTCACTCACATTTCGCCTGAAGATACTCCTCGTAATGTGCTTTTTGGTGACCCAAGCGCGCGGTTTTTTACAGACATAAATATAATATCTAAAATTCAAATACATGAATAACAATCGTCGTGATTTTTTAAAGAAGTCTGTTTTAGGAGGATTTGCGTTAGGCGCAAGCGGCATCATGAGTTATGGGAATAATGGAGCACCAAAGAAAACAGATGCCAGGTACAACCCGAAAAAAAAAAGGAAATCTGTCATGGGGTTGCGCTGCGAACCAATACCGGTGGTCAGGATTGCTGTCATTGGTCTGGGTCGCGGATGCAGTGCTGTTTATCGCTTAGGCCGGATTGAAGGAACACATATCGTCGCTATTGCCGATCTGGTGCCGGACAGGATTGCCCTGGCACAGAAACACCTGAGGGAGGCTGGCCGTCCGGAAGCTATTGCTTTTTCCAGGGAAGATGATTGGAAGAAAATATGTGAGCGCGATGACATCGATTTGATTTATAATGCGACTCCCTGGGAACTGCATGTCCCGATTGCATTATACGCCATGGAGCATGGCAAACATGCGACTGTTGAGGTGCCTGCCGCCCTTACCGTTGGTGATTGCTGGGCTCTGGTAGATACTGCTGAAAAGACGCAACGACATTGTATGATGCTCGAGAATTGTTGTTACGATTTTTTCGAACTGACAACTTTGAACATGGCACGGAAGGGTGTATTTGGTGATATTATTCATGGAGAATGCGCTTATCTTCATGATCTCAGGATTCAGATGCAACGCAGTGAAAGTTATCACAATACCTGGAGGATAGACCACTACACCAGGCATTCAGGAAATCCTTATCCTACACACGGTTTGGGTCCTATTGCCCAAATTATAGGAATCAATCGTGGGGATCGCCTGGATTATCTGACTTCTATGTCAACCAATCAATACGGATTGACTCTGTATGCTGAAGACAAGTTCGGAAAGGATTCTCGGGAGGCAAAAGCGACCTATAAACTGGGAGACATGAATTGCTCTTTGGTCAGAACTGTCAATGGAAAAACTATCCTGATACAACATGATGTGACTAACCCCAGGCCATATGACCGTCTTCACAAACTGTGCGGAACAAAAGGATGCGCCGTCAAATATCCAGAACAGAAGATTGCACTTGAGCCCGATGCAGATAATTTTCTTAGCCCCGATGAGTTCAAAGCAATCATGGCCAAATATGAACACCCACTTTCGAAATATATTGGGGAAAAAGCCCAAAAAGTAGGTGGACACGGAGGGATGGATTATGTGATGGACTGGCGGCTCATCTATTGTCTGCACAATGGGCTGCCTCTTGATCAAGATGTGTATGATGCAGCTACATGGTCCTGTATTGTAGAATTGAGTGAACAGTCAATATTGAACCGAAGTAACTCAGTAGATATACCTGACTTTACCCGCGGGGAATGGATGCATGCAAAACCTTGGCCGGTAATTGATATGGATTCTGTAGTATGCTAAATAACCTATTGATTTATCAAGATTATTAACGATTTTAGAGATAGTATCTGAGACAAGGGATGTAATTGGTGGAAAACCTCTTTACAGACATTTCTGAATTCCGTCTTACTGGACGCGCGACATCTCTATTCTGCTAAATTTCTTAAAACTATAATTATGAAAATGATTTTCAGTAAGTGCTTAATTTTTATAAAAAAACGATTAGCAGATTTGATTAAAATGACATTTGTTATAATCGTTACTGTTTTATTTTCTCTTTTCCCAGCTTTTGGGCAGAATGGACAATTTATATATCCCGTTTCCGATAAGCCGGGAGATCCGGGTTATTGTGCTGCACGTCTTGATGGAGACAGCCTGATACTTGAAACTTCACGAATGAAGAGATGTTTTATATGGAACAATGGCAATATCAAAACATTTTCAGTTGAGAATAAAGAATCAAAGTCTGTATGGGTTTGCAATGCAAAAAATCCGGATATTTCATTTCCCGGCATTAAAGGTCAGGGGGAGAGTGGAAACTTATCCGTCAAAAATATTCCAGGAGGGTCCGCGATCCCGGCACATTTGGAAGCAACAGTGAACTGCCGTATTGGCAGTATTGAGGTAAAGCGTGTATTTCGTTTATATCCGGACTGTCCGGCAATAGCCTGTGATTTGTTTTTGCGTGGTAAAGCCAATACGCGTTGGGTCCCCTCAGCGATTAATCCTGAGGAGCAACAGATGTCGGATGCAGGCAGCGGGAAAGTCCCGGTTGTAGAAAAGCTGGAATTGCCGGGCCGTCATTGGAAGATAGACGCCGTTGAGTTTCATGATGTAAGCGACCGGTTTAACAGTCTGATCAAAGAAGTTTCAGGTATTTCCTATTTCCAGACACTTTTTCGAGGGAACCTGCTATTTGCTACGGAAATAATTTCCGGGAACGGGATTTTCCTATTGAAAGAAGCTCCATGTTCCAATTCTCAATTGGCTTATTCGGGTAACGATTTCCTGACTGAATTCGGAACCATAAAAATTCTTGGTGCAGGAATTAACAATTCCGATCTTGATGCCGAACAATGGCGCCGGGCATATGGTTTTGTAACGGGTGTTTATGAAGGGGGAAACAACCGACTGCTTGCTTTGCACAACTATTTACAACGGATCAGGATACATCAACCCGGACGTGACGAAATGATCATGATGAATTATTGGGGAGATAATAATGCCGAGCGTACCCGGATTGATGAGAAATTTGCCATGACAGAACTGGAATCAGGTGGGAAATTGGGCATTACCCATTTACAACTTGATTGGGGATGGCAGAAAAGAGATGGCTGGACCCCTGATTCTGTTAAATTTCCCAACGGATTGACCCCTGTTGTGCGTAAAGGGAAAGAGCTAGGCATCGATATTAGCCTGTGGTTCAATCCCAGTCCTGATAATAACAATGCGAACTGGGAGAAAGATGCTGATGCTTTAATCTGGCTTTATAAAACATACGGTATTCGTACTTTTAAAATTGACGGGGTCAAATTGCCCACCAAAGAATCGGAAATAAATTTCCGTAAAATGTTCGACAAAGTAGTGCAAATGACCAACGGTGAGGTAGTCTTTAACCTTGATATAACAGCAGGGAAACGCGGAGGTTATTTCTATTTTAATGAATATGGGAATATGTTCGTGGAAAACCGTTATACGGATTATCCTAACTATTACCCATGGTGGACACTTCGTAACTTATGGATGTTAAGCAAATACATCCCGGCTCAAAATCTTCAGGTTGAGTTTTTGAACAAATGGAGGAATCAGGGGAAATACGGGAATGATCCATTCGCCCCCGGGAACTATCGTTTTGATTACCTGTTTGCCATCACAATGGCAGGACAGCCATTGGCCTGGTTTGAGGGGCGTGGTTTACCTGAAGAAGCTTTTTTGTCTGCCCCGGCAATAAAACAGTATCAAAAAGTACAAGCGGATTTTCACAGCGGTTACATCTTGCCAATAGGAGAAGAGCCATCTGGAACAAGTTGGACAGGATTTCAATCACAAAAAAGCGGAACCAGCAATGGATATGTTCTTGTTTTCAGGGAACAAAACCCAAACTCCATTAAAGCGATAAAACTTCCGATGCTTTTGTCCGGCAAATACAAGTTTGAGAAGATTTCAGGTGATGGTCAATCGTTTACAACCAAGGTCATAGGAGGATTGGTGAATTTTAGTCTACCGGAAATTAATAAATACTCCTTCTACAAATATTCATTGCTGAAAAAGGACTAATAATTCACAGATGTGAAATTTTTGAAACGTTTAGGGAAAGACTTGGTTTGCAATATATTAAGAATCATACATGGCGAAATTTATATGAAACGAGTATTTTTTATTTTGTTTTTGTTCACAGGGTTTGTTGTATTTTCTCAGGGGAAAGCTCCTTTGTATAAGGATCCATCGGTTCCCGTAAATAAACGTGTCAGCGATCTTCTGAAGCGGATGACCCTGGATGAAAAGATTGCCCAAATGAGACATATCCATTCCAGCAATTATAATGTGGATGGTCATTTGGATCTAAATAAATTAAGGTCTTTTACTCAGGGGAAAAGTTTTGGTTGCATAGAGGCCTTCCCATATTCAGCGGAGGAGTATTCAAAAACGATATGGGAGGTACAACAATACATGAAAGAACACACCCGGTTGGGCATTCCTGTTATTCCGGTCATGGAAGCTCTACATGGGACAGTACAAGATGGCTGTACGATTTATCCTCAGTCAATTGCGCTTGGCAGTAGTTTTAATCCTGTATTGATCGGGGAAATGGCAGAGAATATCGCCAGAGAGATACGGGTAATCGGGGCAAAGCAGGTCTTGGCTCCAGATCTTGATCTGGCCAGGGAACTGCGTTGGGGCCGGGTCGAAGAAACATACGGAGAAGATCCATATCTGGTTTCCCGGATGGGTGTGGCTTATGTAAAAGGGATACGTAAATACGGGATTATTTGTACTCCAAAACATTTTATAGGGCATGGTTCTCCAATAGGGGGACTGAATTTGGCTCCCGTAGAGGGAGGGAAAAGACAACTATTAAGTTTGTACTTGCAACCCTTTGAGAAAGTGATAAGAGAAGGGGATCCGCTTTCGATAATGAACTGTTACAGTTCGTATGACTGTGAGCCGGTAGCAGGATCCCCCTATATGATGACAGAGCTGTTGCGCCATGAACTCGGATTTAAAGGGTATGTATATGCAGACTGGGGTTCTATTTCGATGCTGAATTATTTTCATCATACTGCAGCAGACGGGGCTGGGGCAGCAATACAAGCAATAGAGGCAGGGATTGATCTTGAAGCTGGCAATGGTAGTTGTAATTATGAGAATCTGGAACGTCTTGTGAAAGAAAAGACCCTGAATACTGAATACATTGACCGTGCGGTGAGTCATATTTTGTATGCCAAATTTGTATCAGGTCTTTTTGAAGATTCGCCACCGGATACAACTGTCGTTCGTCAGTATATGCATACTTCTCAATCGATTAAACTTGCCAAAGTATTGGCAGATGAAAGTGCGGTATTGCTGAAAAATGACCATTCTCTTTTACCGTTAAATCCTGATCGATTAAAATCAATTGCTATTATTGGACCGAATGCGAATTTGGCACAGTTTGGGGATTATACATGGGGATATGAAAATGCGGGTGCAGGTGGCGTAACGCCACTGGAAGGGATCAAAAATTTACTTGGGAACAAAGTGCTCATTCATTTTGCCTTAGGATGCGATCTTGCAAGCCAGAATAAGAAAGGGTTTTCGGAAGCGGAAGAGGCTGCTAAAAATAGTGATGTAGCTGTTGTATTTGTGGGTTCTCAGAGTTCTTTGCTTTCAAGAGCGACCAACAGTGTTCCGACAAGCGGAGAGAGTTTTGATTTGTCGGATCTGAGTTTGACAGGAGTACAGGAGGATTTGATTAAGACGGTGTATAATACAGGGACTCCGGTTATTGTTGTATTAGTAACAGGAAGACCCTTTGCGATTCCGTGGGAAAAGGAACATGTACCGGCAATTATTGTACAATGGTATCCTGGGGAGGAAGGAGGAAATTCAATTGCAGATATCTTATTCGGCCGGGTAAACCCTTCAGGAAAACTGGCAGTTTCTTTTCCTCAGAGTACAGGACAGACACCGGTGTATTACAATTACTTGCCAAGCGATAAAGGTTATTATAATCAGAAAGGTAGTCCGGAACGTCCCGGGAGGGATTATGTGTTCTCCAATCCCGATCCGTTATATCCTTTTGGACATGGGTTAAGCTATACCCGTTTTGAATATTCTAATTTCCAGTTAACAAAGAAGTTTTTCGATTTGAAAGATACGGTTTCCGTTCAGGTAGAAGTGCAGAATAAAGGGGATCGGGACGGGAAAGAAGTAGTTCAGCTTTATATCCGTGATTTGGTCAGTTCGGTTGAGACGCCGGTAAAGCAGTTAAAAGCTTTTGAGAAGATAAGTCTCATCAAAAATGAAAAGAAAAGGATAACTCTTAAAGTGCCGGTCAGTGAGTTATATCTATATGACCGAGATTATAAAAGAGTGGTAGAACCTGGCGATTTTGAATTACAGATTGGATCTTCATCACAGGATATTAAGTTCAGACAAGTTTTTACTGTAGAAGATAAGAGTTTAGGGAAGAAGGAACAGCGTAATCTTAATATGAAATCGAGGATAAATTTTGAATCCGGGTTGACGCATTCGGATAAGACGGTTCTGGTTATGATAAAGGGCGTTGTGATGGATGTTCAGTCTAACTTATTGAAGGGAGTAATGGTATCTGTTAAGGGAGAAGAGATTTCTGTCCGGACAAACGATAAAGGAGAATACATGATAAAGGTACACCCTGGAGATTGGCTTCAGTATCGATTGGGTGGATACCATACGAAGGAAGAGCAGGTGAACAGAGATAAGTATATGAGTGTAAGTTTGGTTCCAGAAGGGAAATAAAATTTAAGAGACTGTTTAAATTTTATTAATTGATATTTCAAGGAGAAAGATTTCTCCAGTTTTACCAATTTTTAGACTATCACAAAGACTATAAAATGACATTTCAGAGATAAATTTTGATTCTTTGCGTGTTGAGAAAAGAAATTTAAACAGTCTCTTAATAATTGGGGTATCTGGTATTGTCCACTTTTCCTATACAAGCGGGAAGAATTAATACTTCTTCCGGCTCTGGATCTTTGGGTTTTAGTTTGGCAACCTTTTGGCTTACGATCCCATGCGTTTATATTGAATAAAATGGAAAAATCAGATGAAATAAACCGAAAAGAACGCCCGAAATATTTTTAAATGCGCAAAATAATTTACTTTCGGATTTTAGGTAATAGATAAAATAAAGTCATATGAATAAGATAGCTAAAACTATTATTGCCCTTTTACTGTTGGTCCATACTGCGTGTGGGGGTGAGCCTGTTAAAAAAGAAAAGCCGGTAGCCGTAAACGGAACAAATAATTTCCCGGCCAATTACCACTATGCAGGTTGGCGGGGTGGCATTGGTGTTGCTTTTGGTCAGCCGGCTGCCAATATTCCTGATATTACAGAACTGGGACTTAACATTGTTTGGGGAGGAGAAGACCCCCGGCGTGCTGCTATGCTCGATATTGCTGTATTTCACTATTGGAATTCGGTTGTTGAAATTTCGATGAAAGACCCGGGCGGACGATTTGATTTCAGACAAATGGAGGACAAAGGCCAGGCCGCAAAACTTGCGTTTGACAAGTTCTCCGAATTACATTATGGCATTTCCGGCCTTTCAAAATATGCTAATGTAAAGTATCATCCTAGAGGAGCTTATGGCGATGTTTATGGTGAAATGGATTTATCTACTAATAATCCTCTTGTAAAGACGGTGGTATCCAGTCGCTTGGAATCATTGACCGGGAGCGGGCAAAAACATGGCGGTATAGCGATGGACAACGCTGGTAAAGTTCCCGGATCTTTTTTGGAATATCTTCAAAATACATTACATCCTGAAGGGTTTGGCATTGCTACTAATGGTGGCCCCGAGCATTTATACCGTTATATTGATTTTTTCGGGAATGAGGGATTTCAATTTTCTCAGAAGACGATGAAGAATATGCAGTCTAAAGGATTTAATGGTATCCTTGGCGAGTTTCTTACCCGCCAATTGTCGTCAGGAGAACTGGAAAGGTATCTGAAAGCTAAACAGTTTAATGGTATTGTTTATTTTGGATATACTGATGGACGTGATGTTGCCGCTGCCACAAATTATTCATTTTTTTATTGCCGTCCGGATATTTATAACCATCAACGATGGATTCTGCGTAAAATACTGCCGCTAAGCAAGGCCATATTTTGTGCCGAACCACAAAATAATGCATATGCCCGTATTCTTTTCAATAAGGAAACAGGCGGAATAAGTCAGGCAAATGATCGTCAAAAGGCCCAAGTTGATACTACCGGAAGGGTTATCGAACCAAGCGTTACTGAATCAGACAAGGACGATATATTTGGGGGCACACTTTCTCTTGACGGAAGTATTAAAAGGTATGGCAACGATATCAATAAAGGAGTTTATTTATATGTTAATTCAAATAAATCTGAAGCTATCGAATGTAATAAAGACAGTCTTGGTATAAAGGCTAACACGATTGTTTTTGACGAATTTTCGGAAACTACTTTAAAATCGAAGAAGAAAGGAAACGTAGTTCGATTTGATACTCCGTCGGGGCCGTCTTTAATACAATTAGGGGATACAAAAACAGTGGTTGGTAATATCCTTTTACGTGTTTCAGAATCGTTTGAATCGCAATTATTACAGCGCCAAATGGATGAGAAATTTGGGCTTGGGTATTCACAAAAGTCCATTACAGTACCTCCAATTGAAAATAATTCATCCAAAGCTGATTTCGATAAACCCCAGAAGCCGTGGGAACCCTTTTGCCAAGGGTATGTAATCGATTTAAAAACAAAAAAATCGGGAAAGGGTAGTTTGCGTACCGATGGAAATACATATTCTGTATATAGCGGGCAATGGCTTTACCACAACCGACAGGGCGCTGCACAGTTTGTTACGCTGAACCAGTCGGAACCTGTTCCTTTGACTCTTACTGCATTTAGCAAATCGGAAAATGTGAAAAAGTCAGAATTAAAGGCAATTACAGAAACAAACCGCAGGAATCATTTGGGTGAACGGTTGGGTTATTATTATGCTATGCATCTTTATCTTGATTATCAGGATGGAAGTTGGCCAGAGGTTCACACATTTGCTTTTTCTCCGGGAACGCATGACTGGGAAGAAGGTAAAATTACAGTTGTTCCCAAAAAGGCAGTGAAAACAGCGATGGTTTTGGTTGAATTACATCAACCGGAAGGTACAGCATGGTTTGACGACTTTAATCTTGTTGAAAAAACAGACCCTGAACGCAACCTTTTAGCAAGCGCCGACTTTGGTGATTCTGATGTTTTATTGGATAAAACAAAAGCGCCGGAATACGAAAAGAAAGTTGCCCGGTTGATGTCAAGTGTCAATAAGGTACAAAAGCAAATCAGTATAGATAAACTGGAAAAACTGGAAGAAGATATCTTGTCCCTTAAAGACTGGCTTTCTGCTCAGGGCATTGCTAAAATGTATGGACGCGAAATGCGCGACCTCATTGATGCGCAACACAAAATAGATCTGTGCTGTCAGTTACTAAAGAAATAGTGTAACGCAGAAGGAAATATTTTTGTATTCCGAATTGATTTTTCTGAAAAGAGAGTAAAAGTTTTAGAAAATATTAATAACGGCCAGATAGTGCAATGTTTGTCCGGATAAAAATCGGAATTAGAAATTGGTTTTATGTAAAAAGTCAAATTTATGAAGAAAAGATTATTGGTTTTTATTTGTATAGTACTCTCAGTCGGAGCTTTTGCGCAGAAATTTGATTTGGCAAAAACTCCGCCAATGGGTTGGAACAGCTGGAATAAATTTGGTTGTCGGGTAAACGAAGAAGTGGTAATTAAGGCCGCGGAAGCCATGGTCGCGAGTGGAATGCAGGATGCAGGCTATGAATACGTTATAATTGATGACTGCTGGCAGGTTTCACGAGATAAAAATGGAGAGATCGTTGTAGATACAACCCTCTTTCCACACGGGATGAAGTATTTGGCAGACTATGTCCACTCTTTGGGGCTGAAGTTCGGAATTTATACGTGTGCAGGGCTTACAACCTGTCAGAAACGGCCCGGTTCGCGCGGATACGAATTTCAGGACGCCCGTACCTATGCCCGCTGGGGAGTTGATTATTTAAAGGTAGACTGGTGTTATTGTGGTTCCGGGCAAAACTCTCTTGCTTCTTACTCTCTCATGAGGGATGCTTTACATGCTGCAGGTCGTCCGGTTGTTTTTAGTATTTGTGAATGGGGGGAAACGCAACCCTGGACGTGGGCAATTGATGTTGGCCATTTAGGGCGTACGACCGGCGATATAAGAGATAACTGGGACTCCATGATCAATATTGTTGACGAAGAAAAACCGCTTGCAAAATACGCCAGGCCCGGATACTGGAATGATCCGGATATGTTGGAAGTAGGAAATGGCGGCATGACAACCAACGAATATAAAACTCACTTTTCCATGTGGTGTTTACTGGCTGCTCCGTTGATAGCGGGGAATGACCTGTCGAATATGTCGGAAGAAACCAGGTCGATTCTGACGAATGCTAACCTGATTGCTATCAATCAGGATAAATTGGGAAAGCAGGCTGTTTGTATCCGCGAAAGCGGGGGCTATGAAATCTGGATCAAAGATTTGGCCAATAACGAAAAGGCTGCTTGTCTTTTGAACAGAAGTGATGAGGGAAAAGAAGTACTGGTAAATTTTAACCGGCTATTAAGGGTCAAAGGTGAAACTGACCCGCGTTATCAGTTATACGAGGATTCCTATCAACTGTCAAATTACAGGATATGGGACTTGTGGGAAAACGAGGAGGTCAAAATTACCGGGGACTATAGAATTATGATAAAAATTCCTCCTCATTCTGTAAAGGTTTACCGATTCAGAAAAAAGTAAGAATATCCTTCATCAAATCGTCTATATATTTAACGCCGATGGAGGAGGTTGTAATGGCTCAAAAAATCATCTGTGGAAATCAGAATTACAACAATTCAGCAACGAGAGTGGGCTGAGTATACATGTAAGTCCTTTTCCACCAGGAGTAAGAAGAAGGAACTCTTTATTTGAGGAGATTGGCCATTACCGTATGCAATAGGTATGGATGACGCTACTGTTGAGTGATTGAGTCCAGTTTACTAAAATAAAAATAAACTAAATTCCAATATTATGATAAAATTAATTGAGCTAATTTCTAATTCTATTACTAAAAGAATAGTATTTATTTGTTTCTGTTTTTTCATTTTTATAAATGAGAGCAGAGGGCAGCCATATTACCCAGGTATTAATATAGGGAAGGCGATAATCAATAAAGGGAAAAACAGCATATCATTAAAAAATAACGCTTTTAGTATTTCTATTTATGGGCTTCATGATAAATTGGAGTCGATCAGGTTTATTAATAAAGAAAATAATGATGAGTATGTATTTGGAAACGATGATTTGTTTTCTATCGTTTTATTTAATGGAGATTCACTTGCATTAGACCAATTTCGTTTGGACTCTGCCACTCAGCCACAAAAAGGAATGGACCAGAATGGCCCTTATGTTAAAACAGAGTTGATATTATCAAATAGCAATTATGGAATTTATTTAAGCTGGGAAGTGAAATTAAATGATCAGGCAAATTATGTAAGCCACACATTCAATATTCATTCCGGATCAAATATCGTTAAGAAAATATATACACTACGTATTCCTGAGAAATATAAACCGAAAATTCTTGGTCAGGTTGATGGTTCTCCTGTAGTTTCTGAAAATGTTTTTTGGACTATAGAAAATCCTATGTTCCAAGTTCATAAGGAGAATGGAGCATTTAGTCTATATGTCTTGCCTATAGAAGAACATGCTAATGGCGAAAACATATACAAGGAATCTATGGCTTGGGGATGTTCTCCAGTCGGTCAGCTTCGAAGGAGTTTTTTATACTATTTGGAGAAGGCTAGAGCGGTTCCATACCGGCAATTGACTTTTTATGATTCCTGGTATGATCTTTCTTATGATTTAAATGTATTAACCGAGGAAGATTGCATAGACCGGGTTAAAACGTGGGGAGATAGTCTAAAAGCCAGAGGTCTTGGATTGAACTGTTTCTTATGGGATAGTGGTTGGGATGATTGGAATAATATGTGGGAATTTAACAAAAAGCTACCAGATGGGTTTAATAACATTAATGCTTCTGCCAAGCAGTATGGCGCTTCTATGGGGGCCTGGCTTTCCCCGTGGGGAGGTTATGATGAATTTATAAAGGTACGATTGGCAACAGCAAAGGAGCGTTTTCCCCAATATAAAATCAATGAACATGGATTAACGTTAACAGATCCAAATTACTATACATATTTTAAAAATGTGATTATTAAACTGATTCAGGATAATAATGTCTCCCTATTTAAGATAGACGGAATAGATCCGGGTAAATATAATCCTGATTGCAGGGGCTTTGGTATTTACGCTGATGAGATGCATGCTTTTATCCGTCTTGTAAAAAGAATACGAGAAGTAAAGCCTGATGTTCGTTTGAATTTAACAGTTGGAACCTGGCCTTCTCCCTTTTGGTTGTGTTATGGAGACAATATATGGAAAGGGGGAGAGGATTATGGTGCAACAGGAGAAGGGACTCATCGTCAACAATGGATGAATTTTAGGGATAACGGTGTATACAAATGTATTACAAAATCTCCGTTATGCCCGATAAGTTCACTCATGTTTCACGGTATTACAATTGCCAATTATGGGGCAACTGCCGGGTATGAAATGGATGACCAGTCTATTTCGGATGATATTTGGACCTATTTTTCGAATGGTACAAGCCTTCAGGAATTGTATATTAACCCTCATAAACTAAACAGGAATAATTGGGATGAGCTTGCCAAAGCGATTAAATGGTCACGGAGCCATGAAGGTGTTTTGGTTGATTCTCATTGGATAGGTGGTGATCCGTCTAAAGGGGAAGTCTATGGATTTGCCTCCTGGAATCCTAATGATGGGACATTGATGCTTCGGAACCCTTCTTCGAAACCTGTTGATTTTTCTTTCAGTTTGAGTGAGCTATTAGAATTACCAAAAAAATTTGAAGGAAAATATAGTTTATTCAATGTTCGAACGGAAAGTGAGGAAGGCACATTTAATTCGTCAAAAAAAGGAAAAATTCATTTAAGTGCATTTGAAGTGAAAGTGATGAATGTAAAAGCAAATTTCTGACATAGTGGAATTTTTATATCAAATTATAAATTAATAATACTAAAATAGATATTATAAGTACATGGTATCCAAATCTACTTTCACCCAGTACCAAAATGAACTTATTTCGGCTATCCGGAAAAGGATTAATGAAAAATTACGGCTGAAAATCCTATCCGGGGAAAGTGAATTCATTGTAGTTGGGAAAGATGAAGATGGTATAAAAAAGGGTATAATACCTTTATTATGGGATACCATGACTGTCCACTTAAAATAAGTTGAGTGACAGTTGTTTACAATCGAGTTCTTTGACATCTTTGTAATCTGTATCTGCAAACAGTTCATTTACAGGCGTTTTATCCAGCAAGGATATGCCAATTACCTGTCATATTTCGTAAGTTGACCGCTCTATTTTCAGTTCATTTCCTACGATAGCCACCAAGCAATATGTAATGATGGCACTGTAGATTTGGATGCGAACAGCATTCTCGGAAGTCTCCCCAAAGGATTTGATCTTCAGGTGTTGTTTGATCCATTTGAAAAAGAGTTCTATCTGCCAGCGATTCTTGTATAGCAATGCAACCTGATCGGATGTGACTTGGAAATTATTGGTTAGAAAGACGAAAGTCCGTTTGGTTTCCTTATCGTAAAATTTGACTCTTCTCAGTTTTACAGGATATTCTTTGGATACATAAAAGCCTTTCAGTTTACCAATTTGATCACATAAAACTCCGGTGCTTTTGTCAATCTTCATGGAATACATCCGGTTAAATTTGAGGTTTTATTTTGCTCATATGACGGAAAAAGCGGGATGAACAGTTATCCTGTAGAGTCTGGTGTAATTCACATATCCTCGATCAAAGATATATAATGCATTCTGCTCATAGGCCAGATAATCCATTGCTTTCATATCATTCATCGTGGCAGGAGTTATCTGTACAAAGGCTGGTATTTGCGTTGTTATATTAAAAAGAGTGTGAAGTTTTATCCCGGCTTTGGTTTTACGAAAGGTTGCCCACCAGAATACACTCAGACACAAGTCAATGGTCGATGAGTCAAAAGCATAGATTTTGCCTTTAATCTCAAAATCATTGTTGGCCCTTTTTTTTCTGGCAATAGCGATAAGGTGATAAGCAAACGCTTCAAATATTTTGCTGTTTCTGGTTTCATTGGCTTTTGCCAAATTACTTCTTGTAACGCTAATACCGAAGCCCAGATGATAAGATTTACTGCTATGGGCATCCAGAGCAACAATCAAATCTCTAAGACTATCCCGATTGGTGAGTTGACCGAAAAGCATGCAGAGTAGCTGGTTCCAACACGAAAAATGTTTAACCCACTTATTGCCTTCATACTTTTCGACAAAACGATCGAAAATCCGCTGAGGTAAAAACTCAACAATCTGTGTGAAAACATATTTTCGTTGATTCATAGTTGGATGTTTTTCCAACTAACCTAATCAATTCAAATCGTCACGCTACTTAAACTCTTGCAAATTATAGATTATCAATGATTTCAATGAACATATTTATATTTTTAATGGACACTCATGATGGGATACAGAAAATTATTCGATGAAGAGATAGGTCAGTTAATTGCACAAGGGTGTTCCTGCGAGAACTGGGACCTTATTGAAGTTGTCGAAAAATTTCATCCTGATCATCTTATTGATGTGCATTTCATGGGCTATAACCGTATAGGCTGTTTTGATGAGGAGGTTACCTTGTTTAGTGGTGTGAGCCTGAAGACAGGCATTTTTAATGCCACCATATGTAACTGTACTATCGAGAATAATGCATTGATAAAAAACATCAGGCGCAAGATATCAAATTGCAGGATAGGGGAGCGGGTTGTATTACTTAAGCAGACTGAAGACAAGAGTGCATTGGACAACGGAGCGGAAATGTGGATGATATCCGCCGATAAGTATGAACCTGAAACTACGCACAACAGGGGGCTGTGAATGGTGAGGTAAACAGTGGAACAGTTGGGGTGAGAAGGGAGAAAGTTGATAACTGGTTGGAGCAAACATCGGGAAATGAGAAACTGTTTAAATTTCTTTTTAACAAAGTTGAACCCACTTCGGGGTTCTGTACTGTATGTATTTCAGTGCCTCCGGTTACACCGGAGGTTATTCATATTCAAGTCCTTCGGACTTAAATTTGCTTTATACCCTGAAAGGGTTTAATATGAATAACCGTGGGGGTAACCCACGGAAAATGTGACATATAAGACCTCAACCCCGAAGGGGCTGAACTACTTAAAATCCCAAAAGAACTAAATTTAAACAGTCTCTGAATTTAGATATAGATTACAATAATCATTTTTATTATTTTTTGAATTCAATTACTTATACTTTTATGAAAAAAATAATACTAAGCTTTTACATTCTTTCAATCGTATTTCTCTCACAGGCGAAAATTGGTGTACCCGTTCGCGCTTCATCGGAACAAACTCTACACAATGTACTTTTCGGCGATCCCTTTGTATTAATTGAAAATGGGACCTATTATATGTATGGAACCAGTCATAAAGATGGCATTGAGGTGTATCGTTCCAAAGATTTGGTCAATTGGGAAGGCCCTTGTGGTGTCAGGGGAGGTTTGGCTCTCCATAAAGACGATGTCTGGGGAGAGAAATGGTTTTGGGCTCCGGAGATATTTAAAATAAAAAACAAATTCTATATGTTTTACTCGGCCGATGAGCGAAGCGCTGTTGCGGTAAGTGACAGTCCATTAGGTCCTTTTACCCAGATTATTCAGAAGCCGCTTCTTGATTTTAAAGCCATTGATGGTTCTCTTTTTGTAGATACAGATGGGAAAAAATATTATTACTTTGTTAATTTTACCCCTTCGGGTATGCAGAGTTGGGTGGCCGAAATAAATATTGACGACCGGGGTGCGACCATCAAACAGGAGACCATGAAAAAATGCATTGGGCAGTCGCAGTCCTGGGAAATGGATCAATCCGTAAATGAAGGGCCTTGTGTACTAAAGTATGGGGATACCTATTTTCTTGTTTATTCTGCCAATGCATATTTTAATCAAAATTACGGTTTGGGTTTTGCAACAGCCAAAAATCCAATGGGACCATGGACCAAATATGATAAAAATCCAATTCTTCAGAAACCCGGCGATTTAGTAGGGGTAGGCCATTGCCAGTTTTTTACCGGGACAGACAATAAGCTATACGTTGTTTATCATGCTCATTATAACCAAACTAATATTCATCCACGCAAGGCTTATATCAGCCCTGTTCGTTTTACAGAAATTGGAAATACGGGCGAGTATCGCATTGAGATTCTACCGGAACGGATAACTCCGGTTTTGAAGCAGCATTAATAATTATCCGAATAGTTATCATTCATACATTCAGACACATGAAAAGCTCAATTTTGTTGTTGAAGGTGATCTTTGTCCCATTTATATTGATCTTTTCAGACTATTCAAAAGGGCAGACTTTTTCACCGGATCTTTTTAAAAAGCCACCTATTCAATATTGGCCCAGACCGCTTTGGTTTTGGAATAATACAGCTGTCAATGGAGATGAAATTGTGAAACAGATGCAGGCCATCCGTGATCAGTGTGGTTATGGCGGCTTTGGAGTTTTGCCTTTTGGAAAAAAATTTCGACCTGAGTATTTGTCTGATGACTATTTGAAGGTGTACGGTACAATGCTTGAAAAAGCGAAGGAATTAAACCTGAGCATCAGTTTATACGACGAGTTCGGTTTTCCAAGCGGATCAGTGGGAGCTACCGGTACAGGAGACGGGACTCCACGGTTTAAACTGAAATTTCCGGAACAAACGATTAAAAGACTGGATAAATCTGAAGAAGAGATAAACGGTCCTGTTGTGTATGAGAAAAAGATACCAACGGGAAAGCTAATGGGGGTTGTAGCAATGAATACAACGAGTTTCAAGCGCATTGACCTCTCTAAACATCTTAGCGATGGGAAACTCAAATGGAAAGTTCCTTCAGGAAAATGGAAAATCATGTTTTTTTGTTGCGTGAAAGATGGAACACCAATTGTGGATTATCTTGATCCGGAGGCTGTCCGAAATTTTACTAAGATGGCGCATGAAGTTTACTACAACCGTTTTAAGGAATTCTTTGGAACAGTAATCGGCGGAACTTTTTTTGATGAACCTTCTATGTTTCATGCCAGATTCAGGATGTGGACAGATCAATTCAATGTTAAATTCATGAAAAAATATGGATTTAGTCCTGTCTTGATGTATCCTGCTATGTGGTACGATATTGGTCCGGATACGCAATCGGCCCGAAATTATTTGTTTGGCTTTCGTGCAGAATTGTATGCTGAAGGTTTTCCGAAGGTACTAAGTGAATGGTCCGTTGCTCATGGTGTTTCCTCAACAGGACATACGGCTCCGGAAGAAGCGTTGATTCCGGTAAATTCTTCAGGTGATTTAATGAGATCTTTCAAATACCAGGAAATACCAGGAATCGACAAAATTGGGGGTCATCGGCCGGCTGAACGCTTTTACAAGGTGATCAGTTCCGCAGCTTACAACTGGGATAAGAAACTGGTTATGTCAGAAACCTATGGCGCTATGCCTGATCCTGATCCTAATATTCCGGGTAATTTGAGCTGGAATGAAATTTTTTCTATTGCAATGGACCAGTACGCTAAGGGTATCAATATGCTTATCCCACATGCCGTTTGGTATGACAACAGGAATGTCACTTTTAAACCGGAGTTGTCCAATCGTAATCCTCTGTATGCTGACAGTCTGCAGGTATTCACACAATTTTTAGCACGGCTTAATGTGATGCTGCAGAATAATGGGCGGCATGTGGCTGACATTGCAATAGTTTATCCCATTTCCTCATTGGTGGGAGAGCATTCTTTTGATGGTCCGAAAGGGCCTTCAAATATCGATGGCTGGGTTGACCCTGCTAACGAATATTATAAAAAGGCAGTTTCCGAAATTGATTATATCGATATCGCCAATTGGCTGACTAACGTGGCTGGCAAAGATTTTACTTTTTTGCATCCCGAAGTCCTGGATGAGAAATGTCACATTGCAGATGGAGAGCTTCACCTTGAAAACAAAACAAATCGGGAAAATTATAAAATACTTATTGTTCCTTCCTGTAAAACAATTTCCATTTCTAACCTTCAGAAAATAGTTGATTTTTATAACCAGGGTGGATCGGTGATTTTTACAACGCGGCTTCCCTTCAAATCTGTCGAGACAGGTAAAGACAAAAGAATTGCCAGATTAATGCGATCTATTTTACCCAATGGAGAAGAGGAAGCAGGAACAACCCTTTCGAATAGAAGAGGCGGTAAAGTTTGTTTTATAATACATCCTGACGGAATAAAATTACGGGAAGTATTGCATCAAATGAATGATTCGTGTGATGTTGATTATCCTGTAAATGAAGATATCAGGTACATTCATAGGGTCATTGGTAACCGGAATTTATTTTATTTTGCAAACATTGGAAGCACCGCTATAGAAACTCAGGTAAGACTTCGTGGAGATGTTAAATTGGAAGAATGGGATCCACACACCGGAGAGATCCGGACCGAAATAAACGTTAACGAAAAAAACAGCGATAAATCTTTTACTCTTATCAGATTGAATTTAAAACCTTATCATTCTTGTTTTTGGGTTGAAAAAAATTGAGATAGATATTAACGAACAGCTGATCTTAAATTCTATGAAATATTGGATTATTATATTTTTTGCTCTGTTGTTTTGGGGAGCGCAAGCACAGAGGGTAGGGCAACCACAAATGGTAGGGCAACCACATAGGGTTGCCCCAACAACCTTTTCGAATCCGCTTTTTGACGGAGCAGATCCCTGGCTTGTAAAACAAGATGGTTACTACTATTATTGTTCTTCAGCCTCCAATGGAATTGTTGTTTCAAAATCAAAGTACATCACGCGAAAAGGGGAGCCTGTAGTGGTTTGGACGGCACCGGTCAATGGATGGAATCATGCCAATATCTGGGCTCCGGAATTGCATTTTGTAAACGGTAAGTGGTACATTTATTATGCCGCCGCAAAAAAGGGCGGTTCACCATTTATTTATCAGAAATCGGGCGTGCTTGAATCTAAAACCCCGGATGCACAAGGTGAGTACATTGACAGAGGGATGCTTAATACCGGAAACGACTTTTCCAATCCTGACAGCGCTGTATGGGCCATAGATTTTACTTTGATGAACCTGAAAGGAAAGTTATACGGAATATGGTCAGGATGGGAAAAAAGTGCTCTGACCGATGCGACACCCCAACACCTGTATATTGCGCCCATGTCTGATCCGTATACTCTTTCAGGGCCAAGGGTGAAAATATCCTCGCCGGTTGAAAGATTTGAAACCGGAGGCCCTCTTAATCTGAACGAGGGACCGGAAGTATTGAAAAACGGAGATAATGTATTTATCATCTATTCCTGCCGTGAATCGTGGTTGAAAGAATACCGGCTTGGTCAGCTTAGACTTAAATCAGCTAATGCTGACCCTCTTGATCGTTCTTCCTGGATAAAAACCGGACCTGTTTTCCAGGGAACAAGCGAAGTATTGGGAACCGGCCATTGCAGTTTTGTACTTTCACCCGATGAGACAGAAAACTGGATTGTTTATCATTCAAAAATAACAGAAGCTCCCGGATGGAAAAGAAATGTAAGAGCACAAAAGTTTACCTGGAATAAGGATGGGTCACCTGATTTTGGACTGCCTGTGCCGGCCGGTCTAGAAATAGCGAGGCCAGCCGGCGAATACAAAACGCAAACGGCAGAAACGGTGAAAGTAGAAAAGTAGAAGAGTAGTAAAAGGGGAAAAGGGGAAAAGGGGAAATGGGGGAAATGGGGGAAATGGGGGAAAGTTAATTAACAGTTATTTCTTATGATAGATAAAAAAATACTTGTATTTCTAATCAGTTTTATGTTTTCGGCTGCGCAGCACGTAAACAGTCAGAATGTAAAACTTTATCAGGTTGATCCATTAACGAAAGTGTTGAAGGAGAGAACCTATTTCCGGGACGAAGTGGACACGATCCGGGTTGCTCGCGGAGAAACAGCCAGCATTCAGATTGTTGTAAAAGGATTGTCTGAGATTAAAAACATGCAGGCTTCCGTTGGCAAAATCAGTTCAGGATCTTCAGAATTAACCAATGCAACAGCGGGCTGGGTTGGGTACGTTCGGGCCGGACGTTCTTACAATCCGCCATCCAAAGACATCATCCGGTCAGCTTCCGATTATTTCCCGGATCCGATCCTGACGGATTCTTTGTTTTCCATTGAACAATCGGAAGTTCAACCACTTTGGATCACTGTTCCTATCGCCCGTTCGACTCCTCCGGGACTTTATACAGGGAATGTGACCATTACGGGAAACGTCAACAAAAAAAACAAAAGCTGGAGCAAGGAGTTCTATATTCGTGTCTATCCGGTTACTTTAGGGAAATCTCCTTTATTCATTACGAATTGGTCATCCCATTTTAATCCGGCTTCTTTAAGCATCATGAATAAAAATCAGGATGTACCGATTTATTCCCCTCTGTATTGGCAACTAATTGAAATGCATGCTGAGGTAATGGCATCTCACAGACAGAATGTACATCGCATCTATCCTGTTTGGAATACCCAATACGCTTATAAGAACGGGCAATACTCCTTCGATTTTAGTCGTTTTGACCGGGAAGCTGGTATCTTTGACAAAGTGGGCGCTTTGGAACGAATTGAAGGAGGACATTTAGCCTGGCGTTCAGGGGCCTGGGATGATCCGTTTTTTGTAGAGGTGCCATTGCCTGATAATGAAGAAACCAGAAAATTAAAAGGTAGTCCAAATCCGATTAAAACAGATAATGGAATTAGATTTGTGACGCTCCCAATCGAGGATGTTCGTGCTCAAAATTTTCTCAACCAATTTCTACCTGCTTTAAAAGAACATCTGGAACAAAAAGGATGGTTAAACAGGTATATGCAGCACATTGCCGATGAGCCTACTGCCAAAAATGCTCCTTCCTATTGTGCGATCAGTGACTATGTTCGCAAATATCTTCCCGGAGTTAAAATTATGGATGCGGTACTGACTTCCAAAGAATTGGCCGGAACCATTGATGTATGGGTGCCCGTACTGGACGTATTGCATCGCGATCATAAATTCTATCAGGAACTTCAGAAAAACGGCAAAGAGGTCTGGTTTTACACGTGTGTAGGACCCCGGGGAAATTATGCCAACCGGTTTATCGAGCAACCGCTCATACAAACACGTTATCTGCATTGGATCAACTACAAATACAATTTGACCGGTTATTTGCATTGGGGGCTCAACTACTGGGAAAATAATCAGCTGAATATTGATGCCTCCCGGAACAGGGGGCGATTGCCGGCCGGTGATCATTGCATTATTTATCCCGGCTACCGGAAACTATACAGTTCCATCCGGTTTGAAGCCATGAGAGACGGAATTGATGACTACCAGTTGCTGAAAATGGTTGAAAAAACGAATCCCCCAAAAGCCCAGGAATATGCAAATGCAATTATCCAGAATTTTAATGAATACGATGGAAGTATCACTTATTTTAGAAGTATTAGAAAGGAAATGTTAGATTTGTTAAGTAATTCTTAGACTATAGGCTATAGGCTGTAGGCTTTAGGGAGAATCCTTACCTAAAGCCTAAAGTCTAAAGCCTAAAGTCTAAATTCTTAAGTCTTAAGCCTATTTTTATGAAATATTATTCTTCAAAGGCAGTCATTTTTATTGTTAACCTTTTTGTCTTTATAAGTTTATTACAGACAAAGGCCCCGGCACAAATAAAGGGTGTTGAAAAAGTTCTATTGCCCAATGGTTGGTCAATAAGCAAAGTTGGGAGGTCTTTGCAATTGGGGGATTTGCCTTTAAACATCCAGGTCTCACATAATAAAAGGATGATGGCGATCACCAATAATGGTCAGAGCACCCAAACGATTCAATTGATCGATGTCAAAACTGAGAAAATAACCGATGAAAAAACGATTGATAAAGCCTGGTATGGTTTACAATTCAATGAAAAAGATGATCAGCTCTATGTGTCGGGGGGTAATGATAATTTCATTTTAATCTATCCTGTCAAGAACGAGAAATTGCTTTCCCCGGACACTATTCGCTTAGGAAAACCCTGGCCTGTTAAAATTAGTCCGGCAGGGCTTGCTGTTGATGACCGGAATCAACTTCTGTATGTAGTTACTAAAGAGGATAACAACCTTTATTTCGTTGATCTGTCCACCAAAAAGACTTTAAAGAAGATCCGACTGGATTCAGAAGCTTATTCCTGTGTGCTTTCACCAGATAAAAGAACTCTGTATGTCTCCTTGTGGGGAGCAAATAAAGTCGTTCTTATTGATGCCAAGCAACAGAAAATCATCGATAGTATTGATACGCAATATGCTCCCAATGAATTATTGCTGAATAAAAAAGGAAACTATTTGTTTGTGGCCAATGGTGGAGATAATTCTGTTTCCATCATTGACACAAAAATCAGGAAAGTTGCTGAGGTTATCTCATCTGCTGTGTATCCCACCAGATTAACAGGTTCCACTACCAATGGACTGGCTTTATCAGATGATGAACGTACGCTTTATATAGCCAATGCTGATAACAATTGTTTGGCGGTATTTGATGTTTCCAGGATAGGAGAAAGCATCAGCAAGGGATTCATTCCCACAGGCTGGTATCCAACGAGTGTAAAGTATTGCAAAGGCAGAATATGGGTAACCAATGGGAAAGGATTCACCAGTATGGCCAATCCCATGGGTCCGCAGCCAATAAGTAAGTTTGATAATAGTAAATTACATGAGGGCTCAACCTATAATAAAAGATTGCAGTACATTGGGGGCTTGTTTAAGGGGACTCTGTCGATCATCGATAGGCCAAAAGAACCGATGCTTACCATTTATACTCAAATGGTGTATGACAACACTCCTTTCAATAAAACGCAACAAATACCTTTAGAAAATAATCCTGTTCCATCTAAAAAAGGAGACGTAAGTCCGATTAAATATGTTTTTTATATCATAAAAGAAAACAGGACATATGATCAGGTTCTTGGGGACGTAAAAAAGGGGAATGGCGATCCTAAACTATGTTTGTTTCCTGAAAAGGTGACACCAAATATTCATGCTTTGGCTGATGAATATGTTCTGCTGGATAATTTTTATGTGGACGCTGAAGTGAGCGCCGATGGCCACAACTGGAGTATGGGGGCTTATGCAAATGACTATGTTGAGAAGACATGGCCTACTCAATATGGGAAAAGAGGCGGAGGAGGAGACTACGGGGGTAAAAGAAAAATCACTTACCCAAGAGATGGATTTATTTGGGATTATTGCAAAAGGGCGGGTGTAAGTTACCGCTCCTATGGTGAATTTACCGATGGAAAAACGGCTGTAACTCCGGTCCTGGACGGCCATTTCTGCATAGGATATCCTTCTTTTGATTTTGAAATAAAAGATACTGCCCGTTTTTCTCTGTGGAAGAAAGACTTTGATGACTTGCTTGCCAAAAATGAAGTTCCCCATTTTAATACCATTAAATTTCCGAATAATCACACCAGCGGTCAGGCCAAAGGGAAGATTTCTCCAACGGCTGCTGTTGCCGATAATGATCTGTCCGTTGGATTATTTGTTGAGCATTTGTCTCACAGTAAAATATGGAAGGAATCAGCAGTTTTCATTTTAGAGGATGATGCACAGAATGGTCCTGATCATGTGGATGCTCACCGTTCTCCGGCGTTGGTGATAAGTCCCTATACAAGGAGAAACCAGGTTGTCAGTACCATGTATTCCACCAGCGGATTCCTCCGGACAATGGAACTGATTTTGGGTCTTCCTCCCATGAGCCAGTATGACGCGGCCGCAAGGCCATTGTACGATTGCTTCACTTCAAATCCAGATTACAAACCTTACGTTCACAAAAAAGCGAATATTGATCTGAATCATCGAAATACAGCTGATAATCAAAGTGCAAAAATATCAGCCTCCTTTAACTTCAGTAAAGAAGATGAGGCCCCTGACCTTGCCTTG
>CAXXGM010000004.1:0-70086 GCA_963677325.2 Prolixibacteraceae bacterium
CATCACTAACCATTAACTATTAAAAAATATCCTCCTTTTTTGGGTGCGCCTTTAAACTCTATTTTTCCGTTGTCGTTCAATTTTTTTAGGATTCGCTGGGTAGTGCGCAGACTTTTACCAAGGGCTGTGGCAAGTGCCGGAGCATTGAGCCCGGGCATCTTTTCGAGTGTTTCCAAGATTTGTTGCTCCATTGAATTTGCACCGCCATTTTTATTTTTAATTTCAGAATTTGCACCGCCATTTGGGAGATTTGCACCGCCACTATTTGCCAGCAGTCGAAGTAAATCCATTTGAGTTGCAATGATACGGTCGGCAATAAAGTCATGGAAGGGGCGGTCGTCGGTGTGAGCCCGTTCCAGTGCGGCTATGTATTCGTGACGGAGTATGGCCGGAATCAGGGCTATGTTGTATTCATTCCTCAAAAGTGACAGGTTCATCAACAAACGGGCCACCCGACCATTGCCATCGATAAAGGGGTGAATAAATACAAATTTCTGATGTACTAAAGCGGCAAACTCGACCGGGTGTGTTTTCGCTTCTTTTTTATTAAACCATTCCACGAACTTTTTCATTTCAGCGGCTATCTTATTCGGAGCCGTAACAGGATATCTGCTACCGCTGATAAATACGGCAACAGAACGGTAGCGCCCGGCTTGGCCGTCATCTATTTGCTGATAAAACAGGCGGTGAAGCAAAAGTATATCGGCCTCTTCCAGCGTTTTATGCGCGGCAAGCTGATAGATGTGGTCATAAGCTTTGGCGTGGCCTACGGCTTCGTACACATCGCGCAGAGGCTTGCCTTCTATGGTTAAACCGTCCTCTATCACTACTTTGGTTTCTGATTCGGTCAGGCTATTGCCTTCCAACGCGTTGCTAGAAAAGGTAAGCCCAACGCGGTAATAATCCTTGAGCGATTTCAGGGTTTCAGCAGGGAGTGGCCGCAACGCTATCAGTTTACGATTATTAACTTCCGCTATTCTGTATTTCTCGTTCATGACCATCTACTTATTAAATACCTATGGCAGCATTAAATAGTTGTTCTACTTCCTGACGGCGTCCCCGACGGGTGGCGTAACGCACGAGTTTGCTTTTATTTATAGTGTGGCGTTCTGCTATATTTTTGTAAAAATAGGTTATTTTAGTCCCTTGCAGAAAATTAAATTCAACATCACCAGCCACATCAACCAGTATCTTTTCAATGGTAGGAGTATTAACACCTTCAATCACTTGCATCGGAGCTTCAGACACCAATTTTCTGACAATGATAGCATCTGTGCTGACTACATAACGGTTGAATTCGTCTTGGTTAGGACACAAGAAAACACGCTTAGAGCTGTTGTTATTTAGGAAGCCAAATATTGATTCGGCCGCATCACGTTCTACATCCACATACGTATAATTGAGGTTGGGAATATGATGCATAAAGGAGACAATGGCTTTGCTGCTCCATACACAATAGTTTGCAAAAGGAAATTGAATTTTAATTTTTTGGAACAATTGTTTAAGCTCATCGGAAACGATCGTCATAAAGTTTTTTTGCGAACCGGAAGGAAGACTATAAACGCCGCGCTCCATACGTACCAATTCATTGCTTTTTACAAGTCGATCCAGTTGTATCGAAACTGCGTTTGGTGAAACCGCTTCCTGTAGCTTTCCCAGATAGACAATCAGCTCTTTGCGTGTGAATTGTTTATTGATAGCGGCGAAATGTAGTATATCTGTATTTGTTACCATTTCGTGTTGTTTAAGAATGCGTGAACGTATAACATATTTGGCAATGGATGCCTATTATTACCAGAAATGTTGTGTTATTCAAGTACCCGTTTTTTTTTCATTTGGAGATGTTTTAGAATGCGTGAATGTACAACAATTTTGGCAGTAGATGCCATTTACTGCCAGAAATGTGGTGTTATTCTGAGAAATAAATTTAGTTTATAAAAAATAAGAGGGGTTAGCCTAGGAACGAATGATCGAGCAGAGTTAAGTCATCATATTGATGGTGATAGAAGTTAATTGTCGTGAAATGAAAGGTAGTAACTAACAGCTCACTATTATCAGTACAATGGCTTAAAATCTCTTTTGCCGAGGTATTTACTGGGACACGTACAGGCATAAGCCGAAAAGTTCAGGTTGACAATATAAATAAAATACGAAAGCAGGAAGTAGGAAAGGTAGGAAGTAGAGAAATATTATGTTGTTTATTTAGCGAATTACAAGAATTGGGGACGAATTGACACGAAGAAGTAATTTCATTTATCCCTTTTTCGTGTATCAAAATGGTTGACCCTGAGATTTTGTAGTAAAAAATAGTAAGGAGGGGAAATGGGGAAATGGGGAAATGGGGAAAATTTCATAAATTCTTTTGATTGATTCCGGGTTTTTGCTTTTTCTTTGTTAAGTCTATTTATATAGATTTTTTCAGCTAAACCTTATATCCTATCCAAAATTACATTCGAATTTCCCTGATTCTGTTTTGTAATTGAATTATCTTCGTGCCTTAAAAAATCATTTGATGGCTTATTTTGGTGAAATAGCGGCTCTGTTGACAGCAGTTTTCTGGACCGTTTCCAGCCTGGCATTTGAATCGGCAGGAAAAAAAGTGGGCTCACTTACAGTCAACCTGATCC
Source organism: Prolixibacteraceae bacterium (assembly GCA_963677325.2). GTDB lineage: Bacteria > Bacteroidota > Bacteroidia > Bacteroidales > Prolixibacteraceae. Next base: position 2,628 of record CAXXGM010000004.1, read on the forward strand.
GTCTGATGCTGGCTTTTCTGATCTTTTCAGTGGTAAATTATTTCAGAAGAGGTTTGTTTTTGCCACTGGACGCAGGAACCGACCGGTGGCTATGGCTGACACTCTCAGGTTTAGTGGGTTTTGTTATCGGTGATTTATTACTTTTTAAAGCTTTCGTGGTGATTGGTGCACGCATTTCAATGCTGATCAATGCTCTTTCTCCCCCGATTACCGCATTAGTGAGCTGGTTAATGCTGGGTGAAGTGCTCAGCCCGGTGAACTGGCTTGGAATGGTGGTGACCCTCGCAGGTATTTCCATCGTCATCCTCAAACACGAAAAGAAAGAGACAGACTCTTCTTCCTGGGGAAAAATAACTACCAATTACAGCATGAAAGGTATATTGCTGGCATTGGGGGGAGCGCTGGGTCAGGGAATCTGCCTCGTGCTGAGTAAAAAGGGGATGGGTGATTACGATGCATTTGCCGCTTCGCATATTCGTGTCATTGCAGGGATGATAGGATTTACTGTGGTTGTCCTGGTTTTCAGAAGGCAGGAGAATGTGTGGAGAGCCTTGCAGAGCAGACCGGCGATGAAAAGAATTGCTCTGGGTTCTGTGTTTGGTCCCTTCCTGGGAGTAGCCCTCTCCCTGCTCGCGCTTCAGCATACTGAGGCTGGCATTGCAGCCACCCTCATGTCGATCGTCCCGGTTCTGATCATTGCCCCGGCCATATTGATCTTTCATGAAAAAGTGAACTGGAAGGAAACCATTGGTGCCGTGATTACTGTAGGCGGAGTCGCTTTATTTTTTCTGTAACGCCGGAGTGTTAATGCGATTTGCTAATTTCAATTATTACCGTCAGGCTGAAAATTTACCTGAATTTTTATCAGTTCACCAAGACTGACCGGCTGAGCAAGGCATAATGGCCATTCTGGCCTGTCTGTTTTTTATTTTGAATTTTCACTTTCTTTTCGCCTTCCTCATGGTTTTTATCAAGCTGGACGCAAGCGATATTTGTTCCTGTGGAATCGTGGTTTGGATAAACTATAGAACACGGTGTTATGACCGTACAGGAAGATGTTGCAATGGCAATCAGCAGTAAACACAACGATTTATTCATAAATCAAGTTATTCGTAACGAAATTTAATTGAATAATTCAATTAAAAATGATGTTTTCCCTGAGGATAAGGGACTGAATCAGACCCATTTCTTCAGGCAGACGGGAATTTCTATGATAGGTTGATGCGCTGGCCCGCCTACCCCCAACCTTTTCTATAACTTTATAAATTCTACCCTGCGGTTCAACGCTTTATTGGCCGGAGAATCATTGGGTGCTACAGGCTGGCTTTCGCCCATGCCATCTGTTTCCAGGCGGTCGGCGTTAACATTGAATGATTTGGCCAGTTCTGCTTTAACGGAGGCCCCGCGGCGTTTGGAAAGTTCAAGATTGGCAGCATCAGAACCGTCGCTGTCGGTGTGACCTACAATTCTGACCTTAACATCAGGAACTTCATTCAGGATGGTTGAAATCTCCTTTAAAGTACCGTAGGATTCAGCCTTTACCACATCTTTGTTCACATCGAAATAAATGCCATAAGTCACCAGTTTGCCTTCAGTAAGTAATTTATTCCTCATGTCTGGGGCAGCGGTTGTGATTTTAATGTTGGAAATATAGGATCCTGAAGAGGCACCTCTGTACAGTTTGAAACACAGACGGCTGAATTTGCTTCCTTCGTAAATATTGGTCGGAACATCCAGTACTTTCCCACCCTGGTGATAAATTCGAACCCGGCGGTTCTGAACCCATACGATAACATGATTTACTTTTTCAGGTTCAACAAGATAAAGGGTGGAGGAACCGGTAAGTTTCTCATTTGTACCTTTTTTATATCCCACAGTCTCCCAGATATTTTTTTCAATTTTCAGATGTAATCCGCAGGTACCCGGATCACCTGCTTTATCCATTTCGCTATGGCTGTTTTCGCCAAATAAAACCACATCGGCAGCAAATCTTGGGGCTCCTTTTTTTGGGACGATATCCATTTCAAGGATAAAATTTTTGGGAATATCAATATCCTTCATAAACCAGTAGGTCCCTTCTGAGCTGTTCAGGTTAAACCAATTGCCTGCAGCGATGTTTAAGGTGTTTACTTCACCGGCCACATCGGTAGTCCAGAGTGCAGGGAAATCACCCACTGCATCCTGGGAGAAATCTTCATACAACAAAACCTTATCCCCGGGGACAAAATCATATTTTGAATAAGACTGCAATGCGGGTGAGGTTCCCGAATCCTTATCGCTATTCGGAGCATTTGTTTTATTTCCGTCAGTCTTCGCGGCATCATTTTTCGGAGCATCCTTTTTTAAGATTCCTTCCACCTGGTCAAGTCCTTTATTAACCTCCTGATTGGTGCGTTGATTAGCCCTGTTGGTTGTCTGATTTTTTATAATCTTTTTAAGATTAATCTGTGCCGGTACTGAATTTATTTTCAGTCCGAAGAAGATAGCCGTCATCAGTAGAATCGAAACGAGGTTTGTTTTCATGATACAGTTAAATTTTATAAAATTTACGAAATCTATTTCAATTAATGAAACGATGATGAAAAAATCTTCTATGAAAGGAGTATGATTATTAGGGGAGTTCCATCTCTTATTAAAAAATTAAATTATAAACAGATAAAATGAACAATGGAATAGATTATGGTCGTATTTGTAAATTAACGTGGATTATATAAAAAGAGAGTAAAACGAAAGATGCCGCCAAAACTTTAAATCACAAGGGCTCACCAAATATCTGGAATCGAACCTGTTTGATGAACCTTGTTGTTTGTGGCAGAGAAGTCATCCCAAAACAATTATTTAAAGCCCGAATTGACAATATATCTTTTCCACCATTTAGTTGAGAGATCATTCTGATTTTGTGCAGTCTGTTGTGATTCTTTAAAGGGCTGGTCATCCGAAAAATCAGGTCTGTATGATGCATGGCTTTCCATATCCTGTGTCCAGCCATGTGAGAATCCGTATTCATACAATGCATCCACCACCTTGTTATATTCTTCGAAAGTAACCTGACGGTTTAGGTGACTGTGTTGACTTACTGATTCAGTGGGGTAATATTGCGACATGAGGGAAATATGCAATCTTGGGGATATTTCCTCTGCAACATAACGCAATACCTCGATACTTTGATCCGCTGCTCCCGGCAATACCAAATGACGCAGGACAATACCCCATTCAGCAAGGCCTCTGTCGTTTAGAATCAGCGTTGATCCCTTCTGCCGGTACATTTCTTTTATAGCCGCCGAAGCCACTTCGGGATAATCCTTTGCCTGAGAATACCGGTACGCCAGCTGGGCATCCATGTATTTAAAATCAGGCAGGTAAACATCGATGATCCCCTCCAGTTCCCTTAACGACTCTACCTTTTCATATCCTCCTGTATTGTATACGAAAACCGGGTTTCTGCCGGTCTCTTTGATACCTCGTATGATCGACACCATATGGGGGATGTAATGCGATGGTGAAACAAAACCCACTATATTTTCGGTTTGATCCAAAATGGAGCAGATTTTTTGAATGAGTTCCTTATAGGGAATAGAATCCGGTAAATTGCCTCTTTCATTCACGGATATGCCGGAATTCTGGCAATATATACACTGCATATTGCAGTGAGGAAAGAAAATATTACAAATACCCTTTTCTCCTGAAATTACACTCTCCTCACCTTTATGAACACAAACAGAAGATATGCGGAATGAGGCATCGCATTTGCAAAATCCTGATTTCCCTGAAAATCTGTTCACTCCGCAATTTCGCGGGCAAATTGTACAGTGAGTAAGAGATGCTGTTTCATTTTTTAGGAAGGAAGAAGACATGGTTATTCAAAGTGATATTTGTTTTTCAAATTATTGAAAATTGAATTTTCATGAAATGACCCCTGACCCGATTAATTCGTCTTCCAGGTACCAGGCGGCGAATTGCCCGGAAGTTATTCCTCTTTGTTCTTTCTCAAAAAGTATATAAAGACCTTCTTCTTTAGCAATCATTTTCCCCTTTTCGAGAGGTTGACGGTAACGGATGCGGAAAAGAAAATCTTTTTCCTGACCCGCAGAAAGCGCCAGATCCGGCCTTATCCAATGCACATCATTTTTATCAACAAATAATCCGGGCCTGAATAATCCGGGATGCTCCTGCCCTTCACCTACATAGATGATATTTCGCATTACATCGGTAGCAATCACAAAAAGAGGTTTTTCATAGCCTCCGATATTCATTCCCTTACGCTGGCCAATTGTAAAGAAATGAGCTCCGTTGTGCTCACCGATGATTTTCCCGTTCCAGGGCTTGTATGGAAATGGAAAGAATAGTTTCCTGAGATTATCCGACCCGTCTTTCAGATCTTTTTTCTTCTGAATAAAATCAGAGGATATCTCGATCACATTCCCTTTTTTAGGCTCAAGTTTTTGCTGAAGAAATACTGGCAGATCAACTTTTCCCACGAAACAGATCCCCTGTGAATCCTTGCGTTCAGCAGTAATCAATCCTTCCTCACGAGCGATCTCACGAACCTGAGGCTTGAGTAAATCTCCAACCGGGAAAAGTGACTTTGAAAGTTGTTCCTGATTGAGCTGGCAAAGGAAATAACTCTGGTCTTTATTCGGATCCGAACCTGCAAGAAGCCGGTAAACCTCTCCGCCATTCATTTTAATGCTTTCTTTGCGGCAATAATGACCGGTTGCTACATATTCAGCCCCCAACTCCTTTGCCTTCGAAAGAAACATGTCAAATTTGATCTCACGGTTGCAGAGTACATCCGGGTTTGGAGTTCTCCCTTTTTCATATTCAGCAAACATGTAATCAATGACTTTTGTCCGGTACTGATCAGAAAGATCCACTACATGAAAAGGGATATCCAGTTTTTTGGCAGTCATTTCGGCAAAAGTGATGTCATCTTCCCAGGAACAACCGGAAGTCAGTGTGCCGATATTTTCTTTCCAGTTAATCATGAAAACACCAATTACCTCATATCCCTCTTTTTTAAGAAGATATGCAGCTACACTTGAATCAACACCGCCCGAGAGCCCGATAACAACTTTTCCCTTCATAATTTTAAATGATCACAAAATTACTGTTTTTTATATTGTTATTGCGATTAATGCGATTATTGCGAATTACACGAATTGAGGACGAATTATCACGAAGGGATTACTTATCTTGAACTTTAATCACTCTATCCGTGTCATTTATCTGGTATACATCTGATTACATGCTATCGCAAAACATATTATTTCCCTACTTTCCTACTCCCTACTTTTACCATTTCTCTTCTTTCAAGTCTAACAATTACACGGTTGAGATGTGAGATGCATAAGCTGCTTCTGGGGAATCAACAGAGTCGTTCTGAAGTTGATTGGCTGAACGAGGCTTTGTTGAACCGTATTTTAATTTTATATCACCGGTGCGAATTCCTCCTCTCATTAGGATTGGATATTCCGGAGCATGTATCGATTAAGATTTTAAAGGACGTTCGTGTAAATTCGTCCTCAATTAGCTTCGCTGATCTAACGATTCGTGAGATTTTTAAATATAATCAATCACATGATTCCCGCAGTTCAGACAATTTCCATAGGGATCCAGCCCCACAATCTTTGTCTTGACTGTCTCTCTTACGATCATCTCTTCATTGCATTGATCACAATAAGTCGTCTCGTGAATCTGATCTATTATATTTCCGAGATAAACATATTTTAAATGTCGTTTGGCAATTTCATACAATTCCAGTAAAGTATTGAGCGGTGTCAGTTCAATTCTCATTTGGAAGGCGGGATAATATCTTGAAATATGCAAAACCGTCCGGTCACTGATTTCATTGGCAATCCATTTGACCATTTCTTCAAAGTCGTCCGTCTGATCATTTAATCCCGGGATCACAAGATTGGTAATCTCGAGATGTTTCCCCGATTCGGAAATACTTTTTATCGTCTTCTTTACAGGTGTTAATCTGGATTGGGTAATATCCTTATAAAAACCCTCTGAGAAAGCTTTTAAATCCACATTGAAAGCATCCATATACGGGATGAGCTCTTCCAGAGGTTGGCGGTTGATGAAACCATTGGTAACCATAACCGTTTTCAGATCAAACTCCTTCGCATATGCCGCAATCTGGAGCATGTATTCATAAAAGGTGACCGGTTCATTATATGTAAATGCAACGCCAATATTATCGTCTGCTTCCCGCGCTATCTTGATGATGTTTTCTGTTGTATACAAGGTGGCGTGCTCGTATTCTTCAGGAGAAATTTGTGAAATCCTGTAATTCTGACAAAACGGACATTTCAGGTTACAGCCAAGGGACCCTATGGATAAGATTTTTGAACCGGGATAAAAATGATACAATGGCTTTTTTTCTATCGGATCCAGTCCCATGGAAGAAACTTTTTCGAAGAGTTCGTTATACAAATCACCGTGATGATTTATCCGTACATTACAGATACCGTGATCATTGTCTGCAATCAGACAATAATGAGGACATAATTTGCATCTTACCAATCCGTGTTCAAGCTTTTCATAGTATAAAGCTTTTTTCATTTCGATCCTCCTCTATTACAAATTTACAATATACCTCCCTCACTTAAAAGGATTTTTCATGGTTATCATCGAATAATGTATTAATTTTAACATTCAATGGTGGCACTAAAATGAAGAATACCAATATAATATTGGAACAATCTTCTTTTACTAAAGAGGATCTTACTGCTCTTCTTCATTCGGAAGGAGAGGAGATGATGCTTCTTTTTGCCAGGGCCAATGAGATCAGGGAACAATTTACGGGCAAGAGGATTTTCTTCAGGGGATTGATTGAATTATCGAACATCTGTGAAAAGGATTGTCTTTATTGTGGAATAAGGAAATCCAATTCAAACGTTCACCGTTATAGCCTCACCGATAAAGAAATACTGGATGCTGCCCGTTTTGCCTATGAAAATCATTACGGGTCGATTGTGCTTCAGTCGGGAGAGATTGCAACCAAAGCATTTGCAAAAAGAATAGAAAAGTTGCTGCTGCAAATCAAATCAATGACCAATGATAAACTGGGAATAACGCTCTCGTTGGGAGAACAGGACCCCGAAGTTTATCTGCGCTGGTTTGAAGCGGGCGCTCATCGTTATCTTCTGCGAATAGAAACAACCAATGAAAATCTATTTCACAGAATTCATCCTGATAATGACTTGCATGATTTTAAGCATCGGTTGGACTGCCTTTATTCCATACGCAAAATAGGTTATCAGACAGGCACCGGAGTAATGATTGGCCTTCCGTTTCAAACAGTTGAAGATCTTTCAGCAGATTTGCTGTTTTTTCGTGATTTTGATATTGACATGGCGGGGATGGGTCCTTATATCGAACATTCAGAAACTCCTTTATATCAATACAAGGATCTGCTTTTATCGTTGCCACAACGATTCAATCTTGCTTTAAAAATGATTGCAACCTTACGGGTGCTGATGAAAGATATTAATATCGCCGCAGCAACGGCTCTGCAGGTTATTGATCCGATAGGGCGTGAAAAAGCTTTACGGGCTGGCGCAAATGTAATTATGCCAAATATCACTCCGGTTAATTATAGGAAAGATTACAGACTTTACGAAAATAAGCCTTGCCTTGATGAAGAAGCTGTTCAATGCCAAAGCTGTCTTGAAAGCAGGATCAACGCCGGTGGAAATGAAATTGGCTTTGATGATTGGGGCGATTCAAAACATTTTTTTGACCGGAAAAACAAAAATGGCCGAGCATGATTCAATTGATCAGAATTCAAACTAACTCAGCAGAGTGGCTTGTTTTTGTTTATTTCAGAAAAGTCGAATTTGATTTTGGTTAGAAAAACTTTCTAAATCCGATGATCTTTCTTACCTCATGTAATGTCTTTGCTGCTGATTCTCTGGCTTTTTCTGCTCCTTCTTTTGCTACTTTAGACAAATAAACATTATCCTGAAGTATGTCCTCAATGCGCTCGCGGATCGGGGTGGTGAAATTAACGATATCCTCGGCCAGCTGTTTTTTCATTTCCCCGTAACGGATGGTACAATTGTTATAAGCCTCATCGAAATGCTTCACCATATCAGGGGAGCTTACCACATCCATAATGGTAAAGAGATTTTGAATAACCTCGGGTTTTTTCTGGTTCATCTCTTTGGGGCCTTCATCCGTAACTGCGCGCATGACTTTTTTACGGATGCTGGCAGGAGATTCAGCAAGTGCAATGGCATTGCCTTCTGATTTTCCCATCTTACCGGAACCATCAAGCCCCGGAATCTTAACCATTTCTTTTCCCGTAATATAGGCTTGTGGTATTGGGAATGTTTCGGTGTCGTACATCCTGTTGAAACGCCGCGAAAAAGTTCTCGCCATTTCAAGGTTCTGTTCCTGATCTTTACCTACGGGTACAAGATTGGCTTTATGGATGATAATATCCGCCGCCATCAGAACCGGATAGGTGAGCAATCCTGCATTGACATTCTCAGGCTGCTGGCGGGCTTTATCCTTAAAAGAAGTGGTACGCTCCAATTCTCCAAGATAAGCATTCATATTCAGCAGAAGATATAGCTCGGGAATTTCAGGAATATCGCTTTGTACATACACGGTTGCTTTCTCGGGATCAATCCCGCAGGCCAGGTATTCAGCAAGAACTTGCTTTACATTCTGATGCAGGTGATGAGGTGTCGGATGAGTGGTAAGTGAATGGAAGTCGGCGATAAAGAAAAACGTCTTGTGTTCGTCCTGCATTTCTATGAAATTCTTCACGGCTCCAAAATAATTACCGAGATGCAGATTCCCGGTTGACCTTATTCCACTTACAACTATTGGCATGATTTTCTCTTTAATGAATAAACTTTAAGAATACAAAAATATAAAATTTGTCGATGTGCTGTTGCTGGATTGCTGTACAGATAAGTTGGTATGCAGATATTATGCTGAAACCTCCCTCGCCATCGGTTAAAACCGACGGGGTATTGAATTATAGGAAATGGCCTTAGCCGCGTATGCACTTGTGCTATTTAAAATGATTGAGTAATTGCTGCGTTAGAGAAGTGTGGTAACCCCTTTTTTGAAATATCATAATCGCTGCGCAATAAAACCACATCACAGCATCAGCCCATTCGTGTTAATTCGTCCTCAATTCGTGTAATTCGCAGTAATATCTCAAATCACATCACTGCATCACGATTTCATAGTTTTCCTGCGGAATCAGCGGCTCTCCCTTATATCTCAGGAGCAGCTGGGCAATAGCCAATGTGTCCTTTTCACAATAACGGGCAATTCGGTCATAATTTGCTTCCTTATAAAAAACCTCCGCCACCTGGCTCCCGTCAATGTCATCCTTTGGGGTGGAAATATTGAAAATGGTACACAATAAATCCAGAGAGGTATAATGCTTGAAATCTCCAAACTTCCAAAGTTGCAGTGTGTCGAGCAAATATTCACGAACCTCCCAGGGTTTGGCTCCTGCTATGTCAAAAATGGCGGGAAGTTTGATGCCGTTTATCAGCAGCCTCCTGGAAATATATGGAAAATCAAATTCCTGACCATTATGGGCACAGATCCTGTGCTGGGGGTTCGACATGAAACCTTCAAGTACTTTGGTGAATTCTTTCAAAAGAGAAATTTCATCAGGTCCATAAAAAGATTTAACCCTGTAGGCTCGCTCATTGCCTTTCCGGAATATTTTTCCAGCCGATATACAGACAATTTTCCCGAATTCCGCATAAATTCCTGACCGGCTGAACAATTCTTCCTCTGTTTCATCTTTGCCTGCTATCTGGCTGGCTTTCTTTATCCAGAGTTTTTGTAAATGACTGGGCAGTTGATCTAATTTCTCAGTCTGGGGAACCGTTTCTATGTCAATGAATAAAACATCTTCGGGATTAATTTTTTCCAACATACCTTTTATTTTGATCGGTTATCGTGAAGGTTTTTCTGAATATACTGGCTGATTACATCGATGGCTACTTCATTATTCCCTCCTTCGGGTACAATGATGTCTGCATATCTTTTGGTCGGTTCGATAAATGAATAATGGCTTGGCCTTACCGTCTTCTCATATCTTTGAAGAATCTGATTGAGATCCCTTCCCCTTTCAATCATGTCACGCTGTATCACCCGGGAAAGACGTACATCAGCTTCACAGTCTACATATATTTTTATATCCATCAGCCTTCGAAGTTCCTTTGATGAAAGACAAAGAATCCCTTCAATGATGACAACCTCCATGGGCTGGATTGTTTTTTTTTCTTTCATTCGGGTGCAGGTGAGATAAGAATAAACCGGCTGTTGGATGAATTCACCCCTTCTGAGTTTTTTAATGTCTTCGGTTAAAAGACTAAATTCTATGGCATCGGGATGGTCAAAATTTAATTCCTGTCTTTCTTCGAGTGGAAGATGACTGTTGTCTCTGTAATAGGCATCCTGTGAAATTACCGTTACCTCTCCTTCCGGAAGTTTGTTGATAATTTTATTTACAACGGTCGTTTTACCTGATCCTGTTCCACCCGCTATCCCGATGACAAGCATAGAATTGTTGTTTAATAAAGATCTTTAGATTTTGAACATATCAAAATTAATTATAAAATGGAGATTTCTATCAATGCAATTTATCTGAAATCGATAAACATTAAATCCGTATTTTTGTATATTTAAAATCAAGGATAGATATCTGAAATTTCAAAAACCTTTAAATTGTTAATATCTTATGATTAAACATGTTGTGCTTTTAAAACTTAAAGAATTTGAAAGTGAAGATCAGAAGGCAGTGGTCCGCAATAAAATAAGGAATGCCTTGCTCTCTTTAGAAAATAAAATTGATGAGCTCAAATACATTGAAGTCGGAAATCATTACCAGTTAAATACAAGCTCTTTCGACCTCTGTCTGATCACTCATTTTGACACTCTGACTGATATGGAAGCTTATCAAATACATCCTGATCATATTAAAGTATTAAATGAATTAATAAAACCCAATCTGGTCAACAGAGCTGCTGTTGATTTTGAGGCATAAAATATGGAAAACTTATATCCGTTAAAATTCGCTCCCATCTGCAAGGAAAAAATCTGGGGAGGAGACAAGATCAGGAGTGTTCTGAATAAAAAGATTGGCAATATTCCCAATTGCGGAGAATCCTGGGAGATTTCGGGAGTTCCCGCAGAGACTTCTGTAGTATCAAATGGTTTTCTGAAAGGAAACCATCTTGATGAACTCATCGAGATTTACATGGGAGATCTGGTAGGGGAGAAAATCTATGAAAAATTCGGAACGGAATTTCCCCTGCTGATAAAATTCATTGATGCCCTTGATAAATTATCCATTCAGGTCCATCCAAATGATGAATTGGCGGAGGAAAGACATAAAGCATACGGTAAAACCGAGATGTGGTATGTTATTCAGGCCGATAAGGGAGCGCAACTCATCACCGGGTTTAACCGGTCCGTAAGCAGGGAAGAGTACCTTAAACTTTTTAACAGCGGACGGCTGGAAGAGATTCTAAATTATGAGGAAGTCAAGCCGGGTGATGCATTTTTTATTCCTGCCGGCCTCATTCATGCTATTGGTGGTGGTATTTTGCTGGCTGAAATTCAGCAGACTTCAGATGTAACTTACCGGATTTTCGATTTCAACAGAGTGGATGAAAATGGTCATCAACGGGAATTGCATACTGAACTTGCACTGGACGCAATTGATTTTACTTTGGGCGCCGACAATAGATTGATATACAAATCGATTGAGAATACTCCTTCCCTTTTGGCTCAATGCAATTATTTCACAACCAATATGCTGCCCCTGTCGGGAAAAGTTGAAAGAGATTTTGCAGAAAAGGATACCTTTGTGATCTATATGTGTCTGGAGGGTTCTTATTCATTTATTTGGGAAGAGGGCAAACTTGATATCCATAAAGGAGAAACAATTTTGGCGCCTGCCCTGATTAATAATTTTAGTCTTGAACCCAAAAACGGTTCAATAACCCGTCTTCTTGAGATATATATAGATTAATGTGCCCGTATCTCATATCACCTGTTTAATCTCTCAAAACTCATCTCTCATATCTCATCACCACATGATTATAAAAAAGGCCGAATTTGTAATTAGCAGTAAGGATCCCTCCAGGTGTCCGGATCCCGATAAACCCGAATTCGCTTTTGTGGGAAGATCCAATGTCGGGAAATCTTCCCTGATCAATATGCTTACCGGATACAGGAGTCTTGCAAAAACTTCAACTCAGCCCGGTAAAACAAAGCTTATTAATCATTTTAACATCAACGATGAATGGTTTTTGGTGGATTTGCCAGGCTATGGGTATGCCAAAGCATCGCGGGCCGAGCGTGAGAAATGGTTGCTTTTTATCCGTAAATATCTCCTTTTCAGGCAAAATCTTCAATGTGTGATGGTCTTGATTGATATCCGTCATGATCCCCAACCAAACGATATGGAATTTATGAGCTGGCTTGGAGAAAACCAGATTCCTTTTGCCATGGTCTTTACAAAAACAGATAAATTAACCAGGAATCATTTGTCTGCAAACGTGGCCAAATATAAAGTTGAAATGCTGAAATCCTGGGAATCGCTCCCTCCGGTTTTTAATTCTTCAGCCGAAACGGGTATCGGAAGAGACGATCTGCTCGATTTTATTGAGAACATAATTAACGGTAAACCAGTCTGAAAATATCGAAAACTTTTAAAATAGATAAACAAATAAAAAAAGCGTAGTTTTAGGCAAAGTGTTTGGATCAATATTCCTAATTTTGCCAGCAGATTCACGATTGACTCAAAATCATAAAAAAATGTCTAAAGGCTGCCTTAAAATCTTTGCCGGAACGGAATCCAGGTATCTTGCCGAAAACATCGCTAAAAATGCCGGAATTGCCCTGGGTAAAGTATCTTGTCCACGTTTTTCAGACGGTGAGTTTGAACCTTGTTATGAGGAAACCATCCGCGGTTCATTCACCTTTATCGTACAGTCAACCTTCCCGCCGGCTGATAATCTTTTGGAATTGCTTCTTATGATTGATGCAGCCAAGCGGGCATCAGCATATAAGATAATTGCCGTCATGCCTTATTTCGGATTTGCCCGCCAGGATAGAAAAGACAGGCCAAGAGTCTCCATCGGGGCCAAACTGGTTGCAGACATGTTATCTGTTGCGGGAATTGACCGGCTCATTACAATGGATTTGCATGCAGACCAGATCCAGGGATTTTTTAACGTGCCTGTGGATCACCTCAGTGCCGTGGCTCTCTTTATTCCCTACATCGAAAAAATGGGATTAAAGAATCTGGTCGTGGCCTCTCCCGATACCGGTGGTACCAAAAGGGCAAACGTCTTTTCAAAACATTTGAAAACGGATCTTGTGATTTGCCATAAATCCCGTAGTAAGGCAAACATAATCGATTCAATGACCCTTATCGGAGACGTGGTGGATAAAGATGTAGTCATTGTGGATGACATCATTGATACCGCAGGAACCATTACCAAAGCAGCCGATGTGATGAAAATGAAAGGGGCCCGCTCTGTTCGTGCCTGCGCAACACACGCTGTGTTATCCGGCCCTGCAATTGAAAGAATTGAGGCCTCTGCACTGGACGAAGTATTGCTGACCGATTCTATCCCTCTTCATGTTCATTGTGACAAAATTACCATGTTGTCCTGTGCTCCGCTTTTTGCAGACGTTATTGAAAAGGTATATGAAAATAGATCAATCAGTTCTTCCTTCATTTAATTATTTTATTACCTTTGCGGCCTAATTTGCAGCATACCTTTAAAGGCGTGATGCGGATCCCTTCCCGTCGGAAGGAACATCTGAGTAAACACTTTTTAAAAATTTAAAACAAAATGAAGACATTTAAGATTAAAGGTACTGCTCGTCAGGCAGTCGGCAAAAAAGATTCAAAAGTTCTGAGATCTCAGGATTTGGTCCCTTGTGTACTTTATGGCGGAGAAACAGTCATTCATTTTCAGGCACATGAAAACGAATTCAGAAAAGTTATTTATACTCCGGAAGTTTTTCAGATCGAACTTGACGTTGATGGCAAGATCTATCAGGCTTTTATCCAGGCTTCTCAATTCCATCCTGTAACTGACAAACTGCTTCACATCGACTTTTTACAGGTTCGCGAAAATGTTCCGGTACGTCTCGAAATTCCGGTGCGTTTCGATGGATATGCTAAAGGTATTCAGCAGGGTGGACGTTTGAAATCCAATCTTCGTACACTTAAGGTAAAAGGTTTCTCTAAAGATATTCCTGACGAAATTAAAATTGATGTAACCGAATTAAATCTCAGTGAAAGCATTCGTGTCGGTGATATTAAAGTTGAAGGAGTACAGATCTTAAACAATAAATCAGTTCCTGTCGCAACAGTTGTTGTAACCCGTGCCGCACGTGCCGCGATGACAGAAACTGCCAAAGGAAAATAATAAGAATTGAGAATGAAGAATTACGAATTACGAATTACGGGTTGATGTGCTGATGCAGCATAGCAACATTTGCTTTCGTGAAATTCTCTTAAATTCTTAATTCTTAATTCTTAATTCTTAATTATAATGAAATACCTGGTTGTTGGTCTAGGAAATATCGGGGAAGAATACGAAAATACCCGTCACAACATCGGATTTATAATATTGGATGCTCTTGCAAGAGCATCCAATGTTGTTTTTAGCGATAAGCGTTATGGATTCGTGGCTGAGATGAAGCATGCGGGAAGAACTTTTATTCTTCTGAAACCAAATACTTTTATGAATCTCAGCGGTCGATCCGTACATTACTGGATGCAGAAGGAAAAAATCGAATTGGATAAAGTACTTATTCTTGTTGACGATCTGGCCCTTCCTCTTGGTAAGGTGCGCCTTCGTTTAAAAGGCGGCGATGCAGGACATAACGGCTTGAAAAGTATTCATCAGATTCTTGGCACCCAGGAATACGCACGTCTTCGTTTTGGAATCGGCGATGATTTCCCCAAAGGCTATCAGATCGACCACGTTTTAGGCAAATGGACCAGAGAAGAGGAAGAGATCATCAACGCGAAACTTGATCTTTGTATCGAAATCATCAAATCTTTTGCCACCATAGGCCCTGAACGCACCATGACGCAGTACAATAAAGGCTGATACCCTTGATTTTTCTTTAAGCTTTTGTTTATCTTTATCGTATGGAAGAACCTGTAAGGATTGATAAATGGCTTTGGGCGGTCCGGCTTTTTAAAAGCCGCAGTATTGCTACGGAAGAGTGTAAAAAGGGACACGTCATGATCGATGGAATTTCAGTTAAACCTTCACGCGTTCCTAAAATCGGCGACATAATCCAGGTGAGAAAAAATCCTGTAATCTTCTCATACAAAGTAAAAGACTTGGTGGGCAAACGCTTAAATGCCAAACTCGTCCCGGAATTTATGGAAGATGTGACTCCCCCCGAGGTTCTGCAAGTCCTTGAAATCAGAAAGCAGATGAGCCAGTTTGATCGTGACCGGGGGACTGGCCGTCCTACAAAAAAAGAACGGCGCGATCTGGATCAGTTGAGGGGTTGGTGAACGCGAATCTGCATTTTTAATACTCCTGAAACAAACGTGTTTCCTCCATACCATCCTCGTACCATGCTCGTATTTCACGGCAAACTTTTTTGTGAATTTTCTTTCTCGTTCAGGTGATGGGTTTAGCTGAATTTTAGCATAAAAAAAGAGGCCATCTTTACGATAACCTCTTTGACGGGTGGAAGATGGGATTTGAACCCACGACCAATGGAACCACAATCCACTACTCTAACCAACTGAGCTACATCCACCGTTTAAGCGGGGACAAAGATAGAAATATTTTCAGAAACAATTCAAAGGTTTTAAAGAATTTCACCCGGTGAATTAATAATTATTCCCTTGAATGTATCTCAATTTCCTTGATTAATTTTGTCCATAAAATATAAGAAACAACAATGGAGGATTTTATACTGGATGATCCAAAGATTGAATTCACTTTTCAGGAGATATTAAAAAAAATCAGGACTCTGCAGAATGGTGAAACTGCAGCTTCAATGAAGGGACGGGGGTTGATTTACAGAGTCAATTTTGGAGCCTCTGTTATTTCTTTGCAAAATTTAGCTGCTCATTATACGAGAAACCATTTACTTGCCTTTAAACTCTGGAATAAACAATGGCGCGAAACCATGATAATGGCGACCTTATTGGAGGAACCGGATAAAGTGACATCGAATCAAATGGATTTCTGGGTTAAAAATTTTCCAACCGTCGAAATCGCTGAACAGGCTGTGATGAATTTATTCATCAGGACTGATTTTGCTTTTGAAAAAGCTTATTCTTACTGTTTGGGGAAGAGACTTATAATCAAGATTACAGGATTATTAATGATCGGAAGACTCGCCATGGATGAAAGAGAAACACCCGATGATCAGTTTGAACCCTTTTTTGAGTTGATGTCTCCACTTTCTAAAGACCCTCAGCTCTCAACAACTTTCATCCGGGCCTATACCCGTCTCGGAATGAGAAATTCAAACCTTCATTACCTTACTTCACTGCACGCCCGAAATCTCACAACCATTGAATCAGAGACATCAAAAACCAATGCTTTTGAGATTATCAGTCAGCTGAAGTACGGACCGGAAAATAATATTTAAGCATAAATTTTATTCTTTTACAGGAATCTCTATCCGGTGGGCTGACTTGAAAAAATGCATTACTTTTGCGTTTCCATTAACTTAATTAAATAGATTCTATGAGCGGATTTTTTGGATGTATTACCAGTCGTGATTGCGTATCTGATGTCTTTTATGGTACTGATTATCATTCTCATTTAGGGACCAGGCGTGCCGGAATGGCCTTTTGGAGCAACGAATATGGTTTTCAGCGTGCAATTCACAGTCTGGAGGATGGATATTTTAGAAACAAATTTGAGAAAGACATCAATGGTTTCTCCGGAACCTCAGGGATTGGTATTATCAGCGACTATGAAGCCCAACCTATCGAAGTAAGTTCTCATCTCGGCCGTTTTGCCCTCGCTCATGTGGGTAAAATTGTCAACGCCGATGAGTTGGAGCAGCAGTTTCTTTCGAAAAGACATCATTTTTCCGAAATGAGCCAGTCGAGCGTTAATCCAACCGAACTGATCGTGAAACTTATTTGTGAAGGAGATGATTTTCTTTCTGGAATCCAGACCTTTTATGACAAGGTAAAAGGTTCAAGTTCCATTTTAATCTTAACTAAAGACTGTATTTATGCAGCCCGGGACAAATATGGACGCACTCCGGTTATCATAGGGAAAAATACAGATGGATATTCAGTCAGTTCTGAAACCTGTGCCTTTGCTAACCTCAATTATAGCACAGAATATTATCTCGGTCCAGGCGAAGTGGTGAAAATAACCTCGGATGGTTACGAGCAATTGCAGGCTCCAGGGAAAAAGATGCAGATATGTTCATTTCTTTGGGTATATTATGGCTATCCGCCTTCCTATTATGAAGGGATTAATGTAGATGCATGCCGGTATCGGTGCGGTGCAGCTCTGGCCCGTAAGGATAATGTGGAAGCTGATTTCGTAGCTGGAATTCCGGATTCAGGAACAGGACATGCCATTGGTTACAGTAATCAAAGAAAGATGTCGCTCATGCGTCCTTATTCGAAATACACCCCCACTTGGCCGCGCAGTTTTATGCCTCAAAATCAGGAAACACGTGATTTGGTCGCTAAAATGAAACTTATTCCCAACGAAGAACTTGTGAAAGGGAAATCAGGAATTTTCCTCGATGATTCGATCGTTCGCGGCACGCAATTGAAGGACAATACAGCGGATTTACATCAGGCAGGAATCAGGGAAGTACATATGCGGATAGCCTGTCCTCCACTTACTTATCCCTGTGAATTCCTTAATTTCTCACGTTCACGGAGCAGTGCTGAACTGGCTACACGCAAAGCAATTCTTCAACTCGAGGGTACAGAAAGTGTTGATTTAAAGGAATATTCGGATCCTTCTTCTGAAAAGTATAAGGCCATGGTGGAGAGAATACGGAAAAATCTTAATTTAAGTACATTGCAGTTTCAGGAACTTGGCGATCTGGTGGAAGCAATCGGATTACCCAAAGAAAATCTTTGTACACATTGCTGGGACGGAACCAGTTATTTGTAGTAAAAAAGATAATGCCAGGTCGTTCTTTTTATGAAACTAATTCCATAAAACTTTTATCCAACCTATACAGACATTAAGTTTTAGAAGATTTCACCAACCATTTTTCAGTAATATGCCATTTTTCAGTCATTTGAATAAGTTAAGTGCTAAAAAAGTAATCGGCCTTTTTAGTACTTAACTTATTCAATGATGTACTTCATCAGGTAATCATCCATGATATAGCCATTGCCGATATCGGCGACAACGGGGCCTTCATTCCTGAATCCTAACTTTTCATAAGCGCTGATGCTTGAGGTATTGTTTTTATTGACGGTAAGCGTGATAAATTTGGATCCCAATTTCTTTGCCCGGGTTACGATGAATTCAAAAGCTCTCCTGCCCAATCCGTTACCTCTCTTTTCTTTCTGAATATAGAATTTACTCAGAAATAATTCTTCACATTTTTGCTGAATTCCAATATATCCGGAAGGTTCGAGGGCCTGAAATATCAGATAGTATTTGTAATTCTCCTTATTGATTTGTGCCGTGATGGCCTGTGCTGACTGGAACTTATCAATCATATAACCAACCTGGTTTTCACCTATAATGGGTGTATAGTATTCATTCCAGATTTCCTTTGCCAAATCAGCAACAGCATTTATTTCAGCAGGATTTGTTACTCTGACAAAATCAGTTTTTCCTCTAGTAAAGCGATGGTAAATATCCTTGTTTTCAGCGTCGAAACAGCAAAAGATAATCCTCTCCACTTGATGAGGTTCTTCAAAAAAAGATGATACAGTATTCAAAGCGATTATGGCTGCATTCTGCTTGGGATAGCCGTAGACACCGGTGCTGATATTTGGAAATGCTATTGTTTTCAGATGGTTTTCTTCTGCAAGCTCAAGCGATTTTATATAACAGGAGGCAAGTAATTCAGGCTCGCCGCTGTTCCCGCCATGCCATATGGGACCAATGGTATGAATGACGTGCCGGGCAGGTAAATTGTACCCTTTGGTGATTTTGGCATCCCCCGTTTTGCAACCATTCAAGATTCTGCATTCTGTAAGCAATCCGGGGCCGGCTGCACGATGGATGGCTCCGTCAACTCCGCCGCCGCCGAGCAATGAAGGATTGGCTGCATTGACAATCGCATCAACCTTCAACTTCGTGATATCGCCCTGTATGATTTCAATCGGCCACATGACGTATAAAAAATTTGCTATCCTTTAATTTCTTTCCTTATGTATCCATTGCCGTCAGCTTCAGCTGACGGAGGAAGTCTGAATGATGAACTGGCTTTAGCCACATTTGATTTATCTATTTTTTAAATAAAATGTGGCTAAAGCCTTTACTTTGATTACACCTCATCCGTCAGCTGAAGCTGACGGCAAGGGATGAAGAAAGCTCTTCTATTTTCTTATCGTCGCGCCGACTTCCCGCTCGAAAATAGCAATAAGCTTATTCATCGTTTTATCGATCAGCTTATCGTTCAGGGTTTGCTTCTCATCCATCAGGATAAAGCTTACCGCATAGGATTTCTTTCCTTCGGGGAGATGATCGCCTTCATATACATCAAATACATTAACACTGCGCAATATCTGCCTTTCAGCTTTAAATGCCCATTCTCTGATGGTACTGAATTTTGTTTGCTTATCAACCAGTAAAGCAAGGTCACGCCGCACTTCAGGATATTTTGGAAGAGGGGAATAGCTTACTTTAAGTTCCCCGATAAGCTTCAAAAGAGTCGTCCAATATATGTCACCATAGAAAACATCCGATGGAATATCGAAGGACTTTAATAATTTCCGGTCAACATATCCTATCCTGGCAACTACTGTATTTTTGAAACGGTATTCCAGACCTTCGGAGATCAGATCATCTGAAATGGATTCGATCTGACATTTGTCGCTGCCAATACCTATCCTGAGAAGGATATTTTCAAGATTGGCTTTTAGGGTAAAAAATGAAGTGTTTTCTTCGGCAACTGCCCAGTTTGGGGTTTCTTTTTTACCGGTAATCCATAATCCTACATGTTCTTCTTCACTGAAATTTTGAACAGGTTTCTCTGTTTCTTTATTTCCATCAAAGAAATACACGTTTCCGAATTCATACAGCCGCAGGTTGCTGTTACGGAAACTATTGTTCCGGCTGATCGCTTCAAGTCCTCCGAATAACAGGGTCTGGCGCATTACATTCAAGTCGGAACTGAGCGGATTAAAGAGTTTCACCGAATTCTCAGCCCTGAACGAAATGCAATTTTCGTAATAAGCGCTTTTGGTCAGCGAATTGGACATGATTTCATTAAATCCTTTAGCTGAAAGAGATTCCGATATAAGATTCTGCAACTTCATTTTATCCGGTAGGATCTGATGTTGTATGGTGGATTTAACCTTCTGGGAAGTCTCAATTTTATCGTAGCCATAAATTCGTAAAATCTCTTCGATCACATCGGCTTCCTTGCGTACATCCACGCGGTAAGGAGGAACAGATAGATTCAATCCTTCAGCTGTTTCTTCTTTAATGATGATCTCCAGTGATTTTAATGCTTTATAGATATTTTCCTTTGGTATTTCCGTGCCAACCAAGCGATTAATGTGATCGAATGAAATACTAACTTTGAAAGGATTCATAATGGCAGGATTGGCAACCACATCCACAATTTCCGAGGATATCTGGCCGCCGGCAATTTTCTGGATCAATAAAGCAGCACGTTTAAGTGCATAGATCACTCCATTTGGATCTACTCCCCTTTCAAAACGAAAAGAGGCATCCGTGTTCAACCCATGACGGCGGGCTGTTTTACGGATATAAACAGGATTGAAATAGGCGCTCTCAAGGAACATGTTGGCTGTTACCTCTTTGATCCCTGATTTAATACCGCCGAAAACACCTCCGATACACATGCCTTCCTCCATATTACAGATCATCAGATCCTTTTCATCCAACTCTCTTTCAACGACATCAAGGGTCTGGAATTTGGTTCCTTTGGGAAGTGTTTTGACAACTATCTTCCCCCCTGTGATATCATCAGCATCAAATGCATGAAGGGGCTGACCGGTTTCAAACAGGACGTAATTGGTTACGTCTACCACATTATTGATTGGATTCAGTCCGATGGCTTTCAACCGATTTTGCAGCCATTCCGGAGATTCCTTTATTTTGATCCCTGAAATAGTCACTCCGCTGTAACGGGGACATGCTTCAGTATTTTCAATGACAACAGGAATGGTCAGAGAATGATTGTCAACTTTGAATTGGCTGACATCGGGACGCGTATATTGGATTTCTTTTTTCTGACTTAAATAGGCAGCAAGATCCCTTGCGACACCAATATGGGAAGCACTGTCGATCCGGTTTGGTGTCAGATCTACCTCCAGGGCATAATCGCTCTTGATATTAAAAAATTCACTGGCCGGGGTGCCCACCTTTGCATCGGAATTTAAAACCATGATTCCGTTGTGATCATTGCCAACTCCGATTTCATCTTCGGCACAAATCATGCCCATGGAAACCTCTCCCCTTATCTTTGATTTTGTAATAGTAAAGGATTCGTCACCTTTATACAAGGTTGTGCCAACCGTAGCTACAATTACCTTTTGTCCGGCGGCAACGTTGGGGGCACCGCAAACAATCGGAAGAAGATCACCCTCTCCGATGTTGACTGTGGTTACAGACAAATGATCTGAATTGGAATGTTGTTGACAGGTGATAACCTCGCCAACAACCAGGCCCTTGAGCCCCCCTTTGATGGATTCAACCTCTTCTACGCTGCCGGTTTCGAGGCCGATGTGGGTGAGCGCAGCGGCGATTTCTTCGGGTGTTAAATTGATATTGATATAATCCTTTAACCAGTTATATGAGATATTCATCTTTCTTTAATGAATGATTACGATTTAGGAAACACAAAGGTAGGAAAACAATTACGAATTATGAATCAGGATTCAAGAATCATTAAAGCTTTTAAATTACAGATAACATAGATAAAGGAGGGCCTTTGATTTATTTGTTCTAAATTGCAATGCGATTTGTCAGATTGCTATCAATCCAGAAGAATAAATATTCAAAATAGATACCTGTTGAATATATATTTTAAAGTGATTATATGCTAACCATAATTTATTTACTTTAGCATATTATAATTTACAACTAAACATTATTTAAAAATGAGAACAATCCTAACCTGTATTATTTGCTTTTTCTGCCTGTTTGCATTCGCTCAAAAATTTGAGATGAAGCAGAAGAAAGTAAAAGATGACCATTATACCTGTACTTATCTGATCGATAAAAAAAGTAAATTAAAAGAGGGGGAATATTTAAAAATAAAGAATAATACCCTTGACACGTTAGTAATAGGGCATTATCAGAATGATCGTAAAGTCGGAGTATGGAAGTACAGAAGTGCGGGTAATAAAAACTACATTCTGTATAATTATGATAGCAAATCAGCTGAATATCTTGATCCCGCCATCTGTAAAGTGGATTCATTTTTAACCATATCGGAAAATAATGGTCTTTATCTTTTAAGCAAAGTGGATTCTCCTCCAATTTATCTAGGCTTTAAAGGGGAAGTGAAATCAATGATAACAAATAACGTTAAAGTTCCCGTGTATGAAATGGAAAGAGGATTACATGGAGTATCAGCCGCCTCATTTGTGATTGACCGCACCGGCAAAATCGGCCAGATTAAGATTGAAAGATCCCTGAACAAATCCTTTGATAAAATAGTAGTAAATGCAATAGAGTTGCTTGACAGCGAGTGGATTCCTGCAAAAATAAACAATGTACCAACAGATGCAAAGATGAATGTGCTGGTCCATGTTTATAATTCAACAAAATATCCGAAAACCAAGGAAAGACCATATGAGATTGTGTACGATCTTGCCTACTTTGGGGTTCAAAAGACGTATTCAACGAGTAGAATAATTAGTGTTCCTGTGTCGACACCCATGGGAGGAGCAAGGAACACATTTTAGATGAAAAGAAGATCCTGAAAGGTTAGTTTGATTTAAGCAACCAAACCCGGTTGTTTTTCATGCCTGATATTACTTTTTGTCTGTTTAATAAGGCTAATGACTTTTTATTGGGGTTTGTATTCATGGGCTGCATTAAACATTCCCTGATAAATCCCTGTGATTAAAGTAGAACATCCACCGGTCCCTTACTGAAAGTAGAGACGGCATGCGACACGTCTCAGTTAAGTCTTGTATTGGACTTGGTATGGAGTTGGTATAGACCAGGTATAGAGAAGACAAGTTATTTAATAGCTTAAAATTGGAATTGTATTCCTTCTTTAAACTGATACTTTATTTCAACTATGATTTATGATTAATTATTTATTTTTTATAATTTTTTGATTTCTGTTAACCTTTTTAAAAAGGTAATGTTAAAAGATCTGTAGCTATTAATAATTAATCTAAATATAGTTTCAAATGAAAACTTCCCTTTTTATTTATGGGCTATTGCTTTTCTCAGTAAGCGCCTTCGGGGCACCGAAAACAAGCGGGTATTCACCTCCTCTTTTGGGAGATGTTGCTCCGTCCTTTACCGCTAAGTCAACCATCGGGACGATATCCTTTCCAAAAGATTTCGGGACAGGCTGGAAGATATTATTCAGCCATCCGCGGGACTTTACTCCAGTCTGCTCCTCGGAAATTATCCAGTTGGCTACTATGCAGGAAGATTTTGACAAAATGGGGGTGAAGTTTGCCGTAATCTCAACTGACTCCCTCGATCAGCATATGGTTTGGAAGAAAGCACTTGAAGAAATTCATTATAAAGACAGACCACTTGTGACCATAAATTTCCCCTTGATTGCGGATGAGAATTATTCGATTTCTCTCAGGTATGGTATGATTCATAAAAAATACAACAAGACGATGGATGTGAGAGGAGTATTCATCATCAACCCTGAGAACAAGATCGCAGCGATCTTTTTTTATCCTACCAACATCGGTCGAAATATGGAAGAAATCAAAAGGACTGTTGCTGCCTTACAAGTAGCCGGCCGCGATTGTGTACTTCCAGTCAACTGGAAACCTGGCGAAGATGTGATGGTGCCGCATTTCCCGTTGACGCCAAAAGAACTGGATGCCACGCCGGAGCGGATGAGTGAATACTATAACTACGGTCCGTTTATATGGTTTAGAAAACTAAATTAAAAAAGCGCCAGAATGGGCGCCTTTAATTTAATGAATCTGAAATGTTGAATATTTCAGATTGAATGTGATTCAATTCAATTTATCTGCATTGGTCAATAAGTACCCTTCGGCTTCGAAGCTCCAAAGGCCTTTGTTGCGGTCACAGATTTCGGCAAGCTGTTTGTAAACAGGGTTGGTTTTGCCTTTTTCTGCAAAATCAGCAATGGCTGTCAGAGGCATTTCAATGTGATTATACATCAGCTTTTTTCCCCCGGGTATTTGCGGAAGGTGTAATGTTGCATCGATTACCGCATTGATTCCTCCGATATGAGTCACGAGACCTGCAGGATCAAGTCCTTTAGACATTAAAGCAAGCGCTTCCTTCATATCGTCGGTATTGCCGCCACTGGTACCTACCAGGTGCGTATAATTGTAATGCACATTGTAAAAATTCATTGTGCCCTTGAACTGAGGATCTGAAGGACCTGAAAAGAAATTCATGCAACCATCAAAAGCAAGAATGGCATCGGCCTGTTCAATTACCGAAGCAACAGGTGCAAATACAAATACATCATTGAATCCTTCCCCGGAGATGCTTTTCAGTTCCTCTACAGGGTTGTCAAACCGGGCGGTATTGATGTATCTCAGTTCAATTCCCTTTGAAGAGGCCAATTCGACAGTATATAAACCGGCGGCCCGGTCAAGGCGGGCCTGGTCAATATCGGTTACCACCAGCAAGGAAGGCTTCCGGTCTTCACGGTTGAGAATGTAATTGATGGCTGCCAGCCCCATCGGTCCAACAGCTGCCAACAAGGCCATTTTGCCTCCTTCGACTATATCCATCTGATGGATGTAGGATCCGGGGTTGGTATGGTAATTTGCATGCACAGCACCGATTACACAGGACAGAGGCTCCGAAAGGGAGGCCGGGTAATATCCTTCACCTGTATAAGGCAGCAGGCAACCCATTTCCATTACTTCATTGGGGATAATAACATAGGTGGCATCACCTCCGATAAAGCGATAGGAATATCCCGGGGCTCCAAGAATACCAACAGGTCCATCGGGGTAATTTATTGCAGGCTGGATTGAGAATTTATCACCAACCTTAAATTGCCCCTTCCATTTAGATCCTATTTCAATAAGTTCGCCGGCAAATTCATGACCTATAATAACAGGATTGACATCCGCATCCTTAGGAATGCGTTTGTGATCGGTTCCCTGATTTGCGGCTTTGTAAGACGACATGCAAAGGCTGTCGCAGACTACTTTGGCCAGAATTTCATTCTCTTTTAATTGTGGTAATTCGAACTCTTCCAGCCTTAAATCCTTCTTACCATATAGTCTTACAGCTCTTGTCTTCATTTTAATATATTTCACTTTGTTACTTTATTGCTTACCCTATGGAATTTGCTCATCACGAGACTAACTCAGCATATTCTGACCTCCTGTAATCGGGACAGCCTGACCAGTCTCGTATTCCTG
Organism: Prolixibacteraceae bacterium; assembly: GCA_963677325.2. Lineage (GTDB taxonomy): Bacteria > Bacteroidota > Bacteroidia > Bacteroidales > Prolixibacteraceae. The sequence continues at coordinate 28,375 of CAXXGM010000004.1, forward strand.
CTCAATGATGTAAAAAATAGCCCTTACCACATCGATCACGCGGCAGCCGCGCCCGGCGGGTACCTGTGCTTCGTAAAAGGTTTTCACATCTTCGATACTCTTTGCCCCGGGAACTTTTCCGGCTCTCAGATACTGGACGAACAATCCTTTTTCAGGATCACTCCAGAGCGGACCTTCAAAGAAATTACCCGGGCAGATTGAATTAACTTTAATATGAGAAGGCATCAGTTCCATCGCAAAAGATTGGGTAAGGCCGATGCCTCCGAATTTCCCGCCTGCATAGGCGAAATTGCGGTTGCTCCCTTTTAGACCGGATTTGGAATTGATTTGGATGATATCCATGAAATGATCCTTCTTATGCTGAGACTGAACCTTCATAACCGCAGAAGCGTATTTGGCACAAAGAAAATAGCCTTTGTAGTTGACATCAGTCATCAGGGCAAAGGTTTCGGGCGTCATTTCATCCAAACCACCTGCCCGGAGAATCCCGGCATTGCTGATTAAAACATCCAGTCCCCCGAAATGCCTGACGGATTCAAAAATCATCTCCTGTACCGAATCGGCATTGGAAACATTTACTTTTGTAAAGAAGGCCTGATTTGACTGATCTTTTGAATTTAGTTTCTCAGCCATTTTGAGGCCGGTCTCTTCGTTCAGATCAGCAATTATCACGTTGGCTCCTTCGGCATACAGCATTTCAGCAATTCCGCCTCCAAAGCCCTGTGCACCTCCTGTAACGATCACGATTTTGCCATCAAGCCTGCCTTTTGTGAGATTTATTTTTTTTGTTGGAGACCCAAGCAAAACATCAAGTTGTGAAGCATGGTCGGCCAGCCCTAAAACGCCAATACCTTTCAGAATAATATAATCAGGATGGACCGATGCGGTTTGAAACCAATCTGAGAGTTTATTCTTAACTTCCCGGAGCATTTGATCCGGATCTGTTGTTTCATTAACCGTCAGGATTGTTGCATCAGGTTTGACAAATGGGAATTTTCTCAAATCACCCTCACCGGATAAGCCAAAAAATTCCTTCCTTTCATCAAGACGCAAGGTAATAATCCTCTGTTGAGAAGCCAGCATCCGGATGGAAGGTGCGATTTGGGTATAAATTGCCTGGTTCATTAAATTATGACTTTATCAGGTATTCAATCAGGGCTTTCCCTAATTCAACATATGCATCCCGGTTAATCAGATCAGGTTTGCCCTCTTTGTCAAGATAACCAATCCCCTCGGTGGCATAAAGATACTGGTGGGCAGCTACAACGCAGGCTCCCATGTAATTTATATCCAGTAACATTTTGCTCAATGGAGTTTTGTTCGCTGCAAACAGCTCAATGGGTTCCATTGCAGGGGTATTGTGCTCTGTTCCCATGGTTACCACGAAACCCTGGTGATGGAAAAATCCTGCGTATTCTTCTAAAACAGGGAGCGTATTTCTTGTTGTGATGAATTCAACGGAACAGATCTTCCTTTTCATAAGAATTTCGATCACTTCATTCTTATGAGCCTCAAATTCGGTAAAATTTCCTTTGCTGTCGTCAGCTAAAAAAGGATAGGTTGGAATACCACCGGATTTGCGGATGATATTACAAGCCATTTCCATCTCAAGGAAGGCTTCGGAATTTTCAGGAATAAAAGCGGCGCCTCCCGCTTTCAGCAGATTACCACGGATTTCATTTTCAACGGCTGCCTCATTGGAGATGTCAGATTTAAGAGCTTTCCCTCCGAACAGTTTACTATAAAATATTTCCTGATCTTTGACCAAGAGGCCTAAAGATGAAACTTTTGCCCTCAGTGCTTTTGCGAGATGACGCTCTCTGACCATTCCCTTTGTGAGGGTTTCTTTGATCCTGTCGAAATTTAATCCGAATCCGGCACCACAGGCTTCAAGATGTTCATTGAGCTTTTCGCACATCCTCTGAACCTGCAGGTTGGATTCCTTGCGAACAGATTCAAGGGTAGAGGCAAACGGTTCTTCCAGTTTTGCGGGATAGGCCAGGCCTTTACCGCTTAAATAGGTTCTCCCCGGATTATTGGGATCATTGACTTTGATCCCTGCAGCCTGGTCCTCCCTGTTAAGGCTTATGTACTCAATATTGAAAAGAGGAAAAATCTTGCGGGATACGCAAGCCTCCGCCCATTCCGAATAGCCATCCGTGGTATAAAAATCATTTATTCCGACCACCTTCACATCTTCGCCAACAGCCATATCCAGCGACTGGGAGATATCCGTAAAGGCGCTGAATGAATAAGGAGTATGAAGATGGGCATTGACCAGACGCGTCTGCCCATCCCCGTTATTTTCATACCACCTTAGCAATTCTTCTTTGGGTGGAAATATTTTCCAGAAATCCATAAAGCTGTTTTGCAGGTTTACTATATTAAATACCTAATCTGGATCTTCTTATTTGTTCAGAATCACTGAAATTTTGTCCTACTACATGACCCTTTAAAGGTACAATCTTTTCATGAATTGCATCGATAAACCATCCCGGTTGAGGGAAGAATGCTTTTTCCAGCTCATGGGCCGGTGTGATCCAGTTTCGGGAACCTAATACTACAGGCGGTGCATCCAGATAATCGAACGCCAGTTCAGTAATATTCTGTGCCAGATCATTGAGGAATGAACCCCGTCCGGTAGCATCCCCTGAGATTATTATCCGTCCGGTCTTCTTAACAGAAGCAATGACCTTTTCATAATTGAAAGGAACAAGTGAACGGGCATCAATTACTTCGGCTGACATACCGTACTTTTCATCCAGGATCTTCGCTGCATCAAGAGCCCGGTAGAGAGTGGCGCCGATTGTAAGTATCGTTACATCTTTACCTTCGCGTTTTACATCCGGTTCTCCCATGGGAATTTCATAATATCCTTCGGGAACTCCTCCCTGATGGAATTGTTCACCAATGTCATATATACGCTGACTTTCGAAGAAAATGACCGGGTCCGTTCCCTGAAGGGCACTGTTCATTAGCCCTTTGGCATCATAAGGGGTAGCGGGGAATACCACTTTTAGCCCCGGGATGTGTGCAACCAGAGATGTCCAGTCCTGCGAATGCTGTGCTCCGTACTTTGAACCTACGGACACTCTTAATACCACTGGCATTCTCAGCACATTTCCGCTCATAGCCTGCCATTTGGGAAGTTGATTGAAAACTTCATCGCCACATCTTCCAAGGAAATCACAATACATGATTTCAGGGATCACGCGGCCGCCGCACATGGCATAACCAATTGCAGTTCCTACGATCGAACCTTCAGAGATTGGAGAGTTGAACAGCCTGTTGTAAGGCAATGCTTCAGTTAAACCTCGATATACGGCAAAAGCGCCTCCCCAGTCACGGTTTTCTTCACCGTAAGCAATGAGAGTAGGATCTTTATAGAAACGATCTACAATGGCCTCAAAAATGCCATCGCGGAGCTGGTACTGTTTCATTTTAGAGAATGGTTTGCCGTCTTTATCAAAGGCAAATCTTTCCTTTTTAGAGATCTGTACAACTCTTGGATTTTCAACCATCGGATGATTAACCTCCGGGGTACGGTCTTCCATTTTATCAACAGACTGATTGGAGAAAATCATTTCGCCAATCTGATCAGGACGGTTTTGAATGTTCATTCGCGGAGATACAGAATCGTCGATGGAGAGTTTAAACATCTCCAGAATAATATTTTTAACGTCCAGATTAATGGCTTCAAGATCAATTTGATCCGTCACGTTGGCGTTGATCAGACTTTGGCCAAAGGAAAGGATACTGTCCTGTTCCTGCCATGCTTCTACCTCTTCTTTCGTACGGTAAGAAGAAGCATCAGAGGGGGAATGTCCGCTGTAGCGGTATGTCAATATTTCAAGAAGAACAGGGCCTTTCTTTTCTTCAATGATCTGACGTTTACGCCGGTATGCATCAATTACGGCTAATGGATTATACCCATCAACCCTTTCCGCATGCATTTGTTCCGGATTTACTCCTGCACCAATTCTTGCCACCATCTGGTAGCCCATTGTTTCTCCGCAGGTTTGTCCACCCATACCGTATTGATTATTCATCACATTGAAGATAACCGGCAAACCGCCTTTCATGTCACCTCCCCAGAGCTGGGTAAACTGATCCATGGCTGCAAAGGAGAGACCTTCCCATACAGGACCACAAGCCATCGAGGCATCTCCAATATTGGCAACTACCAGTCCCTGTTTACGATTTACCTTCTTATAAAGAGCGGCGCCTACAGCGATATCCCCGCTACCACCCACGATGGCATTATTGGGATAAACGCCAAAAGGAGTAAAGAACGCATGCATACTGCCGCCCAGTCCTTTATTGAAACCTGTTTCGCGGGCAAAGATCTCGGCTAATGTTCCATAAAGTAAAAACCGGCGGCCAAGTTCTTTAACAGTACCATGGAAGCCTTTCTTAACGATGCTCAGGATTTTACCCTCAAAGAATGATTCCATGACCTTCATCAGATCAGCATCTTCCAATTTTTGAATGGCACTAAGCCCTTTAGCAAGGATTTCACCATGGCTGCGGTGAGAACCAAAAATAAAATCTTCTACCGTAAGAGTATAAGCCATTCCCACAGCAGCCGCTTCCTGTCCGGCAGAAAGGTGGGCAGGCCCTGGATGATCATAAGGAATTCCATTGTATTCGCCTGTTGTTTTAATCAGGTTCAACATGGTTTCAAATTCACGAATTACAACCATGTCGTGGTAAATCCTTAAAAAATCACTCTTGGAAAAATTCACTTTCTCTTCCTCGATTGTTTTTTGATACTGATTAACCGGGATCGGGTTAAATGTAATTTCACCCGCATTTCTGGCGACCATCGGGTCTATAAATTGAACTTTAGGCATATTATGTGTTTTATTTTATCTTTTTTGTGTTTGAATATCATTTAAATGCAAAAACTGTTTCCTTAAATATTTCAGATACTGTAGGATGAGGAAAAACGACTTCTTCCATTTCTTTGAGTGTCATTTCCATTTCGATAGCCATCGATGCTCCATAAATCAATTCGCTGGATGGATTTCCAAGCATATGCACTCCCAAAACTTCTCCATATTTTGCTCCGACAATAACTTTACACAAGCCATTGCCACCTTCATTTTCGATCATGAAACGTCCGGCAAAAGCCATCGGAAGTTTCACCACACGAACTTCGATGTTTTTTTCTTTAGCCGTATCCTCTGTTAGTCCTACTCCTGAGAATTCAGGATTAGTGTAAACAACACCGGGAATGGCGTTATAACGCATTCTGTCATTGCGTCCTGTAAGGTTATTTACAACAACTTCACCTTCACGGCTTGCCGTGTGGGCCAATAATGAGAAACCTGTTACATCGCCTGCTGCAAATACGTTGGGGACATTGGTTTTCATTTTTTCATCCACTTTGATCCCTCCCCTGTAGATTTCCACCCCCAGGTTCTCAAGACCAAATCCTTTGGTAACAGCCCTGCGGCCCACGCTCACCAGGATTTTATCTCCCTTTACAGATTGGGTCTGGCCCTCCTTCAGAAAAATCACTTCGTTCCCATTTACTTCTGTTACTTTGGATGATAAATGGAAAGTAATCCCTTTTTTGGTATACATCTGACGAAGCATAACACTCATTTCGCTATCCATACCGGTCAGTATTTCATCAAGCATTTCGACAATGGTAACGTTGGTTCCCATGCTGTTGAAAAAACTTGCGAATTCCATACCGATTACGCCACCCCCTATGATCACCAGAGACTGAGGTACTTCTGTTAAGTTCAGAATTTCCCTGGCCGTAAGAAGTATTTCATTGGGAGTCGCTTCAAGTCCGGGAATAGGAGGAACCAATGCTTCAGATCCCGTAGAGATCATCAGATTGGCAGCCATGTATTCCTGTTCACCTGCAGTTATGGAGATTCCTTCAGAAGAACGCCCTTTGATGGTAGCTGCACTTTTTACTACCTCTACATGATATTCCTTCATGGCAGAAGCCACACCACCGACCAGCTTCTTAACCACTTTCTGCTTGCGGGACATCATCTTTGCAAAATCATAAGTGACCTCTTTTGTATTTATACCGTACTTTCCACCTTCGATTGCGTGGTCATACAGTTTCGCGGCATAAAGCAATGCTTTTGTCGGGATACAGCCTTCATTAAGGCAAACACCACCCAACTCACCTTTTTCGAAAAGAACAACTTTTAAGCCTTTTTTGCCTGCACGTTCGGCGGCAACATATCCTGCGGGACCGGCTCCTATAATTGCAAGATCAAAATTTGTACTCATAACTGAATCTCCTTTCTTTATAATTCGAATTCAAGGTTTTCAATTTCAATGGCAATCTGTTTGAGAAAACGCGTTGCTTCTCCGCCATCCAAAGCCTGGTGGTTGTATGTAAGGCTCAATCCGATAAAAGGAACAAAGCCATAAACTCCATCACCTAAATCTTTCGGTCTTGGAACAATGGTATTCACTCCAAGAATGGCCGATTGCGGCAAATTGATAACTGGAGTGAATATTTCAACTCCATAGTTGCCAAGGTTCGAGACCGTAAATGAGGCAGCCTCTGAAGATAACAATTCAGGATTGATATTTCCTTTGCGGCACATGACAGCTGTTTCCTTTAGCTGATTGGAAAGTCCTTTAATTGAAAGATCATCAGCGTTACGGATGACCGGAACCATTAATCCACGATCAGTATCTACCGCCACACCAAGGTGAACTTTATTGAAATATTTCATGTTTTCTCCAAGGAAATGAGAATTAACCTGCGGAAATTTAAGCAAAGCTTTGACAACCGCAAAACAAACCATGTCATTGAGGGTGATGTTTTCCGGGTTACCATTTTCATTTGCTTTCTTTGCCTTTTTGCGCAGCTCGAGTATCCTTCTGGCATCAGCGCCAAGATGATGGGTAAGTTGAGCAGAGTTCTGTAGGGAATTGAGCATTGCTTTGGCAATAAGCTTACGCATATTGGATAATTTCTTTATCTCGAAATCATTGCTGTAGACTGGATTTGTAACAGTAAGGTCTTTCGCAGTAACCGCACCGCCAAGACCTGTCCCTGTTCCTGCAGGTTGTAATTGTTCAGCTCCAGCCATTTTCTTTGCCAGGGGAGTCGTTTTGGGAGAACTTTCAATTGAGGCACGTACATCCTGTTCAATGATCCTTCCCTTGGGACCGCTTCCTTTGATAGTTCCTATTGAAACACCTTCTTTTTCTGCAAGATTTTTAGCTCTTGGGGATATAAAAGATTCCAATTCCGAAGCATTTTCCTGTTGCGCAGGTTCTGACTTCTGAACTTCAGGCTTTGGAGACTCCTCAGCTACCGTTGGTTTCTTCTCTGTTTGATGCGCCGGAGCAGCATTCACAATACCGATACTTCCAGCTGATTCGCCTTCTGCGCCGATAACACATACATTGGTTAAAACCGGAACCTCATCGCCGGTTTCATAAAAGATCTCTAATAAATATCCATCCACGGGAGCTTCCTCCTCAAAGGATGCCTTATCGGTTTCGTAAGCAAAGAGGATTTCCCCTTTAGTTACTTTGTCGCCTTTTTTCTTGTTCCATTCTGTAATGATACAACTTTCAACAGATTGGCCTTGCTTAGGCATAATTACGGGTGTAGCCATAGAAAAAATATTTTCTGCAAAGATATTTTATTGAACTTGTCTTTACAAGTAAAATTGATTATAATTTTGTTTTTTAAGATATATTCATATAAATCATTGAATATCAATTTATAAAATTTAATTCAATAATTTATCATGTAAATACAATTATTTCTTTTCATTTGAAATTATATTACTTTTGTCAATGAAGGCGAATTGTCGTTATTTATTAATATGAGATCAGAATCTTCCATACCTCAGCATCGCATCGTTTATGAAATTCTTCGTAAACATATCACTGAAGGAGTATTTGCAGGCGGTGATCTGCTTCCTTCAGAGAATGAATTATGCACGGTCCACAAGGTAACACGTCCTACAATCCGCAGAGCGCTGGAAAGGCTCGCCAACGAAGGATATATTGTCCGGCATCAGGGAAAAGGGAGCATTGTAAAGGGAGTGCCTCAGGGTATCGGCATTCTTTCGCTGACGGGAACTACTTCAGCTATTGGTAAAGATTACCTTCAGACTCACATAATCGTAAAACCTGAAGTTAGAAGTTGGGAAGAAGCTTTTACTTTTCCTTTAAGCCTAAGAGAAAAGGAGTCTGGATGCATTTATCTTGAACGATTACGTCTTGTAAATAACAAACCTGTTTTCTTTGATTTTACAATGATTCCCAACATTAATCTGCCACGATTCACCTCACGAAATTTTGAAAATAAATCTCTTTTTGATATCCTGCGCAAGAATTATCAGATCGAAGTAAAAGGGGGAGAACAAAAGCTTTTAGCTATTAAAGCAGACGAACGGCTCCAGAAGTTTTTTAAGGTTTCGGCAGGTCATCCCGTTTTACAGCTTAACAGAAAAATTGAGACCAACAGACCTGAATTTTATATTTACAGTAAGGTATTTTGCAACACGGATGAGTATACTTTATACGGGACATTTTAATGATATTAAATAATAAGATTTAGAAGATCTGTTAAATGATTCATCAGGTGATAACCGGTTAGTTTTTAATATTTTGCATAATTAAAAATGACCTCCGAATTGAAGGCCATTTTTAATTAAAGTTGAAGATATATTGATTTAAATGATTCTAAGGCTATTTCTTATTTGAACCATTATCGGATTTCCAGTAGGAGCCGCTTGTCATAAAAGACTTAAGGTCTGAAACAACATTTTTCTTAACCTCTTCTTTTCCTCTGGGCTCACTCCAATAACTGCCATCAGACATCCATTTGCTGAGTTCATTTGAAAATTCAGAATTAGAAACTTCTGCGGAATTTTCCTTTTCCCAGTAAGAACCCTTATTCATCCAATTCTGGAGTGTTTCCGTGAATGCCTCAGCTTTTGATTCGGATACATTAAAAGTTGATTTCTCAAGTTCAGCATTTTTCCCTGATGTCGGATTTTCTTTCGTTGTTGCGAAGCTAACAGTGGAAATCAATGCAACGATAATCAAAGCTATCAGATTTTTCCCAATGTTGTAATTTTTTGTTTTCATATTCTATGTTTTTTTATCTTCTTTTTTGTCCCTGACTATACTTCCAATCAGTTATGTAAAGATACGCATCAATTGTGCCAAAGTGTGTAAATAACTGATTAAGCTTATATTATAGAAAAATTAATTTAAGGGAATTTACGTACTGTACGCTTAACGTTTACATGATGTTCGTTTTCGAACAAATTATGAAATAGGAAAGATTTACATAACATTGGGAGAGTATCGTTTTAATTATTAGTGTTTTCCAAATAAGAGGAAATAACAAAAACGGAAGAGGCCGGATGATTATTCCCGGCCTCTTTTCGTTAATATTGTCGTTTGTTAACTATTATTCACCTTCGTTTTCGGCAATTATTTCGTGATAGTCATTGTTTTTATTCAAATTGCCTTCTTCATTTTCTTCCCAATACTTCCCTTCTTTCATCCATTCAACCAACATCTTCATGGTTCCTTCCGATTGTGGTTCATCCTGAACAAGTTCCCAGTATTGACCACTGTTCATCCATGACTTCAGTGTAAGGGCCAGTTCATTGTTAACAGTTTCCTTACCTGTAAAATAGTCGTCCATTAAAGCATTTGGCAGAGTATTTATGCCTTCAGCAAAGCTTGCCAGACTTGGATCCTTTGGCAATTCCTGTGCTTTGACAGAGATTAAAAAAGCCAGTGATAAAACCAGTAATAAGCTGATTACCTTGGTCTCTATCTGCGGGTAATATATTCTTGTTTTCATTTTAAGTCCTCCTATTTTTTGTATCAGTTATTCTTTGCTGTAAATATTTCATAATGCATGCCAAAGATCATAACATATTGTCTTAAAATATAATACAAGATCATACGATTGCCAGGCACCTATAACATCTGTACGGTGGCAGGCACATAAATGCACGAAAGTGAACACTAAAAAACAGGGAAGGCTCTAATCAAATCATAAATAGAAAGTTTCTGTAAATTGATCTTCTTGTTAATCTCAACTCAGATCGAAAGAAATGTTTTTCCTGTATCGTAAATAAATTGTGATCGATGAATGCAGCAATTGAGCAATTGCAGTGGCCATTTCAATCAGAGTCTTAGTTGTAAGTACTCCAATTAATTATTCATGGAGAGAATACCTCAGTTGATCCAACATGATGGGAACATCATCAGAATCCACCCCTTGTTTTAACAGTTGGGGCAAATCTTCATGAAATGCATCCATAAACTCCTTTTCAGAATTATCCGCGCTATTAATGCTTCGTTTGTAAAAATCGAGGGCGGCTTTGCGGTTACCTTGACACCACTGAACGTGCCCCATATTCATGAGATCATATTTATTCGGATCCTCTTCAATTAACTGTGAATAGTACTTCCCGGCCTGATCAAGCTTCCCCACCAAAAAACAGCACCATCCTATGGGACGCCATATTTTACTGTTACCAGGCGAAAGATATTCTACTTTATAATACGACTTCAGGGCTTCTTCGTATTGGTTCAGTTCAGTATAACACTGGCCAATTGAAACGTGCAGGCTTAGATTTTCCGGTTCAAGGATTTCCGCCTGCTGATAATACTCAAGAGCTTTTGCATGATTTTTCAGATTACGGTAGCAAAGAGCTATCTTCTTCAGGTTCCATGTTTTATTCAGATCGTAAAGATCAGCCTTTAAATAATAATCAAGCGCTTTTTTATAATCCCCCTGCTTCTGATAACAAAAAGCGAGCTTCTGCAATAACTCAGGATCATCCTTTTCCTGCAGCAGAAGGTCATAGATGACAGCTGCTTCAGGAAAATAATTCTTGGCAAAGTAATATTCTGCAATATTCCGCTGAATTTTCTTGTCTTCCTTAAGTATCCCGGCGAAAGCATATTTATTGTGAAAATCAAAACGCCAGTTAAAAATATCTTCAAATCCCTGACGTTGCGGATATAATTTAAAAAAGCGGTAAATGTCTTTTATATATTGACCGGAAACAGTTTCTGCCTTGTGATTATGATCAAGGAAGGCTTTATCTTTTTCTATTTCTTCCATCTGATCAAACTCTGACTGCAGGGATTCAGAAACTATCTTTTTATAATCAGGCGTTATATTCTGAATGCTGAAACAAAACGAATACTTGTCTGAATTGCACAACATCGGAGATTTCATGATCATCTCCAGGAATTTGTTGTATTCCTCAGGATCCATGTTGGATGAAATCTTCATCAGCTCAGGATGATCCGGAGTAAAGGGAATAAACCAGTTGATGAATTCACTGAAAAAAGGAAAGTTTTTAAGCATCGAAAACGAACTCATAAAGACATCATCCCCTTGCATCTGCATTTCGGTCAATTCCTCCATCTTTCCCATCAATCCGGGTGAATCTCTGAATATTTCCTGCCATCCAGGATTTTTATCATCTGTCATTCCTTCAGATAATAATCCCTCCAGACTTAATTTATTGCGAAGATTAGGACTGATTTTCAGCATTTCAGGAAGTATTTCATCCTGGAGGAGATGCTGAATTTTTTCGGTTTCTTTGCTCCGGATAAATTGAAGAATAATTTTTTCGAGATTAGCTTTAAAAGCCGGATCTTCGTTAAGAATTTCCATTCTTCCTGTAATCCCGGGAAATAAGGGCATGCGCTGGTCATAATGATACAGAATAATCAAAATCCCGATTAAAGCTCTCTGATTGATCTCCACATCCTCATAATCATAACTTTCAAACAGGAGGACAATCTTATTTTCATCAAAGAAACGAAGTAAGCTTAACGTGAGGCTGGTAATGAGAATAGCTTTCTCATGGAACGGTATTATATCCAGATGAAGGAAGGTCCGGAAAAAGCTAATCTCCTCTTCTGATAGTTTATTGGTAAACCAGAAATGATAAAAGAGATTAAATACTTTTTGAAGATGAGCCTCTGCTTCCTGGTGGATTCCAATGTCTTTTATATTAGAATTTAGCAGAGAATGCAATTCCTGGCCAAGATAAAATTCCTTTAGCTGTTCAAGATAATCATGAAAATTTGTGATTAAGAGTTTTGAAAATCCCCTCTTTTTTTGATATTCTACATTCTGTGAAAATTTCATCATCAGGTTGTCATTTATCTTATCTCCCAGATCAAAGCTGGAAATCAATAAATGATGATAGATCTTCTGTCTCTCGGGATCATTGATGCCTTCCACAGTATATTTGAGCATGAAACGGTAATTCTGCTCCAGGTTATCATACTCATCACGGTATTCTCCAAGACCCATACCCGAGATCAGTCTTAAAGTCAAATCAAAGGCTGGTTTTAATTCCCTGTCAGCAATTAATTTACAAATAAGAGAGTAATTATCCTTTATTTCTAAATCTGTCATTCTACGAATATTAAATATATCAAACTTACGGAATTAAATTATTTCCCGCAAAGAAATATATTCTCAAAAGAAATAAATAAAATAATTCATACAAGCAATTTTGTCTATTAAGTGTATGAAATGAAATAACGTCGTATTTTAGACTGACGAATTTTATTTTAAAAATGAATTCCATTTTATTATATTATGTAAGTTCTATTTAAAAAAGCCGGGACGAACCTGGTACGAACCGAATACGGACTTAATACGAGGAGAGTCTATGTGAAATTTAGTTGTATTATTGTTAAATAACAAAAAGAATGTAAAATACGACATCAATTTTTTATCATTACTTATGATGAATATAAAATACTGATTTAAGTTCATAAATCTACCTTACAGGATTTTATTTGATGATGTTTTCCTATCTTTATGAAATTATCCGCCACGCTCGGAATGTGAGAGAATCAATATGGAATTTAAGATCAGAAGCAGAGAAATAAGTTGGTTATCTTTCAATGAAAGAGTACTTCAGGAAGCATCCAAGGATGAGGTGCCTTTATTGGAAAGGCTTAAGTTTCTTGGAATTTATTCCAACAACCTTGATGAGTTTTTCAGGGTAAAGGTCGCGATATTACGCAGATTATCAATGATTGGGCAGCTTGAACTTGCTGAAGGAGGAAATCCTAACGAAGTTCTTGATAAAATTGAGGATATTGTCATTGATCAGAGCCGAAGGTTTGAAGGAATTTACAATCAGATACTAAATGAATTAGCCGCCGAAAACATATTCATTATTAATGAAAAGCAATTGAGCCCTTTACAGGGAGAATATGTGACAGATTATTTTAAGCGGGAAGTCAGGCCCCTGATCATGCCTATTATTTTAAAGAAGAGCCTTCCAATGCCTTCTTTGAGGGACGATGCCATCTATCTCGCCGTGGATATGAAGAAGAACAAAAAATCGGAGTATGCACTGATTGAAGTCCCCACAGATCCTTTATCCAGGTTCATTATCATTCCCTCTGAAGATAACAAGACCTATATTATACTGATGGAGGATGTGATCCGGTACGAATTGAATGACATTTTTTACATGTTCAAATACCACAGTATCGGTTCCTATATTTTCAAGCTCACCCGCGACGCGGAACTTGATCTTGACGATGATGTGGCAGAGAGTTATCTTCGATTAATTGCCAAAAGTGTTTTAAAAAGGTTAAACAGCAAACTGGTCAGATTTGTGTATGACAAGGAAATCCCCGAACCCTTTTTGTTATACCTTCTACAAAAGCTCAACTTCAATAAAGATGATGTGGTCATCGGAGGCGGAAGAATTCACAACTTTAAAGATTTCATGAATTTTCCAATGATCGGGGAGGATCGTCTTTATTACAAAATTCTGGAACCGTTAAAGCACAAACGTATTATACCTGGTCAGACTCTTTTAAAAACGATAGGGCAAAAGGATATTCTGTTTCATTTTCCTTATCACTCTTTTTTCCATTTTATTGACTTGTTGCGCGAGGCTTCAATTGACCCTAAAGTCACAGAAATAAAGATGACGGGTTACAGGATGGCCCCAAATTCCAATGTGATTAATGCCCTGATCAATGCAGCGCGAAACGGGAAAAAGGTGATTGTTCTGCTTGAGTTGCAGGCCAGATTTAATGAAGAGGAGAATATTCAGTATGGGAATCTTCTGAACAAGGAAAATGTAAAAGTGATACTTGGAGTTCCTGGCTTAAAGGTTCATTCCAAGCTTTGCCTGATCACAAGGAAAGAAGATAAACAATTGGAAAAATATGCCTGCGTAGGAACCGGCAATTTCAATGAAGATACATCAAGGGTATTTTCTGACCAGCTTTTATGCACAGCCGATCTTAATATCACCCGTGAGGTTAACAAAGTTTTTGATTTTTTTGAAGCTAACTACAACATAGGCAAATTCAATCATCTTTTGGTTTCACCCTTTACCATGAGAAAGAAAATCATCCGGATGATTAAACAGGAAACAACAAATGCAAAGGCTGGGAAAGAGGCAAAAATTTATTTCAAGTGTAATAATCTGGTTGATCCTGACATAATTTACCGGCTCTATGAGGCCGCGCGAAATGGGGTGGAGATAAGACTGAATGTGAGGGGTATGTTTTCCGTGTATCCTGATTCGGAAGATGGCAATTATTCCATACCATCCATTGGCATGATTGACAGATTTCTTGAACATTCAAGAATCTATTATTTCTTTAATGCCGGGAAGGAAAAACTATATATTTCTTCTTCCGACCTGATGTCAAGAAATCTGGACAGAAGGGTAGAGGTTGCAGTTCCCATTTACAACAAAGAACTCAGGGACGAACTGCTTCATTTTTTCGATTTCCAGTGGCAGGATAACAGTGCTGCAAGAATTCTGGATAATGAATTGAAAAACATCATTAGAAATTACGATAGACAACCGAAGATAAGGTCTCAAATTACTTTTTATGAATACCTTCGTGAACAAAATCCGGGATGAAAACAGTACCAGCCAGGTTAAAGAAAAACTCGGACATATTGGTGGAGGGGAACTGGAGTTCTGGAAGTACACTGTCCTGACAGATCCGGAAATATTCAATGAAGTTTTAAACCTGATCTTTAAGGACGAAGAAAAAATTGCATGGAGAGCCGCCTGGATTATTGATAATGCTACAGAAAAGTATCCCGAGCTGCTCATTCCCCACATTCCGGCGATCATAGATCATTTTCTTCACACCCAGAACAGCTCTCTTCAGCGGATCTTCACCCGTATTTTAATGCGTCATAAAATACCTGATCATTCAATAGGTGCAGTTTTTGACCGGTGCTACGAATTGCTTTCGCCTATACATCCCATTGCGGTTCGGGCCAATGCTATGCAGGTTCTCTATAACATCACCGAATACTGGCCTGAATTAAAACCCGAATTAGCCATGGTAATCAGTGGGATGCTGGAAGAAGCCGAAGAAGCCGGGATCATCAGCAAGGCAAGGAATTTATTGAAGAAACTAAACCGGATCCACTAATCAATAAGGAGTGTGCTTTACTAATCCCTCCAACGCGGGTTCTTTTTATTATGAGTAATTAAAAAAAGGAGGGAACCAATATCGATTTGAAATATTGTCACTACTCACCACAGAGACACAGAGAACATGGAGTTTCACGGAGATAAACTCATTCTTTGTATCTCTCTGTTTTTCTTAGTGTTCTTTGTATCTCCGTGGTTTAAATTTAACCTGAGTAGTTACGAAATATTCAATATATTTGAAGGATCATTAAAAATATGATAAGAGAAAAATACCTTTAACGTTAATAAATGAACCTATTTTTATATATGCCCCACGGACCAATACATGGCGACTATTTAGGTTTGTTTTTGATGTTCATTTTGATTTATATTGTGATCGATTATTTCATCATCACGCCAAAAAAAGAAGATAAGCCCTCTGAAAAAGTCACTATGAAAGGTATGGCTCGCTTGATCCGGTATTGGTTCAGGAGAAACGAATGAATAAATCCGGCCTGACAATTTCCGAAAACCCGTCCGGTCTTTTTTATCAATGATTCATCAGGATACCGAAGAAAGCGACCGAAATTACTCCCCAGACCGAAATAGAAAGGATCATGTAGGGTATAAAGCCGTGTCGGTGGGGAAAGTATTTGCTCCCAAGCAATGCCCCGAATGGTATGGAAAGAATAATGGGCGAAAGGACAATTATTCCCCACATTCCGAATCGCTGCCTTATCCTGATGATAAATTTATTCATGGCCGTAAATTTTCTCCGGCCCAGGATTCGCTTTCTTCTCCGGTCTCTCCAGGCCTCAAACCTCACCTTAAACAAAACCGGTGTAAAGTAGTAAACCACGGGCCACAAAAGCGTCAACTCTTTCAGCACAAACCTGAAAAAATAATAATAAAGTAAAAATCCAATTATTCCACCTATCTCAATGGCAAGAAACGTTTCCAAAACGTTTAGATTGAGAATGAAAGCATAAGGTGTTGACCAGAAGTATTTTATACTTGCAATTAAAGAAACGTTCAACAATTTAAGAATGTATTCCATATTCAATGCGATCGGACGCAAACATACCGATAATGTGGAAACAAGACCTTCTTTATATGTTAAAGTTCATTATTTTTTCAGAAATTCTGAAAAAAATCAGGTTAAATTATTGATAATTTATCAGGTTTCTTTTCGTTTAAGGGAAATTGCTCACACCAAACTTTTTTTTACGGCTAAGGAAACAAAGATTTACTTTATCATAAAAGAATATTTTTAGTCTTTCTCAATCTTTTACGCTGATTGACAATCATATCCTGGAGTGTTACACTTTTAAAATAAGAGATTATTTGTTCGTTTAACCCGCACCAGAAATCCTTTGCAGAACAAAATTCATTCCTGTTGCAGGTGAAGTGGGGAGAGATGCAATCAACTACACAAATAATCGGTTCAATTGATTTTTGAATATCAAGCATTGAGATCTGAGATGGAGGACGGGTTAACGTGTAACAAAGATTTTTACCGGTGCAATTTGTAATTAGGTCGGCTGTTTTGAGCCCTTGGATTAAATGATCCAACGTGCGGAATGGAATATCCTGATTAACAGAAATATCTTTCAAAAGTATTCCGCCTGATTCATGATGAAGGCCTATTTCCAGCATTGTTCTGATGCCATATCTGGTCCGGGTACTGAATTTCACGGGAAAAGATTTTAATTAAACTATTTATCGAATCCTAAAAATAGGGAATTATTTCATTTATTATCAGGTCGATAGGAATATTTGTATTTATCTGTATATCTACATATTATAAAATGTATTTAAATTCACATCCGGGCAAACTTGTAACTTTTCTATTGAAATTGCATCTGATTTATTATAAAGTACAAACAAATACATTTAAACGGGATGAAATATTCTGCCAAAAATTATGATTTATATTTTTATTTAATATTAATTTGTATTGTCAAAAAACTATCTTTTTCAATGGGGGAAAACTGTTTATTAAACAAAGTGTTGACATTCATGATTTTCTTGATTATGTTGGGATGGAATGCCAAAGGGCAACCTCTTCAAACAGGTCAGGAGATTCGATATAATCCCATTTCCACTGCCGTTCCTTTTCTGACCATTACACCCGATTCAAGACACGGAGCATTGGGGAATGTAGGTGCCGCCACCTCTCCGGATGCTAATTCTCAATACCTTAATCCATCAAAATACGCTTTTGCAGAGGGGAAATATGGCTTTTCTGCCTCTTACACACCCTGGCTCCCGAAACTGGCAAGTGACATAAATCTTGCCTACTTATCAGGTTATTACCGAATTGATAACGAACAGGTCATTGGATCTTCACTCCGCTATTTTTCAATTGGCGATGTTTCTTATGCTGATATAAATGGTTCCAATTCTATTATCGTGAGACCGAATGAGTTTGCCCTGGATTTCAGCTATTCAAGAAAATTATCAGAATATTTCTCCGGGGGAGTGGCTCTTCGTTTTATCCATTCAGCTCTTTCAGCAGGTTTTGGTCAGGAATCATTTTCAGCAGGAAATGCCTTCTCAACGGATTTTTCCTTTTTCTACAATAAGTCATGGAAAGGAACCGAACAGACAAGAACGTTTGCTGCAGGGATAAACTGTTCCAATATTGGTTCAAAAATCTCCTACAACGATGGACAGACAAAAGAATTCATTCCTGCCAACATGAGATTGGGCGCTACCTTTACCAATGAATTCGACGCGGACAATTCACTTTCCTTCTCGCTTGACTTGAATAAATTGCTCGTGCCAACCTCGGATCCAAATAAAACAGTTATCGGAGCCCTGTTCTCTTCTTTCTCTGATGCTCCCGGTGGGTTGAAGGAAGAATTACAGGAATTTACGGTATCCACGGGAGTTGAATACCTGTTTAACAGGAAATTTGCTTTACGTACAGGTTACTTCAATGAATCCAGGAACAAAGGGAACCGTAAATTTTTCACTACCGGGGTCGGTGCAAAAACAAATATCTGCAGTTTTGATTTTTCCTACCTGATCTCAACCGTTCACAACAGTCCCCTGTCCAACACAATCCGGTTCACAATTCTTTTTGACGAGGATTCCTTTAAAAGCCGAAAAACACGCACCACTGCCCGGTCCTTATAGATTCTTCAACACAATTCTCAAATAGAGCAATCTGTCTTCGCTGAAAATGTGATGTAAGCTGTTGTCATTATCCCTGATGATAAAAAATCCTGTTTTGGGATTCTTTCTTTCCTACATAACTCTATATACTGTCTCGTCCTGATTTTTGTTTACAGTTTTGAACTAAGTTTTTCTAACATTTTCTTTTTAATTTCAAATCTTTACTTTTGTCAGCATCAGATGAAACGGAAAAAGGCTCTGCTGGCGAGCAACCTTCGAGGGATAAATCTGATTCAGTGAGAATAAAACTTGTCCTGGCAATGATTTCGAGCCGGGACTTTTTATTTTTATTCTTTCTGATCAGGATGCCTAAAAAAACGCATGTCGCGAAGCGACAAATATTCCAATCAAAGAGTTTAGCTGCTTTTTTCAGAAGCGACAAAACTAAGGATCTTTTTCTCATCTTTCCCTTTGCTGTAATTATAATTCTTCCAAAGTTTTCTCATTTCACCTGTTTTTGTATGTACCTCACTTGGAGTCATCATATTCAAGCTTGAATGAGGCCTTTTCTCGTTATAAATTTGGATGATCTCCATAATTTTAGCGGAGGCTTCCTCAAGGGATTTAAGCTCCAGATGATTTAGCCATTCTATTTTCAGGATACCATTTACCCTTTCAGCTACAGCATTCTCCCTGGGATCACCGTTTTCAGTCATGCTTATTTTAAAATGATTCTTTTTTAAAACTTTTATGTAATCATGACAACAGTACTGTGCTCCCCGGTCAGAATGGTGATAAACCTTCTTTATTCCTTTAGGGATCTGGCTGATGGCCATTTTAAGAGCATCAACCGTATAGTTCGCACCCAAGGTTTTTCCCAGTGCCCATCCGGTTATCTTTCTGGAATAACCATCGGTGACCAGGCTTAAAAATCCCCATCCTTGTCTGGTTCTGATAAAAGTTATATCACTAACCAGAAGTTGATGAGGCCCCCTGGGGATAAAGCCCTTTATCAGGTTAGGATACTTTCGCATCCAGTGATCACTGTAAGTGGTCCTTACCCTAGATTTCCACCTTCGGGCCAGAAGCCCGTTTTCGCGCAAAAAATCAAAGAACAGATCCCGTCCTAACCGCAGCTCCCGCGGAAGTTCCGGTTCAATTAATTTAAACAGTTTCCTTCCCCCGATTTTGGGCATCACCTCCCGCTGCTCCTGAACCAGTTGATAGAGGATCTCGGATTTGACACTTTCCTTGTAATTGTATTTTAATTGCTGATAATAAGCTTGCCTACTCTTGCCAAACAGTTCACACAAAGGATTAACCTGATAGGCCAATTCCCCCCTGTGCAGCTCCTCTACTGTTTGGCACCAGAGTTTTTTCTTACCTTGATCTTAAGATCACGCTCTGCAATATCAATCATCTTATTGAGAACAACCGTGCGCAGACGTTCCTTCTCAAGTTCTTTTTTAAGCTGGCTGTTCTCCAGCTCCAACTCCTGTTCCCTGGGTGTTTTTTGGCTTTGTTCTTTCATCGCTCTTTCAAATTCAATCTCACGCTCAGTGGGTTTATGGAGGCCAAATTTACGAACCCAATCCGAAATACAACTCCTGCACTTGATACCATATTTTTTCTGAACTTCAGAAACCGTGGCATCACTCATTAAATACTCCTGGACAACTTTCAGCTTAAAATCGTCCGTGTAACTGTTTACTTTTCTCTTCATAAAATCCTGAATTTAATTTACTTTTTGAGTAAACCTATTTCAGGACAAGACATACCTTCTCCGGTGTTTATTCGTAGTTTATTCGTACATTATTCGTATATGATCGAATAAGCTACGAATAAAGTACGGTTAAACTCTGAAGAAGGCAATAGAACGAAAATGAAACACTCTTTTTGATACTCTTTTTATTGGGAAGAAAT
This sequence comes from Prolixibacteraceae bacterium, assembly GCA_963677325.2. Lineage (GTDB taxonomy): Bacteria > Bacteroidota > Bacteroidia > Bacteroidales > Prolixibacteraceae. The sequence continues at coordinate 48,834 of CAXXGM010000004.1, forward strand.
TTAGTTTTGTTAAAAGAAGGGGAGATTGATTTTAAATATCATAGAACAAAAATGATGACAGGAAAAAAAAAGAAAAAATGCTTCAACAATAGAGAGGCAGCTGCTATGAGAAATATTTAAACACACTAATTATTTGTCCGCAATCAGAAACAGGATATTTATCAGGACAATTCATGATCACCAATAAACTGCACCTTTTCATTTTCATACTATCCCTTCAATGTGCTCTGCTTTTAGCTGCGACCAATGTTTCAGCTAAAAAGTTCACTAACGGAAAGAAAGACAGCATCAAAGTAAATACAATCAACAGGAATTTCATCATTCATGCAAAAAAGACTACAGATCATATCAAAGTGGATGGTCTGATCAATGAAAAAGCCTGGAATGATGCAGAGAAAGTTTCCGGTTTTTATATGGTTCTCCCCTCTGACACCGGCCGCAGTACAACCAAAACATACGTCATGATGACTTATGACAAAAAAGCGCTGTATGCAGCTTCGGTATTTTATGATACGGTGCCGGGGAAGCGTCCCGTTGAATCTCTGAGAAGGGATTGGGTTTTTGTCAACAATGATAATTTCATGATTACTCTCGATCCCTTCAGCGACCAGACAACCGGATATTCCTTTGCAGTCAACGCGGCAGGAGCCCAGAGAGACGGGTCGGTCAGCGAGGGGAAAACAAATAACCTGGTCTGGGACTGCAAGTGGGAATCGAAAGTGATCAATTATCCGGACCGGTGGGTATCTGAAATGCGAATACCTTTTAAATCAATCCGCTACAAGACTGGAGTTGATCATTGGAATATTAATTTCTCCAGGAATGACATGAAGCTCAACGAGAAGTCGTCATGGGCGCCTGTCCCAAGACAGTTCCCGACTGCTTCACTGGCTTATACGGGTCAGATATTCTGGGAAACGTCTCCTCCGAAATCAGGGGTAAAACTCTCCCTGATCCCCTACCTCTTTGGACGTGTTTCTGAAAACACGGAAGCTCATGAAGATGCCCTTTACAAGAGGAACTTGGGGATGGATGCAAAATTGGGATTAACGACATCCCTTAATCTTGATTTAACCTATAATCCTGATTTTTCACAGGCAGAGGTAGATGATCAGGTCACCAATCTTAGCCGTTTTGAACTGTATTTCCCTGAGAAAAGGCAGTTTTTTCTTGAAAACAGCGATCTCTTTGGCAATCTGGGTTCTTCCGAAATCCGGCCTTTCTTTTCAAGAAGAATCGGTCTTGATGCTCCCGTCACAGCCGGCGCCCGGTTAAGCGGAAAAATTGGCACTGACTGGAGAGTTGGTGTAATGGATATGCAAACAGGAGCAGAAGGTGATTTTCTTGATCGTAATTTCTTTGTCAGCACGATTCAGAAGAAAGTTTTTGCAAGATCCTATGTTGGAATGATCCTGGTGAACAAACAGCAAATAAATATACCTGACAGTTTTCAGGGGAATAAGTATAACAGGGTCGCCGGTCTTGAATATAATCTTGCAAGTCGGGACAATTTTTGGGTCGGAAAATTCTTCGGCCTTAAATCATTTACCCCGGGGATTAATACAAACCAGGATTATTCGCAGGGGGTTGAGATGACCTATTCGAGAAAATCTGCATTGTTGGAATTTAAGCAATACTACGTTGGAAAAGATTTTAATGCCGAAAGTGGTTATGTCCCCCGTAAAGATTATTTAAGAATTTATCCGCAGGCGACTTTTAAATTCTATCCAAAACTTGGAAATATTGAATTCCACGGATTCCTGACCGGGATGGACCATTTTTACCAGGTACAGAAAAATCAATTAACAGACAGGCAGATAAGAGGAGATTATTTTTTCAGGTTCAGAGATATGTCCCAGATAGACATTAAAAATAATTACTGGTTTGTCATGTTAAGGAATGATTTCGATCCCACTAATAAGAAGAAGAATTATTTACAAACCGGAAGTAGATGGAACTGGTTTGAAAGTTCGTTATGTTATACCTCCGATAGCCGAAAGTCATTTAAATATATAGTTCAGGGAGGATACGGGGGTTTTTTCAACGGCAATAAAATATCCCTTTCAGGAAATTTCAATTACCGTTTTCAGCCATACGGCTATGTTTCATTAATTGTCAATTACAATGATCTTATCCTGCCACAGCCTTGGGTAAGAACAAGATTCTGGTTAGTAGGACCCAAGATGGATATGACTTTTACTGAAAAATTATTTTTGACAACCTATGTGCAATACAATCAGCAATCTGATAATCTAAACATAAACGCCCGTTTCCAGTGGAGGTACAAGCCTGTTTCCGATTTCTTTATTGTTTATACCAATAACTATTTCCCTGGAAGTATGAACCAAAAGAACTGGGCTCTGGTGCTTAAGGTATCTTATTGGATAAATTAAGACAGAAAATTTGAGGAAATCTATATAATTTACAGAAACAACCCTGGAGAAAAGTTGTTAATTAAAGTAAGATTCAAAAATATCATAGCTTCGTGTCATTGATCTTTAAAAGCTTCAGGTTAACTGATATATTTCACTGAATATTTGATTTATTGTTTTTTTAAATATTGTTAACTATCAGACATAGCACATTTATTTAACATTTTCTCTTACATTTGCCTTTTTCAAATTCAGAAGGAATGACCAAAGCGAAAAATAACAAGCAGTTAAAGCTCGACGAAAGATACCTGAAAATGGCAACGATTTGGGCCGAGAATTCCTATTGCAAGCGCAGACAAGTCGGAGCGTTGCTGGTTAAAGATAAAATGATTATTTCCGATGGGTATAATGGAACTCCCTCAGGATTTGAGAACGTTTGTGAAGATGAAAACCAGAAAACAAAACCTTATGTGCTTCATGCCGAAGCCAATGCAATCACAAAAGTAGCCAAGTCAAACAACAGCAGCGAAGGAGCTACTCTTTATGTGACCTCCTCCCCGTGTCTCGAATGTTCCAAATTGATCATTCAGGCCGGTATTGTACGGGTGGTTTTTTCGGAACATTATCACATGAATGATGGCGTAGAACTCTTAAATCGTGCTGGAATTGAAGTTATAATGGTAAATCCAGACGTACGGAAATCTGAAGAAAATGCGGATGCTTTGGATATTAAAGCTGATTTTTCTGAAAAAATCATTTAATCCTTCGATAACAAGCAAATATTAAAGAAGACATGAACAATAAAATAAAGCAAATCTGGTTTCTCATAATTGTGGCATTAGCCTTGATTATAGGAGTTATTTTCGGAATAAATTTTCAGTCAAAGAGACAACTTTCTTTTCATCCAAAGCAGATCAATAATAATAACAAGATTGGGGTAATCCTGAGTCTGATTGAAGGAAATTATGTTGACACAGTTGATTCCAAAAAACTTGTTGAATCTGCCATACCGGAACTTCTGAAACATCTTGATCCGCATACAATCTATATTCCAGCAAAGGATATGCAGGGCGTTACAGAAGAGATGTCGGGTAACTTTAGCGGAATAGGGGTCCAATTCTCTATTCAGAATGATACGATCATGGTCATTGATGTGGTTTCCGGTGGTCCTTCACAAAAGCTTGGCATCAGAGCGGGCGACCGAATTGTAACAGTAAATGATACTTTGGTAGCCGGGAAGAAAATTACCAATGAAGATGTCTTGAAAAAACTCCGCGGGAAAAAAGAAAGCAAAGTTAAAGTCGGTATAGCAAGAAGAGGATTTGCTGATCTGATTCCGTTTGAGATTACAAGGGGTGAAATACCTATTAATAGTGTGGATGTCAGTTACATGGTGAGTAACAGCACGGGATATATAAAAATAGGAAGATTTGGTGAAAAAACATATGAGGAGTTCATGAGTGCCTTGTCCAAACTCAAGAAACAGGGAGCCAGACAGATGGTCATTGACTTGAGAAGCAATCCGGGAGGATACCTTGGGGCAGTGATAAAAATGGTCAATGAATTCCTTGACAAAGGCGAACTGATTGTTTATACCCAGGGAAGAACTCAGCCTAAGAAGAGTTTTTATGCAGATGTCAAGGGTACGTACGTGGGTGATAAAGTTGTAGTTCTTGTTGATGAATACTCTGCATCAGCAAGTGAGATTTTTGCAGGGGCCATACAGGATAATGATCGGGGAACAATTATCGGAAGAAGAACATTTGGCAAAGGTTTGGTTCAGGAACAGATCCCTTTTTATGACGGATCGGCTATGAGATTGACGGTTGCCCGTTACTATACACCCTCAGGCCGTTGTATTCAGAAGTCTTACAAGAACGGCATTGATGATTACTATGCAGATATTACTCATCGGTATCTTCACGGGGAACTTGAACAAAAAGACAGTATTCGTTACAATGACAGCCTTAAATTTTTTACTCGTAAGGGACGGGTAGTTTATGGCGGAGGTGGAATTATGCCGGATATCTTTGTTCCTGCTGATACCTCCGGGATAACAAGTTATTACACTAAGGTTACCCAGAAGGGATTGGTTTACCAGTTTGCTTTTGATTATGCCGACAAGAACCGTGATGAATTGGGAGAACTTAAAAAGGGTAAGGATTTTATTCAGTACCTGGAAAAGAAAGGCATTCTTTCTGAGTTTGTTTCCTATGCCAATAAAAAGGGTATTCCGATGGATAAAAAGGGACTGACAGTCTCCGGTAAAATTATCGAAACACAAGTAATGGCTTACATTACCAGAAATATTATTGGAGAAGAAGGATTCTATTCTGTGATCAGCGGTATTGACAATACGTTTCAGGAAGCTGTTAAGGCCCTGGATTCAGGAGATATGCTGGTGAAGTCGAATTAGATTTCTGGTGGTAGATGTGCGTTTTTTTTTCGTGCGAATTTCACGAATTTGTTACGAATTTACACGAAACGGGTGCGAGAGACAATGATCAATAAAAATTGACATTGTAGACACGCACGGCAGTGAGTCTTAAAAGGTCTCTCTTAAAGTTTTTAGCGCCTACAGGCCTAATCAAGTTTGTTCGTGTAATTTGTGTTCGTGTAAATTCGTAACAAATTCGTGAAATTCGCACAATAACTATAATGGAATATTCCCGTGTTTCTTCAGTGGATTTAATTTATGCTTGTTTTGAGTCATATCCAATGCCTGGATGATTTTCATGCGGGTTTGTGACGGAAGGATTATTTCATCTATATACCCCAGTTCTGCTGCTTTATAAGGATTGGCAAATTTAGTGCGGTAATCATCCACCGCTTCTTTTAATTGCTCTTCACTAAGTTTATCCCGGTGGATAATCTTCACAGCTCCATCAGCTCCCATAACCGCAATTTCGGAGGAAGGGAAAGCGAAGTTGGCATCACCTCCGATATGTTTGCTGCTCATCACATCATAAGCTCCGCCATACGCTTTTCGCGTGATCACGGTTATCTTTGGAACGGTTGCTTCGGCGAATGCATAAAGAAGTTTAGCCCCATGACGGATAATCCCTCCATATTCCTGATTGGTACCTGGCAGAAATCCAGGCACATCAACAAACGTAATCAACGGAATGTTGAATGCATCGCAAAAGCGTACAAAGCGGGCTGCTTTTACAGAAGAGTTGATATCAAGAGCCCCCGCAAGACTTGAAGGCTGATTGGCAACCAGGCCAATACTCTTGCCTGCCATCCGGGCAAAACCTATAATAATGTTCGGTGCAAAAAAAGGCTGGATCTCAAAGAAGTTGTGATTATCCACCACACATGAGATTAACTTCTTCATATCATAAGCCTTATTAGGATCGTCGGGTATAAGAGTATTCAGATTTTCATCTTCCCGGAAGAGATTATCAAGACAAGGCACGGGGTGAGGATCCTCCATGTTGTTGGAAGGAATATAACTTAATAGTTCACGGATCATCAGAATCGCATGCTCTTCATTTTCAGCTGTCAGATGTGCTACCCCACTGGTTGAATGATGAGTTGAAGCCCCTCCAAGCTCCTCTTTTGTGACATCTTCATGCGTGACCGCTTTGACCACGTCCGGACCGGTAACAAACATGTAACTGGAATTCTTTACCATCACAATAAAATCAGTAATGGCTGGGGAATATACTGCTCCGCCCGCACAGGGCCCAAGAATTGCAGAAATTTGTGGAATAACACCTGAACTCATTACATTCCTGTAAAATATATCAGCATATCCCGCAAGACTTTCAATACCCTCCTGAATACGGGCCCCTCCCGAGTCATTCAGACCAATAATGGGGGCACCCATCTTCATGGCAAGATCCATGATCTTAATTATTTTATTGGCATTGGCGCGGCTCATGGTGCCTCCGTATACTGTAAAGTCCTGTGCAAAAACATAAACAAGCCGTCCACCTATTTTCCCGTATCCGGAAACAACTCCATCACCGGGATACAGATTCTTCTCCATTTCAAAATCATGGGAGCGATGTACCACGAACTTATCAATTTCTACAAAAGTGCCCTGATCCAAAAGAAGGAGGATTCTTTCCCTTGCTGTTTTCCGGTTTGCGGCATGAAGGCGTTCGATACGATCTTTGCCCCCTCCCAATTCTGCTTTCTGATTTTTTTCTTCAAGAATGCTGATTTTGCCTTTCAAATCTGACATTTGTTATACTTTTGGATTGGTGATTTTGGCTGGGAAAGTAAACCTACTTTAATATACTTACTTATACTTTATTAAGTCTTAATTTATACTATTCAACTCAAATCAGTTCTTCAATAATAATTAGAAGTTGATTATTCTCCACAGTATCGCCTGTTTTTACTGCTACATCAGTCACTATACCGGCTTTCCCTGCCTTAAACTCACTTTCCATTTTCATGGCAGACAGAATAATTACAGTTTGTCCCGCTTCGACCTGGTCACCTGCATTAACCAGCACACTGACAACACGCCCAGGCATGGGAGATCTGATAATTGAATCTCCCGAATCGTCTATAATGTTTTGCCGGTTCAGCATATACCGTGATTCATTGTCAATAATTTCAATATCAAAAGGTGTATCAGATACAGAAATACTGTACTGTTTTGGTTCAGCTTTTTCGGTAACTTCCACATTAAAGGATTTTCCTTTATGAAGAATTGAGTACTCGTGGTCACCGATTTTTACCAGATCCACCTCATAAATGATATCATCGATTGAAATGGTATAAATATTCCCTTCGCGTTTTAATTCCTTAACGACCGCGTTCCGATTGTTTAATTTAAATTCGAGATTCATTTTTATCAATTACCTGGTTTATAATCGTGTCACCGGATGTTTCCTGCTTTGTTGTTTCCAGCTGTTTATTTTTGTTTCCCAGTTAGGAAAAACGTTACTACGGATATTTTCATATTTACTTATGTAATCCACGAATGCTGCAATTATTCCTAAATCTTCATCCTCCTGATGATCTGCTTCTTTTAAATTGAGGAATATGCTGTTTTTTTCAATGAAATGAGTATTGTAATTTCCTCGTCCAAATTCCTTCGAATCAATAATTTTTTTAAGGAAACCATTGGTGGTTTTAACTCCGATAATTTTAAATTCATCCAGCGCTCGGGCCATTCTTTGAATAGCTTCCGCTCTTGTAGAACCCCACACGATAATCTTGCTGATCATCGAATCGTAAAAATACGGAATTGTATATCCTTCATAAACATATCCGTCACAGCGAATTCCGGGACCTTTTGGTTCCGTGAGCCGTAAAATTTTACCAGGGTCAGGCATGAAATTATTCCCTGTATCTTCAGCATAAATTCTGCATTCAATTGAATGACCATTTTGCCTGATATCTGTTTGTGACCAGGATAAAGGGTGCCCTTCTGTAATCCTGATCTGTTCCTTAACCAGATCGACTCCGACCACCATTTCTGTTACAGGATGCTCAACCTGCAGACGGGTATTCATTTCAAGAAAATAAAAATTCAGTTTATCGTCAACTATAAACTCTATGGTTCCGGCTCCCTCATAATCTGCAGCCTTTGCAGCAGCCACAGCAAAATCACCCATTTTCTTTCTTGAATCAGGGGTCATCAGAGGTGAAGGGGTTTCTTCTATTACCTTTTGATGGCGCCGCTGAATAGAACATTCTCTTTCAAACAGATGGATTGTATTCCCGTATTTATCTGCTAATATCTGAAATTCAATGTGATGAGGCGACTCTATGTATTTTTCAATATAGACCGAATCATCTCCAAAAGCTGTTTTAGCTTCAGATCTTGCCGAACGCAAAGAACTCTCAATTTGGGATGCTTCCCTAACAAGGCGCATTCCTCTTCCGCCTCCTCCTGCCGCAGCTTTTATCATCACAGGAAGACCAACTTCTTTTATAATCTGAAGCGCCTCTCCCTCGTCACAGATTCTTTCGGTATTTCCGGGAACAACAGGTATTCCTGCATCGATCATCTTTTTACGGGCACTTAATTTATTTCCCATCATTTCGATTGATTCAGCAGATGGCCCTATAAATAAAATGCCTTCCTCTTTACATCGCCTGGAAAAACCTGCATTTTCGGAAAGAAAACCATAACCGGGATGAATGGCATCAGCGCCCGCTTTCCTTGCAGCTTTGAGGATGCTGTTGATATTCAGATAACTTTCGGCTGAAGGAGAAGGGCCAATATAAAATGCCTCATCAGCACAACGAACATGCAGAGAGGTACGATCTGCATCACTGAATACAGCAACTGTCCTTATTCCCATTTCCCGGCAGGACCTTATGATTCGTACGGCAATCTCACCTCTGTTTGCAATGAGTATTTTATTTATCATTTTCCGATCCATAGGTTTCCAAATAATTATCTAATCATTTTGCCAAATTACATATATTAGAAAAGATATATGTATATATTTTATTGAAAATTACAAGTCAGGTTAAAGAAGAAAATTTACAATCCTGATCGGGAAATTGATGTATTAAATTAGTTGTCAATAATTTATAAGCAAACAAAGAAGAATTATCCGGGTGAAAAATTTTATCGAAAGATCAACGTTTTTAGACCAATTTTGAAATATTCGTTTTTTTAGACTCAAAATTCCTGATCTACCGTAAAAATATCAACTCGTGATTTAATTGAAAATGAAATGATACATAATACAAGATAATTAAAACAGCAAAGGGTAAACGTAGCAAACACCGAAAAACAAAAGCCTGTTTTGGGGGTACGATGTTCGTTATTATGTTGGTCCATACGATAAAGATCGAACCGAACGTGGTACGACGATGGTACGACGATGGTACGAGGAAGGTGGCAGGCTTATTTATGCGAGATTATGTTTAGCGGATATTTTTAGATTAAGAATTGAAAAAAAAAATTAGTTCCCGATAAAACATACAATTTATTTATTATTATATTTACTTTTCAAATCTATGATGATCTCATTGTATTAAATGATGGGAGCAGCGTGTTTATCTGGTGGACTTCTTATCGAAGAATGGGTGTATTTCAATGATCATTTTCTGCCACGAAAACACGAAAACACAAAAGTGCACCAAGTGAGGCATTTGATCTTTGGTGGGTTTTGGTGATTTAGTGGTTTGGTGGCATATTTTTGGATGATTATCACCATCTTAACTTAGTTGCAGCAAAATCGTATTATTATGACGAACAAAAAAAAAATCATTAATGCGTGGCGGTGGAAAGTGACGATTTTTCTTCCCCTATTTGCCCTCTTATTATTGACTTTCTGCAAAACGGCCGAAAATACCGATAACGATCGTTTGCCGGATCCCGCCATCAAGGCAGGAATAGCCAAAATAGATGGGCGACTTACTAATTTTCACCTAAATAAAGGAGAAGAGAGGCCGACGTTGATATTAATGGTTACAAATCCTGTAACGGCCGAAGTAGGAAAATACAAAACACAACCGGGAGAAGACGGCAGTTTTCACTTTGAAGTTCCAGTCGAGTGCAACATTAATGTAGGTTGGATAGGCGTATCCCCTGAATTTGATGACAATACCTCAGCCGTTGGATTGATCCCCGGTGAAACAACAAAAATAGAAATCACCAATAACAGGCCTGATGACCTGAAAGTAACGATGGTAAGCGGCCTTGGATTAGCCTCCGGAGATTTACCGCATCTCCATAAAATGTACATTAAATTCATTGAGAATCATTATCCTCCTCAGCCTTGGTATAACATGACTCCTGAAGATTACAGTCATTTGGCTGTTACGAAACTGATGGTGGAAAGAATGAAAAGATGGATAAATGATTCAATAATATCGGTAAGAGCAAAGAACTTTATTACAGACAAATGCAAATTATTTTATCTGAATAGATGCCTTCTCACCTACCGTGACTATATGTCCCTAAACTACCGGAATACAAAACCTAAAGGAGAACCGGATAATTTTACGCCACAGGAACCTAAAAAATCTTACTATACATTTCTTAAAGAATTTAATCTGAACAATCCCCAGTATTTATATAACGGAGCCTCATATGCTGACGTATTGCAGACCCTACTTTCAAATGAAACGTTGAATATTCAGGCGATTAAAGAAATCCCTGTACAAGACTGGTTAAAGGAAGTGAAGAAGAATATGGCTGATTTGATAGGTTCAGACAAAGGTTTGTTCTACGATCTTCTGGTTGCCAATGCTTATGCCCGGCAGTTTAATAACGAGTTGAAACCATTATCGGATAAACAGAAGGGAAATATCAGGAGCTATTTTAAGGATGAAGAGATCGCGAAAATACTTTTAAGGAAGAATGAAGAGGTCATCAAGCTGGAAGCTGAAAAAAACTATTTCAAAACAAACATTAACACGACACCGGCAGTTCCAAAAGAAGAATTAATGAAAGCGATTATATCCAAATACAAAGGGAAGGCAGTAGTAGTGGATTTTTGGGCCACCTGGTGCGCTCCTTGTATGAACGCTATGATAGAGATCAGGGATGTCAAAAGAGAACTGCATGATAAAAATATAGCTTTTGTATATATCACTAATGTTTCTTCTCCAAAGAAATTATGGGAAGAAAAAATCAATAGTATCGGCGGAGAACACTATTATCTGCCTCAAGATGAATGGGTATATATCATGGGTAAATTTGGTTTCGAAAGTATACCCTCATATTTGTTTTATGACCAAAAAGGCGAAATGAAGAATAAAGTTACCGCTTATCCCGGATCGGAAAAAATGAAGAAGATGATAAAAGAACTGTTGGATTAATGATTGCAGAGATGGTACGAGGAAGGTACGAGGAGGGTGGCAGGCTTTTTCATGTGTAGTTATGTTTAGTGGATATTTTTGCGATATGAATTGAAAAAATATTTTCAATTCTCATAATATACAATTAATTTATTATTATATTTACTTTTTGATCATTTTCTGCCACCAAAGCACGAAAACACAAAAACGCACCCAAGTGTTGGATGATTATTATAATTATAAATACTAATTAATCCCCTAACTTAATGAAAAACAGGCAAATTTTTATTGGATTGATGTTTGCAATGATTCTCCTAAATGGTTGCAGCAAAAATTCCGGGAAAGTCGAAAACCTTCGCACTTTTGCAAAAGCGTATGGCTATGTTAAGTATTTTCATCCAAGCGACGAGGCATCTCAAATTGATTGGGCAAAGTTCTCGATCTATGGGGCAGATAAAATTGAGAAGTGCGAGAGCGATAAACAAGTAGTTGCAACTTTAAACGAGCTTTTTAATCCAATTGCACCTTCCGTAAGATTTATACAGTCCAGGAATAAACTCAACTACGATTTAAAAAGGATAACTCCCGGTAATCTTTCCGAATACCGGCTGACTTACTGGCAACACCACGGAGTCAGTATCGGGGGAATGATGATGAAATCAGCGTACAAAAGTATAAGGGTAAACAGGGTCAAAACGGAAGGAGAAAAGATATTTGACTACCAGCCTGAAATTGGAACGGTAATTACAAAAAAAATTGGCAAATCTATTTATTGCCAGGTTCCGCTGGTGCTTTATTGCAATGATGAAAGCACTTATCCCAAGACCGATGCTGTTTCACTTGGAAAACTTAAAACAAATCTGAACCTGATTGATTTAAATGCTCCTGATTTATACGCGCAGACAGGTAAATTCTATAAAGGGTTTCAGCATCTCTTTCCGTATTTCAATGTTGTTGACAAAAGTAATCATATTGAAAACTTCTCCTTTCGTGCAGGCAATGTAATCAATGTTTACAACGTGTTTCAGCACTTCTATCCATACTTCGATGTAGTGGATGTAAACTGGGATAAGGAGCTTACCAAAGCGCTTAACAGGTGCTTTACGGATAAAAATTCGAAAGACCATTTAATAACGCTTCAGAAGTTTACTGCACCTTTAAAAGATGGACATATCCGTGTTAACTGCAATTCATTAAAGTTTGCGGCTCTTCCTGTTTGGTGGGAATGGATTGAAAACAAATTGGTGATAACTCGCATTTACAATAACAATCCCAATTTACATGTTGGCGATATCGTTACACAAATAAACGGGATCAGTCCTGAGAAGTATTTCGAGGAAATTAATTCCAGAATCTCTGCAGGGACTAAAGGTTGGTTAAACTACAGAGCTGAAATGATGAGTTTGCAAGGCGATAATGGATCTACCATGGAATTAACAGTAAATGGAAAGCAAATTAATATTCAATTTGATTATCACTCCTATGGTTTAGGATGGCCATTTTCGAAAGAAAAGAAACGGTACATGCAGATCGGAGACAGTATCTGGTATTTAAACATGGCTATGATTGAAATGGATACAATAAACAATTTGTTGCCGGCATTGGAAAAATGCAAAGCTATCATCTGTGATGCAAGAGGATACCCCAAAGGCAATCATGACTTTATAACCCATCTCATGAATAAAGATGACACAACATCTTCATGGATGCAAATTCCCCGGATAATATACCCTGATCATGAGAAAAGTGAATATAGTAAATTCAATTGGATCAGTATAATGAAAGCTAAGAAACCTTACCTGGGCGGCAAGAAAGTGGTCTATATCACTGATGGAAGTGCAATAAGCTATGCTGAAAGCTGTTTAGGATTTATTGAAGGGTATAAGTTAGCTACAATAGTTGGCCAGCCCTCAGCAGGCACAAACGGAGATATTAATCCGTTCTGGTTGCCCGGTGGTTACACAATTTCCTGGACAGGAATGAAGGTTGTAAAACATAACGGTTCACAACAGCATGGCATTGGCATTTTACCAAACGTCTATGTTACCAAGACTATCAAAGGGGTTAAAGAGGATCGTGATGAATTTCTGGAAAAAGCAATTGAGATAGCTAAACAACATATTAACTGAATTACAAAATTATTTATCAACTTAAAAGCGAAATGTTATGATGAACAAACAAAAAACCGGAAAAGCATGGAGTTGGAAGGTTGCGACCTTTCTTCCCATGCTTGCCCTTTTACTGATGGCTTTCGGCAAAGCGGGTGAAAATAAGCATAGTCAGAAGATTAGTATTGCTCAAGAAAAAACCAATACAACCAATATCCATTTTGAGGGTAAAGATTACAAAAACCTTGAACTTATTATCATATTGGATGACAACTCAAAAAAACATTTTGCAGGTCAATCAAAAAATGGGAAAGATTGGACCTTTAAATACCCGGATAGCATTTATAATATGCATAAATATGTGAGAATTGGTATTCCCAGTAGTGTGGACACTGTAAGTGAAGAAATAAGATTTAAAACGATAACTAGTAATAATATTGCCAGAACTTACAACTTTAAACAAGGCGTTGCAAATATTAAGGCTGTTTATTTAAAATCCGGTATTAGTAATCATATTCCTTTTATGAGTGAAACGGGGAAGGGAACAGTTTTTAAAAATATCCATTTTGATGAGTTTTTTGTTGGGACAAAAAGTGATCAGGAATTTTTATCTTCTATAGAAGGGGTTGGATCCGGTTACAGTATGTTTGACGGGTATAACCCAAACCAATTGTCTTATGAAGGCCAATTAGAAAGTTATATAAACCTAACCAAAAAATATCCCGATTCTTATTCTTTAGTCTATGATTTAGCAACTTGTCTTACACGTTACGGTTCAAGAGCGGATGTGGAAAAAGTCTATAATTGTTTTTCGGATAGTAATAAAAAGTCTTACTGGGGAAAAAGGATTGATCATTATATAAAAAATAATCATTTCAGCAATAGCGTTTTACCGGTATGGGATGCAGAGAGGTTAGAACCTATTATAAAAGATACCTCAAAATATAATCTGATTGTTTTTTCTGCTTCATGGTGTGCACCCTGCCATAGAATGATACCTGTGTTGAAAGAAGTCTATAAGGATTTGACCGGGAAGCTTGAAATGGTTTATGTCTCATTGGATGAACCGGAAACCGTTGAAGGCTGGAAAATACTTATGAAAAAAGAGCAAATTCCCTGGCGTAGCGTGTTAGCGATGAAAGACGTAAAAGGAATTAAAGACAAATACACTGTGCAAGGAATCCCCCTCTCACTGCTTGTCCATCCAAACGGATATTCGGAAATCATAGATATACGAAAAAAAGAAGATAAAGAGAAGTTATACAGATTGGTTCGGCATTGAAACCGGGTTTCAATTATAAAAAATTCCTTGGACAGAAAGGCAAGGAGCATTATCCGGTTACACCTGAAGGAGTGAGGTATGCTGATGGAAATACATCCATCTTGTTAAGTCTTAAATTAAAAGCAGACACGGAATACGAATTTATTTTAGTCGGAAAAAATTTTAGAACACCCGAAGGTTACCCCTTGCTTGATTATAAAGTAGCCTTCAAAACAAAAAAATAAAAAAGCAGATCGGAAACTCTGTTTAATCTTATCAAATCAAAAACCTTATGTTATGATGAACCTTGGGATATCAAAGAAAGTATGGAGATGGATGGCGGCGGTCTTTATTCCGATTCTTGTCGTGCTGCTGGTAGTTTTTGCCAAAAGCGGCGAAAATAGTAATATGGATCGATTGCCTGATCCAACCATCAAGGCAGGTATAGCCAAAGTGGATGGGAAGCTTACTAATTTTCACCTAAAAAAAGGCGAAGAAAATCCGACGCTGATTTTGGCTGTTGAAAATCCTGTAACAGCTGAGAAAAGTACATTCAAAACTCAATTGGGTGAAGACGGCAGTTTTCACTTCGAGGTTCCGGTTGAATGCAATGTTAATATTGGGTTGATTGGTTCGGAGATATTTCAGGACAATGCTGTCGGTGTCGCTTTGATTCCCGGGGAAGAGACAAAACTAGAAATTTTTTATGATGAAACAGGCAATATAAAGGCTAATATGGCAAGCAGCCTTGGATTGGCTTCGGGTGATCTGCCAAATTTCTATAAGATGTTCATTAAATTCATAGAGGATCGTTATTCAGAGCCTTTTTACACCATGACACCTGAAGATTTCAGTCATTTGGCTATAAAAAAGCTGATGGTAGAAAGATTGAAAAGATCAATAAACGATTCGATACTATCGGGAAAAGCAAAGAACTACATTACGGATGAATGCAAATTAAAGTATCTTAATGGAAGCCTTCTCACCTATCATGAATATATAGCCCGGAACTACAGGAATACAAAACCAAAAGGAGAACCCGATAATTTTACTCCGCAGGAACCGAAAAGATCTTATTACGCGTTTCTTAAAGATTTTAATCTGGGCAACCCTCAGTATTTGTATAATGGAATGGGCACGTACACGGAGGTACTGCAGACAATACTTTCAAATGAAAAATTAAATATTCCCGCGATCAAAGATACACCAATACAAGACTGGCTTAAAGAAGTAAAGAAGAATATGGCTGATTTGATAGGTTCAGACAAAGGTTTGTTCTACGATCTGCTGGTTGCCAATGCTTATGCCCGGCAGTTTAAAAACGAGTTGAAACCATTATCGGATAAACAGAAGGAAAATATCAGGAGCTATTTTAAGGATGAAGAGATCGCGAAAATACTTTTAAGGAAGAATGAAGAGGTCATCAAACTGGAAGCTGAAAAAAACTATTTCAAAACAAACATTAACACGACACCGGCAGTTCCAAAAGAAGAATTGATGAAAGCGATTATATCCAAATACAAAGGGAAGGCAGTAGTGGTGGATTTTTGGGCTACCTGGTGCGGTCCTTGTATGATCGCTATGAAAGAGACCAGGGATGTCAAAAGAGAACTGCATGATAAAAATATAGCTTTTGTATATATTACCAGTGTTTCTTCTCCAAAGAAATTATGGGAAGGAAAAATCAATAGTATCGGCGGAGAACATTATTATCTGTCTCAAGATGAATGGGAATATATTATGGGTAAATTTGGTTTCAAATATATACCCTCCTATTTGTTTTATGACCCCAAAGGAGTAATGAAGAATAAAGTTACCGCATATCCCGGATCGGAAAAGATGAAGAAGATGATAAAAGAATTGTTGGATTAAGGATTGCTGAATGTTTGTGAAGATTTTGCAAATTTCTAATTCCACAATATCAAGTAAGTTTGGGAGAAAACAAAATCAGGCATTTACGAGGCCAGCGTTAAACCAGTAAGGCAAGCTTTTATGTATCTTCAATAGTACTAACTAAAAAATGACTGTTATGAAAACAACTTTGGGAATTCTTTTGATTTCTTTAGGGTTGATCAATCTCTCTTGCAGACATGGGCAAGATAACTCTCAATCGTTTACATTGCATGGAAAAATAAACGGCGTAAAAACGGGACGCATTATTTTAAGCTATGAAAGCAGCAAAAAGTATAAATGGGTAAATGACACTGCAGAAATAAAAGATGGTAAGTTTGTTTTTAAAGGAAAAATTACCGAGCCTACCTCTGCTGAATTAATCGCTGTCGGCGAACCAAATCTTAACAGAAATGATAAGGAATTAAATATCGCAAGTATTTATATTGAACCTGCTGACATGAATGTTAGTCTTACAAAAGACAAATTTAAGGAATTAAAAATGACAGGATCGAAATCCCAGGATGAACTGAATGAACTTAATTTAATGAAAAAGTCAGTATTAAAACGTAATGATAGTGTATTTACTATTATTACTTCTATCAGGGATAGTCTTTCCAAGAATCCCGGAGATATACTTTTGAAGGAGAAATTGACCAATGAATATAAAAAGCTTGGAATAATACACAATGAGGAATATGCCCGCAATTTTGAATTTGTGAAGTCGCATCCAAAATCATTTTTATCGGCCGATTTATTGCTTAGGTATAAATTAATTCCTCTTGATTCTTTAAAATCTGCATACAACAGTTTAGCTGTGCCAGTTCGGAATAGCAGAGATGGAATAATTATAAAAAAAGATATTTCTAAGAAGGAAAACAACCGCATTGGAGCAAACGCTCCTGATTTTAAAGCAACTGATCTGAATAAACAGACTGTAACTCTTTCGGAATTCAAGGGTAAAAATGTCATTTTAATGGATTTCTGGGCAAGTTGGTGCCGACCTTGTCGTGCAAGTTTCCCTCATTTAAAAGAAGTCTACAAAAAATATCATTCAAAAGGTTTCGAAATAATATCCGTTTCTGAAGATGAAAATAGAGATGAATGGATTGCAGCCGTCAAGCAGGAGAATATTGAAAACTGGCATCCTGTTCCGGTTGCTGAAAAATGTGCTTTAGGCCCAGATTACTTTACCAAGGATGATATTTATGAAAATTACTTCGTGTACCCTATTCCCAGGCAAATATTAATTGATAAAAGCGGTAAAATAGTTGGGCAATGGGACGGGTTTAGTAAAGAAAATGAAAATGAACTTGACAAAAAATTGGCTGAGTTATTTTCGGTTAATTAATGCGAATTAAGTGTTGAGTAGTAACAAACCCGAAGGGTCGTTATGATTGTAGAATGATAATGTGTGTTGGCTACAGAACCGCGAAGCGGTGACATTATCATGTCATACCTTCGGTATTTTGGGCCACTTTTTATCCGATTGTTCTATAATCATATCATGCCTTCAGCATTAAATTTCAACATTTCAACCCTTAATTCGCATAATTAATTAAATTAAGGTCAATTTTAATGAAGAAATAGAAAATATCATAGAGCGCAGTTAGTGGTCACATTTTTCCGAATAAGATATGAACATTCAGCCTCAGTCTTATATAAATGGTGAATATTTTCTATCTTTAGTGAGTATTTTAACCAAAATCCAATGAAAATGGAGCCCGCCTTTATCACGTTGAAACTGATGTTATTTACCACGATATTTTCTTTTAGCAGTGCCGGTTACGGTCAAAGAACAGTTGGATTGGATAACTGGTTTAATCATGAAATTAATCAGAAGACAGGGAAAGTTTATCATTATACGTGGGAAGATACCAGCAATAGCGGATTCTCGCAGCTGGGTGATATTTTCAAAAGTAGGGGAGCACAGTTGAAGACTATCAGCAAACCTGAGAAAAAAAGCATTGAAGGACTTAATCTCTATATTATTGTAGATCCAGATACTACTTCAGAGAATCCCAAACCGAATTACATTCAGAAGGATGACATCAAAACTATTTCAGATTGGGTAAAAAAAGGGGGCGTACTTTTAATTTTGGCAAATGATAGGCCGAATTGTGAATTTACTCACCTCAACAATCTTGCAAAGGTATTCGGTATGCATTTTAACCCCGTTACTTTAAACAAGGTTACCGGCACTAACTGGAATATGGGAGCAGAAACCGACTTTCCCGCTCACCCATTGTTCAGAGGCGTAAAAAAGATTTATCTGAAAGAGGTTTCTTCAATTGAAACCTGGAATAATGCCAAACCGGTATTGAAGGATAATAATGAAGCTTATATGGCAGAATCAAAATACGGAAAGGGTTTTGTATTTGCAGTAGGAGATCCATGGATTTACAACGAGTACATTGATCATAAATATTTACCTGCAGATTTTGATAATCTGAAAGCAGCCACCAATCTTGTGGATTATCTTTTAGGATCTCATTAGAGGCTTTAGGCTTTAGACTGTAGGCCAGAGGGGTGCGTGCGCTAAGTTTAATTCTTTTATTAAACCTCCCGAAACTAAGTCTTTAGAGTTCTGGGCTGAAAAGTCTCTCTTCCTAAAGCCTTCAGCCTAAAGTCTAAAGCCTTCTTTCAAAAATATATTTCAAATGAAAAAAGTTCCTCTAAGTGAATTAAATTCACGACTTAGCCGTTTCCGAAATGAAATGAATAAGAAAAATCCTGAATGGGAAACAGCGATTATATTCAGCAAGATTAATCAATACTATTTTACCGGTACCATGCAGGAAGGGATGCTGATCATTCCCCGTGATCAGGAAGCTGTTCTATGGGTGCGCCGCAGTTACGAGAGAGCTTTGGATGAATCCTTGTTCCCTCTCATAAAACCAATGGATAGTTATCGGGATGCAGCAGCATCCATGGTCAGTTTTCCTGACACGATCTACCTGGAAACAGAGTTTGTTCCGCTTGCCATGTTGCAGCGTGTTCAGAAATATTTTCTATTCACTGATGTAAAACCCCTGGATCTGGAATTGATGGCCGTCAGAGCTATTAAAAGTCCATATGAGATTTCAATTATAGAAGAATCAGGAAGGATTCACCAAAGAGTACAGGAAGAGATTGTGCCTGGAATGCTTCGGGAAGGAATTAATGAAACTGATTTTTCAACAGATCTTTATGCGTTGATGATAAAGGAAGGTTACCATGGCATTTCACGGTTTAACATGTTCGATACCCAGGCCGTACTCGGCCAGATCGGGTTTGGCGTAAGTTCAATCTATCCCACCTGTTTTAATGGTCCCGGCGGAAATATGGGTCTCAGCCCTGCCGTACCCATGTTAGGAAGCAGAGAAAGTACCCTGCACAAAGGAGATTTGGTTTTTGTAGATACAGGTTGTGGCGTAGATGGATATCATACCGACAAAACAACCATCTACATGTTTGGCTCATCACTTCCGGAAGAAGCCATTACCGCACATCATCATTGTGTGGATATTCAAAACAGAATTGCAGAAATGTTAAAGCCCGGAGCCATACCTTCCGTGATATATGATACTATCATGGATAATCTCAGCACCGATTTTCTTGAAAATTTCATGGGATTCGGTAACAGGAGAGTCAAATTTTTAGGCCATGGCGTTGGATTGACTATCGATGAACTTCCGGTCATTGCAAAGGGATTTGACGAACCAATTCAGGAAGGGATGGTTTTTGCCCTGGAGCCGAAGAAAGGAATAAAGAATATTGGAATGGTAGGTATTGAAAATACTTTTATTGTTACTTCCGAAGGTGGAAGATGCATTACTGGAACAAATCCTGGGCTGATCAAGGTTGGGTTTTAAGAAAGGCTGTAGGCTGCAGGCTGAAGACTGTAGGTTCAGACTGCATCTTTGAGTTTCTCCTTCGGCCTTAAGCCTAAAGCCTATAGTCCAAAGCCTTTCCCTATTAATTTTTTTTCTATTTTTATCAAAAATCAAACTCACCTATCATGAAGAATATTCCTGTTATTTCAGTGACAGCAAGAACTCTCGCCGAGGCTTATGAATCAGCGCTTGTCGCCTTATATGAGAAAGGTACCCGCTTCAAAACGCAGTACGATAAACCGGGCGATCCGCTTAGCATGGATTGTACTATGAATATCACTATCGAGGAGCCCGAAAGCGACCCGATGATACACATGGCTTTTCCCGGAGGGATAGACGATCTAAAGGAATATGTTCTTGAATTAAAGGGGTTTAAAGATCACTGGACCAAAAACATGAACGTAGAAAGCGACACCCGGTGGGAATACACTTACCACGGTAGGCTTAAGGCCTATGGTACCTGGAAGGAATTAATTGACGGATCTTCAACCGAAGCGGGTGATTTTAAAATTGACCAGATTGAATCAGTAATAAAAAAGCTTTCTGCCCAGCCATTCACGCGGCAGGCGCAAATGATCACCTGGATGCCAAACATTGACAATGATTGTTATGATCCGCCATGCCTGCAATCACTCTGGTACCGGATACTGGAAGATGAGGATGGAATATATTGGTTAAATTGCAACATCCGGTTCAGAAGTAATGATGCCTGGGGAGCCAATTTTATGAATATGTTTGGTTTTATTCAGTTTAACAAAGAAATAATTGCCGCCGGAGTGGCCGGTAAAACCGGGAAAGTGGTTAAACTCGGAAGATTAAACTGGCAGGCTGATTCATTTCATATTTATGGCAAAGATCTGCAGGCTGCCAAAGAAAGGCTTTTCGATCGTCTTTCGGATATGAAATTTGACGAACGTACACTCTGTTTTAATGATGATTTTATCCTTGAAATGTATGATCAGGCGGAACCTGAAATTATTAAAAAGATAAAGGTCTATGATGAAACTCATTAACTTGATC